>CP002098.1:638750-1277500 GCA_000145985.1 Ignisphaera aggregans DSM 17230 | reverse complement strand
TAAAATCAATTATTAGAGTATCGAGAATACTAAGTATACCAAATAATAGCTCTATTGAACTTAGACCATTGCCACCATCAGGATATGGTATCAACGTTGATTTCCTCTACATCTCCTTACCACAACCCTTATCACTAATTCCAAAGACGCAAACCTTAACCACAATAGATATACCCATAGACATAGGTATATATGTAAATAACAATCTCATACACAAGATCTCGCCATCTATCATAAAATACGCTCTCTATGGCCCTCCAAATACGGGAGTTTTATGTAGATATATAGACAGTAACATTATAGCCAATACACCAAAAGACTATTTAGGAATTATGCATATATCCATGATAAACAACCATAAGGAAGTAGTAAATATAAATAAGATTATCATACCTATAAAGGGCTTGATAGTATGTCTATACAATAAACAAAAACCTATATACAACTTAGTACACGTAGACATATCTAATGAAAACTATGTAGAAGTCTATACAGATACTAAAATACCTAGTGAAGATACTGAAGTTCTATGTTTTAATACTATTGATAATGCCAAATATATAATGCTTTACGGAGCATAGGTGATAGTAAATGGACATTATAACACTTATTTCAAAATGGATCCTAGATAATATGAATATAATCATTAGAGCCATAGCATCTATAATAATTATAGCGACCTCATATGCTATTAGCAGGAAAATCTCATCAACTATGTTAAGAGGTGTTGTGAAAGTATCTCCAACAACACTAACAAATCTATCAAGACTAATAAGAATTCTAATAATATTCATAGGATTTTTAATAGCATTATCAATCCTAGGCATAGAACTTAGTGGAATTTTAGTTGCTGCTGGATTTACAGGCATTGTTGTAGGTCTTGCAGCACAACAAACACTAAGTCAGCTATTCTCGGGTATATCACTAATTCTAGAGGGAAGAGCAAAGATAGGAGATGCAGTAAGAATCGGCGATATAGGAGGTATTGTAGAACATATAGGACTTATGTCAACACAGATTAGAGCTTGGAATGGAGAAATCTATACAATACCAAATAACATTGTTTCATCATCAAATATAGTAAACCTCTCAAAATCTATAGCTAGAAGAGCAGAGATAGTCATAGGAATCTCATATAATTCTGATATCGATAAAGCTATTGAGATTATAAGAAGAGTTCTAGATGAAGAAGAACTTGTGCTATCTGAACCAAAACCAATGGTAATCGTGGAAGGATTTGGAGAAAGCTCTATAAACTTAAGAGTGATGTTCTGGATACCATCACAATACTTCTTGATAATAAGGAGCGAAGTAATTAAGAAGATAAAGAAACAGCTAGAAGAAGCTGGTATAGAGATTCCATATCCTCAGAGAGTTGTATGGTTAAAAAATATTTAGTAACATCATGAAAAGGATGCTCTATAACCACTACTATATAACTTATCCCTAGTATTTCAAAGTAATACACAATAGAATGCTAGAGATAAGATTAAGAAATCCTAGATCCACTGTACTATCTAATATTTCTCTAGAGATTTAATACCACTAACCTTCTACATAGCTGTATGCCATAGCTAATAGCTTTGCTTAAAAGGCTATAACAGCTTTTATATCCTTCGAATAATACAATAATAAATGTGTTGAAAATGATTGAAAAACAAATATCAGGTTGTTCGTCAGAAGAACTGCTAAACTTCCTCCTAAGCAGGAGGAGCATAAGGAGATTTAGACCTGATCCCATACCACTTGATATTATTAAGAAGATAATTAATGTAGCTAGATTTGCTCCAAGCGCTAGAAATTCACAACCATGGATATTTATAATAGTTAATAATGATAATGTCAAGGAAAAACTAGCATCATTAAGACCAAGGGCGGAGACCCTATTGAACGCTCCTATGGCTATAGTCGTTGCATGTAATAGAGATGAAGATCCTGTATTCTATCAACAAAGCTGTTCAAATGCAATAATGTATATAATGCTTGCAGCTCATGCACTTGGTCTAGGTAGTGTATGGCTTGGAATAGGAAGATTGGAAGAGGCTGAAGGAATACAGAAGATACTTGAATTGCCTCTAAAATACATACCAATAGCTATTATTGCAATTGGATACCCAGCAGAAAAACCTGAGCCTAGACCTAGAAAAGAGTTAAAAGAAATAGCATTTCTAAATAGTTATGGAAATATGTTAGATTAGATTGCTATATAAATAAACAACAATCTCATTTCATCCAATAAATTCTGTGTATAAATAAATTTTAATGCTGAAATAAATTTCTATTCCTAACATAATAGCTTAATGGACAGCATCACAAATACAAATTATAGGTCATTGATCGAGGATCTCCTCACCAATCGGTGCAGACTACACTAATCATCCCATATAGAAGACTTGTTATATAGCTATATAACTATTCATGACATATTACATGAGTTCCTATCTCATGTAATAATGCTTTAAATACATTCTCGGGTTGAAGCCCGTTGAAGACTGTTATCTCTATACAGCTCCTCTTAGCTATACCTATGGCAAGAGGGTCCAAGAGCTCATATCCTCCTGCCTCATATCGCTGACTAATATATTTTTGAACCTCATCAATACTAATCCTATTGAGTTTCTTAGCATTGCTAAACTTGTTGGGATCCTTGTCATATATACCATCGACAGTAGTTGCATATAAAACATTTCTAACACCAAGGCTTTCAGCTATGACCATAGCTACAGCAGCTGTTGACTGACCTGGCTGAAGACCCCCAACAACAACAACTTTACCTGTACTCCAAGCTCTATATACATCCTCTATATTTCTTGGTATTGGTATATATCCATACTCTCCCAAGGCATATGCTAGAAGTAATGCATTAACTCTTGCTATCTCTATCCCTATAATATCTGCTTGTGCATCTGTAAATCCTAGATTCTTAGCACAAGATATATATTCTCTAGCATAGGGACCTCCCCCAACAACAACAGCAACTCTATATCCATCATCAACAAGCCTCTTAATAACACTACTATAACCAGCGATTCTCTGTGGTTCTCTAGGATCTATAATCTTACCCGATATCTTTAAAACAAATCTCTTCTCCATATCAGATCCTTAGACATGATAAGCTACAACTAGATTAATAAGTAGATAACACCTAGACACTTGAACACTATACTAGATGTTTATACAATATCTATTCTCCATACATATATATGGACATATATATTCATCACATAGAAGACTCCATCTCTTACCTAACTCCTCACATTTCCTAGCTATGGATATAACCATCTTCATAATAGATCTATTTTTCGATTCTCTATATCTAAACCTTATATTAATACTATTATCAACAAGCTTATCTATAGGTATAGATACAGCCTTGTAACCCTTTGAAACAACATCATTGAATTCCTCAAAAATCCAATAACTATTATATGTCTTTAGAGCTATCCACATAATATAGGCAGCGATGTTCTTATCACTATAGTCTCCATTGATATAGCTAGGCAAATTAGATAAAATCTCCTGGCCAAAGGATCTATACATCTCTATATATCTCTTCAGCCATTCAATAACATCTCTATCTAGTACAAACCTTAGAATTGTTCTTGAGGTATATCTCATTAGCCTTGAAAATACGTTTTCTGGATCCTCAAATACGGAGTAGTACAAGAGTTTTGTTTCTCCATAACGAGCTATTAGTAGTCTTGCGATCTCCCTTGGATAATCTATAGACTCTAGAGATATGTTGCTAAAAGATTCTAGTACTAGATTCAAAATATCTATTCTTTGCTCTATAGCTCTAAACTCAACTACATCTCCTACCTCCATCCTCAACCTAACTGTTTTGTGCACAGGATGCAGTATTGTTAAATATTTATCTAGAACCATAAATCTAACAGTATTTGGGTAATAGATGGGTTCACAACCAAAGTATTCTACAGTATGCCTAGCTCCTCCAACCCATGCGAGATGGATTCTATAGAAGCCTCTCTGACCTCTACACATATCACGACCCTCTATATGGTAAGACTTTATGCTAAATCTAGGTATAGAGCCACGTCTACACAAATTCTTTGCACTTATTTTAATTGATGCTATTTGAGATGGTGTAAACCTTACTATCTTTGTATACCTACTAAGCTCTTGATCTATATCTTCACATGGTAAGGCTGTATCTATATCAATAGACTCCCTAAGCTCTATAGGTCTTAGCCTAGTTATAACTAGATCCCCCTGTATCCTTACAGCAATATCATATGGTATGACTATAGATCCATCATCAAGTTCATCAAATTGATACAAATCTAACTGATATCCAAAAACATTTACTCTAGAGTGAATATCTCTATAGTCTAAAATATGGCTATATATAGATCCATCATCATTAAAGCCTATGAGTAGGTATCTAGCCCTATTCCTTTCTCCCCATCTAGCTCTCCATCTACGCTTAGAAAAAACAACCTGAAGTCTTGAAATATCTATCTCATTGATATAGGTATCTGGAGATAGAGGATCAAAAACAACTATGTTCAGCTTAGATATATTGTTATCTGAGGATCTCAGTAGATACTCAGCAAAGCTCTCTCTATCAATCCAAAACAGATTAAGAATCTCAACAAGTTTTCCAAGTAGATACTCATAAAGTTTTGATATCTCTCGACCCAGTTCCACAGCAGACTAATCACCAGAAATCCTTATGTCCCTCCTAAACTCTATAACGATTTCACGAACCTCTAAAACCTTTGGAGTCTGTCTATACAATTTATTGCCTGGAAAAGATCTATGGGTTGAATATTTCATATCGATATTCATTATATATCCCTAAGTCAGCTAGAGACAAATAATGTTCGTATTAGGGTCTCTACCGAGACTGAAACAATAAAATTTATGCTATTGCTATGGTTTAATTAATAGGAGAATTCCTTCGGTTGTTGGTACAACTGTAGAGATCCATCCGTCATCGATAGCTTCTTTAGCTATTCTCTCAATAATGCTTCCAATGTATGCATTATGATACATCACAAATCCTTTTCGCTTGACTCTACTCTTTATAACTCTAAATGCCTCTAGATATCGATGCTTGTCTATATCTATAAAAGCTATGTCTATAGATTCCTCCGGCATCATCTCTATAAAGTCTATGAAATCTCCATGGAAAATCTCGATACTAACCCTCTTCAAGCTAAGCTCATCTATAACCCTTCTAAGCATCTTAACCCTCTTATCATTAACCTCAACAGCTATAACCCTACAGCTAGATCTACATGAATCCTCTAGAGCTTTAGCCATCCATATAGTTGAAAAACCTATACCAGCACCACCATCAACAACAGTTATAGAACTGCCTTGCTGAGGAACATAGAGAAATACCACCAGATATAGAACTACTCCATCGTCCATCCCAATACTTGGAACACCATACTCAATTGAAAGTCTTCTAACTCTTTCAACAATATCTCTAAAAGCTCTAAGAGACATCATAATTATTCACTGTAACTGAATTATAGACATTCTGTACTCAACAGCCCTTAGATCATCTCTACGATTTCCATCTAAATAATGTTAGCGAGTTTGCTACAACAGAGATGTCACTTAATATCATTGCTAGAGCTGCATATTCTGGTCTTAGTGCTATTCCCAGGGGTCTATATAGTATGCCCATTGCGATAGGGATTAGTATTATGTTGTAGATGAATGCCCAGAAAAGATTCTCTAACCCCTTTCTTTTTACAGCATAAGACAGTTTATAGAGATTTTCTATAGAGCGTAGTTTATTGCTTATGATTATTGCATCGCCAGCCTGTCTAGATACCTCAGCACCACTGCCCATAGCTATACCTATATAGGCTTTTTTCAATGCTATAGCATCGTTTATTCCATCACCTATATACATAACCCTCTCACCCCTATCTTGAAGCTCATCGATAAGCTTAGCCTTGTCTTCTGGTCTTAGATCAGAAAATACTAAATCTATACCAAGTTCTTCTGCAACAGCCTTAGCGGATATTCTATTATCGCCTGTTGCAATCGCTGTCTTTATACCCATATTCTTGAGGAATGTTACAAGCTCTCTAGCATCATCTCTAATCTTATCATGGACTATGATAAGAGCTACAAGTTTTCTATTCATAGATACGAATATCACAGCCCTTCCCTTCTCCCTATATTTATTAGCAATCTCATCAATATTATTATCAATATATATCTCTAGATTTTCCAAAAGTTTATGAGAGCCTATAGCAATCTCCACACCATTAATTTTAGCTATAATTCCTAGACCAGGGAAATGATCATATTCATCTGGCTCAAAACTCTCAACCCTATTCTCCTTACAATATTCTAGAATTGCCTTTGCATATACATGTTCACTTCTTTTCTCAGCACTACATATATAGGCGAGGATATTACTATTACTGTTATTGAGAAAAACAACCTCCTCAACTATAGGTTTCCCAATAGTTAGAGTACCTGTCTTATCAAACATGACCATGGAGATCTTTTCTATTCTCTCAAAAACATCCGATGCTCTGACCATAACCCCTATATTAACAGCCTTTACAATAGCTATAGCTATAACCATAGGTATAGCAATACCTAATGGACATGGACATGTAACAGCAAGAACAGAAGCTGTAAACATTATAGCTTTCTCAATACCAACTCCACCAAGATACATCCAATAAAGAAATGTTGCAATACTAATAGCTATAACAAGCCATGTTAGATACCCTACAACCCTATCTGCAAACCTCTGAATAGATGGCTTAGATGTCTGTGCCTCTCTAATAAACTCTACTATTTGTGAGAGAAGTGTTTCACTGCCAATTCTTGTAGCTCTAACTTTTATATATCCCGATGTAAGTATTGTTCCAGCATATACAGGATCCCTCCTCTGAGAAGACTTGTATATGGGTATAGGCTCTCCTGTAAACATTGATTCATCTACATAGCCCCAACCATCAACAACTATACCATCTACAGGTATTATCTCTCCAGCTCTAATAGCAATAATATCATTTATAGAAATTTTACTTATCTCAACCTCCTCCTCAAAATCTCCAATAACCTTTCTAACCTTACCCCTCTGAAACTCTAGAAGATTGCTAATAGCCTCACTAACTCTAGCCCTAAACCTATTTTCAATATATCTCCCAATAGAGACGAAACCCAATACACCTGCAGAAGCTTCAAAAAATATATCTCCTCTAAGAATCCCAGTAAGAACAAGTGTACTATAAACATATGTAAACCCTGTTGATAAAGCAATCAATGAGTCCATAGATGGTGTTAAAAGGATAAGCCCTTTGAACCCTCTAGTAAACACTCTGATATTAAGCCCTATGACTATTGACGTTAGTATAAAATGGATAAAGATATTATCAAGAAAGTAAGGAATTGCAAATCCAAATGTTTTAAATGTATGGATAACTATTAATAGTAATCCCAATGAAAATGATGTTATAGCTGAAAATAGCTCCCATCTCCCTCTACCACTATCTATCTTAGCTTCTTGGCCTTTAGGTATAGAAACTCTATAGCCTTTTGATAATAGATATCTTAATATCTCATCTCTAGAGATTGTATAAGGATTATATGCAATCTTCAAAATCTTTGTTATTGGAGAAATCCTATAGTCTATAACACCTCTATAACTATTCAAATATTTTTCAAGAATTCTAACATCATCTTCATCAATATCTATTGATAATACTATATACTCTCTATACACATCATATCCTGCATATCTAATTGCTCTAACGATCTCTCTAAGACTTATATATTCATCATCATACTCTACTACTGTATCACCACTATTGATATCTATTCTAACATTGTATACATATTTAAGTTTAGCCAACGAAGAATTTATTGAATAGACACATGAGGGGCAGTCTATACCTATAATCCTAATCTTTTCACTAACTCTAACCATCACATATGTCCTCTAGGTCCGTGAACAATGAAGTACTCTGGATTTGCTTCAAACTCTTTTTTACATTTTTCACTACAGAAATAATATATCTTCCCCTTATAAATAGACTTATACTTCGCTTTAGAGGTATCTATCTCCATACCACATACAGGATCTATTACAATCATTTATATCGCCAATGAATATGGTATACAGCTAGAGATATATGTATAGCGCCCTTGACAGAATTCAGAGATGTTCTAGGCTTTTCTTGTTGTATAGCTTTAAATATCTTTAACTAATACAAAGAGGTATGTGATATAGATGAACTATATATTTAAGGCATTAAGAGGATTACTTAATGTTGCTAGAAGTGGATGGATGTTAAGAGGGGTGCCACCAGGTATTGCTGAGAATATAGCTGAACATAGCTTTATAGCATCATTAATATGTTTAGATCTATGTACAAAACTTGGCTTAGATAAAACAACAATAGATAGAATTGTAGTAATGGCTCTAGTACATGATTTGCCAGAGGCTTTCATAGGCGATATAGCTAAATATTCTAATGCTGAAATAGAAAGGATTAAGAAGTCCTTAGAGATTGAAGTTTTAGAGAAAAACATAGATAATGAATATATAAGAAACTTATTCAAAGAATATAGAGAGCAGCAGAGTCTTGAATCAAATATAGCAAAATTATGTGACTATATAGCTACATATATGGTTGGCTCTATATATAGATTACAAGGTTTTGAGGTGAGTGATATTATTGAGAATATGTATAGAGATATAGTAGAAATTTCAAAGAAGTTGAATATAGACTATAAACTCCTTGGAGAGTATCTAAATCTTTAGACCTAATAAAATATTTCTAACAACATCCACATGAGTACAGGTCATAAAGATGACTACTTCTACTACCCCTATAGAATTTTATATACTCTCTACCCTCTCTTAAAATGATTCTGCCTATAGCTTTTGATGTAGTTGTAATAGAGCATGACCCTGGATTATTCTTACAAAACTCTTCGCATTCACTAGCTGTTTCTCTATCTAGGTATACTAGACCACATATCTCACATACCCAATACCTTTTACCATTATAAACAATTTCTTTAACCATATTCAATACCAAAGATATGTTGTATATCTACAGCTTAATATATCTTAAGATAGTGACACTACTAAGATAAAACATTGATTTCCTTTAATTAAAATGTCTTATATAACTAAGTTATATAATGATTAATATAGGTAGTTATATATGTAGGTGTAGAAAGTGATTTAGATGCCTTTAGAAATTAAAGGTATTGAAAGTGTATATAGATGTATTGTCTGTGGTAAACTTACAAGTAATCCTATATTCTACAAGACGTGTTGTATGAACAAAGCAGCTATATTCTGTAGTCAGCAATGTGCCCAGAAATGGATTTCACAGTGGATTAGAAATCAAGAACAGATAATAAGAAAATCGGCTCAAAGTATAAAGTTTGGTAAACATCTTATGTAGATGAGACAATGATAGAATTTGAAAAAGAAGCCCATGGACATGAACTGTGATAATATATGAAGAGACTTATTGTTAGCATCAATAGAGAGCGATGTATAGGTTGTGGCAAATGTGTTGAAGCATGTCTCGCAAAAGCATTAGCTATAATAGATGGAAGGGCTATGTTAATAAATGAAAGAATGTGTGATGGATTTGGTTCATGTATAGCTGTATGTCCTTCACATGCAATAGAACTTGTCTATAGAGAAGCAGAACCTTTTGATAATAGCATTCTAAGATCTTTGACCTTAGATAAACTTCTCAAAAATTTGGAATTAACTAGTAGATCACTTCTTAGAAATACGCCATAAAAAATAATATATTAATTTTAGCATCTTTTAACGATATCTATTTGCTCATCCAGTTTATCAACCAGTTTTATAATTGTTATCTTATAGTATGAATCCTCCTGTTTAACATCAAAGCTTCCTAGACCTAGTGGAACTATTGATTCTCTCAATACATTTACACATTCTTTTGAATCTGTTAAAACTATAATCTCCTCACCCTTCTTTGCATTAACTAATTTTCTAAGTGTCTTTACTAGTGGTCCTGGGCATTCCTCTCCTCTAAAGTCTAATATCATTTCCTATCTACCACTCCCATAACCTCTTTCATAGATTTGTGGTATCTCTCTATCATTTCCTCTTCTTCTAAAACAAGTTTCTCCTCTTGTACAAGTTCCTTTGGCAACCATTCTGGATGTTCACCTATCTTCTTATAATATGCTCTAATAGCTCTTTTTAATGCTCCTACAGCTAGGATACTGCAATGGTATTTTATTGGTGGTAGACCTCCTAGCTCATCTGATATCTGTTTCCATGTTATATTCCATGCATATCTAAGATCTTTACCCTTTATCATCTCCGTCACTATACTTGCAGCAGCTATATTTGCTGCACATCCATAGCTCTCAAAAGTTGCTTCCTTTATAACATCAATGTTATCAATTCTTTCAATCCTTAGATAAAGCTTTATCATATCGCCACAAGCAGGACTTCCAGCAGATTCTACAACTGTTGCATTTTCTAAAGGACCTAGGTTCTTGGGATTTCTAAATATTTCTAATACCTTTGGGCTATATGGAAGAGGTATTCTTGTGCTCATAGATTAGCACCTAAGTTTCTACAGCTATTACAGAGTTATTAAAGATGTTTAATATGACTTTTCTACCTATTTGGTTTTATAGAGCTTATACTCCTAAGTCTATCTATAGCTTTTGGAATTATCTCAATAGCATAGTCTATATCGTCTTCACTATGATATCTAGATGTCTTAAATAATATACTTCCATGTGCTTCCTCATGTTTTCTTCCTATAGCTAGAAGAACATGGCTAGGCTCAAGAACTCTAGATGTACATGCACTTCCACTAGATACATAGATTCCATGAAGACTAAGTTCAACTGTTATAGCTTCACCCTCGACATAGAGAAAGCTTATATTTAGATTATCTGGAGCTCTCCTATCCCCTATAGGACCATTTATCAATACATCATCTACATTATCCATTATCCCCTTCATAAGCTTATCTCTCAATCTCTTCATATGGTTTATATTATAGTCAAAATCATTGAATGCTAGTTCTATAGCCTTCTTGAAACCTGCTATAGCTGGCACATTTTCAACACCTGGCCACAGTTTTTCAACACTTAGTTGTCCTCTTATAGGTGATTCTAGATTTATACCTTCTCTAACATATAGTACTCCGACTCCACGTGGACCATGTATTTTATGGCTACTTATAGTCATCATATCTACTCCAAGTTTATTTACATCTATAGCCATCTTTCCATATGCATCAGCAGCATCTGTATGAAACACTATATTTGGATTAACTGATTTAGCTATATCTACAAGCTCTCTTATGTTCTGTACGGTTCCTATCTCATGATTAACCATCTGAATACTTATTAGAACTGTATCCCTATCTACATAGTATTTAAATATTTCTGGATCTATAAAGCCTTCTCCATTAACAGGTACTCTTATAACCTTAAACCCAAGTATATTTGCATAGAATTCTGCTGGGAATATCACACTTAGATGCTCTATTGATGAAACTATAACCTTACCTCTCTTATTTCTATTGGCTAAGAGATATCCTGCTATAGCAAGATTATTTGCCTCTGTACCACTATGTGTAAACACTATTTCGTCTATAGATTTAGCACCTATTGATGAGGCTATGAGTTCCTTAGCTTCATAAACAACTTCTAGAGCTTCCCATCCAATTCTATGTGTTATAGATGGATGTCCATATCCATATACGTTATAATATGGCTTCATAGCCTCTACAACTTCTGGTGGAACCCATCCACTATTCTCAAGATCAAAATAGACTTCTTTAGATGGCTTTCCATGATGATCTAGTAGCTCTCTAATCTTTTTTGAGAAGCTCATCTGTATACACCTAACAGAATGTTATTTCTATGGCTAGAAAATTAGTTCTCTAGATATGACAGAACTGCTATCCAAATGTATATACATTCATCTACAACCCTACTAAGATCTCTTCTCTAATACTGCTCTTATCCATTCATCGCTTTCCTCAACCTCTTTGATACTAAAACCGTTTGTATTTGCAAAGAGTCTTAGTACTGGTAGAGGTATATCTTCTTTAAAGACATAGATCTCTATGATATTTTCATCAGTATTTTTTAGGAGATTCACTAATTTGACGACAGGATGAGTTGTACAGCCAGGTTCTCTATATCTAAAATCATAGGTTTTCATAGCAAACCCCTATATAGTGCATGGTGGATACGATACCTCTCTCTGTTTTATACCTACTGCCTCTAGAAAATCCTTACTTCTTGTTCTCAAATTTATACATAGCTTACACAGTATATCTCCAGCATTAGCATTGTTTAGCGCTATAGCTTTGGTAATCTCATCTATAATGCTCATAAGGTTTCTATCCTCCTCAAAAATCTTGAATAGCTTAGCACCCCTCTTACCAGAGAGATAATGATTTATAAGAGCCTGGGAGACCCCTAGTTTCTTTGCAGCTGACCACTGGGTATATCCATATTCGCTAATCAGCTTCTTAGCTATGAAGGCTCTTATCGATGGAAGCATATATCGGGTAAAAATCTCGCAATACGTTATAGACATTATCTCGCCTACTATATTATCTAGACATTAACAGAGTAATAAATATTCCTGCCATGAATATAATGCTAAAATAAAAACTGTTTTAATATTTATCAAGAGGTTAGAGCTTGAGAAAGATCTTGTATCAAGTCTTCTGGATCTTCAAGACCTACAGATAGTCTTACTAGATTCTCAGTTATACCAAGTTTTTGTCTATCCTCTGGATCTACAAACATAGAACCTGCTTTAATAGGTATTACTATCAGAGATTCTGTACCTCCAAGGCTAGGAGCTCTTTTTATAATCTTCAGCCTTCTAATAAAGTTCAGTACATCGCTATAGCTCCCCCTTATCTTAAAGCTTATTACACCTCCATATAATGGTTTTTCAAAGAGTTTCTTAGCTATATCGTGATATGGATTTCTTGTTAGACCTGGATACATAACCTCCTCTATCCTTGGATGCTCAGATAGATATTCAGCTATAGTTTGTGCAGTTTTGCTTATTCTCTCAAATCTTATCTCAAGAGTCTTTATACCTCTCATTACTAGATATGCATCTAGTGGCTGTAGAATTGTACCTAGAATTCTTCTCCAGTCCCATAGAATCAACATATCCTTCTTAGACCCTATAATAGCTCCTCCAACAACATCATTATGACCGCCAAGATACTTAGTCATGCTATGTAAAACAAATCTAGCTTTATACCTTAAGGGCTTTAGTACTACAGGTGTTGTAAATGTATTATCAACAACAAGAATAGTTTTCTCTAAATCTATAGACTTCGATAAATAGTCTAGATCTATAACCTTATTTGTAGGATTGGTCATAACCTCTATAAATACCATAGCAGTCTTATCATCAACAGCTTCAACAATAGATTCAGCAGATGGCCATACCCTAACAACCTTAAAACCAATCTTACTAGCCAGATTCTCCAGCAATACAAATGTTGAACTATAGATTTCCTTGGGAACAACAATCTTTGTATCTCTATTTAGCTGAGATAGAAATAGAGCTGATTCAGCCGCCATACCACTATTAAAAGCAAGTGCATCTTCGCCAAGCTCAAGCTTTGCCAATATTCTCTCAAGAGCTCTTGTAGTAGGATTATCCTCTCTACCATATCTAACATAGTTACCCCTATCATTAAAAACCGCCATACCAAGCTCATAATCTATATATTCATAGATAGCACTGAGATAGATTGGCGGTATATGTGATCCGTATTGATCCCTAAACTCGTGCCCATGTATAGCATCTGTTTGGAGTTTGGCCAAAGCCCTATCCCGCAAGTTTTTAAGAGAAATATGTTTTTAAATTTAACTACTATAACACAGTAAAAGTTTATGGAGACTATAGATATCTCTCCACAATTTTAAACTCTAACTATGGAGAAGATGCTATATCTACTGTTAATGGAATTAGGCTAAGTAGATCATATACACCTATAGCAATACCTTCATATGCAGATGCTATACCTATATGTAGAGGTGTTGATGAAGCTTCAATCGACTGTCTCAACATATTTACACATCCAGAGCCCTTAACAGCAAGTTCTACAAGCTCTTCTTTAGCCTGGGAAAGAGATTGTTTCTCAAATGATGTTAGTATCTCTATAGAGCTTCTAAACACATTATCAATATCATCCATACATATCTGAAGCCTATCTAGAAATGCAATGCTATTGCCTAACTCTAGCAATCTTATTCCATATCTAGCTGCTTTTTCAGCATGATCGCCAATCTCTTCAATGATCTTTGCAGCTATTCTAAGATCTATATACCTAAGAATCTGTTTAGATGTAGTAAGTGTTGGAGACGACATAACATTTCTTCTTATCGTTCTCACCGTATAGAAATATAGTCTATCTAAGTCATTCTCTTTGAGCTCTACAACCCTCAGATCCTCTATACTCCCCCTAGACAGACCTCTTAAAACATCGTAATACATGGTTCTTGCAAGTCTACCCATGCTTCTAATGAGATTTTCTATAGATGTTTCATCAGATGAAAATATTTGTAGAACCATAGATCCACCACCCTCTTCAACTACTTCAAGTCCTAGTAGAAGTCTACGAATATTCTCAATAGATTTCCTAACCTCTGTAGAAATACTCGATGGAAATTTAAGCTCAATAACATCAAAACCATAGAGATAGTGTGAAAGTACAACTGGTATAACAGCAGAGGGATTAGATACCTCGATAGAGATCCTCAAAATCTTTCTAGATTCCTTCGACTTTACATCTAGAGGAGCTATCCTTAGAGCTCCATCAGGATCTATAGATATTTCGACTAGAGAGCCTTTGTCTAACCCAAATCTTCTTATCCATTCCTTAGGAAGTGCTACATATATGGATCCACCAATGCTTTGAAGTCTATATACCCTACTCTCAATAGACATAGACATCAGTATCTATATAGGCTATTTAGTTTAAATACTTTTAACCTAATAAACAATTAAATTTAAATTGTTTAAACTCAGAATATAGACATGATCCTCAATGAGCAGAAGACTCATTGTTGTAACAATAGCTATAGTGTTAGCCATAGCCCTAGCAACAATAGGATATCTATACATCTCACTATCACGAGGTACAGAGGAGCAAACTCTGAGGATAGGGCTATCCACAGATATATCAACAATAGATATACATTTTGCTAGAGCTGTAGCAGATTTTGAGGTTCTTGGAAAGGTATATGAAGCTCTATTCAAGATAGATACAGATGAATCTGGGAGAATTGTCTATAAGCCTTGGCTTATAAGATATTGGCAACAGATAAATTCGACAACATATCTATTTGCCCTTAGAGACAATATAAGGTTTCACAATGGTAAACCTCTTGATGCATGGGATGTAAAAGCAAGTATTGAGAGAGCTGTGAAAGGGTATATAGGTAGTATACTTCTTAAGGATGCCAATGGTACTCCTATCATAGATAGAATAGAGGTTGTAAACACAACAACATTTATGATTATACTGAGAAAGCCATTTGCATTTCTACCTGAGCATCTTGCACATCTATCTATATCTATAATGCCTAGGGAAATAGCTGAAAAGTATATGGATAAACCAATAGAAAGTGTATCAGATGTTGTTGGTACAGGACCATATAGATTTGTAAGCTATGAGCCTGGCTCATCAATAGTTCTAAAAAGCTTTGATGGCTATTGGGGAGGGAGACCAAGGATAAGCACTGTTATATACAAAGTTTTGAAAGATTCTACAGCTAGATTAGCTGCACTCTTTAACAATGAGATAGATATTGCTGTAGGACTTTCGCCAGATAATGCTAAAGATGTTGTTTCAAGAGGTTTTAGAATAGTTAATGTTTCAGGTACAAGGCTTGTGATTGTTGCTATAAATAATGATAGGATTCCAGATCCTAGAGTTAGAATGGCTATGAACTATGCCATAGATAGGGAAGCTATAGTCAAAAATATATTTGGTGGATATGCTAGGGTTGCTCAATGGGTTATACCACCTCTATCCCCAGATGTAGTTGCTATGAATCCCTATAGCTATGATCCTGAAAAGGCAAGAAAGCTGTTGGAGGAGGCAGGATTTAGATTGAATAGAACTTTGACACTACTTGTATCAACTAGAAGTGCTAAGGATATTACAGTTGCTGAAGCTGTACAAAGCTATCTTAGAGACATAGGTATAGATGTTAAGATTGTTACCATGGACCACAACACCTTTCTGGACATGGTATTCAATAAACATGACTTTGACCTTGCTCTCTATGGGCCATCACCATCATCTGTATACTATGGGTTATCCTATTGGAGAACAGGTTCTTCTCTAAATGGTCCAAACTATAGTAATCCCAAATACGATGAACTTCTAGATAAAGCAGCTCTAGAGAGTGATGCTACTGTTAGAGCTGAACTTCTTAGAGAGGCACAAGAGATTTTGTGGAGGGATTGTCCAGCTATATGGCTATACCTCGAAGATTTTATCTATGGTGTTAACCCAAGGGTTCAAGGACTAAGATTTGTTCTTGGATATACACAGCTATACGATGTATATATAAAAAGTTGATAGAGATGAGACAGAGGATCTATAGATATTTTATCAAAGTTCTATCCTCTTTTTTGTTATTCATACTATTCATATCCATTCTATATATATCCATTAGAGTCATACCCGGTGATCCAATAACAGCTCTATATGGGGAAACCAGACCTGATCCAAATGTAAGATCTTCTCTAGAAAAGATGTTGGGACTTGATAAACCTTTGTATATACAGATACTTAGCTATATATCAAGGGTGTTTAGAGGTGATCTAGGTAGATCTATATACTATGGAATCCCCGTCTCAGTACTTATCATCAACAGGCTTTTCTCTTCAGCTATACTAGCAACAGTATCTACAATTGTGATGATTTTGCTATGTATATCCGCAATATATTTAGAGTTTGTGCTTAGGAGATATAGAAATGTCCTTAAGGTGATATCAGCTCTATCAGCTTCTATGCCTACTCTTGGCTGGGGCTCGTTACTGATAGCTATATCTATATATCTTGGTATCCCCATAGGATTTGGAAGTATTGTGGGTCCACTGATAACACTTAGTATCGTTGGCTTTGGATTTTTCTATAGATATCTAAGAGCTAGTATTATCAATATATTTAATGAGCATTACATAGAGTTTTACCATACAATGGGCTTTTCACAACAGAGAATAGTGTTTATAGCTATGAGAATTGCTTTGCCAAAGTTTCTTACAGCTCTTCTCTATAGAGCTGGACTCATAATGACTTCTGCCATTGTTGTTGAAACACTCTTTCAGTATCCTGGAATGGGAAGTCTATTCTCATTAGCACTACAATCAAGAGACTATCCAGTTCTCATCGGCTGGGGTGTTACAGCTATAGCTATCTCAATAGCTCTGTATATAGCTATAGATATTCTCCATAGTGTTCTAGATCCTAGGGTTGGCTCCTATGAATCGCTACACTAGATATCTATCCCTATTAGCAATAGTTATAGCTATACCCATCACCTTTAGCTATATACTTGAGTCTATCTATCCATATAGTTACAGCGCTATAGATCCTCCAAACAGGTTTTCCAGACCCTCTAGAGAACATATCCTTGGTACAGATGAGCTTGGTAGAGATGTTTTGATTAGAGTTGTGAGAGGGCTGAGAAACACACTTCTTGTCTCATCTATATCAACCATCTTAGCATTGTCAATATCTTTCCTCGCTACTGTGATTAGCGTTGATAGATATCTGCTTAGGATGGCTATAGACCCCTTCTTCCAGATGCTCTATGCATTCCCAACGGCTGTATTGTCTATGATCCTAGTGATTATATATGGACCAGGTCCACATGTGATAATTGTTGCACAGATGTTGACACTGCTACCCATGTTCTATAGAAATCTTAGGACGTGTGCCATGGACATAGTTGTCAAACCCTATATAGAGATGGTGAAAGTCCTTGGTGTGGGAACACTGTATATAGGGTTTAGATATATAGCTCCAGCACTATTCAATGAAATGGTAACGCTGTTTACATATGGATTAGCTGACGCTATAATGATAGAAGCATCACTGAGTTTTCTAGGGCTTGGATATAGTCCTCCAGAACCGAGTTTGGGGACAATGATATATAGTTGAATACAGAATGTTTTACATGTACCACAAATACTGTTGGTAAGTTCAGCAATAGTAACAATCCTAATAGTTTTGCTTAATACCTTGGGAGACTCTGTACAGAATAGAGAGATCTAGCCTCTATTCCTCAGCTCATCTCTAACCATATCAAGAATTCTACGTGCTATAACATCCTTAAGGCTCTTCTCTATATGTATCCTCAGACCATTTCTACCTATTATCAGAACCTCGTTGTATTCAGATACAAATCCTATATCCTGTCTACTCACATCATTTGCAACTATATAGTCAAACCCTCTCTCAAACAGTTTCCTCTTTGCCAACTCCTCAAGTCTACCGATATCACCCTCTGCAAACTCTGCCGCAAAACCTATTACAAGACCTTTATAGACTTCTCTAAGTCTATCAATAATCTTAGGTGTTCTCTCTAGAACAACTGTAAGTTCATCCACATCAGAACTAAGCTTACCTCTATACACAGTCTTAAACCTAAAGTCGCTAGGAGCTCCAGCAAGTATTATAGCGTCATAGCTCCTACTTCTAACTTCATCTATAACAGCTTTCAGCATATCCTCAGCTGTTTCAACATATATGCTTCTGACATAGTATGGTCTTGACACTGTTAGGGGGCCGTGGACAAGTGTTACATCTGCACCACGAAAATATGCCTCTCTAGCTATTGCAACACCCATTCTACCACTACTCGGATTTGTGAGAAACCTTATACTATCTAGCTTCTCTCTTGTCGGACCTGCTGTAACAAGTATTCTAAGACCCTTTAAATCCTTGCCCCTAAGTGTTACAGCCTCTATTGCAGTAACAATATCTTCTACTCCAGCAATCCTAGCTCTACCACCAGCTATATCTGGAGATACAATAGTTACACCAAGACTCTCCAGATACTCTATAGCCTTTACAATTGGTGGTGATCTCCATAGCCCTTCATGCATAGCTGGAACAATTATAATGGGTTTGTTTATCCCTAGAAACATTGTTGCAAGTAGAGATACAGGGTTATCACATATACCTGTAGCAATCTTTGAAACTATATCAGCTGTAGCCGGTATAACGGTAAGGGAATTGCCCTCAACACTAAGTGCTACATGCCCTGTCTCACCACCGAAATCTGTATAGACCTTAGAACCCGTGGCCCACTCAATGAGTTTAGGTCCAATAAGCTCTGTTGCCTTCTGACTCATAACAACATATATCTCTGCTCCACGCCTAATCAACTCCCTCATAACATCTATAGCTCTATATATAGCTGTAGATCCTGTTAACCCAAATACAAACTTTATACCCTCTAAATGCCTAGATCTAGTACCTCTTATCTCGTCAACAGGATGAAAAATTGTATCTCTAAGCAACTGTAGCCCTATTGGGAGAGAGATAGATGAATAAAAAACTCTTTGTATTTAAAGAATTCGAGGAGTTTAGATAAAATATTTTAAATCTTATAGCATGGGAAGTGAAGTGTTGATAGGTATCGGCTATGTGTACACTACTCTTTCTATACAAAGTATTTAGCAGTTATCCAATTGTAGCACTACACAATAGATATATGCCTATAGGTACACAGGAACTGCATCCCCAGGTCATAAGCCTTAGACATAGGGTTTACTGTCCAATTGATCTAGGGGTTAGAGGTACATGGATAGGGTTTAACGATAAGGGTCTTTTTATAGCTGTAACAGATCAGCATACAGGTGGTGTTAGAAATCCTGTTAAGAGTAGAGGTATTCTCATACTAAATGCCTTGGGGAGTTGTGGAAATGCTGGTGAAGCTAAGGAATATATTGTTAATAAACTTACCGGGGGTGGCTATAGGAAAGGCAATTTCATTATAGCTGATGAGAATTATGCCTACCACATAATATACGATGATACGATTATTATTAGAGAGCTTAAGCCTGGAGCCCATGTATCTACAAATATTACTCTTTTGCCAAATATGAGAATCTCTGATGAGGTTAGAGAAATAGCTATACATGCTGAGAAGAGGGGTAGAAGGGCTTTAGAGTTAGCAAGAGAGCTAATAGCATCTCTTGGAGCTGATCCAGATCCTGAAAAGATTATTGATGGTCTTAAAACAATTGCGAGGGATCATACATATGGTGAGACTATAGACTCTATATGTCTACATGATAGCTATTGGACAACATCTTCATCAACAATAGTACTGCTCAATACAAAAAATGTGAAGAAATCAAGAATTCTATACTGCTATGGAAATCCATGTAAAGGGAGATTTAATGACTATAGCAATATTATTGGATAGCAAAGAATAAAAATTGTATGGCTATGGAAACATATTTGATGCTAATACATATCTTAGAACATCTCTAATGCTTATAATTCCAATAAGTTTATGGTCATTGTCAACAATTGGTATATGTCTTATGTTATTCTCAATCATTTTAATTGCTATAGAAACTATGTTCTCATCTCTATCTGCAACTATAAGCTTTGTAGACATAATGTGTTTTACAGGTATATCAAGTTTTACACCTCTAGAGATAGCTCTAACTATATCTCTCTCTGTAACTATGCCAATAAGCTTACCATTATCATCAACTATAGGTAGAGAGCCTATGTTATTGCCATCCATAATCTTTGATGCTTCACCTATAGTAACATCTTCCTTAACAGCTATAGGCTTTTTCATTATATCTTCAGCCCTCATACCAATCCCATAACAGGTATAACTATTTTGAGAGTTAATAAATTTAAGAAAACAACACTTATACATAATCGTAACACTTGATATATTAATCTTAGAAATAAAACAATAACCTATGATAATGATGATTTGCTAATTGAAACCCTAGATAGAACTAAAAGACTTCTTTCAAAATTTTATGATTGTGTTAAAGAGTTGTTAAAAAATCTGATCTCCTCAGGTTAGAAACCTATGTATTTATCTTTAGAGACTCCACATACAGGGCATTTCTCTGGAGGTTCATCTCCTACATATGTATGTCCACATACAGGACATATCCATACCTTGCCTTTTAATGGCCAGTCTTTTCCTTGATCAACATAGCTCTTAGCCTCTTTGTATAGCTCTGCATGTATTTGTTCTGCTTTATATGCCCATGTAAAGCTCTGTTCTGCTCCTTTTTCATTTTGGAATTTTGCAATTTCTATATATGCTGGATACATCTCTGTAATCTCATATACCTCGCCCATGATAGCAAGCTCTAGATTCTTAGAGGTATTACCAGGTCCTACAGGTGTTCCTGAGAATACATGTATATCTGTCTTTAGATCTCTTAAATTGTTATAGTGATTTCTAGCATGTACAAATTCTGCATAGGCTATAGCTCTAAAGAGTCTTGCTACATTTGGAAACCCTTCTTTTTCAGCAATTTCTGCAAATATTAGATATCTCATATGAGCCATAGACTCTCCTGCAAATGCTGATAATAGAGCGTCTCTTGTCATAGGTCTTGGAACAGGCATAGTTCCACAAAGTAAAAATATATATGATTATTTATATATACCTTTCGTATATGACAAGCTAGATGATTAAATATATGGTGTGGCTATTCCTCTATAGGCTCTATCTTTATGGCGTTAACAGGACATACGTCTGCCCCCATCTTTGCACAGCTATATAGCTCTTCAGGTATTATACCTATACTTATAGAATCTGTATGTTCAACCTCATATTTGGGAACAACACTATTCTTACCATTATCTTCAGCTAGATAGTATATATCGGGACATGCAGCTGGTGCAGCTCCACAAGCAATACATGTATTTCTATCAACTATAACCCTATATCTCTTTGGCATCTATACCACATAATATTCTTCATATCCCCTGCTACAAAAACTTTACTATCTTGAATCTATATATTTAGAATCTCTAGCTCCTTATATGAGAACATGAGAACAATTGTATTTGTTCTAATCTAAATTTATTTATCTAACTAGATATATTATAGGTATTGTGAGATATATGGATAGGAGATGTAGAAACTGTATATTTTTCCGATCATATGATTTTATGGATAACTTTGGCTATTGTATAAAAAACAATGTTATTGTTGATCCATCTAACGTTAGTGTATGTGACAATTTTAGGGAGGTATCTATAGATGATTTAAAGGAGCAGATAAGAGTACATGGATTTGTATATTGTGCCACTTGTAGAAAATTTATAACAAGTATTGACGAATTGGAAGAGCATATAAATAAACATCTTGTTACCTATGGATTTATTAGAGATGAGGTTGCTCCTGAGGAAATTCCATCTGCTGATTAACTGGTGTCTATATTGTATAGAGATGTATATATAGTTATAGGTGGTCCTCAGGGAGCAGGTCTAGAAACATCTATGAATATAATTGGATATTCCTTTGCTAGAATGGGTTATGGTGTTATAGCTGATAGAGAGTATTTCTCTAATATAAAGGGTAGGCATAGCTATATACATATAGGTATATCTTCATATAGAATACCTAGATCTCTAGACTATCCAGTAAAGATATTGGCTTCTATGGATGCAGAAACAGTATTTACACATTATAGTGACGTTGATGTAGGTGGATTTATAGTATATGATACATCTGTTGAGGATAAGACATTTGATCAGATTCCGAGTATTGAGAAAGAGCTTAGGGAGAGAATATCTAGAGAGTTTAAGGATCTTGGTATAGATGGTTCGTTGAAGGATTTGATTAAGAAGCTAAGTGAAAATAGAGGAGTTGTCTCAATAGGTTTTAGATACATGGATATACTTAACGAGGTTTCGAAGATGTATAGAATTGTTCCACAACAGTTATCTAGATATCTTAGTTCTATTGTTATTGGATCTGTATGTGGTTTGCTTAACATTGATATCGGGGTTATTGTAGAGGCTTTTAATAGGAGGTTTAAGGGTAGGAAGGATATTGTTGATGCTAATGTTGCTATAGTTAATAGTGTTATGTCTAGAGTTAGATCTGTTACTGAGGGTATTAGGCTTGAGAGACCCTCTATAGGGGTTGGAGAGACTATGATTGTATCTGGTAATGATGCTATAGCTATGGGCAAGATTGTGGCTGGTGTTGGTTATCAGGCTTATTACCCCATAACGCCTGCTGCTGATGAGAGTCTATTTATAGAGCAGTTTGAGAATCTTGAAGTTGATGGTAAAGCTCTTGGTAGTATTGCTGTTATACAGACAGAGGATGAGATATCAGCTATAAACTCTGCTATAGGCGCTGCATTAGCTGGTGTTAGAGCTAGTACATCTACATCTGGACCAGGATTTAGTCTAATGGTTGAAGGTCTTTCGTGGGCAGGTATGAATGAGGTACCTGTTGTTATAACGTATTATCAGAGGGGTGGACCTAGTACAGGTATGCCTACTAGGGGTAGTCAAAGCGATCTCCTATTCTCGCTTTTTGCAGGACATGGAGAATTTCCAAGGGTTGTCATAGCTTCTGGAGATCATGAAGAAGCTTTCTATGATGCTATAAATGCTTTTAATATTGCTGAAAAATATCAGGTGCCTGTTATACATTTAGTTGATAAGTTCTTGGCAAATTCTCTAAAGACTGTGCCTCTTCCAGATTTAGATAATATAAGAATTGAGAGAGGTTCTATAGTGACAGAGAGTTCTGTAGATTATAGGAGATTTGATAAATCTTCACCAATCTCTCCAAGAGCTTTCATAGGTAGTAAGGTAATTATGTGGTATGCTGGTGATGAACATGATGAATATGGTCATATAGATGAGGATCCTATTAATAGAATAGAGATGTATACAAAGAGGATGAGGAAGATGGAGATTATTGATAGTGATATTCCTGAAGAAGAAAGATTTATATACTATGGTGATGATAATCCAGATATAGCATTGATTGGGTGGGGCTTTGTAAAAGGTGTTGCTCTAGATGCTATTGAGACTTTGTCTAGTAGAGGCATTAAAGCTTCCTATATACATATAAGGTTTATGTCTCCATTCCCCAAGAAGAGACTTAGAGAATTGTTGATGAGTATAGGTATTGAGAAGATTATAGCTGTTGAGCATAGCTATAATGTTCAGATAGCTGATTTAATTGCTATGAATATAGGTATTATTATTAAAAAGAGGATTGCGAAGTTTAGTGGCAGACCTATGTATAGATTTGAACTTGTTAAAGCTATAGAAGATATTATGAGTGGAAAGACTCAGAGGGTGGTTCTAAGCTATGGAGCTTAGAAAACATGTCTATAGAACTGATGTATGGCAGGACTGGTGCCCTGGTTGTGGTAATTATGGAATTGTAACATCTGTATACAAAGCCTTTGAAGAACTTGGTTTAGATCCATCGAAAACAGTTATTGTATCCGGTATCGGGTGCTCTGGTAAGATAGCACACTTTGTAAATGTTAATGGTGTTCACGCTTTGCATGGCAGAGCTATTCCATTTGCAATGGGTATAAAGATAGCTAATCCAGAACTTACTGTAGTAGTCCATGGAGGAGATGGCGATCTTCTTGGTATTGGCATGGCCCATTTTGTAGCCCTAGGTAGAAGAAATCTCGATATAACTGTTGTTCTCCATAATAATAGGGTCTATGGACTTACAAAAGGACAGGCCTCGCCAACACTACCAAGATATGCGAAGAGTAGGGGTATGGTTAAACCCAATCTCCACGACCCTATAAACACAATAGCCCTGGCTCTCGCCTCTGGATATACATTTGTAGCAAGATCATATGCATTTCTTGGGGAACACCTTAAAGAGATTTTGAAGAGAGCTATAATGCATAAGGGAGCAGCATTTATAGATGTTCTTCAGCCTTGTGCTACATATGACGAGATTTTTACTCCTGACTACTATAGAAAACATATCTATAGACTTGAAGAGATTGGCTGGGATCCTGAGGTTAGAAGTGAGGATGAGGCAAAGACAAAACTTGTAAAGGCTATTGAGATTGCTAACAAAGCTGATGATAGAATTCCTATAGGGATATTCTATATAAATCCATTTGTAGAGACATTTGAGGAGAGAATAAATAGATATGCAAAGAGCTATCTGGTCAATCCACCTGCTAAAAGAGTTATAGAGCGTGATGGAAAACCGTTAATAGATAGAGAGATGTTTAGAAAGCTCTTTGCTGAGTATATAGTTAGCACTGATACATCTAGATAATCTATATACCTAAATTCTCTATATATTCCAACACTTTTTTAGCTCTTAGAAATGCATATTCATCATATATATCTATAGCTCCTCTACTTGCTACCAAACGGATAAATTCTTCAACCTCGTATCTAATATCCCTTAGTTGTCGCTCCATAACAGTTCTATCCAGAGGCTTTTCACCTTGTATCTTCGGGTTTCCCTCCATAAACCCCTCAGGAAAATACCAATCCTTAAACCATGTAAATCCTCTTCTAAGTAACTCATATCCAAGTCTAGTAACGGGTACTGGATATCCACGCTCTAGCTGTTTCCTAGTCTCAATATCATTCACATATTCTATAAATATTCTCTCCCCTGGTCCAAGCCATAGAGATGCTGTATCTAGCAACCACTGCTCTATTTTCGTACCATAGAAGTTTACTGTATATCCATCTATACTTATATTGTTGATAATGTTGAATATCTCTATCCATCTCCTATATAAATCCCTTCCCATAAATATCTTTATGAAACATATATAGTGTTTAAAACTATTCCTCTCTATACATATGTTTATAGCTATCTCCTCAACAAATCTCCCATGTCTTTTCTCACATGCATAAATCTTTATATCATCTATATAAATCCCTTTAACAAGTTCTACAACTATATCCATAGCTATAGTCCTCCCCTAGATTTTAACCCGATGAGATATTTGTATACAGCATCAGCAACTATAGCTCCCTCTGCAGCAGCTGTTATTATCTGATCAAATTTGTATCTATAGGGCCCTCCTGTTACAGAGCCACAGGCATATATTCCAGGTATATTGGTTCTACCATCTGGTCCAACTACTATTCTTCCATCCTCATCTAATTTCAGTCCTATAGACTCTAAAAATTCTCTATCTGTTTCAAAGCCTATCTCTATGAATATCCCATCTACATCTATTTCCCTCTCCTCACTAGATACAGTATTCTTTACCCTAATAGCTCTCACCTTATCATCACCTATAATCTCAGTAACTATATGGTTAAGCAATAACTCTATGTTTCTAGATGATTTGACTTGTTTTACATATATATCAAATGCTCTAAATGTATCCCTCCTATGGATTAGATATACCTTCTTAGCTATAGATGATAGATATATAGCTGATAGTAAAGCCGAATTACCTCCACCAACAACAGCTACATCCCTACCACTAAACATAGGTCCATCACAGACAGCGCAATATGAAACCCCTCTACCGATAAACTTCTCCTCACCTGGAACACCAAGTCTCTTATTCCTTAATCCAATGGCTATAACTATAGCATATGAATAGAGATTTCTATTATCTTCAGTTGTTATACGAAACATATTATCTTCTCTAGCAATACTTATAACCTTTGTACCTATATAGAGTGGAACATTATAGCTCTTAACATGTTCAGCAAAAAGCTTTGTCAATTCAGAGCCCTTAATATTCCTAATACCTGGATAATCATCAACGAGTGGAGCTATAGCCATATTACCTCCAAGATCTTTAGATACTATACATACATCAACACCGTATCTAGCTAGATAGAGAGCTGCTGTAAGACCTGCAGGACCTGCACCAATAACTATAGCCTCAAACCTATCCTTAATTGGTTTATGTATATCGAGTCTGAATCTAGACATAATTCCACTCTACAGATTCTCTGCGCATCAACTTTATAACCCTATTATGTTATAAACATAAGGTATATATTGTGGAATATACTACATATTGTTGTGTTTACTATGAGGATCCTAGTTATATCTGATATCCATGGTAATTACGAGGCTTTGAAAACAGTTTTAGATAGGGTTGAATATGATTATCTATGGGTTTTAGGAGATCTTGTAGACTATGGTCCTGATCCCCATCTTGTTGTAGATACTGTAAAGTCTCTTAAGCCTGATATAATTCTTATGGGTAATCATGACTATGCTGTTGCTTATAGAGATGACTGTAGATGTGATCCTTCTATTCATTGGCTTAGTGTATATACAAGGGAGAATATATCGTATAGATTGTTGAGCGAGGAACAGATAAAGTGGCTTTCAAGTCTGGAGAGGAAGAGTGTTAGGGATATAGGTGGCTATAGGGTTATGGCTGTACATGGATCTCCTAGAAATCCTCTATATGGATATCTCTATCCAGGTCTTAGCGATGATGAGAAGCTTCTTCAGCTTACAGAGAGCCCATTTGCACTAAGGCCAAGGCCTGTTGATGTAGATGTTGTTGTTCATGGACATACACATATACCTAATACAGAGGTTGTCAAGGGGATTAAGCTGTTTAATCCTGGTAGCCTTGGACAGCCTAGAGATGGAGATCCAAGGGCATCTATAGGGGTTATAGATCTTGATAAAAATGTTTTTGAGATACATAGAATTGAATATGATGTTGAATCTGTTGTTAAGAGATATAGAGATCTTGGGATAGAGGATAGATATCTAGATGCATTGATGTATATACTGAGGAAGGCATCTATCGAAGGTATAGATAGTAGTGGTACTCCTATATAGTGGATTCTCTATATAAGTCTTTGCTCCATATTTTCACTATAGCTAGACTTATATATTATTCTATGAATATATTGTTTCTGTGGGAATATGATTAGTGATAAAATTGTTGAAGCTTTAAATAAACAGTTGAATAGAGAGCTATACTCTGCATATCTATATCTCGCTATGGCTTCATGGTTCGATAGTAGGAATCTCAAGGGTTTTGCACACTGGATGAAGGTTCAGGCTAGGGAGGAGGTCGAACATGCTATGAAGTTCTATGAATATATAAATGATAGGGGAGGTAGAGTTGTTCTAGAGGATATAAAGGCTGTTCAGATTGAGTGGAAAAGCGTTACAGAGGTATTTGAGTATGCTCTTGAACATGAAAGAAATGTTACTAGATATATACATGAGCTATTCAATTTAGCTAGATCTGAGGGCGATAGAGCTACAGAGGTATTTCTGCACTGGTTTATAAATGAACAGGTAGAGGAGGAGAAGACATTTAGCGAAATACTCCAGATACTTAAGTATGCTGGAGAAACACCACAGATAGTTCTGATACTAGATAGACAATTGGCAGAGAGGAAATAGTGTCATAAAGAGAATATTTATATAGATCCAACAATACGTATATCTTGGGGTAGCATATGCCTCTCTGGAAATGCCAAGTCTGTGGTCTCGTGCTAGAAGGGCCTGAGCCACCAGATAAATGTCCAAGGTGTGGAGCACCAAAAGAACAATTCAAACTGTTATCAGATCAAGAAGCACAGCTTGTCACAAGATCTAGAAAATCTAACTATCTACATATGAAGGCTGTAACCCTTCTACAAGAGCTTTTAAAGATTGCTGAGGAGGGTATACAGGATAATCTAGATCCACCATGTGTAAAGATATTTACCGAGGAGAAAGAGTTTGCACTACTAACAATACAGAAGATAATGGCGGAACTAGAGGTTCATATGAAGAAGGGTAAGTGGGGCTAAGACCCAAATCTGATAAAAAATTGTATTAATAATATCTATTTTTATCTACTCTATATCGGTTGAACTATTCTATGGATAGCTTTGTCTGTAGAACTATATCGGGATTTATAGCAATCTTAACAACATATCTACCTTGTGGCAATGTAATTCTTACTAAGGCTTCTCTATAGATCTCTACCCTATCTAGATTAACCATTGTGCTATAGAGTTGTCTACCGCTATAATCTTCGATAGCTATATCAACGCTTTGTATATCTGTATTATTCATTGGTGTAAATATCCAGATCCATACATGTACTGCATAGGTATTATCTCCAACTCTAGTAGCTCTAGGCTCTATCAATGCAGCATATGTTCTTGTCGAACCCTCAAATGTTATCCAACCAGTGGTGTTCTCCGGCTTTGTACCAATCTTGGTTATCACAATATCTGATTCTTTTACTATACCTAGCTTCAATCTTATTTTCCCTACACCTGAAGCTCCATACCAAGAGAGTTCTAGTGATACTGAGTATCTATCTCTAGGCAGTGGCATAGGGGTATCGTAACCCGGTATCAATGTTAATATTCTAAAACATTCAATGTTTGTATATAGACATGGCATAGACACTGAGTATCTATCTCCATTAACACCAACAAGAGTTGCTCTTCCACTTAGAGCTATCCTAACATCTCCTTCTACCTCAGCTGACAACAACTTGAACTGTATTCTAGAATCTCTATCTAGATACAGCGAAGTTATATTGGGATATAATACAGATCCTGAAGCATTTCTAATATCCAGTTTTATCTCTATAACACCCTCCGCCTCTGGCACATAAACATTAATACCTATGTCAAAGAGCCTCAAAATATTTAGCTCATTAGCAATAACAAGACCTAGAACTATACCAATAAATATAACAAGTAGAGCTATGTATATCCATTCCACCTTTTCACACCTCTAGATAACATCTATATGCTTTTAAGAACTAAAAACCTAGTGCTTGAACATATTTGTTCAGAAACTTGAACAAAGAGATCTCAAAAAAGCCCTCAACACAACACCTCTCTTACTCAATTTTGGGAGTTTCTCAGCCAGAGCCTCTCGACTACCGCCTTGAGCTGAAGAAAGCATGACAGTGACTTATCCATCATAGACATCCTAGTCTACATGTTTGCGAAGCATCTCAATACATAATTTCTAGCAGTAGGCCGTGAATTTAGAGATCTAGAGAGAGTGGAGTACGTTAGATGAAGTGGTGAAAAACCTTAGCTGGAAATAGAAGGACGAGAAAACCACTAAGGCTTATTGCGAAGTCTTGGCAGCACATTGATCCACTCAAGCCTTATAGAGGATGAATAACTGACATTATAGTTGACATATAGTGTTGTAGCGAGGTGATAGGTCTTCCAAAGACATTTTTATTGCTTTGTGCCGGAGAATATCCTCATAATCAGGACGATAGGCTTATCATGACCTATATGCGAATTTTAATGATATACCTTGGAGTTTTTAAACTGTCTGTAGGTTATAGCTAGGAAAATAATTCAGCCAACACCCATAGCCATGTTTAAAATATTCGATGGACATTTAAGTATGCTCATAACATCCATTGTATAATCTAGTGACCCGTGAAATAATGTAGGACAATAGATATCGCCACACTTTCTACGCAATAACCCGAGGTATATACCTATAAAACAGCATAATAACACCCATACCACAGCACCAGTATCAAGGCTATATTTTCCAGTAAAGGGATTGACGTAGTTATTCAAATGTATAGCCCCAAAGATTATGCCGCTTACTATAGGAGATGCCTCATGACCTATTGATCTGTTTAGAGATCCTTGTACATATCCCCTGAAGAAAAGCTCTTCGCAGAGACCATTAAACACAAAATTAATAACTAGGACTTCGGGACGAGTAAGTGTATATATGCTGAGTCTACTGGTCTCAAGCGAGACTAACCCCAATGTATTAAGAGTACCAATAAAGACGAGAGCAGGGACACATACACTCATCGAAAGATAGAGGCCCCAGTAGAGGCTATACCGTGGATTAGGTGAAATAATGCCGGTTTCAACTAAACTAAGGTTGGAGGCAGTTGTCCCTAAAAAAGCAAGTACTACTAGGATCATATGAGTGATCAAATTTCCAAGGAGATGATTTCTTACATAGATTGGCTCGGAAATCCATACTCCCACAGCAGCGACAATAGTGAGCAGAACTGGTAGAATAACATCGAGATTTTTCTTCCAAAAATTTCCTTTGAAATACAGGCTCTTTCTGGGTATTAATCTCCCCCTCCCAAACTCTCATAGATACTACCTTGCGAGAGAAACATTACTAGCTATGGTATTCACATATCCTAGCTCCACTTGAAGCCTCCGATCCTCTACACCCTTTGTCTTGGTCTCCATACAGATACACCTCACTTAGGAAGTCTTTCTACTCCTTTTGGAAGTTTCTGTGTAGCACACATCTCATCTCCACAAAAAAGCTGAAGATATAAGGTATCCCAATAGGATGCCAGATAAGAGTGATGCTGTGATAATTAGACCATCTCTAATATTCTTTCCGAATCTTCTTAGCATTATAATTAGGATTGATATTAATACGAAATTTAAAAGTGACAGTAGTAATCTATTGTCAATTGTAGAAATTTCAATTGTTTTCACTGAGACGAAGAAGTATACAAATCCGATTGTAAAAGCTGAGAGATGCGGTATGGGGAAATACTGCTGCATTGCGGATCCTTTAGCCATGCTTTGAGCCCCTTGATATATTAATCAAGAGGACAATAATAGTTGCCAACATAGCAGAGAAGAAAAGCCATCCAGCCAAACCCCATGCAATCCACGTGTTGACTCCGTACAGAGAGAGACCGTGCAAAGCGCCCAGCACTATGTTATAAACCGCCATTTCGATCAGCAGGATCCAGGCCGTCTTCGATCCTGGCCGGTTCTGAACTATTATCCGGGATCTGAATAAGATCAGGAATAGGAGACTAGCAGTACCAATCGTCAGACCCACAATTGCCCATATCTGCCTCTGTGCAAGTAGATCCCCGAGCAGAGTCATATCATCTCACCCTTCTAAAAATTTAAATTAAAAAGGTTTTAAATTTTACCAGAGCCTGGCGCATGCTATAGCTATCCACCCAAATATCCACAATACTTTTAAACAAACATCCATTACTGGACAGTTCTGATAACAAGCATTTAGCGATCCCAATATACTGGCAGCACCCCCGAGTATGCCAATATATACATCCACCTGCTCCAGTAAATACACATGCCGCTACGCATGACGCTACTGTCAAATACAAAAATACCGCAACAATATCCTACGAGTACCCAGTCTGGGGCTAGCGGATTCAAACACTCGAAGGTAACAATGTAGTAGTACAGTGGAACCGCACAAACTCATGATTACTTACCTACATAATATAAGTCTTTCTACTCCCTTTTGGGAGTTTCACATCTACCAAGGTTTCTATTGGCACTAATACATAGTGTTCTGTAGACTTTCTACTCCCTTTTGGGAGTTTCTTTCCTAGAATGTCAGATAAGTCGGGAATTAGGCTAGATAGATTTATCTTTCTACTCCCTTTTGGGAGTTTCGTGGTATAGGATTGGAATGGCTGTTGATTGCAATGGCTATCATAGGGATCTTTCTACTCCCTTTTGGGAGTTTCAATGCTTTGAAAGATGTTATGGAATACAAAGATGCTAAGGAAGCTTTCTACTCCCTTTTGGGAGTTTCATGCTCCAATAATCATGTTTATCAGTTTAAACTTTGCTATCTCTTTCTACTCCCTTTTGGGAGTTTCCCACAGGAATACATACCACAATCCATGCTCACAGCTGTGAGAAAGCTTTCTACTCCCTTTTGGGAGTTTCCAGGGATGGGTATATGCTAGAATGCAGGAGCTTTCAACATGGTTCTCTCTTTCTACTCCCTTTTGGGAGTTTCATGTTTGATTATGAGAAAGATGCTTTTCCAGTATATATAAGTCCAATAACTTTCTACTCCCTTTTGGGAGTTTCAGACCCGACAGAAACTATTCTCTCTACCTAATATAATATATATCTTTCTACTCCCTTTTGGGAGTTTCCTTCTCTCTAACAACAAAGCAGTTCGTATCACATCTAAAGAACATCACAACTTTCTACTCCCTTTTGGGAGTTTCATCCCAAGCTTCCTGATATAATACGCTATATTTCCCCAGACCTTTCTACTCCCTTTTGGGAGTTTCATAAGGTCTCCAGAGGCTTTTGCAAGTGATGTGAAGATGTATTTCTTTAAGCTTTCTACTCCCTTTTGGGAGTTTCGGCTACCGACAAATACTGATCTAATTGTAAGAATGTCATGGACTATACCTTTCTACTCCCTTTTGGGAGTTTCGCATAGTATGCCGTATCATGAGTTCTGTCTATCTCTTTCAACCTTTCTACTCCCTTTTGGGAGTTTCAAGGCTGGAGTAGACATAATGGCTAGAATAGCAGCAGCTCTAAGATGCTTTCTACTCCCTTTTGGGAGTTTCAGATTATATACCACAATCCATACTCACCATGATCACAGCTGTGAGAAAGCTTTCTACTCCCTTTTGGGAGTTTCCTGACTATCCAGAGCCACGTGTCGAGCGATTCAATCCTAGTGATATTCACCTTTCTACTCCCTTTTGGGAGTTTCTTAAGAAGGGAGAATTCCACTCAGCGATCTTCATAGACCGAGTCCTCTCTTTCTACTCCCTTTTGGGAGTTTCCGTAGACAGCGTCGTTGATCTTAATACAGTAGTCATGTTCCCTCCTCCTACTTTCTACTCCCTTTTGGGAGTTTCCAGGTCTTCCTCCAAAGTGGGGGAAGAGACACTATTTCACAAAGTATAACATCTTTCTACTCCCTTTTGGGAGTTTCACAACAGCAATATCAAATGTAGCACTAAACACAGAGTTGTATACTTTCTACTCCCTTTTGGGAGTTTCACTTCGCTACAAGCGCTGGTAGCCTCAAGGCTTTATGTGATAGATACTTTCTACTCCCTTTTGGGAGTTTCTGCAGGACTCTGCGAAGATTATGCGATAGACATTGCGTCTGTGATCTTTCTACTCCCTTTTGGGAGTTTCCTCGTAGTAGCAATCTAGATCCACACAGTCAGGATCGTATCTTTCTACTCCCTTTTGGGAGTTTCTGGCTACAGTTGCATTGTATATATGGCTATTCATATTGTATACAATATTTCAGTCTTTCTACTCCCTTTTGGGAGTTTCCTCTTGAGAGACATGGGTTGATAGGTGGAAGAGTGTTAGAGGTCTTTCTACTCCCTTTTGGGAGTTTCGCTAGAGACAATACTTATGATGTATCTAGATCAGTATAAGAAGACTTTCTACTCCCTTTTGGGAGTTTCAGAACTGCCAGAGTTTATCAAAGCTTGGATACTTAAACGTCATTCTTTCTACTCCCTTTTGGGAGTTTCTGTAGAGCTTCCTCGTCTTCCTAATCTTCGGCATTATCTTGACCTTTCTACTCCCTTTTGGGAGTTTCATTAGGTATCCATATACCCATGCTGACAAACTACTGTAGTATACTGCGGGATCTTTCTACTCCCTTTTGGGAGTTTCTGTATCATCACTTGCAGCGTTAATCGATGCGTTTTCAGCCATCTTTCTACTCCCTTTTGGGAGTTTCTATCTCTATCGCAAAAATCTGGAAAATCATGGCAAAAGTCCTTTCTACTCCCTTTTGGGAGTTTCCGAGTATTATGTTTATATATCTGTTTATAAGTCTATATGATTTCATTACCAATGGATATTATTGGAACATTCGTAGAGTCATTGATTAGCGATAACAATGATGTTCTAATGAAAAAGAATAGAAATAATGAAACAGTACTAATTGTGAAGACACAATAACCATAACATGGGTGTTCTAATGAGAAAAGAGTTGATTGTTATAGCAACATTTTTGCCAGGTTTGTTGGTGTATATTCATAACTCTTTCCATTCTTTTCATATTCTAGAAATCCCTTCTTTAGAGGTTTTGCAGGAGGTGTAGAGTCTTTTAATAGAATAGTATGTTGCACTATGTCTTGTTTATATGGATAGATTCTATTATTGTTGTAGACAAGAATGTTTATTAAGCATTTCTAGCTTATCTTTTCTTAGAGGTTGAGTAACATTGTCTATAGAGACAGCTGAGCTTAGGGCAAGGTTGTTGAAGCTTTTGGAGGAGGATATAGAGTTTCGATATGCTGTAGCTGGTCTTATAGGTTTGGGAGAGATTCTCAAGAGACTTGATAGACATGAGGAGGAGCTTAAGAGGATATGGGAGGAAATTGCAAGATTAAGAGAGGATATGAATAGAGGATTCGAAAGACATGATATAGAGTTGGCCAAGCTTAGAGAGGATTTCAATAGAGCTATCCAGTTATTTGAGAAGAGGTTTGAGGAGATAGATAAAAGGTTTGAGGCTGTTGAGGAGAGGCTGGATAATATGAATGCTAGGTTGGGTAGGGTTGAGAGGACTTTGGAGAAGCTTACCTTGGATATTGAGGAGGAGGCTAGGTCTATTATTAGGTATAGGCTTAGGAATGAGCTTGGTATAGATATAGAGTTGAAATCTCTCCATCTACCCGATATGGAGATCAATATCTATGGATGTAGAGACGATATATGCATTGTTGGAGAAGCAAGTGTTAGGGCAAGTGCAAATATCCTCGAAGAACTTCTAGACAAGGTTAAGGATCTTAGGAAGAGATATCCAGATAAATTGAGACAAAAAACAATTCTAGTCATATACACAAGCCTAGCACTACCAGAACTAGTAGAAAAAGCAGAGAAACACAACATATGGGTTCTGAAAGCAACGGGAGATTACTATAAACCTGATTTCTCAAGGATTCTCAGCTAGGTATAGAAAAACTTTTGGGGAATGCTATAGAGGTTTTCCTGTTAGGGTTATTGATAATTTGGTTTGGGGGTTCTCTTCTAGAAGATAGATATTTGTTATTAGAGTCTTTATTGGATTTAAAAATATTTGGTTTAAGTGATTTATCTTTTGATTATAAGTATGAGTGTTATGGTAGCTACAACAGCTATGATGACTATGATTCCTATTAATATGGCTAATGAACTTATTCCACCTTTATATACATACCACACCTCTTTTAGTCATTTCTATTCAAACAACTACTAGAATAGACAATTAAGAAAATCTTACGGCTACCCCCAAGCATATAGATCCACCATATTGAAACACTCTAGCTTACCTACATAGGATTGCTATTCCTAGGAAAATTCTATAGATGAGCTGAAAGTTGAGTAGGGCTAATAAATGGAGACGAATTAAAGGCTGTCTGATTTAGTTGATAGTATATAGCTAGACCCTATATGAATGGTTTTTAGCTGTATAAGGTATATATGGTTTTAAATCCTAGGTTTGTTGATGATTTTGCAACTTTTTCTCCAATGCCATTGGATAGCGATGTTATTCATATAGCTAGTGTTTTTAGTGATGTTGTAGTTTTGGTTCATAGCTATGAACTTAGATATAGCATAGATGAGTTGAGATCTCTAGGTGTAGATGTTCTTCATATACCTGTAGATGATTTTTGCACCTCCAAATGATATTCTTCTAGATATAGTTAGATGGATTTTAGATAAGGTTGAAAGAGGGTTAAAGGTCTTGGTTCACTGTCGTAGTGGTAAGGGTAGAAGTGGAGTTGTTGTAGCAGCATATCTAATGTATAGATATTGTATGGATCCAGAAAAAGCTATAGAGATAGTTAGAAGTATTGTTAGAGATGCTATAGGGTCGGAGGAACAGATTGAAGCTGTATATATGTTTTGGAGAACACATGTAGAGACAAGATGTAGATCCAAAGATACTAATAAATAATTAATATATCTAGCCATACACTACTTACTCCATCTACATACCAAACATTATTCTCACAATACAATAGCTCTACCTAGAGCTCCACCAACAATATATCCATATATTTGCTATAGCTATACACAAATCATCACCCTAATCCACATATTGATACACAAATCTACTGAGACATACACCAGTATATCTAGCAGTAGACATCCAAATACAATTTAGCTAACTTTCAACCCTAAAAATATCTAGAAGCCACATAGCGGTTACATAGAGCTCCACTAGATAGATCTAGACCATATGAATAGAGCGTTAAGAGAACCAAAATATAGCACGAGATTCATTAGTAGGTAAATCAACCAATATATCTACATGTATACTCCTATCTATAGAATTAAGGGGGTTAGAACTTAATAGGCTTCGCCAAGACAGAGATAATCAGTAGGTAGAGATCTATTTGAGCTCCATAGACCCAAAACAGTTGTCGAGACTCCATGAGGAGTTACGAGACCTTTGATTAGGTCTATAAAGCCCTTCTTGACTGATGGTGAAGTTAAGTGGTGCTTAACTTTCAGCCAGTAAAGTTAAGCAACTCCAAATAGCCCAAAGAAGACAGTTAGCGCGATGGAAAGCCATTAGAGTCTAAGAGCTGTAGAGAGATCTAGAGCAAAGATATTTTCTCTATATCATACACATTCAACTATATAGATATAGATACTTCACATAGAGCCTGGAGAATAGGTGCTAGCCAAAACAAATAGAGCCCCAAATAGATAGATGTATACTATGTAGTATACCAACATATATATCCACTGATAAATCCAGTACAGCAGTAGCAAACCAATCAAACAATATTCTTCAAACCTCTCCACCCAGATAATGACTAGATCCAGCCACAGATCCCCACATCTATATATCTAGCTATCTAGAGGTCGAGAATCCTTATAACAATTATTGATATGTATTTATATGGGTAACCCTTTTTAGCTAGATAAAGACAGCAGTAACTTAGAAGAAAAACAAACTAGGTGTGGGGTAACGAGATGAAGAGACTATATATATTGATAGCGCTGGCAGTAGCACTAGCAGTAGCTAATGCAAGTGTCTTTGTCTACTACCAGCTAAACCTTACATTAACAGCATCACAACCCGCTGTATACTTTGTCGCCGGTAACAATGCTGGTCAGCCTGATGTGATGTACGGAGCCGGGAACACTATTGATGTAACTATTGATAGTGCGGGTGCCCAAGCATGGATAACTGTCCATCCAACCTACCAGAAGACTTATTACAAAGATGTGCTTAGAATCGTAAACCAGGATAGCCAAGCCTATACTGTTTGGCTCATAATCGACGATGCAATAAATGTTGGAGTCAACTTGACCTCAGCAAAGCTGTACGTGAAAGACGTCAACGGCAACCCCGTGAATACTGTAGACCTCTCGCAGACAACATCAACGCCCATTCAGATAGGTCAGATATCTGGTAGAGCCACGTGGAGGATAGACCTAGAGTTCCAGATAACAGGCTATGGAGCCAAGGGATCGCCTAGCCAGGCACCAAAGCTTTCAGATACATCAGCATCACTAAGACTAGTCTACTCACCATCTAGCGAAACACCTCCATAGCGGTGAACACCTTTGAGACATATCCATAAACCAAACAATTTTTTTACATATCCTCTGCACTCCTCCTAGCTCTCTCCATATCCCTTGTCTATGCATCTGTATTCATCTACTACCCACTCTCTGTGAATCTCCAGCCTGTTGCTCCTAGTCTCACATTTGTCAGTCCCCCCTATGGTTATACATGCACAGCACTAGTCAGAACCTCTAGAGGTGCCATAACATACACGGACTTCGAGACATATCCCTTATCTGGGTGGCAAAATAACGGCGGAACGAACTTCCAGCTTGTTACTGGACATAAAGGTTCTGCACTTCAGTACAGCGATAACAATGGAGGTATAGGCAGTGCTTCCCAGTACTACTACAACACTAGGTTGGACACCACCTACTCATCTCTGTGGGTGGCTGTGAAGGTCTACGGTTCGCCGACTACTACGTATAAAGGTTTAGCACTAATCAACGCTGGACTAAATAGGCTTTATGAGATATCGATATATAGTAGCAGTATTTATGTCTGGAGCTACAACGTTGAATCAGCTGGTGGTTGGAGACAATTAGGAAGTGCTACCATCAGCAATTTCAACTCCGGCTACTGGTACACTATAGTGCTGAACTATACTGTTACTTCAACAGCTGTGAACTTCTATGTCTGGGTCTACGACCCTTATGGAAACCAAGTTGCATATTTAACGGCTAGTAGCACTTCTGGAAACAGGTTCAGACCTGCCTACATAGGTCTAGAGGTGGATTACACAGGATTTATCGGAACTGGCTACAGCATCTTCGACGACTTCATAATCTCAACCACGGATCCCAGAACCGTGACCTTCAGCAACCTTCAGAGTGGACTTGTATTCAATATCTACGACAACCTAGGCACACTTACATACAGTTTCACGGCTACATCGAGCACATATAGCCTGAACGTTGTCAGGGATGTGGTTCTGGGTACGGGTAGCGACGGCAACATACGAATATCCTACCCGGGCGGGAGCTTTCTCTGTCTGAATGTATCAATACCTACCAGCGATGCTTTCCTAGGTGGCGATAAATATAGCCTTATCACATATACGCTCTCTACGTCTATAGATCCTACGGGAACTAACGCTGTCGTAACCGCGTATGTTTCGTCGGGTTCCAATGCTTTAACCTCGTTCTATGCAGTCAACTTAACAGCTACTCAGAATTATTACTTAATGCTTGAGCTTGACGTAGGCTCATCAACCATAGATTCAAGCCTGAACGCGGAGATATACGTTGAAGGCAATTCACAAAAGATAACGATCGTGAACGGCGCCCCTACCTCAACCTCTACTGATTGGGTGTTTCTACCGTCTAGCTCTACTAAACACGTAATCGTTGGAAACGCTTACGCTTCATCGGAATCAACCTCCACTTTAGTATTGAAAGTTATCGGATGTGTAGGCGGTCCTAACTACGTCGGCGCCTGCGTTATATACCCGTTAACCATACAGCTTATTGACCCCGACCCAACCTTAAGCTATGCTGAACCTCAACCCGCAACCAACCCTTCGAAAACCTCCTACGAACCATATAGCTGGCCTGAAGCTCTAGGGGATGAAAGTGGGTACTTTGATGAGGTAGTCTCCACTCAATTGCTTTTGAATTACGATTTCAACGAATCCCTAAGCCATTGGGAGGTGGTGAATGGTACTTACTTGAAGTGGGTTTCCTCAACAGATCCTCAAGCATTAGGTGGTGTAGCTCTTCTAAACGGTACACTACCTAAGGGGATTAATGGTGATACAGCTCTAATTCAGCAGGTGTTTACAGCTCCTAGGATTGTTGGGGATCTTAAGCTTGAAGTTAGGTGTAGATATGAAGCACAACCGAAGGGTCAGTTAAGCAGTCAGAGCCTAACCATATCCATAATCGACTTAGGCAACGGCAACATAGTGTGGAGTACTTCTCTAACACCAACAAGTTATTACAATGTATATAGCTATGCAATTCCTTCAGACCTACTGGAATTTGGCAACGAATACCTTGTCTTAATTCAAGTTAACGTATCTTCAAAGGGCAATACGGATTTAGATTACAGACTTTACCTAGATTATGTACTGCTAGAGGAAGGTGATTAAAATCGTATTCATATTACTAAAACATTGGAAATGGTATATGTATACTTTATCCTCTGAGAATTGTTTTGAGTGTATAGGTTGTTTCTATGGCTAGATATCTAGACTATATTGTTGTTGGTGTTCTGTTTGTTTTGTTTGTTGGTAGGGTTTTTTGGTTTCCTATTGCTCTCTTTGTTGTTTCTGGTAACTCTATGCTTCCGAGTTATAGGTCTGGGGATATTGTTCTTGGTGTTGCTGTTTATCTCTCTGGTTATAGCGTTGGTGATGTTGTTGTTTGGTATGCTACTTTTACCCATGGTGTTATCCACAGGGTCTACAATGTGACGGATGGCTATGTTGTTACGAAGGGTGATAATAATCCTTTGCCTGATCCTCCTGTGCCAAAGGGCTTTGTTAGGTATAGAGTTGTTGTTTTGGTTCCTAGAGAGCTCTGGATCTCTGTTGCTATTGCTCTAGCTATCTTCTATCTCTATCGTAGGAGGAGAGATATTGTCTATATGCTTAGATATAGCGGGGCTGGTGGTCTTGGTGTAGCTACAGCTGTTTTCGCTGTATTCATGGTTATAGATATTGTTACCCTGTTTGCCATAGCTATACAGTGGTTTAGCTATAGAACTGTCTTGGTAACACCATCTGTAGAGCTTAGAGGTATAGATGTTGTAAATGGCTCTATAGCATATATAGACTACAACATAGACAACGCCATACCTATCGGAGTAACGAGCTGTCTCGTCAATATATCTAGCTATGTATATAGATGTCCCTACAGCTATATATCTGGGCATATAGCTGTTGTTGCTATACCTAGAGAGATATATAGAGATGCATATAGAGTCTCAAACAGCACTATAGCGAGAATATCTATTGCTCTAAACATATCCTTTGACAAGGGATGGGTATATGGGGTCTATAGCTATGTCGTTAACTGGAGACCTCTAGATATATATGTAGAGAATAGGAGTCTAGCTATATACAACCCAAACCATATACCGTTCAACATAACAGATATGAGGATAGTGTATATGGATATAGATAGCTTTGGAAGACCATATATACTCGACACCCTCTACATTGGAAACAAATCCATTGAACCACTAACAAAGATTGTTATAGAGCCTGTAGAGAAGGGGAGATACTGCTACATACAGTTCACCTACAGCTACAAATTCTCGGATAAGGGATATGTATATGAGAGTAGAAGAATAGACTTTGGATAACATCTATCCATAACACATAAAAATCCCTAGAATATTATGCTGTACTGAGATGATATGACAAGAGTTGATAGAGAGATAATCAACAAGTTGTTGAGTGAAGCTAGAGAAGCTCTAGATGAGATTAGAGAGCTATTCTTGAGAAAGATTTTGGAGAGTCTATGAGAAGGGTGTTATAGATATAGAGACTATGCAGATAATGATAGCTCTTGTTAGTCTAAGGAATATGATTGTCCATAGATATTGGGCTGAGACGATGTGAAGATATATAGAAGTGCTAAAGAGAGTGGTGTTAGAGCTGTAGAGAGTTTTCTAGCTGAGGTGTTGAGATATGTCGAAGCTAAGGAGAATTGAGGAGGAGAGAAGAAGACCCAGGGAGATGTCATTTGATGAAAGGGAGAAGATAATAGAGTTTATCAGACAAATCCTTGAGAAGGAGGAGTATATAGAGCTTGCTGTTATCCACGGAGGTTTTCTTGCATCTAAGGTGTTTAGAGATATAGATATAGCTGTATATATCAATATATGCTCTCTATGACCTAGAGCTCTAGATACAAAGAATATAAGCTCTATAAACAAAATCCTCTAGGCGATGATGTAACAGGTGAGCTAGGGGGCTATATGCCCGGAGGATGGCTGGCTGAGCATATATAGACACATGTTTTGGATAGCTACCCTACCTCTCACAGAGGAAATCCTCAACAATATCTCTATCAACCTCAAATACCATATCCTTTGTCTCTTCATAGAATCCCTCAAATGTTTTTCTAATTATTATCACCTCAAACTCTTCACCATCAATAGCATCAATTTTGTCCAAAGGCTTTAGAACACCATCTTCATATCTTACACGTATTCTTATAACCTCGTTTGTCATAGTCTTACAGCTCTAGCTATAGTTATGTATTGTAAACTTATATGTCTTGCTATAATGTATAGAGATAGAATTGCTATGGATTTTATAGATCTAGGCATAGCATGGTTTTTGGCTGTATAACAATGATGTTCTTTTCAGTCTCCTCATATCTTCCAATGCATGTATCTTTAGTATCGAGCTTATGCCAACCCTCTTCTCAACTATTATCCTACCATCCCTAAGTACTTTGTATATGAATGCTGGTGGTGCTTCATTTAGTATCTGTATATCGATTCCTATCCCAATAGCTTTCTCAAGACTATCTCTAATCCCATCGATGTAGACATATCTCTTATCTGGCCCAAGCCTATTATTGTTTAGCAAAAATGGGATGCTGTTGGATATATGCTAAGTATTCTTGTGGGAGCCTATATGTATATATAGTTGAATGATGGAGAATAACAAGTGTGATGTCCAGGACTCTATGTGTTGATAGCTAGGAGTATTATACCTGTTGCAACAAGTGTTGAACCTGCTATATATCTCCAGGATATCTTTGTCTTGTTTATCAAAGCTATTGTTATCTGTGATGCTATGGGGGTTAGAGCTGTTGCTGTAACAGTTATTGTGACTCCTGCAACTCCTATTGCATAGACATATAGTGACATCCCTAGGCTCCACCCAAGTATACCTGTTATTGCTGCTGGAGCTATCTGCCCCCTTACTTCGCTAAATGACCCTATTTCTCTTAGACCTATAGATATGAAGAGTATTGTGACAATACCTATTCTTGTTAGTGATATGGTTAGAGGGTCTGGAATCTCGCTGTAGATAGGTTTTATCATAAATGATGCTATGCCCCATGTTATAGAAGATATAGCTGCATATAGAATACCTATAGCCATAGAGCTTTTCGATGTAGAGGAATCTGTATTTCTATAGAGTGCTATGACTATACCTATAAACGCTAGAGCTGTACCTACTGCAACAAGCCATGTGAATCTCTCTCCCAGGAATACAACAGCTAGAAACTGTGCAACAAAGATATATGTATAGCTGATCACAACAGCAAGAGAACCACCGACAAGCTTTATAGATATAGCATATGCAGTATCACCTACACCAGGTCCTAAAACAGCTGAGGCTATGATAAACAAAATAGCTTTGATGCTCACAGAACTAAACATATTGTGACTAAATATCAACACTATTGGGAGAAGCCCGAGAAAAGCAAACAGTCCTCTAAGACCTGTAAATAATGTAGGTCTAACCACATATCTATACCTCTGGATAATAGCTGGATTAAGACTCCACAAAAGAGATGCTATAACTGCACATATTATGCCTATCATCGTTGTTCAGAGTTCTAGAGGAGTACAACACTTTAAGTTTTTCCCACATAAAAAACCATATCTGTAGAACTCTTGCTATGCTCTATGCTCTTGCTAAATATAGCATATAAGTCTTCTGTTGGTATCTCTATACAAAGTTGGTTGATAAGATATGGCTAGAGTTGCTATCGCTAGAGTTTTGTATATAGCTACAGCTATTATTCTAGCTATCTTTGGGATATTTCTGCTGTATCTCTTGTCCATACCCCTATATATATTCAGAGGTGTTGTTGATGGATATATAGCTTTGTCTAGCTATAGCCTTAGATACTACGGCGAAAGAATATATCTCTCATCTCTAGACAGTGTCAGAATCCTGTCTCTACCTCTATACATATTGTCTATATCAATGATTCTTACAGCTATATACTCATCCACAGCTCTAGCTCTGAGAAAAGAGAGGCATATCTATACAGCTTCAGAGATAATGCTGGGGATATCCCTTACCCATATAGCTATAACCCCCTTAGTCATAGGCATGCTTAGAATTATAGATTCTGAGGCTAGGGGGCTTAGAACAGCAAATGTTTTCTATACATCTGCAGGTCTTGTAAACTTTGGCTCTACCGAGATGAGGGTTAATAGCAGTGTCCTTAGCTATACAACTCCTCTTCATATAATCATCTATGCATCGATAATAGTGGTGCTATCGATAGCAACATACATAGCCATGATAAGTATACAGCAGAGAACCAGTTGATACACTGGTGCATAAGTGGATTTGTGTCTGGGTCTGTTATATGAGGGTTATAGGGTTTTCTAGAGGTAGATACTATGTATATATAGATAGAGAGCCTCTTGTTGGACACATAGCCTTTGGAGTTATTGATAGGGGTACAAATGTTCTTCAGATAAGACCTACAACTATATGTCCATATAGCTGTATCTATTGTAGTGTTGATGCAGGTCCTTTTTCAAGGCATAGACAAACAGAGTATATAGTTGATGTGAGACATCTTGTTAAGTGGGTTAGATATGTATATGATTATAAGGGTGGAGATGTTGTTGAAGGTCTTATAGATGGTGTTGGAGAACCACCTACATATCCATATATAGTAGAACTCGTTTCATCACTGAAGAAGTTTCTGCCTAGGGTTGCTATGGAGACTAGGGGTGGGACTCTGACAAAAGAGCTTGTAGATGCTTTAGCTAGAGCTGGTTTGGATAGATTTAATGTGAGTATAGATACTCTTAGAAAGGAGAAGGCTGTATATCTACAAAACACACCTTGGTATAATGTTGAAAGGGTTAGAGAGGTTGTCGAGTATATAGTTAGGGAGACAGATATAGATGTAACACTTACACCTGTATGGATACCGGGGATAAATGATGAGGATATTGAGGAGGTTGTTGAGTGGGGTCTTAGGATAGGTGTTGGAAAAAGATTTCCACCTTTTGGTATTCAGAAGTATGAGGTTCATAAATATGGTAGAAAGATTCCAGGTGTAAGAGAGCCTACATGGAGTGAGTTTAGAGATTTTCTAGAGGTTTTAGAGAATAGATATGGTGTACCTCTCCATTATAAGAAACTTGATTTTGGTATTAGAAAGACTAAGGCTGTAGAGCCTATATATAGAGTTGGTGAGAGGGTTGTTGCTAGGGTTGTTGGATCTGGCTGGCTTTGGAGAGAGGTTCTCGGTGTCGACTATAGAGAGAATGTGAATATAACTATTGTTGATATAGACTTCAGCCCCTCGCTTATTGGCAAAAGAATTGATGTTAGAATTATAAGGAATAGAGATTCTATATATGTAGCTAGAAAGGAATAGCTATCCCCTTGGAACTCTATATCTAAGTATAGCTACAGCCCCTCCAAGCATCTTCAGCCTCTCACCAATAGGAGTATTACTGGGAACTATAACAACCTCCCCCCTCCTCTCCATAACACCTCTAAGAATCTTATCAATCCTCTCCCTATCATCACCAGACATAACAATTTCATCAACAATAACAAGTTTTTCAATAGCACCTATATCGGATAGCATCTCTATATCGTTTAACCCATAAGCAACTCTCTCAATATCCTTTACAAGAAGATAGTCAAACTCATTTAGAATCTCAGTAGCTTTCACAATAGCTGTATCCCTAAGCATTCTGCCAATAACATCTCTATGAAGAAGCTCTTGAATACCTGCATAACCACCATTAGCAACACTATCTGTATAAACCCTTATATCTGGATCTAGCTCCAATATCCTCCTCCTAACCTCATCCTTAAGACTCCCAGGAGAGCCTATAACAATATCGCTAATCCTATACCTATGTGCAATATCAACAATTTTCTTAGCAAGTTCCTCAACAAGTCTATTCTTCTCCTCATCAAAACCATAATCACTTACAGGAAGAGAAACAGACCTCTCATCAACAATCTTAACACCTTGCTGCTGTATCAATGCAACTGCATATTCATCAAAATCAACAGCAACAAGAAGTATGTTTATAGGTCGAGAAAATCTTAGGATACTCTCTATAAAGTCCTTGCTCCACACCTTCTTAAATATTGTAACCTCACTACCAATATCAATAGATATTGTGTGGTGAGAACCCTTAACACCAAATCTATCAGGACCCTCAACAACTATCCCATGAACTCTAAGTCTATTTGTAAAAGCCTGAAACTCTGTTCTTATAACCTCTATAGATAGAACCATAGGTATTTTCCTCTTCTCATCACCAATACTAACATCCCTAAGTGTAACAGCCTTAACAATATCTCCCCTAGATATCATTAGACTTAAAAGCCATAGATCATCCTCAGAATCTATCCTAACCCTAAGCACACCATGCTTATCATCTAAAATATCTATCCTCATTTTAAAAACCTTATCTATGTTACAGACTAGCAAAATATGTAATGTATTGGGAAACAAAATATAAATATAGATTTATATAGAGTTACTGTTCTCTACATGGACATAGACATATCTCATCTTCATAAAGCTTATTGGGATCCATACTCCTCTCAACAACAAGAATAAACCCATTATCACTAGACTCTAAAGCTGTTTTAAAACCAAGTGAATCTAGAACCATTTTTATAGACTCTAAACAGTCTTTTGATGAGAATAAAGCCTTTAGTGTAGAGCCATTGGGAAGCTTGGTAAGTTCATCCATTATGAGGTTGAGAGGTCTTGGACACTCCTCACTACTTAAATCAAGTATGTATTCCTGCAATATACCACCTAGCAAATGGATAGTGTTTCAAGATTTAAAGTACTTTCCGTTATAATCTGTGTATAGTGTTATAACTATTGAAATATCTTTATCTCAATTCCTAGATATAAACAATTTGTGGCATAGACTTTTAGGCTAATAGATATCTTTTCACTGAATTACTATGGTGATATAGATGAAGGGCTTAGTGCTATGTGTATGCCAAGGGACATGTCCATCATTCCAAAAGATGAATATATTTGAGGTTATAAACTATTTTAGAAGGAATGAAAAGATAGATTTTGTAGCTATACATCCACAGCTATGTGCAACAGATGGAGATAATTTCTGGAAGATTCTACTAGGGGGAAACACAAACGAGATTACAAAGATTATTGTAGCTGGATGTGCACCAGAGATGCAGAAGAGACTATTTAGAGAGATTTTCAGGGATACAGGATTCGATGAGTCTAGACATATAGGTGTTGATATAAGGAATATGACTACAGAGGAAGCTATAAAGGCTATAGAGGAGGCTCTCAATAGGTGAATACACATGGCAAAAACATGGTATCCAGTTATAGACTATGAGAAATGTATAGGTTGTCTAACATGTGTAAACTTCTGCCCCCATGAAGTCTATACAGTTGAAAACGGTAAGCCCAAGGTTGTAAACCCTGATAACTGTGTAGAATTTTGTAGAGGATGTCAAAAGCTTTGTCCTACAGGTGCAATAACATATAATGGCGATAAGCTTCACAGAAATATAGCTAGATATAGCCAGCAATAGAAAGACTCTAACAAGATATAGCTAAACATTTTTATATAGGATTATATTTTTGGGTAAACAATATTAACTAGTTCTGAAAGACCTACATCATAAGGGGTGTTTATGAGGAGATATAGATGCTTTAGAGATATTATAGCCAATATACTTCTAGAGATAAGAAATAGTGGAAAGAGAGTCTCTGAGATTTCTAGAGCTGTAGGTATTCCTACAGATAGATGTAGAAGAGCTATTGAGTTTCTAATACAGAGAGGATTGATAGGTGAGAAAGATGGGCTATTGTATATAACTGAAAAGGGTATGCAATGGCTAGAAACATATAGTAGACTTATAGAGCTATGCTGCAAATCTAGATGAAAACATGGATAAATCCTCTATAGCTATATAGAAACATCAATAATGATATTCTATATTGATCAGAATCATAAGATAGATAGCATAGCTAAAGTTAGAGATCGAGATATTTATTCCTGCTAAGATATGAGAATTTGATAGGATATAAGATGGTGTTTATATGGAGAGAGTAAAGATATTTTTTGCTGATCATAAGATAGAGTTTATTGATAGGGATGTAGCTTTAAAACAAGTTGAGAAGTTTGCTGAGGAGGGTACATATCCTGTATATGTAATATATGGACCTGAGGGATGTGGTAAGACAGCATTATTTAAACAAGCTACAAAGATTTTGGAGGAATACGGATATTCTGTTGTCCATATAAATCCTTTAGCCGAGGTTGTTGAGGAGAGATTCTCCATATCAAGAGAGTTGAAAGAGATTGTTAAAGAGCTTGGAATATCTCTCGCTGGAGATGTATCTAGGGTTATTGAAAAGACTATAGAGCTTCTATACACCGCTGTTAGAAGAGGTATTAGGAAGAAGATAGCTATATTGGCAGACGATGTCTTTCAGGCTATTGGATTGGATAAAGCTGAGCAAATAGTAAAATCTTTTCTAAATATGATTGAATGGCCATCTATAGAGTATGAGAGGATAGTTGTATTGGTTGCATCTAGTGAAGGTGTTACACGAGAACGTATTGGGAGACATACATGGTCTGTATTCCAAATATTGTGGAATATGTCTAGAGATGGATTTGAAGAGCTATACAATGTTCTACCAGATCCAAAGCCTTTATTTGAAGATATATGGAGATTGTCTGGAGGTAATCCTCGTATTCTTGAAACACTGTATAAAAGGGGATGGAATGTTGATATAGTTGTTGAGGATCTTATAGCTAAGAAGAGACTTAGAAATTTCATCTATATGCTTAGCAATATTGAAAAAGAGATTCTTAGAGAAGCTCTAGAGAATCCCGATACTTTACTATATAGAGCTAGAGATGCTCCCAAACTGCTGGATAGAGTTATAGAGCTTAATCTGGTTATAGAGTTAAACAAGAGATTATCTGAGCTCTGGATCGATACACCACCCCCGGATAAGGATCTTGAGCTTGGTATTGGCCGATATATAGCTTGGCAAACACCGCTACATAGAAAAGCTGTTGAAAGAGTGTTGATAGAAGAAGTATGAGGACTATAGTATCTCTACAAATATTTTTGATGCCTGGCCCCTGCTTATAGCTATATCAACACCCCTCACATTTATGACTATATGTTCACCGCCATTGTATAGAACCACACCTTCTGCACCTAGAGTTATCCCAAGCCCTATGAGCCTTGCTCTAAGCCCTGGCCCCGCCGATATCTCCACAACTCTGAATCTAGTACCTGGTGAAAGAGATGAAAGCTTGTCTATGCGTTTCGCCTCCATGTACACCCCCTATAGGAGTGATAGAACGATGTATGTTGTGTATGAGAGTATGAGTGCTATTATAAAGGAGTAGACTAGGGAGAATAGTGTTAGCTTTACACTTCTTGTTTCCTGGTATATTGTCGCTAATGTTGCCATACACGGTATGTAATACATGAATAAAACTATGAATGCTAACCCTTGTATGGTTGTAACACCCATTGCACTAAGGCTTAGTTCACCATATATCTGGTTGAGCATTGATAGAATACCCTCCTTAGCTATGAAACCTGCAAAAAGTGCTAGCCCAAGGACCCAGCTCTGTGAGGGTGCTACACCCAGAGGTGCGAAGATAGGTGATAATATGTTGCCTATAGAGGTAGCAAAGCTCTGGGAAACATCCTCTACATACCCAGCAAAACCATAGCTAAGCATAAACCACATCACGATGCCGAGACCAAATATCACTGTCCCTGCCTTCTTTAGGAAGTGCTTCGTTAGAGATATAGAGTCCCACCAAACAGCTTTAGCCGAAGGCATGTGTACCTCTGGAAGCTCTAAGAGAAGCTCTGGTGAGCTCCTCTCTCTAACTATAAACATTCTGACGATCTTTGCAGTCAATAGATATAGAGCCAGGGAGCCGAGATATATTGTTGCAACTGTAGCCACCTGCCTAACAACATCACCTGGGAACAGCGCTGATACCAGTGCCAAAAGAATAACGAGTCTCGCCTGACATATGACAAATGGTGTTGAGATTATTATCTCTAGACGCTCAATAGAATCCATAGATGTTCTAGAAGCTAGAACCCCCGGTACATTGCAGCCCAGAGATATCATAAATGGATATATAGCTCTACCAGAAAGCCCAAATGCCCTAAAGCCACTGTGTAGAGCTACAGCTATCCTGGGCCCCAGACCAGAGTCTTCTATTATTGACAGAAATATGAATGCCATGAAAACTAGGGGCAGAAATGAGAGTACGGCACTAACAGCTCCTATAATGCCATTAGCAATAAAGTCGGCCAAAACAGTGTTGAATCCCTCGAGCCAGCTGTAAACAGTGTTTATAATGTAGTCAAAGGCTTGGCCAATCAAACCACTGAGACTGTAAGACTCTATATATTCGGCATACTCTTCTAAGCCAATAGAGCTAAACACTATGTTCAGGGGAAAGCCTGTATTTATTATGAACACCGCTATAAATATGCTCAGAACAGTCAGTATCCCTGTTAATGGACCCAAAAACCTATTCATAAATATGGCATCAATGAATCCTCTGACAACAGATCTTGGAACCTTCCTAGACACATACATATCGACAAGTCTATCTATATATCTATATCTTGCCTTAGCGATATAGGTATCTAAATGCTGTCCCCTAGACCCATAGCCATCTCTAATCTTCCTAACCTCATCAACAATAGAGCTATACCCTAGATTAGACAGGAACCTAGCAACCTCCTCATCACCCTCAAGAACATTTAGAATAGCTCCAAATAGATCTATATGCATCCTATTCTCTCTAGCCATATCCCCAAGAGATTTGATAACCCCAGAGAGAATCTCATTGAGCTCCTCATACCAAATCCTAGCACCAATACCTTTCTCCGTATTACCCCTACTAATAATTGTGTCAAGAAGCTCCTCAAGCCCATAGCCAGTAACAGCAGATGTTGCTACAACAGGTACTCCAAGGTGTTTTGACAGACCTTGAATATCTATTTCTATGCCAAGCTTTTTAGTATAATCCCACTTCGATAATATAACTACTGTATTTGGAAAGAGTTCTAAGACCTTTAGAGCTAGGTAAAATGTTCTTTCAAATCTTGTTGAATCAACTAGAACTAAATACCAATCAAATTTAATCTCCATAGATGCTAACTTTGTTATTGTTTCCTCAAGGGTATAGGGCATTAATGTATATATACCTGGAAGATCAACTACACATATACTCCTACCCTTATATCTAACCCTACCAACCTTGTACTCAACAGTTGTACCAGGGAAAGAAGCAACCTTCACAGAAGCGCCTGTCAATGCATTAAAAAGAGCAGACTTACCAACACTAGGTTGTCCAATAAGTGCTACCCTTATATCACATCCCTTAGTCTCCTCTTCAATCCTTCTAATACTCTCTATAATACCAAAACAATGCTTTGCAAATGGACAGCCACAATGCCCCATCAACATAACACCAACTACTTATGATGTTTATTCATAGAGTTTCCTATATTTACAAAAGCTTATAAGATTTGATCAGTCCAAACTTATTAGAAGGAATAAAATTATGCATATAGAGAATCCCTTTGAAAAAAGAGCTTTAGAAGACTATCTAAAGGCTATATACAGACTTGAAGAAGTCTTTGGAACTGTACGAACAAATGATATTGCTCAAGAACTAGGAGTCTCGCCATCAACAGTCTCAAAGACTCTTAGAAAACTTGCTAAAGATGGATACATCATATGGGATCCATATATAGGTGTAAAGCTAAGCGATAAAGGAAGGGATATGGCATTAACAATAGTGCGAAAACATAGGATTGCAGAAACATTTCTATATAGGATACTGAAATTCGATATAGTTAAAGCCCATAGCTATGCACATGCAATGGAACATTTACCAGAGGAGATATTTGATAAACTCTATGAATTTCTTGGAAAACCCACTAGATGTCCACATGGAAATCCTATAGAGCCTCAGAAATTTGTGGATATAGGGGATAAATCCATAACATTATTTGAGCCAAATACAAAGGTTATAATTACACGTATATCATGCTCATTTAAGAGAGACCTTATGGTTAAACTATATGAACTGGGTATGAATATAGATAAAGAGATGTGTATTCTTGAGAAGGGATCAGGATATATAAGAATATTGATAGATGGTAGAGGAGTAATACTAACAACATATGAAGCAACATTTATTAAGGGGGTAGAAAGAGGAAGGTGTGGCTGATATAATATTCATAGTAGTAGATCTCTATAACTCTATACCAATCTCTTAAATATAAATATCTTTATAGGGATCTACCGAAAACATTGTTGATGCTGAATATAGTAATGCAAATATCACCCATACTCCAATTGTTAAACCAAATGAAATAATATCGAGATGGAGCGGCGCACAGCTCCCGCTGTATGGGTATATGGATATACCCAGAGTGCTCCCCAGACCTTACCTCTACTCCGTGGACCTGTGAACGCCGGTGTCAGGGGTTAGGTTGCTCCCTTCCGGGCCTGGCCGCTTTCCCCCTGTAAAGATGGTAGCTACCTCCTTCCGGAGGTAGCCCCATCACCACCGGCCCCACAGGGCGGAGTTCATCGCGGTCTGGGGCTCTCTGGGTATATCCATATACCCATACAGCGGGTTACTGGCCCCCGCGTGACGCCCATTTCGGGTATAGGGGAGGGCGAGCCCCCTGGCCCTACCTGTGCGCCATATATAGTTCTATGTTTCAAGGTTTATAAACTATGTTTCTCATGTGTTGAACCAGTATTATTGTCATATTATTGGTTTCTATATATATCCAAAATGTTATCAGCATTCTTAACAAGGTTAATACACATGTAATTAGTTTCTATTGTTTTTAACGTCATGTTTATATATCTTTTTGTTTCTACTAGTTTTTGGGTGTGTGTATGGCTGCATGTACAAAACCTGTAAGAGTAAAGACACCTGATGGAGCTGAGAAAGAGCTTGTGCCTAAGAAGGTCTGGGGGCTAGCTCCAAAGGGTAGAAAAGGAGTTAAGATAGGTCTATTCCAAGATCCAGCAACAGGGAAATACTTTAGAGGAAAAGTACCAGACGACTACCCAGAATGTGGATAAACAAATAAAACAAACATTTTTTAAAAATATTATCCTTCACACTATTCTTGCTTTAGTTTATCTATGTATAGACTAGATTTAAATACAGGTTAAAATAGATTAAACTTCTGATAATTGTTTAGGTGTATAATACAGTGTCTATACCTATAGAGCTATCTAAGCTAATAGAACTTGTAGGTAGACATAATAGGTGGAGGAGATTTGAGTGTATAAACCTCATTCCATCGGAGAACGTTATGTCTCCTCTTGCAGAAGCTGTATATTTTAGTGATTTGATGCATAGATATGCTGAGGGAAAACCTGGGAAGAGGTTTTATCAGGGGAATATATATAGTGATCAAATTGAGCTTTATACATCAGAGCTACTCTCTAAACTATTCAATGTAGAATTTGTTGAGCCTAGACCTATAAGTGGTACTATAGCAAATGCAGTTGCATTTAGATCATTTGCAGAGCCTGGAGATAGAGCTGTTGTTCCAAGTCTACAGGCAGGTGCACATATATCCCATACAGAGCTAGGTATACTTGGTGCTATGGGGATAAAACAATTTGTAATGCCCTTCGATATAGATAAATGGAATATAGATGTAGATAGAGCTAGAAAAATTATAGAAGATGTAAAGCCTCAGCTAGTTATACTAGGAGCATCTGTATATCTATTTCCACATCCAACAAGAGAAATAGCGGATATAGCACATAGTGTAAACTCTATAATTATACATGATGTAGCACATGTTCTAGGACTTATAGCTGGAAAGGTATGGCCTAATCCAATACATGAGGGTGCAGATATAGTTACAGCTTCAACACATAAAACATTTCCCGGTCCACAAGGAGGGGTGATATTTACAAATAATAGAGATATATATGAAACTATATCGAGGAATATACTTAGATTTGTAAGTAATCACCATCTACATAGATTACCAGCAGTAGCTGTAACAGCAATAGAAATGCTATACTTTGGTGAGCAATATGCAAAACAGATAACTAGAAATGCAAAGAGATTTGCAGAAGCACTAGCTGAACAAGGTTTTGAGGTAGTTGCAGAGAACTTAGGCTATACACAATCTCATATGGTTTTAATAGATGTTAGAAGATATGGTGGAGGAGCAAAAATAGCAAAGATGTTAGAAGATGCAAATATAATTGCAAATAAGAACCTTCTTCCATGGGATAGTCCGGAGAAGGCTCATAACCCTAGTGGGATTAGATTTGGCGTCCAAGAGATGACAAGATTTGGTATGAAGGAAGATGATTTTAGGGAGATAGCTGTATTCATAAGGGAGGTAATAATAGATAGAAAAGATGTTTATGAGGTGAAGAAGAAAGTAGTGGAGTTTAGGAAGAACTTTATCAACATAGCCTATGGTTTTGATATACCTAAGGAGTTCTACAATAGCGTTATAAGCATACCTATGATTCTCTAATACACAGGGAGATATAGTGCCATTCCTACTAAGACCTTGTACAACAAAAGAGGAGCTATTTGATAGAGATGAAGAAATTAAAGAGATACTTAGAGCTATAGAGAAGAGTAATGTGATAGTTATTGAGGGTCCGAGAAAAAGTGGAAAGACTAGTATAGCTATGGTAATGCTGGACATACTTAGGAATAGAGGGATTAGAGCTAGATATATAGATATGGAGAAAGACATTGTGAATGGTGTAGAGAGTGAAGATCTAGAGATAATAGTTCTAGACAGTATAGAGAATCTTAGAGTACTTAGGAAAAAGATATATCCATTATTGCCAGAGATAAAGGATAGAAATACCATATTCATATTAGTAGATCCTCCTGAGAACTCAATAGAATTACTCAAAAGAGTTACTAGAAAAAGAATTGAGAGTATTACTACTATAGCTATTAATGAATGGGATAAGGATAGAGGAATTTCATATATTGAACAGGGATTAAAAGAATGTGGAGTAAGCTACTCTCACAATGAGCTTAGAGAAGTTATAGATACTATTGGTACTCTACCTGGATGGCTAGCTATATATGGATATCAGAGATGCTCATCAAATCTAGACCATAGCAAAGCTCTTGAGGAGACAATTAGAATTGCTACAGAGATTGCTAAAAAGGATCTTGAACAAATACTTTCAAGAAAATCACCACAGCTTAGAAGAGTTATTAGAATGCTTGTTAAGGGTGCTAGATGGTATGAAATGCTTAGAGAAACAACAATATCTCCATACACCCTCAATAACTTCTTAAAGAATTTAAAAAGACTTTATATTGTTAGAGAAGAAGGAGGTATACATAGAATTGTAGATCCAATATATAGTCTTGCAGCCCTAGGATTCTAAACAAGTCTCATATTCATTTCCCATTTAATATCTTTAATAATTCATTATATATTTATGTCCTAAATATATTAGGACATACAGAATTTATATTCATCATAATGTTGTCAAAAACATCTAACTACTTTGCTCTGAACTAATGGATTTATTTTCACTATATTTCCTATACTCTAGGCTGTGCTTCATAAGCTCTCTGTCTATAAGCTCTCTATTCATTTTATAAAGTATATCGACCAGATGTAGATATCTTGCAACTCTTATACTATTAGGATCTATCTCTATAAGTTTCTCACCATCTAAAACAACAAAATGCTTCTTATTAATTTTTTCACCAAGGATATACTCTGCCTCATTAGCACTTGCATGTAGATTAAAACAGTGTGGACTTCCATCAATTGTTACAATATGTATTTCACTAGGCCTTGAGCTTCTAATGATAGAGGCTATCTTTCCATAGAGAGCTGAATGTTCTCTTTCAGGACATGCAAATAGTACTGTGCTATCCCTAGCTATATCCTCAAATAGCTTTCTATTTACATAGGGTAGACATGCAGATGCTATTACAAGCCTACTATTTTTTAGTATGGGAGCTTTAACCCATGTACTCCATAGCCATGGATAGCCAATACTATATTGACACGACATCTCTATCCCCTATACCTAGATAGTATTAGAAATACACATAGGGAGCCACACATATTGCAAGATGTTGTCTTCACACCAAACTGTCTATATATTGCATTAGCTTTCTCTCTATCTAGAGCCAAATCTATCATTTTATTCCAATCAAGTTTTGCTCTATATATACTAACCTCTATATCTCTCGCCATAGCCTTATCTCCAAGCTTAACAATATCTCCAGCATGAGCAGCTATCTTAGCAGCTATCAACCCCTCCTTTACCTGCTCAGGATTAGGAAGAGATAAGTGTTCAGCTGGAGTTAGATAACATATGAGATCTGCTCCCTCAGCAGCAGCTATAGTTGCTCCTATTGCTGAAGCTATATGGTCATAGCCCATAGCTATATCTGTAACCAGAGGACCTAATACATAATATGGAGCTTCATCAGTTAAACTCTTCATAAGCCTTATATCAGCAACAATCTTATGTAGAGGAACATGGCCTGGTCCTTCAACCATTACCTGTACACCTTTCTCTCTAGCAATCTTCACAAGTCTAGCATTATTGATGAGCTCAGCAATCTGTAGCTCATCAAGAGCATCAGCTATAGCACCAGGTCTTAATGCATCTCCAAGACTTATAGTTGCATCGTACTCTGCAAATAGCTCTAATAGATAGTCCCAGTTTTTGTAATAGGGATTCTCACTATTGTTCTCCAGCATCCAGCCAGCTAGTAGAGCTCCACCCCTACTAACTATAGGCTCAATACGACTACTCTTCACAGCTTTTTTAGCAAGATCTAGAGTTATCCCAGCATGTATAGTCATAAAATCTACTCCATCCCTCAGATGCTCCTCTACAATCTTTAGAAAGAAATCCTCAGGTGGAAGTGCCTTAAACTTTGCAACCCCCTCTATATATGCCTGATATGTTGGAACAGTTCCAAAGGGTAGGGGTTCTGAGGCTTTCATAAGCTCCCTTCTAATCTCCCTAATATCACCCCCAATACTCAAATCCATAATAGTATCAGCACCATATTTAACAGCTATAGTAGCTTTCTCCTTCTCCATATTAATATCTACAACAGTTGTACTAGTACCTATATTAACATTCACCTTTGTTGAAAGCCCTTTTCCAATACCAACTATCCTAACCTTATCACTCCTCCTAACATTTCTAACAATAATCACCTTTCCCTCAGCAAGCCACTTCCTAAGCTTATCTATATCAACACCCTCAGCCTTTGCAACAGAAACCACTTCATCTGGGATAGATCCAGATCGTGCTATAGCCATTATAGTCTTATCCATATTATCGCCACAATAGAAACGTAATACCTAGTTATTAAGTAGTACTATTATCTGGTTATAGATTAGAGATTTAAGAGAGATAAAACAGCTATAAACTAGGGATGAAAGTGAATAGCGTATCTCTATCTAAACAGATAAGAGACATATGTCTAGATGAATACAAAGCCTATAGCATATATAGAGCATTATCAAGAATACCTATAGTAAATAGAAAGATACGTACAATTCTGGAAAAAGCTTCTGAAGATGAATATAGACACTATATGTTTTGGAAAAAGCTAAGCAATGAATGCAGACCTAGATTTACTATAATAACAGGGTTTATATGGTCAATAATACTAATACTCTTTGGAGTAACAGTAGTTCTAAAACTATTAGAGCTTAAAGAGAGAGATGCATCATCTGTGTATAGAGAAGTTTTGGAGAGATATCCAGATTTTGGAAAAGAATTAGAGGATATAATAATAGATGAGGAGAGACATGAAAAAGAATTCCTAGAAAATATCGATGAAGTTAGAATAAGATATTTGGGATCTATAGCTCTTGGAATTTCAGATGCCTTGGTAGAGCTCACAGGAGTTTATGCAGGTGGTATAGGAGCTTTTGCAAATACTCTTAGTGCTGGTATAGCAGGTCTTTTAGCAGGAATATCTGCAGCAATATCAATGGCTATAGCATCGTATGCTCAAGCTAAGCATGAAGCTGGTAAAGATCCTAGAGTTGCAGCAATGTATACTGGAAGTGCGTATTTTATTGTAGTTATACTTCTAGCAATACCCTATTTCACTATAAAGAGTATTGTAATAGCATTTAGTATATCTATAGCTATAGCAGTAATGGTTATAGCATATATGTCATTCTATAGCTATGTTATATACCATAGAAAATATCTAAGGGAGTTTCTCGAATCAACAGCACTTCTACTGGGAGTATCAATAGTATTGTACATAGCTGGAAAAGCTCTTGGATATATACTGGGGATTTCTATAGATTAGCGATTTATAAGAACCAAAGATCTTAAGACCCTTCATCAAGACATCTTTCATCTGCTCTAGAAACCCCTATAATCGCTATAGGTCTTACTTCTACCAATGCCTGAGCAATTTTCCTTCTCGCAGATTCTAGTAATCTCCATAGAGTTCCTCTAGAGGTATTCATCATCTTGGCAGCATCTTCCTGAGACATATTCTCTAGATAGACTAGCCTAAATGCTTCTAGCTCATCCGGATATATATAGATAGGCTCCCCCCTAATCTCATTACCATTTTCATCAAATGGTATAAATAGTGTATCCCTTATCTCTAGACCAATAAATCTTGGCTCTCTAAACCTACCAATCCAGCCGTTTCTAGCACACCAACGAAATCTCCTACGATGCACAATGACCACACAATGTATTGCTAAGATATTTAAAAAATATTTGAAATATAAGAGTTTATAGCTATACTATAACTACTTCTTAACCTTCTCCTCAAGCTCCTTAATCCTTTCCTCAACACTCTTAAGCTCATCCTGAAGCTCCTTTAGATCTCTCTCCAATGTCTCCTTATAACTCCTTATATATTCTAGTTCCTCTCTAGGATCTCTAGGAGGATATGTATATGGTAGCCATGGAATCCTATATCCCTTTCTCAATAGCTCTAAAAACCAGTACCATCCAGGCATTCCTGGTGGTGGAGGTGATACTGGTGTAGCACCGCTATAGTATGCTAACCACCACCATACATGATGCCTCTTAGGCCCTGGTCCCCACCAATAGTGCCAGCCATTAGGCATATATTTCTCACCTTATACATAAACTGTGCACTTACACAGTTTATAAAGTTATCTGAGTATATACCTATCATAGCATATCTATAGATAGGCGACTACCTTTCTATATTTAGCTAATAAACTTATTAAGCATCTTAATACAAAGTAGTATAGATAGGAATGTTCATAGAGTATGGCGATATCGATGAATGGCCATAGTGCTTCTAATAGCTATGGATATATATTTGGTGTTAAAGAGCTTGACCATAGATTTAGAGGAGCTTTAGATAATGGTGCATTAATAGTTATTGCAGGTCATCCGGGGTCTGGAAAAACAACATTTGCTTCTACCATATGCTATGCAAATACATTGAAAGGACATAGATGTCTCTATATATCGCTTCAGGAGAGTAAGGATAAGCTTTTCAGGATTATGAGAAAATTCAGAATGTTTTTTGATGATGCTGAATCTAAAGGATTATTAAAATTTGTTAAGTTTCCACTGACTCTGGAGGCAGATGAGATTTTTAATAGTATTGCAAAGATTGTTAGTGAATATGATCCTAGTGTTGTTGTTGTAGACTCTATTACACCTGTGTTAAAGGCTATTGGAAGTGATATATCGAGGAGATCATATATACAGAACTATTTCTATGAACTTGCAACAAATTTTGAAAAACTAATAGTTTTAGTGGTAGAGCTTGAGCGTGGGAAGGAATCTACAGCACTAGGTGATATAGAGTTTGTATCCGATGTAATAATAGCGCTTAAGCACAGAATAGAGCGAGGGCTTCTGGTTCGCGAAATGGAGATTAGAAAAATTAGAAATGCTCCTATAGATGTTGCACGTGTCCACTTCTCCATATCTGAGGGACATGGAATCGAGGTGCATATGCCTGTACTTCTAGAGGAGATACCTGGCCATGGTGTAGAGGAACTGGAGCTGGGGTGTAGCACTATACAGAAATTTGCTGGACATATACATAGAGGTTTCTCCATATACATTGAGTATCCAGCGGATGCTAGACCTGTATATACACCGTTTGTACCATTGATTGCTGCATATATAAACAATTTAAAGGTTTTGGTAATCAGCTATAGATATTCAGAACCAGATATGAAGGATCTTCTTACTAGACTCATAAAAATTATTTCTGATGATCCCAATATCTATGAACAGCTAAATAGATTTCTTGAGAATAACATTGTTTTAAGGGGTATAAATCCATTCTCTATGAGTATACCGCATCTATCATCTTATGAGCTAGAGATTATCAATAGTGTTAATCCAGATGTAGTTGTTTTCCACGGGATTGAAATACCTTTGAAAACCCTACCTAGCAAAGAATATATATCCAATCTCTATAACCAGATAATGGAGCTCAAGAAACAGAATAGAATTATAGTTAGAATGGGTTCCTATATAGACAAAGAATCTAGCTATATAAATAGTACTCTATCAGATCTAGTTATTAGATATTATTACGATTCTAAAGGGGTATTGCATATCTATATATGGAGGAGAGGATCTAGACCAGCAATACTAACTGAGGAAGATTTGGTTACATGTATCAACGAATTTAGAAAGAATCTAAAGAGAATATAGCTGTTGTAGATCATAAGCCATTTGGCGCCGGGGGCGGGATTTGAACCCGCGCGGCGGTATAACCGCCAGTGGGTCTCGAGCCCACCGCCTTGGACCGCTCGGCCACCCCGGCACGAATTTCTTCTCAATGGTTTAAGTGTGTTAGGAGTTTTATTAGTCTTATTGCATATTGTTCTATGTATGGTTTTAACTATGCTTATATATGATGAGGGTGTTATTAGTGCTTTAAAGAGGGTTTATGGGGATTTTTATAGAGATTTTCTAGAGGCTATTACAAAACCCGGTTCTAGGCTTTATCTACGTGTTAATACTCTTAAAACTAGTGTTGGGGAGATTATTGATAGGCTTAGGGGTAGGGGGATAGATGTATATGTTGATGAAGAGCTTGGTGAAGCTATATACATACCTATTCAGGGGCCATATAAAGTTGAGCTTCATGATAAGAAGGTTGTTGTTGATAAGTATGCTGCTGAATCTGTCTATCTAGGTTCACATCTATATGTTCCAGGTGTAGTGAAATGTTCTAGTGATATTGAGAAAGGTGATGAGGTATCTATTGTATCTGAGAATGGAGTTGTTGTGGGTGAGGGTATAGCTATGCTATCTTGTTCAGAGATGTTGGAGAGGAAGAAGGGGCTTGCTGTAAAAACTATAAGATCTGTATATAGAGCTCCACCAATAAGGGAATTACCAGAGTATAGAGAGGGTCTCATATATCCACAGAGTCTACCAGCAATGTATGTATCTAGAGTGGTAGATCCAAAGCCAGGTGAGATTATTGTTGATATGTGTGCTGCTCCAGGTGGTAAGACTGGCCATATGGTTGAACTTTCAAGGGGGAAGGCATATATCTTTGCATTTGATCACTCTAGAAAGCGTATAGAAGAGATGAAGAATACCCTAGATAGACTTGGATATAGACAGCTTGTAGAGATATGGAGAGCAGATTCTAGATATCTACACATAGATTTTCCATGGATTAAAGCAGATAAGATCCTCATAGACCCTCCATGTAGTGCTCTAGGAGTTAGACCAAAGATATATGATAGGAAAAGTTATAGCGATATTGTATCGGCATCTAGATACCAGATACAGTTTCTTAAATCAGCTTCAATAATTGTGAAGATTGGTGGAATTATTGTCTATTCAACATGTACAGTTACAGTTGAGGAGAATGAGGATGTGATAGAGAGGTTTATCAATGAGAATAGATGTTTCGATGTTATAGATACAAATATATCAAGAGGTTCGAGAGGTGTTTTTGGAGATAATAGAGAGCTATACACAAGATTTCATCCACATATACATGATACTACAGGTTATTTTATTGCCAAGATTAAGAGAAAATGCTAGTCTTTTATACCCATAGTCTTTACAGATCTGAATTCTATTCCTATAGATCTTAGTAAAATCTGTATATCGTAGTCATCTGTAAGGACTACAGGTTTAAGACCTTGTTCCCTAAGCTCAAGAGCTAAAGCTATAACCTCTATATCAGTTTTAGATAAAAGGTTGTAGAGCCCCAGTCTCTTAGATATCTCTACTGCACGTGATATACTTCTAGTACTAGGTGATACAATCTCTATCCTATCTATATCGATGGAGATCTCTAATCTTGTAACACTCTCACTATCTCTAACCTCATTTATGACACTTGGAGTTGTATACATTTTGTATCCATATATATGGAGAGGAAGTGCTGCTAGAAATGCTGCTGTATCTAAAACAAGAACTTTGTTACATATAGATCTACTCAATGTATTTGAGCCTTGCATAGCTATTCACATATCTAAACCTTATTATAGGTACCTTACTCCTAGCTCTACCAATCCTTATAATTTCACCTGGATAAACAGTCTCTATACTCTGTCCATCAACAATACATGCAACAGGACCGCTTTCACTAAGAATCTCAATCTCTATCCTTCTAGATGGTGCTAGGACAACAGGCTTAGTATTAAACTGTATTGATGCTATAGGCACTAGTGATATTGCCTCAAGATCTATATCTATTAGTGGACCTCCTGCAGCTAGAGCATAACCTGAAGAGCCTAGGGGTGTAGCTATAATAATACCATCGCCTTCGACTCTATAGAGCTCCTCACCATCAACATTTATTCTAATTCTAATAATCTTTGTTCTTAGAGATGGCCAATTAATTATAACAACATCGTTTATAGCTAAAGGTAAAGCTCTTGTATATCTACCCTCAATAGATGTTTCAAGCCTCATATATTCAACCAATCTATATCTACCCTCAACAAGATCTCTAAGTCTATCAAAAACCTCCTCCGGATATACATCGAGTAGAAACCCTCTTCTACCAGCCTTAACAGTCATTATAGGTACAACATCTTCACCAAGTCTATGAAGAGTTCTAAAGAGAGTTCCATCACCACCTATAACCATAATGATATCCACCCTATCTCTACCAAGACTAAAGGTATTTCTCCAATTAATATCAACAGATATTTCCTCCTCTAACAACATCTCTAGGCCTAGAACATTTGAACCATATTCAAGTACCTTTCTAGCAATTTCATAACCTGTAGTACTTCCATGCTTTACCACTACGCCAATGGTCTTTATCATTATAAAAACACCGAGTACAAAGATAATAACGAAAGTCAGAATATAAATTGATGTATAAGGCGAGATGGATAACGATGGAAATGTGTATAGAGAGTAATGCTATTGTAATAGATAGGAGGAGAGCCAATGAAATTCTAGGTATTTTAAAGAGGTGTAAAGCTCTTAGGAAGGAGCTAAAGATAAAACATATTAACGACTCTGTAGTAATTCCTATATATAGCGATGATATTATTCTTAAATGTATAGATAGTCAAGGAGCAACACTAAATATTTCAAAACATTGTTTTGAATATAAATATAGAGAGATTATACATGGTATAGATCTTAGAAAAATGCTTGAAAATATTGTTGGTAGTAGGGATATAGGTGAATGTATATCGTCATCTATAGATATTATTGGAGATATAGCTCTAATCGAAGTTTATTGTAGAGATCTTCTAGAGAGATATAGAGAAGCAATAACAGAGGCTGTAATAAAACTCAATCCTAGTGTTAGAACGATCTATGCCAAGGGTATTGTCGAGGGTATGCATAGAGTAAGGAATATAGTGTTTATAGGTGGTGAAGAAAAGACAAAGACTATTCATAAAGAGCATGGAATATTAATTGCTGTAGATATTGCAAAAACATATTTTAATCCATCTCTATCAACAGAGCATAGCCTTGTCGCTAAAGAGCTAAGTTACGCTAGATCTATTCTCGATCTTTTTACAGGTGTAGGACCTTTTGCTCTCCATATAGCAAAGATAAGTAATAGCTATATAGTTGCATGTGATATTAATAGAGATGCTTTGAAGCTTCTAAGAGAAAGCATAGAGATGAATAGACTTAAAGGATATATAGATATTCTCGAAATAGACAGTATTAACTTTATAGAGAATAGAGGATTTATAGGAAAATTCGATGCCATAATTATGAACCTTCCACACCATGCATACAAATTGATATGTAGTGCACTAGAGGTTGTAAAAAGCTCTGGAAAGATATATCTATACATCATATCTAAAAATGTTAATGAGGCTATAGATATGGTGAATAGAGAATTATATGAATGTAGAGCTAAAGGAGTGATATCTAGCTATAGGAAGGTATTAGATTATGCACCAAGAAGATATATCTATAGGATTGTTATAGAAAACATAGCTCTACATAAGTTTTAATAACATATTTAGCCTTGGATTAATAGAATCCTCTAGATCAATTGCATATAGCTCTATATAAATTTTTATTGATGTATCTTGAATTCTCTTTATAAATTCTCTATTTATATCTCTAGCAGCTTTATTCGCTCTTATGGCAAGAGTCTCTGGACCTATGAAACTACTCTTTCTAACAACAATTCTTCTATTATCGCTTAGCAATAGCTTTGAACTACCTGTAGCTATAACAATATCACCTATGTTATCCTCTGTATATAGAGCTATCAATACTATTGAAAAATCCTTTCTAAGAATATTTTTGAATTTTTCATCTAATTCTCCTACACCTCTATCTAGTTTTACACCTATTATACAATCTCCCCTAGGACCTATATCACTATCCTTTGTTATTTCAAATGTTGTTGTATGTAATGCTCTTATCATTGGATGCCCTCTTGCCTCAAGATATTCTTTAGATATGATAACCATTATCTAGACCTCATAAAGAATATATTTTGTGTAGCTAATTATCTTATTTCAGAAGAAATATAGATGTAGAAAGGCTTAGGATCAAATGAGCTATGAATATCAGAGAAAAATGCTTGTAGAATATCTTAAGAGGGAGGGGGTAATAAGGAGTAAAGATGTTGAAGAAGCATTTCTAGCTATTCCAAGAGAGCAATTTGTACCTGAACATCTAAAGGAATATGCATATCAAGATACACCTCTCCCAATAGGCTTTGGACAAACCATTAGTGCTCCCCATATGGTTGCTATAATGACTGAAGAACTATCTGTAGAACCTGGTAATAGGGTTCTAGAGATAGGTACAGGTTCTGGCTATCAAGCAGCTATACTTGCATATATAGTTTCAAAAGATCCTAGGGGACATGTATATACGATTGAACGAATAGCAGGATTGGCAAAAAGAGCTTTGATAAATATAGCTAAAGCAAAACCAGAACTACTAGATTTCATAACCATAGCCATAGGCGATGGGACTCTAGGTCTAGAGCCTTTTGCACCATTTGATAGAATAATAGTAACAGCAGCATCACCAAAGATTCCTGAGCCATTGCTAAGACAGCTAAAGCCTATGGGCAAAATGGTTATACCTGTAGGCGATCGCTGGGAGCAGATTCTACAAATAGTAACTAAAGATGAAAAGGGAAGGATACGCATAAGAGACTCTATACCATGTATCTTTGTACCTCTAATTGGAGAATATGGATGGAAAGATAACCTCTATCAATATTACTAGTAGTATAACTACTACAACTACAACAAGGGTATAGAAAGTGAGAATCCTATATTCGTAATATTTAATTGGTTTGTATAAAGACAACATCATTAAAATTAGTATTGGTAAACAAGAAGCAACTTAATTCATAGTTGTAGAAGTAGTAGATCTACTTATGAATATTCTTTGATGTACAGCTATCTAGTAACTGCTTAAATGTCCTACCCAATCCAACCCTTATACCAAAACGTCTATCTGTATATAGATATATCAATTTCTTTGTCTGAAGCTTTCTTAGGATTGATACTAATTCGTTATTTGGATAATGAAGTTCTTCAGATATTTGATCCAGATATACATATGTACTGTTCCATTCAACATAATGTTTTATTAGATAGCTAAGAACTGTCATTTCATCTTCTAGGAGATCTTTTGATCTCAGGATTTTTGATGCACATTCAATAGCCTTTCTGTTAATCTCTTCTGATGTGGGTTTAGGTTCTTGTTTACCCACATAAGATTCTGTTTGTCTGCCAGTGAAAGACTGTATTTCTGTCTCTTCCTGAGATCTTTGAGCTAGAATCCAGTTGTTTATTGTTGATAGATCCTGTTCTCTTGTTAGTTTCTGGGCTAACTGGACCACATCTCTGGGTGAGAGTACAGGTATACCAAGAGATTCTAGAAATATCTTTACATATTCCTCCCCACTCTTCGTTAAACTCCAGTATCCAGCTCTATATACAACATAACCTCTAACCTTCCAATAACTTAAGTAACTACTAACAAGCTTTGTATTTTTACCAATTATACTAGCTATTTCAGAGCTCTTCATAGGTCTCATATAGAGAAGTAATAGGATTGCATTTACAATTCTAGATCTAGGTCCCTTAACATCAATATTTGTATATGTGTCATTCTTCTCAATACTATTTGGTATCTCCAAAAATTCTGTTTCTCGATGTTTATTACTTATAGAAATCTCTGATTCTTCATCGTTCAATATATTGATAGAATTGCTAGGCATACATTCTACACAGGATATTAGTATACAAAGCCTTCTTTTTATCACACAGCACTGTGCATATATACCCTAAGCTTATAAGCATCTTACTATAGATATATATATTATTAGAGCTAGGTGTAAAGGGATGTCTGTTTAGCATTCATGAGGAGAAGTTATCAATAGATAGAAGAACTCTTAAGCAACTTATAAAGGAGTTGAAGAAGTGGAAAGCTCATGCAACTACATTGCTCAGTTTATATATACCTCCAGGAAGACCAATAAGCGATGTTGTTAGTCTACTTAGGCAGGAGCTAGCTATTACAGAGAATATCAAGCTTAAGAGGACAAGGGATGCTGTTCAGTGGGCTTTAACAGCAGCTATAGATAGATTATCGAAGATACGTGAAAATCCCAAGAATGGATTAGTGGTGTTTGCAGGGATCAATGATGATACAGGGGAGAATATAGCTATAGTGTTTTCACCACCAGATCCTGTACCTGTATACTTCTATAGAACTGATAAGGAATTCCATACAGAATTTCTAGTTCCTATGGTTGAGGAATCAGATGTCTATGGCATAATAATTATAGAGAGAGATGAAGCAACAATAGGTATTTTAAAACCTTCAGGAATAGTTGTTCTAGATGAGATAGAATGGTATATACCTGGAAAACATCATAAGGGAGGACAAAGTCAGAGGAGGTTTGATAGAATAATAGAGCAGATGGTCGAGGAATTCTATAAACATGTAGCTGAAAAGGTTAATAGCTATTTCGTTCCATTGATAGAAGAAGGAAAGCTAAAGGGAGTAATAGTTGCTGGTCCTGGATATGCAAAACAGGATTTCCTTAAAGAGGCAGATAATCTTGATTATAGAATCAGAAAACTCATCATAAGTGAGACTATAGATGTTGCTTACCAAGGTATTGTAGGACTTAAGGAAGTTGTAATTAAGGCAAAGGACATTTTAGTTAAACAGAGATTTGTTGAGTCTATGGAGGCTATAGAAGAATTTAAGTATCATATTGCTAAGGATGATGGATATGCAGTATATGGCTTAAAGGATATAGAGGAATTACTCAATAATGGCGCAATTGAAAAGATATTAATATGTGAGGATCATCCTGATTTCGATAGATTAGAGAAAATAGCTATGGAGAGGGGTGCAAAAATGATCATCATTCCTGAATCTTTAGATGAATATCAGTGGTTTAAAGATACATTTGGATGTATAGCTGCTATCTCTAGATATGCTATTCATCAGAGCTAGCTATATAGGTGTTATAGCTCTATATGGACACTCCCGCCAATACTTATTACATAATGGAAGCTCATATTTTGTCAATGGTCTTTCAAGGATCTTGCAAATTGCTATGGAATAACCATTTTCTATATTTACAATCTCTCCATATGGACACTCAATACCTGTACCCTGTGGAATAGCGTGTATAGGTGCATATATTTTTAATCTTTCCTTCTTAGGACTAGCCTTCTTAGTAATCCTATTGCTAGGCTCTACAAAAAGACTACATCCCCTATAGGCAGTCTCAGATGTACATCTTTCTACAGCTACAACATCCTCTGTAGGATCTGGTAGCTTAGGAGAGGTACACACACCATGGAAATACCATGGACATGGCATACACTTCACTATATACATGATGTGTTTTATGCTATATAAATATACACATTCATTAGTTATGCAAAACCTTTTAAGCTAGGAGAGAAATTGGTATAGAAAGACCCTACAAATAGATGAAATAAAGCCTATGAAGATTCACTGTCATGGGATGTGGGTGCATCCCATGTCTAAGAAGATAAATATGGAGAAAATTGAGCGAATAGATACAGAGAATAAGAATCTTGATGAAGATCTAGGTCTTAGAGTAATATATGAAGATCCGGAGATTTTGGTGATAACAGCTCCTAATGAAGATGAACTAAGAGAAATAGTATTAAATATGCTTAGAACAGGTCCTAAAACTCTAAAAGAGATGCACGCTAGGTTAGCTGGTATAGCAAGTGAGGATAAGATAAGGCGATGTTTAATAAGGATGATGGATGAAGGAGTTGTTATTATAGATGATGAGGGACGGTATAGACTCTTAGGAATTGAAGAATTTGATGGAGAGGAAATAGAGTGAATTTATAACAAACATCCTATCTAAGTCTTTGACCACAATAGGGACAAAATCTAGCATTTGAAGGGACTGAGGAACCACATGAGGGGCACTGCGGTAAGATAGTATCTACATCGCTTGATACTATCTTACTATTGACAGCGTTCCAAGATACTGATGCTAATGCATTGGGAATATAGTGTGGGGGTTGATGGTACTTTGGTGAAATGAATAGATTGCCAAGTATGCTTCTAAATGATTTTAGGTATTGATCCTTTACATCCTCTCTAAGTAAATGTAGATAAATCTCTGTTGTTTTTAGATCTCTATGCCCTAGGATCTTCTGTAGATAGGCTATGTTAAGACCTTTCTTTAATGCTTCTGTAGCAAAGGTATGTCTTAATATGTGTGGTCTTACCTTCTGTGGATCTATGCCAGCTCTTTTTGCAAGACTCTTCAACCTTTTATATAGTCCGCTATAGCTAATAGGAATAACTCTTTCATCTGGTGCTACAGGTTTTATTGAGGTTATTGTAGATAAAACCTGTAGTGTTAAATCTCCAATAAACACTATTCTTTCTTCACCATATTTTGCATTTCTAACCCTTATCTCTCTATTGTGTAGATCTATATCTCCATAGGTAATACTCAATGCCTCCTCTGCCCTAAGACCTGTTTCTAGTAGTAGGGAAAGGATAAGAAGATCCATAAGATCTCTAGAAGCGTTAAATAAACGCGATATTTCTTCAGGTTTTAGAGTCTGTATCTCTCTCCTTCTCGGTCTTCTAACACCTGGAATCTCAATATCTAGACCTAGCCATCTAAAGAATCTTCTTAAGAATAGCATATAGTAATACATAGTTGATTCTCTAGACCTTCTATCATTATACTTAGCATTAGGAAAACCCTTCCTAAGTCTCTCAGCTCTCCATCTATAGACATCATCAATAGTTATACTCCTTATAGGCTTCCAGCCAATAAAAGAAAAGAAATCATTTAATGCAGCTCTATAACTCTTAACAGTCTTCTCATCAGCACCAGATGCCTCTAAAACAGTTAGAAATCTCTCAACAACAATCCTAGGATCCTCATCGATAGTTCCTGGAGGAGCTCTACCAACATCTATCCTCATAGAGAACACTTGCAATACTAATCTCATCCAGAAATACTATTAAAAAACTAAGAAACATCTCACAACACAATTTATAATTAAAACAAAACTTTATAATACTCCACACAAAATCTAATATCTCTAGACAGTTAGAAACAAAACTGAGCCGGGGTCGCCTAGCCTGGTAGGGCGCCGGCCTGCTAAGCCGGTGGGGGAACACCCCGCGCGGGTTCAAATCCCGCCCCCGGCGCCAAGCAATTAAATTTCAAAATATTTCTTAGTACAATATACTTTCGGCATAGGATTAGAGATTATGTTGCTAACATACATCCTTTATAAGAAGAATATTTCTGATACTCTAATGGATTATTGTCTTGTATTTCCTCCCTAGATAGAGGTTCATATACTATTGATAATTTCTTTTTAGGATTACTATTATTGTTAGTTTTATATGGATATAACCATTTTTATGTATTGTCAACAGCATTATTTATATACCTGATAATGTTATTTAGATTTAGGTGTTAGCTATTGTGAGTGTAGTGGAAGTTAGAGATATCTATGATATTGAAGATTTAATTAAGCAGGATATTATAAATGTCATGAGGAATCTCCATAGACGTAATCTTGTATCAGCTCTATCAGGTAATGTAAGTGTTCGTGTACCTAAAACAAATTATATATGGATAACACCATCAGGTTTACATAAAGCTGAGCTTAAGAGAGATGATCTTGTTAAGATGGATTTGAATGGAAATATTGTTGAGGGGCATCATAAACCTTCTACTGAGTGGCGATTCCATGTAGCTATATATAGAGCTAGACCAGATGTACAAGCTGTTATACATTCTCACAACCCTGCTGTTCTCATACTCGATTCTCTCGATATTAAGTTAGATCCAAGCCTATTGATAGAAGCTAAATACTATATCAAGGGAATAGCCTATGTACCAGAAGCTGAACCAGGTAGTGAAGAACTAGCTAAATATGTTGCTGAATCAGTATCAAGCGGTATTAATGTAGTCATTCTGAGAAAGCATGGAGTTGTAGCATTAGGGAAAAATATATACGAAGCAGAAACAATTGCAGAAACACTTGAGGATCTTGCACAATTTCAGCTATATACAACAATATTAAGACATTTACTTAACAAATAGTAGTCAAGATCTATGTCATAATTATATATAAATAAATCAAGGATACTACTAAATCTAAAATTATAATTGAGTGCTTAGCGATGCTCACTAAATATCGTTAGCTAGATGGTAGATAAATTGTATAAAATATTTGATTTAGATAATGACATTATTTTATAAAACATTTAAATCTCTAAGGAAGAGCTTGTTAAGGCGGATCTATTTACAAAATACGAAAGCTATTATAGTACTACAGATTGATGATAAGGCGTTTCTAGTAGCCAGGCAAACTCTAGCCTCTACACTAATTACATAGATTAGAGAGTCCTACATATTGATGTGAGAGGAAATTCCTCAGATAGAATTATGATTAGGTTACATATTTTGGGCTCATATTCGTGAGGAATCTTTGCCGCTCCATAGACATGATAATAAATATGAGATCTTTGTATACTTTGATGTTGAACCAGGTTTTAATATCAGATAGTTTTGATTATGATAAAGTTAAGTCTTATATTGTTAGAGATTTTGATATACTTCTCGTTGAATGGAGTTTCCATCCAAATATTTCACTATCTCTAGAGGAATGAAATATCCTATATAATGAATTCAATAGGTCAGAATGGTCTAGGCATATCATTTATCAATCCCGGATTCTTTTCATCATCTTATTATTATATATTGTCTTTATGCTATATATGTGTAACGTTATAAAGCTTTCTACTATTATAATATCTATAGATAGTTTATGAGTGTAGTATATAAGCATTATAGTCGTAGAGAAGTTCAGGAGGCTATATGGGAGTTTTGTATAGGTAGATGGGTAGCTATTGAAGGAAGTATTGTAAACGATAGAATATTTATTAGGTACTCAGCTGGGAAACCTCTTTCAATAGCTTCTAAGGATGATGTTTATCTCTATGTATATAAGTATAGAAATCTAAATGTGAGAACATTTTATGCATCTATAAACATATATAATGATTTAAGTAGCATTGAGAAATTAGATAGTGTTCAAAATGTAGTTGGTGTAACACCTTTTTGGGATATAGATGCTTCTCTAGATACATGGAAATATGCTATTGAAGCTGCTAAAACTATATATAGAGTTTTAGAGGATGAGGGAATAATGAAATCAGTATATTTTGTTTGGAGTGGAGAGGGTATTCATGTTAGAATACATGAAAAGGCATTTCCTAGAGAGATATTTAGTGATTATAGCCCTATTGATATAGCATATGCAGTTGTAGAATATGTTGTTAGGAAGGTGAGAGAAGATCTTGAGAGACTTCATAGAGAGTCTGGAGGTATTTTAAAGGTTGAGAACCTAATTGATATGAAGAGAGTCTTTACTGTGCCACTGTCTCTCCATAGAAGGCATGATGTTGTAGCTATAGTTATAGATCCTAGGGATATAGATAACTTCGATCTATCTTGGATACAGATAGATAGCTTTAGAACTTCTGATGCATGGAAAAGATATGAAGAGGGTGAAGCAGAAAATCTTGTGAAGAAAGCTATTGAACTAATAAAGGAGAAGAAACTTGATAGAACGTATATAGGAATTAGAGGAACCATTTTAAGAGATTTTGAAAGCGATATACCTAGATTTCAGGTTATGGCGCTTCTACAAGCAGTTAGATACTATTTGCTTACAGGTGATATCGTGAAGGCAAAGAGCTTTGGTCTTAATAGAGCAATATTCTATGCATATCTAAAGCATTATGGAAGATTTTATGCAAGTTCTAAGAGAAGGCATTTGGAGATTGATGAGGAAGGAGATATAGTATCACTGCTAAATCAGCTTAATGAGTCTATAGCAAAAGAGTCTATTAAGAAAGCTTTAGATGAAAAGTATAAAGAGCTTCCAGTAAGGGATGGTGTTGAAGTATCTGAGAGGGGATTATTTATGATTGGAGGAAAGGAACAAACAGAAGAGGATTTTGATAAAAATGTTGTTAGAAAAATTGAGAATATAATACCATTTGAATTAGCGTGGGAGGCGGCAATTAAATATGTAAGTAGATATCCTAAAACTATTCTTATTGATCCACAGAAGTTCTATAAACATGTATATGAACCTGTGAGAGATGGGTTTATAGAGAAAGTAGTTAAAGAGGTAATACAATTTGAAGATATGGAACAGAATCTAGAAAAAACTAAAGATTTAACAACATCTAGAGCTGGTCTAGATACAGAGAGAATAATGAAACATCATTCATTATTGAGATGGGTTAAAAAGGAGAAGAAATAATATTGTGTTCATAGGAAGTAACTTATAGCTTATATCTATTCAATATTAACAATGTACTTAATAACAGAATACATAGAAGCTAATCCTTGGTGAAATTTATGTCTGAAAACGTTTCAAGTTTCAGAATCCTAGAGCTAGGGATAGATGCTTTATCTAGGCAAACTTCTTAATCGTCCATTAACCTTCTTACCATTAATTGGAAATTCTATGGCTCCAACCCATTTAGAAGATTCTAACACACCTAGTACATCACCTTGTTCAACTTTGGATCTCTTTGGCCTTAGCCTTAATGAATACTATTTGATCCGCTACCTTAGCATCCACATCATCTAGGCTAGCTCTATCAGGTCATTCAATTTTAGCCCATGTATGACCTTCACGCCAATAGTATAAGTTCTCCTTAATCTCAAATTCATATACCTTAACTATAGATACCATTCTAGAACTAACCTGTATCTATACAAAATGGTACTGCGTAAATTTTAATAATAAAATATAAAGTCTTAAAGCTCAATATGATATAGCTATGCTGAACGATGGGCGGCCTGATAAATGATGAACCATTGTAGAACTGAGCATAAACAAAAAGATTTATTACTAGAGCTCTAAGAGATATAGAGCTGGGCCCGTAGCTCAGTCTGGCAGAGCGCCCGGCTGATAACCGGGAGGTCGGGGGTTCAAATCCCCCCGGGCCCATGTATTTCAGCATTCTTTTAGTATCTAATTACATAGAATACAAAGGTATAGGTATGAAGTCTTAACAACATTCTTAGTTTTTGTAGACATAGACATTACGAAATTTAGTGTCTCTATATTTTCTCCACTTTATCTATACTTCTTCATATACCTATGTATTCAACAAAATTCAAAGTACAGATTTAGGAATTCCTATTATTTATTATTGGGAGGGAGTACTTTGAAATTTAATAATTATCGAGAAGTGTTATAAAATGTTAATGGCTAATAAAACTCATAAACCTTCTTCACAATACTTATAAACTCAGAGATACAGAGAGACATTAAAGATATTAGTGTGCGGGGGTGCCCGAGCTAGGTCAAAGGGGGCGGGCTTAAGACCCGCTGGCGAAGGCCTGCGTGGGTTCAAATCCCACCCCCCGCACTATTACAGATTTGAGATATTGATGTGGATGATGTTAATCCCGACCGCTCCCGAGTGATGAGGTGGCGGTGGCTGTCTGACAAAGTAACATTGCTATTAACATGTGATACAGGTTTAGAGACGTTGCTTCTTGATGAAATATCTAGTCTTGTAGATATTGATAATTACTATATGTTTCCTGGTAGAGTCTTTATAACAATTTCTAATGATAGAATTGCAAATGTATTTAGATCTAGGATAGTTAATAATATATATCTTCTTCTATTCATCTCCAACAATATTGATTCTCTTGACAAGATCTATAATGTTATTAGATCTATAGACTTTTCACATACTATATATCCTCATGAAAGTTTTGCTATTAGATCAGAAAGGATAGGGCAACACACATTTACAAGTATAGATATTGCTAGAGTTGCTGGTCAAGCTGTTATAGATAGCTATATGGCTTCTAGAGGAGTTAGGCTAAAGGTGAATCTAGATAATCCAGATATCGAGATATATACTGAGTTAAACAATGATAGACTCTTAGTGGGTTTAGCACTTACTAGAAGATCTCTACATATAAGAAATAGATTGTTTTATCATCCAGCTTCTCTCAAATCATCTATAGCAGCGGCTATGCTTAGATATGCAGAATGGCGACCTGAAATTGGTATTGTTGATCCTATGTGTGGCAGTGGAACTATACCAATAGAGGCAGCGTTAATTGCTAAAGGGGTAGAGGTTCCTTGTATCAATATTAATGCTATAAATATAAAGGTTCTTGAAAGAATACATGCTGAAGTAGTGGAACATATTAAGAGATTATGTAGAGATAGACCTAATATTGATGTTGATAGAAGGTATATAGGGATAGACATCAATCCTAAGTTTGTAGAGGGAGCTATTATAAATGCTAAGAATATGGGAGTAGACGATATAACACTATTTATCTCTAGGAATGCATTAGAAGTAATACCGATAATAAAATCAATTGAACATGAATTTGGTGTACAGATAGATTTAGCTATATTTAATCCTCCATATGGACATAGAATGAAGCCTGGTAAGCTTTTTGATCTATATCTAAAACTATTACAGATACTCAAGGATAGTAACTTTAGAAGAGCTGTATTTATAACATCAGCTATAAGAGTAACACAAAGAGTTATTGATAGCATATCAGATATAGTCGTAAACAAGATAAAGATTATTCACGGTACATTACCATCCTATATCTATAGAATAGATTTTATAAACTAGCTAGTCTACTCCAACCTCATATATTTTACACAATCTTTTTCTTATCCAAGATCTATTATCTTACTAAACACTTTGTTTTTACATTAAGCTCCTCTCTAATAAACATATAGTGCCATAGCTAGGGAAGTTGGGAGACTGTTCAAGAATCAGTTCGTCGCAGGTTCATCACAGTTCTTGCAATGATTGGAGCGGCTTCATCATCTCTTAGAATTATTTATTGTTAGAGGAATAATAAGCACAAAATATAGTGGTTCATCATATATTGTTGCAATGCTTAATATAATTAATTAGAATATATTTGGAGCTATAGAATATCGTTATAGCTTTAATGATAGTAGGTCTAGTATTGGTAAACGTTTTGGATAGATCTCTATGCCAAGATTTTCAAGTTTCATATATAGCCTTAGCAATGCTTCTTCATCGCTTTTAGCCTGCCTTGGAGGATGTTTAAAGTAGGGTGCAGAAGCCCAATCAGGACAACCATAGATACCTCTATCCTTTAATACCTTTGCAATTCTTATAGCATCTATGAGTATTGGTGTAGCCATAGCCTTATCATCTACTGTTAACTTTAGATCTATTGTTACAGGTAGTCCCATGAACATCTTAGCTTTTATATAGATATATGATACCTTTGTATTTCCAAGAAATGGAATATATCCACTGGGACCTGCAAAAATCTTTTCTGCTATTTCCTCTGGACTTGGCTGTGTAGATGCCACGGCCATAGTCTTACTTATCTTCTTACTTGTAAGTCTAGAGATATCAACCATATTCTTAAAGTCTGTATTTCCACCAATATTTAATTGATATGATTCTACAATCTCACCACCTCTCATAGATATTAGGCTTGCCAGAGTTCTATGAACAATAGTTGAACCTAGTTGACCTTTAATATCATCTCCTAGGATAAGCGATGAATTTTCTTCGAAAAGCTTACAATACTCCTTATCACTGGCTATGAATTCTGGTATAGAGTTAATAAATGCTACACCTGCCATAGCGGCAACCTTAGCATAGAATCTAGAGGCTTGTGCACTTCCTACAGGTAACAAGTTTATTAACACATCAACTTTAGCATCTCTAAGTTCATTCACAAGCTCTTCTATCGATGGCTCTTTTTCATTAGCAGGCATAAAATCTTCGATCATATGGTCTGCTACACCATCTAAAATCCTACCCATTCTAACTATAACACCTTTCTTATCCATTTCAACAAATTTTGGTGTAATGTTAGGTCTTGCAAATATTGCTTCAGAAATATCCTTACCTACCTTTTCCCTTGATATATCAATAGCATAGACCACATCCAAATCTCCTACCTTATAGCCGCCAATTATCTCATGTATTATTCCGGGGATGCCATGATTATTCTTATAATATTCTATAGATTGTATTAACATTGATGCTATATTTCCTACACCAATAATTCCAATTCTAATCATATTTACACCCAGAAATATTTCTCCAGAGAAATATATAAGTCTTTATATTTAGATCTAAAGGATTTGTGTAGAAAAATGAGTTCAAGAGCTCTAAGAAGACTAAAAAGAAAGATTACCATAGAGGTATTATGGCTATATATAGCAAGAGTACTACTGGAAAATGAACCACTTAAAGCATATGATATTAAGAAGGAAATTGAAGAAAGATTTAGATTTAAACCCTCTACAATAACTGTATATAGGGTTATTTATGGGATGACCTCCGAAGGGTTACTGAAAAGGGAGAATATTGGTGGAGAGACATTATATAGGCTAACAGATATGGGTAAAGAGAACTATTTTAAGGCATTGAAGCTACTCAATGAATTGATTGATAAATTAGAAATAAGACCCTCTAAATAGATTACTATCTACTTATACCCAACAAATTTTCTAATCCTTGTCAAAAGCCCTGAAGTTTTAATGGGAATAGCAATGCATTGATTTTTTAATAGATGTTGTATTGATAATATTAGAAGAACATGTTTAACACACTCACTATAACCCACTACCCTTAATATAGCTCTCCTCTTATCAGCTCTAAAAGATATTAATGTAACTCCACACCTAATTCTTCCTATAGGTCCTAATAATTCATTGATATCTCTTGAGAGAGATTTAATATAGGTAACAATATCTGTTTCCTCAGGACACAAAATTTTTATCGCAATATACCTCTTAACTCTTTTACTCTTCTTCCTCGAAATGATTGTAGAGATATCTAATTCCTCTAAAAGGTTGTACAAATATCTATAAATATATCTGATTGTTACTATAGATATGATGGCAATAGCTATAGCTACTATGGAGAGAATCAGTGGAAGTAAGTCCATTAGCATATTAATCAACTCCATTTTTCATCCAAATATCTAGAAGTTCCATAGGATATACCTCTAAAATTAATCTTCTTTCACGCTTAGTAAAACCTAATGCATATAGAAAGACATCCATATGTATAGGAAGTATTAAATCTTTATAGGTACTAGCAGAGGACACCACTATACCAACATCTAGCTTAAGTGCATTTTCAATAGTATTACCTAGAGTATTAAGTAGTTTTTCAACAGTACTACTACTCTTTACTATCAATTTCATATATCCAAGAAGATGTATCTCTATGAATTTCTTTGAGGGAGATTGAGCCATGAAGTTTACTTGTTCTTCATTCATAAACTTTATATTATTTGGATTATTAACTAAAGTAAGAGTCCTTTTTATTTTTGCTAATCTTCTTGCAACTGATAACTCCTGTGGTATGAGTCCTAGGATGCTATACCTAGTATTTTTTAACACATAATCTAAATTCTCATTGGAAATCTCCATAATAGCTCTTGGAATGAGGACAATATCTCTATCCTTTGGCTGTAGATCTATAAGACATTCCAATACATTTCTATTTAACCCTATAATATATGCTGAATCTTCAATAGCTAAATACTTTAAAAGTTCTTTACAATTATCAACTGCTAGAAATAGATCTATCAACATTTTGAAGCTCCATATACAATCTATTTATGTATTCTTTAACAGCCTCTAATGATTTTAATACCGAGAAGGAAATTTCTACTACTATAGCATCATCTCCTTCATATAATGCTAATCTACCTAGGTATGCCGCTTGTTTATCCAATCTAAGATAGATCTTATTGCTTTTCTTATAATATCTTAATTCAAGAGATGATAAAATATAGGAAATATCGGATTTACTAAGTAGTGATAATATATGTTTTAGAACTTGTATAGCTTCATTATTTTTAAATCTCGATTTAAGTTTGGTGATAGGATTTCCATAATATCCGTGTAAAACCTCAATATCTATCTTTGTAGATCCATGTAATTCTCTTGGAATTACATTTAAAAAAGCCTTCTTCACCTTCTCTATATCTTCTGTGGCATGACAATGCGTTGTTATAGTTATCTCTGTAACCTCTATATCTCTTCTCACTTTAATCACCTATTAAGTAGCTGCAACAATCTTTATCACATCATTATCTTTAAGTATGTATTCTTTTCCTAACCTCTGTTTTGTTCTAACATTTATAGCATATAGAAAAGCTTTACCTAGATCTGTATGAACCATATATGCAAGATCTATAGCCTTAGTTCCCTGGGGCACAAGATAAACATCAGGTAAGATGTTTCCTTTCTTATCTGTATATGTATTTGGATCTTCAACAGGATATACAGCAATCATATTAAGACCTGTGAAAACAGTTTCATTTATAGCCTTCTGTACACCTGTTCCACCATAGATTTTAAATATTTCTTCAATTATTGACAATGCCTTTAGCTCTTGTTGTGTAAGTTTAGAGCTATCCTTAATGATAAATGTATTATCTCCAGGTAGATATTCTATAGCTCCCTTCTCTACTAATCTCCTTAGAAGAAGCTCTCCCAAAGATGTTACAGGTACTATTATTCTATCACTTAGTTCTCTATATAGCTCCTTCAATATGTCTCTTGCTTCAGGTATATCTATCTTATTAGCAGCTATAATTATTGGTTTGGCTATAACCCTTAAGCTATGTATAAAAAGCCTAAGCTCTTCTTCTCTCCAACTTGAAGGTTTTGTATTCTCAAGTTTACTAATAGCTAAAGCTTTAGCTACATGTTCTCTTCGGATCGATAAACCTGATAACCTTTGTGCAAGAGCTTCTACAACTTCGCTAGGATTCATAGTATCTAGAGCTCTTGCAAATCTTTGCCAATCACGTGAAATTATTGTATACATCCACTCTTCGTATTCATGTTCTATAGTTATGATATCCTCTAATGGATTTCTAAACCCAGGCTTTACAGTTCTACCATCTTCATCTGTAGAACCAGAGGCATCAACAACATGGATTAGGGCATCAGCTTGCCTTATTGCATCTAGGAACTTATTACCAAGTCCTCTGCCCTTGTGTGCATCTTTAACAAGTCCAGGGAGGTCAACAAGTGTTACAGGGATAAATCGTTCATTTCTGATACACAGAGAATTTACAGGAGTGCATTTTGGTAATCCTAGATCTGGATGAATACAGCGTTTTCTGACATAGGAGATTCCTACATGTGGCTCTAGTGTTACGAAAGGTCTATTCTCAATTTTTACGGGAATCATTGTAGCTGCAGAAAAGAATGTTGACTTACCCACATTTGTCTTACCCAGTAATCCTATTGTTATTTTTGGAGGAGCTATAATTCTTCACCTATCCTAAGTAAGAATATTCATTACAGCTTAAAATCTGTTAAGATTTTAGTGAAAGTATCTAGAAGTGAAGATATATTAAGGAGAAGGATATGGCTAAATCTATGTACGCCTATATGGCACTCCTATGGAAACGCCCATATGAAGGTGAGCATGGATTACTAATGAAGCAAAGATTGATTAAATGGCGTAGAGAGCCATCAATTGTTAGAATAGAGAAACCAACAAGAATAGATAGAGCTAGAAGACTTGGATATAAAGCCAAACCAGGTATTATTGTTGTTAGAGTAAGAGTTAGAAAAGGAGGACTTAGAAAGCCTCGTCCAAGATCTGGTAGAAGACCAAAGAGAATGGGTATTTATGGCCATGCCCCAAGGAAGAGTCTTAGATTAATAGCAGAAGAAAGAGCAGCTAGAAAATATAGAAATCTTGAAGTGTTAAACAGTTATTATGTTGGGGAGGATGGTCTCTATAAATTCTATGAAGTTATACTAGTAGACCCACATCATCCAGCAATAATAAATGATCCTGACCTAAATTGGATAACACACCCAAGTCAGAGAGGGAGAGTCTTTAGAGGAAAGACATCTGCAGGTAGAAAGATGAGAGGATTGATATCTCTAAGAGGACTTAAGGAAACACATAAACATAAATGGAGGAAGAAGTACAAGGAGAGAAAGCTTAAGAAGAGACATGAAGCTAGTCGTGGTGCTAGGCTAATCGCTCCTAAGGAGATATATGAAGATCTTGGTAGAGAGAAGTAGAAATAGGAATCTGTTTTGTTTCAACACACAACTTAAGGCTTTAGGCTAAATAATGATCAATTAATGAATGTATATTTTAATATCTAATATTATGCATCACTCTCCAAAGGATCTATATATATTAGACTTGGTGTATAGTAGGGATATACCCTAATAATTCCAGTACCCTGGTCAGAGAATTTCAATGCTTTTTCTATCATTCGTTTCGATATATTTAAATATCTACTGATTCTAAGCCAATAACTATATGACTGTGATGAAAGTGCTAAGATCATACCACAGTTTCCTATAATAGCATCGGTATATGGATTAATGTCATCAATATTCTGTGTTGACATAAGTATTGATATTCCATAGCTTCTTGAGTATCTTGATAACATATTGATTAGGTCATCGATAATATGAGGAACTATATACCATAGTTCATCTAATATTATTACATATCTTGGAGGGGTATTTACTGCTATACTTTGAGTTGATAATAATTGAGTCATTATATAGAATATGGTTATAGCACTAAGAGCTCTACTTCTTAGAAATAAGGATTTTAAATTAAATATGATGTTATTATTCGTCATATATATTAATGGATCAAAAGATTTTTCAGTGTATATAGCGAAACTAGATGCTATATCGTTTATAACATCGCCTAATGAACTATCAATATGCTCTATATCATATAGAGTTTCTATTGGTAAACAATGACTACATAAATAATGTAGATACTCTCGTAAGAATCTTCTATTCATAGGAGATATTGAGTATGCCTTAGAGACTATGTTGATAAACATATTTATTCTTTTTTCAGTTGAATCTTTATCTTCATTACAATAACATAGTGGTATAGGTGTTTTTAATAGATCTACATATTTATGTTCTAAGTTAAATAGTTTTAGAAGAAACCTATATTCATCTTTAATATCAAACACTATTACTTTAGATCTGAATGTATTGTTGAATCTAGATGCTATAGTTGCTAATGAAATTGTTTTACCTGAACCACTTGGTCCTACTATAAAGGCGTGTGCTGTAAATGTCTGGTTAATACACCATGTTATTCTGTTTCCAAGTTCAGGGTTTATGCCTAGATATATACAATTTTCATTTCTATTATCTATATCTCCGTCTGTAGTTAATAGAGGATATAGATATATGGCAGAATCTAATAATATTTTTCTAGATGGTAAATGTTTTTGTAGTACAAAAATTGGCTATTGATGATGCCAGGAACATATCTATTACTGGTTTAGTATTGATACCAAATGCGGATTTCAATGCTGAGGGTATTTTTTCAATAGCATTCAAGAGTATGTATTCCTTATCTGTCTTACATGTTAGTGCTACAATGTTTTCTATGGATATAGGAGGTATATTCCTAAGTATTTTACGTTTAGTTTCAATAATTCTTTCAACATCACTTCTTAGCTTAGTATTAGCTTTATCTAGTTCAAGTTCTATTAATTTCATTTGTAGTTTCCTATTTAACTCAGATAAATATTTCTCTATATCCACAGGTTCTAGGGATGTATATATGGAAACTCTACAGCCTTGTATATATAGAGAATTCAGAAGTTTCCTTAATATATATACTACATCTTCATTACTTAGATCTTCTATATGCATACTATTAGTAAAGGTGAAAAGAGCAAGGATTTGCTCTTTTTCTCCATTGCTACATTTATATATACCAGGTTTTATAATATTGCATCTAACATTAGAGGCTCTAGTATAAAATCTGTTGATGAATTTGTATATAAGTGTAGTTATGTAATCTATGATCAATGTTTAAGTCCCAAAAGATTAAGCATTTTTAAAGCGGTTTTAGTACTAAGAGCAATAATGTAGTCTAATGGGATGTTAAATAAAAGAATTTTGTTTCCTCCAGGTTCTATTATTGCTAGATATTCATATCCTCTAATCAGTGTATTGATATCTATTTTAATATTGATAGCTTTAGACTCTTGTGGTGATAAGAGATAGGAATTATTTTTTGATGTTAATATGTTTATGTATATGTTATTACATTTATTTGTCAGTCTAATAGAAAATATTATTGAATTTTCTTCAAATATTATCATAGGATTGTCTATAGATATACATGTCGTAGGTATAGTTATTATAAATTCATTGGTATGTAACAGATTTAAACTTGGTTTATCTTCATAATAGATATTTCTAGCTTTGACAAATTTATCAAGAGGTAGGGGGATTTCTATGCTATTTCCATCTATATGAATTACTAGATGTATTGCAAGGAGATTGTGACACTTATCTAGAGCTATACATCCAGATTTGAGTGTATGTATAGAATTTGAACAAAAGATTTTAGCTTCAATTAAATCTAATTTCTCTATGCAGATTCTATTGGAAAACATTTTTACAATATTGCTAATATCGGTAATGTTATTGTTATCGCTATTCTCCATAAGCATACCAAATCTAACGCCTTTCAACTCCTTTGCTATGGCTACAACACATCTTAAGCTATTTCTATCTTTAGATATTTTGATGATAGATGGTTTCACAACTTTCACATCTCTTATATTTGCTAGTGGTATTACTATGGTATTGCTATTGAGTGGAGGATCTAGGAATAGGTATTCAGTATTCATGACATTGATTTTATGTAAAATCTTTATGTTTCTATAACTATCAATAATTCTAGTATTGTCATCGAGTTTTATAGTGGTATTTATGTGGCTGAAGACTCCATCTATTTCCATAGAAGTTTCCTTAATCTTAGTTTCTTCATGGTTTATCATTATAATTGCCTTAAAGCTATCTAATCTATGAACTTTATAGTCAATGTTTTGATGATAACCAAATTTTATGGGTGTAATGGGCATGTAGTCCGGGGCTAATACTGTAGAGATATTAGAATGATGGCTTCTAATAATCTTAATACTCGATAAAGAGTTCAATAACTTTATGAGTTTTTCAACATTAGCTAGAATAAATCTTCCAATACGATCAATACATATTATATTAGTTCTCGAAACACCCGTACAATGAATTAAATTTCTTGGTAGTGTTGCTATATGCTCAAAGTATATTCTATTGCTAGTTTTATCTATAAGATAGATTCTAATTTCATTTTGTAGAAATACTATCAAGTAATTGTCTATAGGTATACTATGTAATGGTTTTATACATGGTATCTCTATAAAAATGGGCTTCTCATTAATATCGAATAATGTTATATGATCTTTATATGTAGCTGATATTCTATTGTTATATTCGTCTATGTATAAATCTATAAGATTATTTGTATTAATTTTTGCAATAGTAGTAATAGAGTTTTTCTCTATATTAACAATAGACAATGTATCGTGAGTAATTCCAATGATGTTACCATCTTCGAATATTCCTAAGGGCTCAAACTCTCTAGATAATCCTATTCTAGTTATGTCACCATCTTTTTTGAAGATAAATCCGCCTATGGTATCAAATTTTATATAGATGCTATTTGTAAATATTTTAATGTCTATAGGTTTAACATCCTCTGTATTCTTTTGGATACTATATTCAGTGCTATAGATGCCATTAGTTATTAGTAGAAGGTTGTCAGGGTCATTGGAACATATCGTTACTTTGTTTTTTCCATAAACAGCATTCTTAATATTTTTACATTTAATGAATTCTTTGATGTCTAGAGAATCATGTTTAAAGGTTACCTTATATATTAGGTTATTTGTACTTGATGTAAGATAGCTAAATTCATAGAATGGATAGAGAGCTTCAAGAGATAATGATATAGATGGATCTATATCTTGTATTTCTATTCCCTTGGAATACGAACCTATAGCTATTTTTAATGGCTGTTTAGTTATATTATCAACTATGAGAATAGAATTACCGTTGAGTAAAAATGCTTTACATCTATCACATTCAATATCTATGCTATTGCTTGATAGTTGATCAAGTACTATGTTATATAGGCTTATAGTGTTTTTGTTTTGTAGTGTAAATGGTGCTAGGGAGAAGATAAGGGTATTAGCACTATCTATGTATTGAATATAGGGATGTGCCAATAATGAGTTAGTGTTATCTAGATATATTAATGTTTTGTTAGGCTGGAATGAATATGTTTTTACTCTTGTTAATGGGCTTAAGATACTTTTCCTAAATTCTATAATGTTTATGTCTCTATATTTCAATAGAGTCCCTATATAATCTAGTGTTATATATTGTCTTCTCAATTCTTTTAAATGTCTCTTTATTTAAAATATGTCTATCTACCATAATTAACTTAGAATAGGTGAAATAGATGTCCTCAAAGGAGAAATTGGGATCAATTTTAAGTGCTTTAAAAGATAGGATAGCGTCTCCTAGTGATGTTATATCAGCTACAGGATTACCTAGATATGAGGTTTTAGCAGCTTTTCATATACTTGAGGCTCTAGGTTTGATAGAAGTTGTATATGTGCGTGGAAACTATAGGTTATATAGACTTTCTAAAGAGGGTGAGAAAATTCTTAGTGCTTTACTAAATGGTAATAAATTTACTATTGTTGTTGGTGAAAAGGAAGAGTCGTTTACTACAGGTAGTAATGTAGGCAATATGGAAGCTGTTTCAACAAGCTAATTTATCTCTGCTCGTAATGTTAATAAGTGTATGAGTATAGATATAGTTGCTAAAAGTTTTTCGAATTCACTAAAAATACTAGGAATAGATCATATTGTTTTGAGTAGAAAGGTAATTAAAAAATATATTACAAAGAATGTTGGTGGAGGAGATAGGGTGCTTCATGTTTTAGCTAATGCTATACTACTAAATAAGGTTAGAGTATGTAGAAAGAGTGTTTATGGGAATCCGATGTGGAGTTTTAATGGAGTAACAATATTATATGAAGTAAAGAATTTTAGAGAATTTGAATACTGTGTTATTGATAGAGATGAAGAGTGTTTTAATGATGTAACAGAGACTATAGCGAGGTATCTAAAGCTTATAATGCCTATGAAACCTTTGATTATAGTGGATCTTAGTCTTTTTGAATTGCATCACGATATGGAGTTAAAGGTTCTCGTAAAACAATTGGTATTAGCTATTAACACTATTAGGCTATGGTTAACAGATTTACATATAGCTATTGTTAATATGCCACTATACTTTAATCCATTACTAAACAAGATTTCTACCCTAGCAAGAATATGCTATGATGATTCTCTTTATAAGACGATAGAATTAGAAAGAGCAGTACTATTAGATCCTTATGCAGATGAAGCACTAACTTCTCAGGATATACTATCCAATGATTATTTTATTATTGGAGGAATTGTGGATAGAAAATTCTCTAGACCCTATGCAACTAGTATGCTTTTAGCTCTTAACAATTTAGATATAAAGAGTAAGTCTATAAGACTAGGATCAAGTGCTATAGGTGTACCTAATGAATTAAATAAGATAGTAGATATTGTAATGAGAGTAAGATTTTTAGGAGAATCTTTAGAAAGCGCTATAATCTCTAATATGAGTGTTGATGATAAGATTTCAAGAATAGTTTACGAGGTTAGGAAGAGATATTCCAAGGATAGAGTAATAAGTAAGGATATTATAAGTAAATTAATGAAGAGCTATAGTCTAGAGGAAAGATATATGAATAGAATATTACTTAGGCTTAAAGACTTTAACATCATCTAAAATGCTTCTAGGTGATGTATAGAAAGGTATTTTTCCGTTTAAGTAATCTCTAATTATATTTCTAGCAACTTCATCTATATTAGGTTCGCGATACTTTTTCATAAGCCAGCCTTTTTTGTATGCTAATTCTCTTAAAATCTCTATAGGTTCTGTTGAATGAACTCTATATATATTTCTAAATGTATTTACATCAAATGAAAGTATTCTCTCTATCAATGTTATTGCAATTTTAACAGGGTTTTCAATCATTTCTATAGGTTGTCTTCTTATAGTAACCTCTATATCATTAGTTATAGGGGGCAATACACCAGGGGTATCGATAATATATATTCCTGGAGTTATTAAATAGAGTTGGACACCTTTTGTATATCCTGGAGAACCTGGATAAGGACTTGTAGGAGCTGATTTATAGCCTTTTAGAGCATTGATTATAGAGGATTTACCAACTTTAGGATAGCCTATTAGGAGGTAATAAGCAGGTCTTTTCTCAATATGCTCTACTAAAAATCTTTTGAATCTACTTATACTACTCTTAATCACCGTAGAAAAGCATATTGCAACAATACCTCTATCTCTAAAGTATTCTTGCCATTCAAGACAAATATTTCGTGGTACTAAATCACTTTTACTGAGAACTAATATAATCTCCTTACCCATTCTTTTAGCAATTTTCTCAATCCTAGTATCAATTAGACTTATTGGATTTCTAGCTTCTACAACCTCTATAATGGCATCACATCTATTTATTATCTGACTAACTTCATATAATGATAGGAATTTCATGATTATCCCAATTGAATTCTAAACTATATATTATGCAGATACTAAACTATCTTAGCTACTATAAGAATTATAAGCTTTGTATGATTTTTAATAATAGTCTATATAGATAGATATGATGAGCTCGGAACATATGATTGGTGATAGAGGTCTTGAGTGCTGATATACTAAATACCTATAGCACCTTCTATACATAAGTAATGTAGTTTCCTGTAGATAAAGTTTATAACTGTTGTAGAAATAAAATTGAATAGGAAGTATTTTGTAGGGATGAGACTACGTATTTTTGTCCCAAATGTGGTTCAACTATGATTACCAGATTACGAGATAATGTCCCAGTAATGGAATGTCCTAAATGTGGATATATAAAGATACTTAAATCTAATGAGACAAAGGTCTTTAGAAAGTCAATTACAATAATTAAGCCTATAGAGAAAAGAGATGTAGAGGTCATAGGAATACCATCTATGGCTATATATGATGATAGAATAGTATGTCCTAAATGTGGTAATAGAGGTGTCTATTATTGGAGAAAGCATGGATCTAGTGCTGAAAGCTCTGATGTAATTGAAAAGGTTTACAGATGTAAGCATTGTGGATATGAGTGGAGTGAAATAGAATAGATTTTCTAATGTAGATAACATTCATCTGTATTTCTTTGATATAAATTCATTTATATAGAGTTGTAGGTTGATTCTCTAATTATTTTTTCAGCAATTTTTAGATATTCTATAGCATCATTCATTGTAGGTATATCAACATCTACTCCCCTTATTTTTAATATGAACATTCTATCCTCATTCTTTAGAGGTTCTTCAAATGGCACTTCTATAGATTTAACTTCATTATTAAGGTAAATGTTCATATGGTTTTTATCAGTATCAACTCTTATGAGGGAATTCTCTCCTACAACATCTATTTCTCTTACTTTATGGGGGGAAACCCCATCTATATTTAGTATACATACAATATTTTTTGTAGTCTTTAATGATGCTAATATTATATCATCAATGGGGGTGTTGAATATTGTTGAGGAAATTATTGTAGATATATTACTATTTGTGAGGTATCGGCATAGATCTATATCATGAACAGCTAAATCTAGTGTGAGAGGATATTTTCTTAGTTCTAAGGGTCTTCTAGATAATCGTCGGAATACTATATACTTAACTTTATGTTCATCACTATTTAATATATCTTTAAGTTTATTGATTATTGGATTGAAGCGCATTATCATTCCAGGCATAGCTATAACTCCCTTTGACTGTGATAATTGTAGTATTTCATAGGCATCTTTAGCATTTGTGGCAACAGGCTTTTCTATTAAAACATGGATATTGTTTTCAATCATTGTCTTTGCAATATTTGCAAGAATATCTATAGGTGTAGCAATTACTACAGCATCTACATACCTAATAATTTTTGTATAGTCAGTCTCTCTTATCTCTATATTATATTCATTTCCTATGGACATTACTCTATCTCTACTTATATCGCATACTGATGTAAGTTTTACTATTCCCTCTCTTTCTAGCTCTTTTAATACTCTAACATGATTTTTACCCCATCTTCCAGTACCAATAACCCCTATTCTTATTGCCAATTTAAACGCCTTAAATTATCTCATACTCTATATTTTTACAATAAGATGTTGTGGAGCTAATCCTTTAAATATTTTAGAAGCTGGATTATTAGTAATGTTAACATTATTTGTGTATTAATTATAATTATAATCATTATCAATTCCTTGTATTTATATATTGATAGAGCAGCAGAATAGAAGTGGTCTACAAATTCTAGAGGTGTTAGAATGTTTGATAGGTATATCGATAATATATCTACCATTACTGATACATAGAATATGTAGTAATTCAATGATTGGGCAAGTAAAGCTCTTGCATTCCAATAACTAAGATCTTCAGCTAATAATGTTGGTGCATCGATAGATGCGGGGAAGAATGTTAGCATGAGAGAATAGGGTATAGAGCCAAATAGAACAATAAATGCTGTTAATCTATAGAATGAGATAAGATTTTTTCCCGAAAGTGCCATTAGTGCTGAAGGGACTATCCAAACTAAATAGTTAAGATTTCCAATTTTATTAAATGTAATAAACATTAATAGTGCTAATGATATACATAGGTATAGATGTCTATAGTCTTTATTAGAATCTCTATATCTATGTATCTGAGTATAATATATTATTAGCAATATATATCCTATGGTGAAGGGGATTAACCATATATTATCTATATACCCTAAACTCTTCACTATATTTGTCTCAAGAACAACTGTTAATATGGCCCATATTGATAGATCCTGTGGAGCTCTAGCTCCATGAAATAGTATAACATCTTCAATCATGCTAATAGGATCGTTGATAAAGAATGGAAGAACAATTATGAGGACTACAAACATATATACTAGGAAGTATTTTAGCACAGTTCTATATTTCTTATCAATTAACAGTGTTATAAGATATATTGGGAGGAGAATAACTGTTACATGTTTTATTAATGATGATAATGCTAAGGTTATTGCAGATAAATGATATTTTTGATTGCTAAAAAAGTATGTTGCTAGTAGGACTAGCAGTGATATAATTACATCAAATTGTAAAACAAATAGTATTTGTATAAATGGTAGTGAGAGAAGCCAAAGTAATGCAACAATACTACCTCTATTCTTTTTTAAAATGTTGTAGATAATTAATGCCGGAATAAGGACTAGTATTATTTTAAGAACTATGAATCTAAATGGTACTGGGAGAAGGGTTGTAATTGCATAGCTGGGTAGGAATATTAGTATAGCTAGAGGGAGATATGGGGCTTTACATGTTGGTAATTGGCATAATCTGTATATAGAGAATATTGATGATATACCATTACTCTCAACTATTTTATACCATGATATCCACCACATTAGGTCATAGTAGTTCCATCCTATATTTAGTGCAGAGATTATTATTAGAGCAGATAGTATTATAAGGTACTTTGCTCTCTTCTTATCAATAATATCTAGAGTAGTAATAGGATTCTCATTCATCATCTCAGCTCTTCTATTAATCATAATTAATTTTATGTCGCTTCCTAGTGTATTTAGTGTAAATTAGTAGGGGAGTATAAAATGCTTTTTCTCATTATTTTATCTATAAAGATATAATGCTTGAGTAGATATATGTTGTAAAGGTCTATAGTGATGATATATAGTAAATGGAATGTTCTTGTAAGATATGGAGAAATTTCGTTAAAGGGTCCTAGAAGTAGGCATAGAATGGAGAACAAACTTATTGATAATATACAAGATGCTATAAGTTCTCTAGGGCATAGGCTAAGGATTTTTTCATCACATGGAAGGATATGGATATGTTGTGTAGATTCAGAAGATATTGCATTGAAAATTGCTGAGAGAAGTGCCTATGTAATGGGTATTGTAAGTGTATCTCCCTCTTATCTCATAAAGTTTGAGAATCTTGAGGATCTTTCTCTTAAGGCTAGAGATTTCTTTAGGGATAGAGTCAGAGATAAGAAGTTTGCTGTAAGAGTTCATAGAGTTGGAACTCATAGTTTTACTAGTAAAGATGTTGAGAAAATTGTTGGTAGACTTTTATTAGAGAGTGGTGGTGGGAGGGTAGATCTTGAGAATCCTGAATATATAGCATTTATTGAGATTAGAGATAGTTCTGCCTATCTATTTGATAAGATTATAAAGGGTCCTGGAGGACTTCCTATAGGGGTTGAGGGAAGGGTCTTAGCACTAATATCAGGAGGTATAGATTCTCCAGTAGCTGCATGGTATGCTATGAAAAGAGGTTGCGAGGTTCATATGGTATTATTTAATATTGGTGGAGATGAACATGTGAGAGGTGGGGTTATGGTTGCAAAAGCTCTTGTTGATAGATGGGCCTATGGATATAGACCTAAGATGTATATTGTTGATATAAGACCTATTATCTCAAGGATTGCTTTATATGCTCCTGAGGAGTATATGGTTATACTGCTTAGAAGGTATATGAGTAGACTTGCTGAATATTTGGCAAGGAAGATAGATGCTCTTGCAATTGTAACAGGTGAAAGTTTGGGACAGGTAGCATCTCAAACTCTTAGCAATATATATGTGATTGAGGAGGCTGTTACAATACCTATTCTAAGACCGTTAATAGGTTTTGATAAGGATGAGATAGTTAGAATGGCCAGATTCATTGGCACATATGAATATTCTATAAAGGTACCAGAGTTCTGCCCCATAGGAGCAAGAGTTACTACAACTAGAGCTATACTCGATAAGGTGAAGGAGATAGAGAATAGAATTGGTGTTTCAGACACAGAAATTGAGGAACTTATTTCAAATGCTACTGAAATAGATCTCAAATCTTTCTCTATGGATTTTAAGGATATTTCAGGTCATAGTATTAGTTGTAAGGGTTAAGAACATTTAAGTTCACTAGCAACAATTTCACTAAAGGTTTTACCAGTATCACTACTAATCTTCTTTAGCTTTTTATACAGATCTATATGAGAAACATCATGTTGTTTTACAAAATATGTGATATGATTGACTAGATGTTTATAGTCATCAAATATCTTATTACATGCAGGGCATTTCCAACATTTTTCAGTTTCATGTTTTGTTTGAATAGATTGTGCTTTAGTCGAAGATCTCTGTTCAGTTACTATAGTGGTGTACACAGATGCCAATTTATACCAAAGGTTATAGGGATCTTCATGACATAGATATGCTATAGATTTGACCACCTCTATAGTAAGAGGAGCCTTTGCCTCCTGAACTATATTGATTAGCTTATCTACACAGCTACCCATTTTAGCTATCCTATTTATGTTTTTATCCTCTAAAAACTACTTATATAGCTGAAAAGCTATATAAAGATGAATGCTACTGCTAGTAGAACGGTGATGAGGGCTGTATATCTGAAGGGTGACGAAGCTTAGAAGGGCTGAATTCTATTTCAAACATAATCTGATGTATGTATTGCATTATTATATTTACAAAATAGAGATTTCGTTATATTAATTCTTATCTCAATTGACATTAACAAATTCTAAAGGTTTATAAGCCTAGTATATTGTTTAAATCTTGATGCCGCCGTAGCTCAGCCCGGTTAGAGCGCCAGACTCATAAGCTATTGGTTGAGAGATCTGGTGGTCGCGGGTTCAAATCCCGCCGGCGGCATTCTCAATTATTAAATATGTCTGATAATTCATATATATTTAATTAGACTAGAAAATGACTTGGAATGGCGATGTGCATATGTCGCTCTTCGATATAGATGATATAGCTATATGTGCATATTCGCTATGTGGAGATAGTTTAGAGATAGTTAAGGAGTATATAGATTGTATACCAGAGTCATTGAATGCTATACATAGAATTGCTGAATCTCTAGGTATAAAAATCAGATTTTCAACTGTTGAAATACTTCAAAACTATGTGAAGAATATAAATGAATTGAGAGAGGAAGATATAGAGAAGCTAATTAGTATAATCCGAAGAGTTGCAAGCAATAGAAATATCTCTCTTGAAGAAATAGAAGAAATACTAAAGATAGTATTCGGAAGAAAGCTACATATATTCAATAAAAAATCTGATCTAATAGAAATATCTTTTGCAGCACTCTACGCACTATTCCTAAACATATTGAATAGTATAGAAGATAAATACAGTATAAACCAAATCTACATCCCAATACAGGAAAATATCGCTATAGAAAACATAATAGCTTAAAACACTGAACAATTTTTAGAAAATTTAATAGGGGCCGTAGTTTAGCTTGGTAGAATGCGGGGCTTGGGCCCCCGTGGTCCGGGGTTCAAATCCCCGCGGCCCCACCAATCAACTCTTCTAATGTTTCCCCAAAAAGCTTTAAGCCTTGCTTTACGTATATCCCCTCTCGGTGCGAGCCCATTTGGCATATCGAATCATGCAGACTGGCATATCAGACTTGGCATATATTTGGCATATCGCTCTGGCATATGGGGATAGGCTATTCTTTAAAGATTATCAGGGTGGGTATGCATGGTTGATACGAGGTTCATAGACTTATCCAGCATACTCGACGAGGTTCGCTACAAGGTATTCGACTACCTGTGGGAGAAGAAGGGTCTGAGATCCAGAGACCTAGGTTTAGAGCCTTACCAGGCTAACAGGATTAAGAGCAGGAAGAGGGGGTCTCCGACGAGCTTCTGAAGAGAATGCTCGAATTCCTAACGCCTGAAGAATATGCGGAGTTGGTTGAAGGCGTTTCAATAGTTAAAGTCGACCCCGTGACCTTCGTCAAGATCCTCGCGTCAGCGGTCTCAGACCCTGTTCTGAAGTCTATACTGGTCGAGTTCGTTAAGAACAGGCTTGCAGCAGAGATATTCGCTGAGGCCACCAGGTACACGGTTATATGCAGCAGGATCTTGATGAGTTCAGGGAGTGGCTGGATAGGCAGGTCAGGATATGTGAGAAGAGCTCCAAGCTCTCGGAAGGCATTGTCCAGGGATACAGCTTCCAAGTACTGGAAGTACCTCAACGAGCTCCTGGCATAGCTGGGCTACACGTTTACTCTTGACAGGCTGGAGGACCTGAGGGATGAACTTGTAGATGAATTTGGCTACGCTAAAGCCAGACACATGGTTAAAGCGTTCAGGAAGTTCGTCAAGGTGGCGATTAAGAAGAGAAATAGAACCCTCGCAACACAGATCCTGGAAGCTGTCAAGGTCCCCAAGGACAGTAGCAAAGAGATGCCGCTCATGCAGAGGATTATGCTAGGCTACGAGAAGGCGCCGACAATTGACGAGATTAGGTGTGTAGCCGAAGCAATCACAGACATAGGCGCGAAGCTCGCCTTCATCCTCCTAGCCGAGACAGGCCTTAGACCGCCGGAGACCTCCAACTTTACAATCGTTGTTGATGCTGGGGATGCTGTCTACGATTTGGAGGACTACAACCTAACTGTTGTTAGCTTCAACGAAGGTGGATTGAGTTTGGCAATGCTTTCAGCATCTGTGGAGAGAGGTGAGCAGTAGAGAGTAGCAGTATCTTGGTTAGGGAACAGGATCTCCGTGGAACCTCTGAACATCAAGAACTACAGCGTTGTGTATAGTGAGAACGCCGAGATTGCAACTGCAAATAGGACTGCAACTGGGTCAGTGATATACAGATTACCCATACAGCTGACAACTACAACCATGGTGATACTGACTGTTGCAGCAATATCACTGCTAGCGGTAATAGCTGTGAAGATGAGGAAGAGAAGACAGTAACAAAACCTTTACAACCATATACGACTGAAAGAGAAAGCTCTAGCAGATAAAAATAAAAACATTGGAATTACGTCTGTTCTTCCTCTCGGTTATGGATTTCTATTCCAACCTTTTTCCTCAGAGCTACAGTTATTGCTTAAGGCTTTTAACCTAAATCCAGCGGATTCTTTGATCTCGCTGTTGCCCATGAATGTGGGCTCAAAACCTGCTTGTCAGTATGTTATGTGTGCTTCAGTAGTGAGCAGAGTGTTGAGGTCTCTCCGGGGTCTATATCAAAGACTTTGATATAACGCCAGAGATCTGGAAAAGCATCAGGCATCGGTAAGAGTACTATTCATTATTCATAGTATCCTCAAAGGTAAGCAGGAGCCTGTAGAGCTACTAATATGAAAAAGAGAATCGATAAATTTATATTTGGATTCATGGAATATCTGTAGGGGATGAATAGTGAGAAAGCTACTTGCTGCTATAGCTACATTAATCTTACTAGCAGTGTCTCCACATATAACAGCAATTATAACAACGGCATCAAATTATTCTGCACTAGATGTAGTAGCACGGAATAGAATGCTTCTTGATATCAGCTTTCAAATAGTTGATATAGTTGACTACAACGACACTAGATACATCGTTGTGAATTCTACTAATGCTTTACCCTATGCTAGCGGTATCGATATTTTTGCAAGTAGTGGTGCGCGAGTTTCTAAAAAAGAAGAGGCATTAGCCATTCTAACACAGGTTGTATTTAGGAAAGAATTGTCTCAGATAACAATTTCTGATATAGAAGCTTTAAGAGATTTTCACAGACAGGTTCTAACACTTAGAGAAGCTGTTGTTCCATACAAGTCGTATACGGAAAGCATAATTTACTGGCTTACTAATAAGTCATGCATCACCATGTTCAATAAGAAAGTATGTGCGATTGATGCCATTAAAGAAATTGGCATTAGCGAAGTCTCACAACTTAAAGATGAAGTGTACTCATTGAATTCCTATCTAGGCATGATAGTGGACTCCTCTTCAAGAATAGATAGCTGTTTGCCTGTAGTCATAGATGAATTGGAGCGTTACATATATGGCGAGAATATTCCCTTCTCAGCACTAAAAGCACCACTTTCAGAATGTTCATCAGCATTTAAGGATCTGAAAAGAGGGGTTGATGGTATTAACAGTAAGGTTTCGAATCTAGTTAACATGCTTACAACTGTACAAAAATATCTAGAGTCTATTGGAAGACGTGATCCTACAGGTCTTGTACGCAGATTCATAGATTATTTCGCTGACCTGCTCAGCGATTTGGAATCGCTAGCTGAAAAAGCTAGCTTATCGCTGAGCACTATTTCTGAGAAAGCATCAGAGTACAGTACAAAGTTTTCTGCCTTAGCTTCACCAGAGGAAAAGGCGAAGAAGGAATTATTTGAACCATGGTGTTCAAGAGTAGTAGCTCCAATAATGATATATTCTACGCTTGGACTAATAACAGGCATTTTGCTTACTGCAGTACTCGCCATAATAACTACGTACAACAGGGAGGGATTTGTAGGGTGCTCCCGTGTAAGGACATTATTAACTCCAATAGCCTACATAGTGGTTGCAGTAATTATCTTCTCAGCTTTTCTATATCTTATGACGGGTCGCATAACTGTGAATCCTATAGATCATTTCGTGGAGTTGGGAAGACTAGGAATAGACAACACTATGATAGTTATAGCCGCATCTATTGCATCAACCATATTGCTTGGATCTGTGATTATATATGGCATTAACAGAAATAGATCCAATTTCAGGAGATCTCTACGGCTTTCGGCAGAATTAGCTCTAGCACCTCTTATAGATATCTACATAGTTTACATCCTCTTCTTCTTAGTGATAGTCTCTATGGCTGTAGTTCTATTCTTATCGATCGGTGCGGGAAGAGAACCATCAATAATGCTGTTCGCTGTTTTGCCATTGCTGATAGGTATCGGTATACTACGTGGTGGTAAAGTAAGGTATGAATCTGATATTATTCAGGGAGTGCCCGGAATTACCTTGTTAGCCTATGGCATACTCATCATAATCACTCCACTCATTCTCAATGCTTTGTCATACATCTTACCGATAAATATATCGTATTCATTTGAATTCGCGCTAATATCGTTATTTATTGGGTTTGCATCTATGGGAGGATGCTTTGCATTTGTATATCTTGGATCGATGCGTACTATAGGACTCCTCATGATAATCATCACACTTCTTTCAGGTCTATATAATTCAATAATAGGTATCATCGTTATACTGATATCTGTAACTTTAATAGCATTAGGAGGAATGGAAGATAAAGCAGTTGATAGGGGTGAAGCTGACTTTGTTAGAATAGCCATGTTTTTCGCTCTAATAACGATTAGTCTGCTGGTATTTTTCGTATTACCACAGATAAACTTAGATCAAGAGGTGTTGCTTAACTCAAGCATAAATAGCGTTTTAGGTCCATTTGCGGGATTATTACTGTGGTTTGCGTCTAGGTTGATGGTGGGCAAAATAACGATTATATCTGCCTATCTTTACATACTCTTAGTCCTAATGATATCAATCTTTTCAGCAATAGTATACCTAGTAACACTTAACATCATGAGAATTGCTTCGCTGATTAAACGTTATGTAGCAGTAAGGCGAACAATAATCTCAGAAGTTAAATAAATATTATGTATAAATCAGATGTAGCTCGTAGCACTAATCATAACAGTTACTGTAGCTACAGTTGCAGTAGTGATAGTTGTCCGGCTGAGGAAGAAGTGAACTCATCTTCATAAAGGATTTTTCTCTGTGGTTGCCGCCGGTCTTGGCTTAACAGGTTCTCAATACTTTGAACTGGTTATATAATTTTTGAAGAATAAAGTTTTTATTTAAGCTTCACAGCTTTCTCTCCTTCGGTGCAAAGGGTTGAGTGATGCTACGCAAACTGTTCAGGCTCCTGCTGTAGAGAAGATTGCGTTGGACGGTATTAAGAGGTTGGGGATTGTGGGTGCAGTAATAGGGTTTGTTGGGCTCCTCATCGATGAGTTCGTGGTGGATTGGCCTCCCATCGGCTTGATTCTGTGGTTCGCAGGAATCGTGGTTACATATGTAGCTGTATCGAGATTCTCGAAAGCTGTTAACAATATTAGGATTAAGCAACGCTACGAGTGGTCTATATTATTTAGCATATTCGTGCTGCTCTTCACAATTCTGGGACGACTAACTATTGGAGGAGCACTAGAGAAGCTCTTCACAGCTCTATCCTATGGAGAATTAGAGGAAGCAGCTGAAGCACTGCAAACAATTATACTCTCCTTCATTGCAACGTACATATTCTGGATCCTCTCAGCAAAAGCATTGAAAGACTCCTACGACCTAGTCAAAAAGCATACAAACATCGGAATGTTTAGAGCAGTAGGACTTGTATACCTCATAGGAGCAATACTCTTCATCGCAGTAGGAATAGGAATATACATCGTGATAATCGCACTACTACTACACATAATTGCATGGAACCAACTACCGCAGCATATAACCATAGAGAAGACAGTACAAGCATAGACAGGCCCATCAAGCCTTATGCTCTCTGCTCAATACATTTTTTATACAATTTTACCTGAAAACGTTCTCAACAAGCTCTCCGGTTAACTTCACTAAAACTATGAGGAGCGGTTGATCTGCAGCCAGAACAGCCTTCAGCGAGTAAACCAAAGTGACTGTACAATCGAGGAGAAGACGAGCCTTGCTCTATAAAAATGTTTATATAAAAATGTGTTGAACCGATTTACAGAGCTTATTATTAAACTCTTAGAGCTTCTGGGTAGAATTTTCTGAGCAATTCCAGAAGATATTCATACTCGTACCTATCGCTGATACTTATGTGTTTCTCCTTGTCTTTACTTCCGCCTTTACGGACAATCTTGATGTAGCCGGATTCGAACATATATGGCTCTTTGATCTCTATATAGTCTATGTCCTCTTTGCGTATTTCGTAGTCTTTGTTTGTGTCGAGCTCGGCTAGGCTTTTCGGATTCGTATCTCTTACAAGTCCGGGTGCAATTGTTTTCGTAATCCATCTACCAAACCTCATCATTAGAAGTCCAAACATAACTCCTAAAGTGCCTCCTACTGCTACACCAAATGTTAGTAGACCGATAATCACAAATATTAAAACTGTGATTATGAGGGAGAGCAAGCCGCTCAGAACCTTCTTTACGAACAAACCCTTCTTAACCCCTATTATTCTGCGATTCGTAACGTATATACCATAGCCACCGCCAAGCTCTAAACTTGTGATTCCCCCTAAGACGACTTCCTCAGACATTACATCCACCCGAGCCACACTACCACCTGCCAGAGGGTGAAATTATAATTTTTTATCCTCATATACTGCATCAAAGCATATACATCTGAGCGTTGTAGGTGTTCTGTGGATAGTGCTCTATGCGTAGCTTACCACAGCTAACATTGATTCTAATGTTCATCCACCTGGTGACGCCGTTCATAACAGTAGTGGTAGTGGGTGATGAAGCTAGCGGGGGTATTTGTAAAATGGAGTAGATACATAAACCCAACGGATAGACGAGACGACACCTATGGGACATGCATCTTTGGGGACTACGTAGCAGTTGTAGGAGAGGTTGGCTACAACTTCCCCGATTTGAATGTAGGCAGACCATACGTAGCTCTGCTACGCAGAAGCGATGGTAGAGTAGTGAAAGAGATAATCGGTAACAGGCTGGGAGACTCTATAACTGCATTGTCAATTGATGGGAAGCTCTACACAGTTGGTTATACCTACGTCGGTGTCTCCTACAAGTACATCTATGTGTATGATGCAAACCTCAACACTTTGAAAGAGGTTTCAGGTAGAGAGTCGTCAGAGTACTACTCGCTGACATATGATGGCAGAGCACTGTACGTGGGTGGTTCGATTAGAAAGGATTTGGACGGAGATGGTGACCCAGAGAAGGTTTGGCTGGTTGAGAAAAGAGATCTTAATACTCTCGGGCTTGTAGAATCGAGGGAGATATACTTCGGCTCATGGAGAGAGGGGTGGATGAATGATATAGGTGTTGAATCATCTACCGGTAGGATATGGACTGTGGGATACCACGATAATCACTCGTTAATAGTTGTACTTGGCAGAGATCTCGAAATCCTCAAAGTGATCGTCTATCCTGAAGATAGTGAGGGATGTCTAGGCCCACTTTATGGTGTAACTTTTGACGGAAGCAATATACGTCTACGTCTGAGGCGACAAGGGTGTCGCCAAGTTTAGCTTAGATGGAGAGCTGGTAGCCGTAAACAGAGACGTTGGGTTCGTGCAGAAGATTGTGTGCAGCAATGTCTATTTATATGCCTTTGGAGAGAGCTACAGCGAGGGTTATGAGATGCGTACACTATACGTCCTAGGCACCAATGGCACCAATCTAAGTGTAGTTGAGAAACGTGTGCTGAGCGAAATTATGAGCACCAGCTTGCACTTCAACAACATTGGTAGAGCAACACTAGCTGGGAGCGATATATACGTAGCGGGAATAGACTACGCTCTAGCCAAAGCTATCACAATTGTTGTCTTCGGCAACGTGAAACTTGTTGTATATTCTCCAACATCCAACACGAGACTTGTTGTGTACTCCATATCAACAGAAGAAAATCTCAACAGCAAAAAGGCTGGATTACTGTGCCGACAATGATACAGCTAGCTGTAATAGGAGCGGCATTGACGATAATAACTGTGATAGTCTTAATTTTAAAGAGAAGGAGATAAACAAGAGACACGAATACTAGTTGCAGTAAGCTTTAAGCTTGCTGGTTGACTGCGTGTATCGAATCGTAGCTGGTTCCGTGGGGGTTTCACAATGTGCTGTGCAAAAGATCTATTCTTTCAAGCTACAGAAAACAGAAACACAAAAAGCATCTGAGTACTGCAACTACGTATAAAAAGCGAAGATCGAAACTTTTCATTCAAGGTTCTTAGCTGGAGTTGCGATTACTATTGTGTAAGCGTTTAATCAGATATTAGCATACGGTATTTGAAGTACTGAACGCTGTGATAGTACTTATAGAATATCGCTCCTGCTGATTTGGCATATCAGGCTCGTGCCGGGGTAAATAGGTCTGGCATATCGCAGGAGCCCCCGTGGTCCTGGGTTCAAATCCCCGCGGCCCCACCAAATAAACTCATATACTTACTTCTCCATACTTTCAATTGATGCTAGCTTGATACTTCATGGAACTATGATATTGATGTTCAGGGAACATTTAATGTGACAATTGGACATACATACTGGATATTCATAATAGCAGATGTATACGCAATAGGCGTACCAATTGGAGGAGACGCTTTACGCCCAAATAGACTTTGACCCAGTTTTCGGTACATCAAGCAATCACGGTATATGGGTTAGATACATAGATATCCGATGGTAATCTAGGTATCCATTATGAGTAGTTATACAATACGTTTTTCAGTTTTCAGAATTATTAAGATTTATATGTGGAAACAGGACATATATACTGGATAATACATGTGTGTAGAGAAGGTGGTAATTTTGCAGGACTTTGATGAAGCCCGTATATATGTTACTCTTGCTTTTGCTTTCCTAGTCTTCATAGGTCTATCCTCTATCATTGCTGTAGCTGTTCAATTAGCTTTCTATTCGTATATATCTCCAGCCCCGTTAAAGCCTCAGCTAGATAGAGAAGACTTGCCTATATCCTCTAGACTGGGTATATTCAGCCCATTATACCTATTTCCCGTAGCATCCATTGTGTTTGCACTTATAGTAGAATTGAGTTGTCTGAAACCATTGAAGAGAAACGTCATCCCAAAGAAAAGGATGTTCATCACCATAACGATGCTGGGATACGTGTTCGGAGCTATACTAACAGGAATCTTGCTAACATTAGCATACCAGAAAATCTACAAGAAATGAATGTAGTACTTCGCATAATTATTCAGTATTACTCAGTGGAGATAGGGAAATACAAGGTTAGAAGTTCAAATCTCTGTGGTTCCACCAATCAACTCTATTGATGCTCTCCCAAAGAGTTTTAAACATTGCTCCACATTTATTTCCTCTCACTGTGAGTCTATTTGGCATATCAAATTATGTTGTCTGTGGCAATCTGACTATGGTTTTTAGCTTTCTATCTCTTTATTCAAGTGTAGATAGCTGATGTAGTTATGTAGCAAGACCTATGAATTCTATTTGGATATGTTTTATTCATTGTGGAGGAGGTAGGATAGCAATGAACTATCTCTATGGCAATCACAATATGTAGCATTTCAATCTTTAGAAGCATAAATATATTTATTTTATCCCTTTAGCTTAGATGTCTATGAATCTAAGGTGATAGTTATGAAGAACTCTATATCTAGGAGGATGCTAATAGTATTCTTATTACTTGGTTTCGTATCTCTTACAGCTGATATTGTTTATGAGGGTGCAAGATCTGTTAGTGGGTCCTATTTAGAGACTGTTGAAGCTCCTGCAATAGCTGCAGCTATTGTGGGAGCAGGAGACTTGATAGGATATGGCATGAGATTTGTAAGTGGTGTTATTGCAAGTTATATAGGTTCCTCAGCTATATATTGGGGATTCACCTTAGCTGGATATCTATTGCAATTCACACTACCTCTACTTGCTTTTACTAATTGGTGGATAGCTGTTGTAGCTATATATCTTATTGAGCGTATTGGTAAGGGTCTTAGAACACCAACAAGAGATACTATATTATCAGAGGTTGTTAGTGGTATTGGTCTTGGCAAGGGTTTTGGGATACATGAGGTTCTTGATCAGTTAGGTGCTATTTCAGGACCTTTAATTGTAGCTTTAGCACTAAGTTATGGAGGTTATGGTCTGGCCTATATAGTTCTAATAGTACCTGCAGTAATCTCTGTATCGCTAGTTGTAGCTGCATGGAGACTATATCCATCAATTAGAGCAGTTGGTAGAAGACAGAGGCTTACATTTAGAGGTCTTGGTAAGAGGTTCTGGTTCTATACAATATCAATGGCATTCCTCTCTCTAGGATATATACACTGGGCAATAATATCCTACTACCTTAAACACTGGGCAATACTATCAGATGTAGAAATAGCTCTATCATATATGATTGCAATGGCTACAGATGCTATAATAGCTTTCCCCATAGGATTTCTATACGATATCATAAAGCTTAGATCCCTCTATATAGCTCCACTACTATGTATATCGATCCCCATCACACTATTCCTATCCACTACAAATAGGATTTTACCATATGTTCTCTCTGCAATATGGGGCATTATAATGGGTGTATATGAAACAAATATGAGAGCGGGTGTTGCTGATATTGTTGAGGAAAAACAGAGAGCTTTAGCCTATGGTGTATTTGGACTGATATATGGGGTTTCATGGACTATTGGAGGATTCATCATAACACCACTTATAAATCTTGGTATATATATAACAACAATATATGTAATCGCTGTTGAAATCATCTCCATAATATTGTTATATTTGGCAGAGTCTTGGTGCAGATAGAGAAAAACTTAATTAATTCTATTTATTTATAAGCATATCTTGGGATACACAATGATAAATCTAGGGTACAGAGTTTTAGATGGGTTTAAGGTAAACTTGTTTCAAATAAATAATGTTATGCTAGGTATTGCAACAGATATTGGACCTAGAATACTGTTTCTAGCTCATAAAGATAGTCCAGATCTAAATATATTTGGTATTGTCCCTGAGATAACTGTTGAAACATCTGAAGGACTATGGAGAATCTTTGGAGGTCATAGGCTATGGGTTTCACCTGAAGCTATGCCAAGATCATATTCCTTAGACGATAAACCTGTAGAAATTAAGGTTAGAGACAATGAGATAATAGTTAGGGGAAACCCAGAAACTGTTAATATGGTTCAAAAGGAGATTATTATTAGACCTGGTCCATCAGATAATAGTGTAGAAGTTATACATAGAATTACTAATATTGGTAGATGGGATATAGAATTTGCATGTTGGGCACTTTCAGTTATGAGAAGAAATGGTTTTGCAATAATTCCAATAAAATCTCGATGTATTGATGAAAAGTGTCTTCTTCCTGATAGAGCTATTGCTTTATGGCCCTATACAAAGCTGGCTGATTATAGAGTTAAATTCTCAAATAATTTCATATTCATTAAACATGATGAAAGAGTTAGAGAACCCATAAAAATAGGTGCTAGAGCTTATCCATATTGGGCTGCTTACTATGTTGATAACTATGTATTTATAAAGAAATTCCATCCGGGTGAAACACTTCGTTATCCAGATTTTGATGTATATGTAGAGGTCTATGCAAATGATAAAATATTAGAGCTTGAGACATTAGGACCTTTAAGAAGAGTATCACCTGGTGAAGCAAATATACATAGGGAGATATGGTATTTAGCTAGAGTAGGATTATTAGAACCTCGTGAAGATGATATAATGAGTAGGGTAGAGCCATTGACATCTATATAATGATGATACATAGTAAAGCTATTGATACTTAGAAATTTAAGTTTGTAAGAGAGATAGACATTAGTATAGAGATTTTAGTAAATCAGAGGTGAGAACTATGAATAGAAATAGATATGTCTATGTAACTACACCTATCTACTATCCTAATGATAAACCTCATCTTGGACATGCATATACTACTATCCTAGCAGATATTATAGCAAGGTGGTTCTATTTGCAAGGATACAATACCTTTCTTTTAACCGGTACTGATGAACATGGATTAAAACTTCAGAGGGAGGCTGAGAAAAGGGGTAAGGATCCAAAGACTTTTGTTGATGAAATGTCAAGTATTTTTAGGAGTTATTGGGATGTACTTGGAATAGGTTATAATAGGTTTATTAGGACTACAGATAAAGATCATGAAGAATTGGTTAAATATGTACTAAATAAGCTGTTGGAGAAGGGATATATATATAGGGGAAGATATAGCGGATGGTATTGTTCAGGATGTGAGAAGTTCTATTCTGAAAAAGAGTATATCATTGAAAACAATACCCCGATATGCCCTATTCATAAAAGGCCCTTGGAGTTTATAGAGGAAGATACATATTTCCTAAGAATTTCAGAATTTAGAGATTATGTACTTAAAATATTGAAGGAGGGGGATGTCGTTTATCCTAAGCAATATGCAATTGAAATTGCATCAAAAATAGAATTAGAAGGACTCCAAGATATATCGATTGCAAGACCGAAATCAAGAGTGTATTGGGGTATAGAGCTTCCCTTTGATCCTAACTATACATTATATGTATGGATAGATGCATTATTAAACTATCTTACGGGTATAGGCTATTTGAAAAACATTGAAGAATTCACTAATTATTGGAGTGGAGCAATACAGCTTATAGGTAAAGATATTCTATGGTTTCATACAGCAATATGGTTCTCAATTCTAGCAATGTTAGGGATTCCACCACCAAGGAAACTCTTAGTACATGCATATCTAACAGTTAAGGGACATAAGATGGGGAAGAGTCTAGGAAATGTAATATCTATTGAAGATACTATTAAAAGGTATGGAAATCCAGAGGTGGTAAGATTTATTATAGCTAGAATAGCTAATTATGATAAAGATACTGAAGTTTCATGGGAAATATACGATTCTATCTATAATAATGATCTTTTAAACAATTATGGAAATCTGGTCCGTAGAGTAGCCGTTTTAGCGAAGAGATATATTAATGGAAATGTAGAAAGAGATCTAGATGAACAATTTGTTAGAGATATAGATGAGCTAAAGAATAAAGCTATTGAAAACTATAATAATCTTAACATTAGTGAGGCAATAAAATATACGCTTGACATAGCCCATAACACTAATAGTTATCTCAATAGAAGAGAGCCATGGAAAGAAGCAAATCCTATGAAAACTATATATACAGCATTAGAAGCAATAAGAATCACCTCTCTCTTACTCCAGCCAGTAATGCCAAACACTATAAAGACTATACTAAATATGCTTGGAGTAGAGATTGAGAGAAATATAAAACAGTTCAATTTTGGTTATATAGAGAAATATAAAGTAGTTGAAGCACCTTTGCCATTTAGGAAAATAAGTTAAGACAAAATGTGTATTTAGTTAAGACTCTCAATACAGCTTCATCATTATGTATTATAAGATATCATTAAAGCCGCCGGCGGGATTTGAACCCGCGACCACTGGCTTACGAGGCCAGCGCTCTACCGAGCTGAGCTACGGCGGCTAATATAATTAGATTTTTGTATCTTTTTAATCTTATAATAAATTATGGTATTGAAATAAATTGAATAATTAGAATTTGTGGCGGGCCCGCCGGGATTTGAACCCGGGACTTCCGCACCCTCAGTTCTACGGGTTAAAAGCCCGCCGCTCTACCTAGCTGAGCTACGGGCCCTATTCAAGACAGTATAGTTTAGGCGTAAGCTAAAAAGGTTTTTGGATTTTTATGGGAATACACTTAGTTATTGATATAATGAGCTTATAAGCAGTTTTATTAAAAAGCATTTTGCTAATCTATACTGATTCGGCTGTCACTCATTAGTTGGTGTAATAAATGGTATCGAGAAAGGGTTCCTCGGTTAAGGCTAAAATATTGGAGCATGAGCTTGTTCCAAAGCATGAAGTTTTAAGCTTAGAAGAGGGGTTAAAGGTCTTAAAAACATATGGGATAAAGCCTGAGCAACTTCCATGGCTAAGGGCGAGCGATCCTGTGGCAAGATCTATAGGGGCAAGACCTGGAGATATAGTTAAAATAGTTAGAAAGTCTCCTACTGGTGGAGAAATTGTTGTATATAGATATGTAGTGCCATGGTGATAAGAGATGAGTAGTATTTCAATAATTGATAAAGAGGCGGTATATGCAACTAAGGAACCTATACCAGTAGCTCATCCAATATCAAAGATACTTTCACCTGATGATAGATGGGCTATTATGGAAGCCTTCATTAAAGAGAAGGGTATTACAAGGCATCATATAGATTCCTATAATGCATTTATAGAGAAGATACTTGGAGAAATAATAATGGAGGAACCAGTTATAGAGACATCTATACCAGGGTTTAAGGTTGTAATAAAGGGTTGGAGGGTTGGTGAGCCACAGGTAAAGGAGATTGATGGTAGTATAAATAGAAATATAACACCTATGGAGTGTAGACATAGGGATATAACCTATTCTGTACCAATATACATTACACTTGTTCCCTATGAGAATGATGTGCCTGGAAACCCTGTGGAGGTCTTAATAGGGGAAATACCATTAATGGTTAAATCCTCTAAAGATCCATTAAGTAAAATGACATCTGAGGAATTGATTAAGATAGGTGAGGATCCTAAGGATCCTGGAGGATATTTCATAATAGATGGTACAGAGAGAATTATTGTTGCCCAAGAGGATTTAGCTTCAAATCGTGTAATTGTAGACTATGGTCAGGAGGGATTAAATATAACTCATACTGCAAAAGTAATATCTTCAACAATAGGATATAGAGTACCTGTAATAATGGATAGACATAAGGATGGTACACTACATGTTTCTTTTCCAGCAGTACCAGGTAAAATACCATTTGTAGTCTTAATGAGAGCTCTAGGCCTAGAGAGAGATTTTGATATTGCTATAGCTGTATCTTTTGATCCTGTAATTCAGAATGAGCTACTACCATCGTTTGTACAGGCAAGTGATATAGCTACTGTTGAAGATGCTCTTGACTACATTGGTTCTAGGATAGCAATAGGACAGGCAAGAGAGAGTAGAATTGAAAGAGCCAAATATGTTCTTGACAAATACTTCCTACCACATCTTGGCTCTAAACCTGAAGATAGATTAAGAAAAGCACTATTCTTAGGACAAATGGCATGTAAACTCATAGAATTTGTTTTAGGCTATAGACCTGTTGATGACAAAGATCACTATGCAAATAAGAGAATAAAGCTTGCTGGTGAAATGTTAGCATTGTTATTTAGAGTAGCTTTTAAGGCATTTCTAAGAGATCTTAGATATCAGCTTGAACGTGCAAAAATAAAGGAGAGAAGGCTTAATATAGCACTTTATATTCGTAGTGATGTGATAACAGAACGAATAAAGCATGCTATGGCTACTGGGACATGGATAGGTGGTAGAACAGGTGTTAGCCAGATACTCGATAGAACAAATTGGATTTCTTCAATAAGTCATATGAGAAGAACTTTATCTCCACTAAGTAGGAGCCAACCTCATTTTGAGGCAAGAGATCTTCATGGAACTCAATTTGGCAGACTTTGTCCATTTGAGACACCTGAGGGGCCTAACTGTGGGTTGGTTAAGAATCTTGCATTAATGGCAACAATAAGTGTTGGAGAAGATGAACATTTAGTTGAGAAGATATTATATGATAAGGGCACTATACCCATACTAGTATTATTTGAGAAAGTAAGAAATGGTGAGCTTAGTTATGAAGATATAAAAACATGGAGCAAGGTCTACTTAAATGGAACATTAATAGGCTATCACCCCAATGGAAAGGAACTTGTAGAGAAGCTTAGGGATATGAAGCACAGGGGAGAACTATCATATGAGGTAGGTATAGCTTACTATAGAACTAAATATATAAATGAAGTCTATGTAAATACAGATTCGGGGAGAATTCTTAGACCTTTAATGGTAGTTGAAAATGGAAAACTTAAAATAACTAAGGAGGTTATAGACAAGGTTAAGAAGGGGATGATGACATTTGAGGATCTTGTTAAGAAAGGCTATATAGAGCTTCTAGATCCAGAGGAGGAAGAAAATGCATTAGTTGCTATAAATCCGGAGGATATAGGGAAGGAGACAACACATGTAGAGATATGGCCTCCAGCCATGATGGGAGTTGCAGCGTCAACCATACCCTATGCAGAGCATAATCAATCGCCTAGAAATGCATATCAATCGGCAATGGCTAAACAGGCACTAGGTTTCTATATGGCTAACTTTATATTGAGAACTGATACAAGGGCTCATATACTGCATTATCCTCAGATACCCTTGGTCCAAACTAGAGCTTTATCAATAATAGGATACAATGATAGGCCTTCGGGTCAGAATATGGTTGTAGCAGTAATGAGCTATACAGGATATAATATGGAGGATGCATTGATAATGAATAAATCATCTGTTGATAGGGGATTAGCAAGATCTAATTTCTTTAGACTATATTCAACGGAGGAGCTTAAGTATGCAGGAGGGCAGGAGGATAGGATAGAGATTCCTGATCCAAAGGTATTAGGGTATAGAGGTAAAGAAAGCTATACAAAGTTAGATGAAGATGGTATTGCAAAGGTTGAGGTACAGGTTAAAGGAGGTGAAGCACTTATAGGTAAAACAAGTCCACCAAGATTTGTTGAAGAATACAAAGGATATGGAATTTTAGCCCAAAGAAGAAAGGATTCATCAGTAACTGTTCGACATGGAGAGATAGGATGGGTAGATGCAGTGTTTATCACATCATCACTAGAAGGCCATAGATTGATAAAGGTAAGAGTAAGAGATTTAAGAATTCCTGAGATAGGAGATAAATTTGCTTCTAGACATGGACAAAAGGGAGTAATAGGAGCACTTATACCACAATATGATATGCCATATACACCAGATGGAATAACACCAGATCTAATTATAAATCCTCATGCACTTCCATCGAGAATGACATTAGGTCAGCTTATGGAAAGTATAGCGGGTAAGGTAGCAGCACTACGAGGTAAAAATGTAGATGGGACACCATTCTTTGAAGAGAATATTGATGAGCTAAAGAGACAACTACTTATGTTTGGATATCCTATGGATGGTACTGAGCCTATGTATGATGGAAGAACAGGAGAGCTCATAGGAAATCCCATCTTTATTGGTATAGTGTATTATCAGAAACTTCATCACATGGTTTCTGATAAGATGCATGCAAGATCTAAGGGCCCTGTACAACTATTAACAAGACAGCCTACCGAGGGAAGGGCAAGAGAGGGAGGTCTTAGGTTTGGTGAAATGGAGAGAGACGCTATTATAGGACATGGTGCAGCAGCTCTATTAAGAGAGAGAATGGTTGAGAGCTCAGATAAAACTATAGTATACGTATGTGAATTATGTGGATTTATTGGATGGTATAATAGGAAGAAGGAGATATACGAATGTCCTATACATGGTGATAAAGGAGTTCTACATCCCATAGTTATACCATATGCCTTTAAACTACTGCTACAAGAGTTGATGAGTATGGGTATAAAGCCAAGGCTACTCCTCGGAGATAAATACAAGGTTTATTTAGGGTGAGGTGAGGAACTATGGCGATGGAGGAGAAAGTTATTAAGGGTATAAAGTTTGGAATTCTATCTCCAGATGAAATAAGAAGGATGTCTGTAGTTCAAATAGTATCTCCAGAGACATACGATGAGGATGGTACTCCTATTAGTGGTTCTGTTATGGATCCAAGATTAGGTGCTATTGAACCCGGTCAGACATGTCCTATATGTGGAAATACTATGAAGGCATGTCCTGGTCATTTTGGACATATAGAGTTGGCATTACCTGTAATCAATGTTCTCTACGTTAAACATATATATGACTTACTTAGAGCTACATGTGCTAACTGTGGTCGTATAAAAGTTAGTCCAAGTGAAATTGAAAAGTATATGGTATATCTAAGAAAATTAAAGGCAAGATATCCATATCTTGCTAAAAGATTTTCTGAATTCATAAAGAAGAAAGCAATAAAGGTTACTGTATGTCCTCATTGTGGAGCTAAACAACCTAAGATTAAATTAGAAAAGCCAACAACATTTGTTGAACAACATGAAGAGAGTAAAGAGGTGGTTAGACTCAATCCATTAACTGTAAGGAGTAGATTGGAGAGGATACCTAATGAAGATATAGAGCTATTAGGATATGATCCTAGAGATTCAAGACCAGAATGGATGGTATTCACAGTACTTCCAGTACCCCCAACTTCAATAAGACCATCAATACTTATAGAAACTGGTATTAGATCAGAGGATGATTTGACTCATAAGCTTGTTGATATAGTTAGAACCAATGAGAGGTTAAGAGAACATATTTCAGCAGGTGCTCCACAGATAATCATAGATGATTTATGGGAACTCTTGCAGTATCATGTAACAACATATCTCGATAACGAGGTACCCGGTCTACCACCGGCAAAACATAGATCAGGGAGACCTCTTAAGACTCTTGCTCAGAGATTGAAGGGTAAGGAAGGTCGATTTAGAGGGAATTTATCTGGTAAAAGAGTTGATTATTCAGCTCGTACTGTCATAAGTCCTGAGCCCTATTTAAGCATAAATGAGGTAGGAGTTCCAATTGATGTTGCTAAGATATTAACTGTTCCAGAGAAAGTTACTGAGTGGAATATTGAGGAGATGAGAAAGCTAGTAATTAATGGTCCTAATAGATGGCCTGGCGCTAACTATATAATAACTCCAGATGGTAGAAGAATAGACTTGAGATATGTTAAGGATAGAAAAAGTGTTGCAGAATCATTAGCACCTGGATATATAGTTGAGAGACATGTAAGAGATGGAGATATAGCAATATTTAATAGACAACCATCACTACATAGAATGTCTATGATGGGCCATATAATAAAGGTGTTACCAGGAAAAACATTTAGATTACATCTTGCTGTATGTCCACCATATAACGCTGATTTCGATGGAGATGAAATGAATCTACATATTCCGCAAACCGAAGATGCTAGAGCTGAAACAAGACTTCTTCTAAAGGTTCAGAACCATATACTTACCCCAAGATATGGAGGAATAATTATAGGGGCTATTCAGGACTATATAAGTGGAGCATATATATTAACAATAAAGACAACTCTACTTAAAAAAGAGGATGTAATTGACCTTCTATCTGCTGCTGGAGTTGTTAAAGAGTTACCAGAACCTGCAATACTATCTCCAAAGAGGTTATGGACAGGAAAACAAATTATTAGTATGTTCCTTCCAGAGGACTTTAACTATCATGGTAAAGCAAATATATCTTCAGGACCATTAAAATGTGAAGATATAGAATGTTTCTGGGATTCATATGTTGTTGTAAGAAAGGGGAAGCTGTTGATGGGGGTATTAGACAAAAAGACTATAGGAGCTGAACAACAGGATAGTTTGCTTTATTGGTTAGCAAAAGAATATGGCGTGGAATATGTAGCTCTATTTATGGATCATGTCTTTAGGATGTTTATTAGAGTTTTAGAGAAGAGAGGATTTACTTTACGGTTAGATGATGTAGCTATCGATGAGAATACTAGGAAAGAGATACTTGAGATTATTAAGGAGGCATTTTCAAAAGTTGAAGAACTTGTAAAGCAATATGTAGAAGGTAAGCTGGAAGTTGTACCGGGAAGATCCCTTGAAGAAAGCTTAGAGATAAAGATTCTTGAGATATTAGCTGAAGCACGAGATAAGGCTGGTGAGGTTGCAGTAAATCGTTTAGATCCATTCAATAATGCATTTATTATGGCAAGAACAGGTGCTAGAGGAAATGTCTTAAACCTAACACAAATGTCAGCTACACTTGGTCAAATGACCGTACGTGGAGAAAGAATATGGAGAGGATATATGGGAAGACCTATTTCTAGCTATGGACAAAACGATTTAGGGCCATTAGCAAGAGGTTTTGTTGTTAATAGTTTCTATTCAGGTTTATCACCTACAGAAATGTTTATGCATGCAGCTGGAGGTAGAGAAGGTCTAGTAGATACTGCTGTAAGAACATCACAAAGTGGATATATGCAGCGTAGATTGATAAATGCATTACAGGATCTATATGTTGAATATGATGGTACTGTAAGGGATTCCACCAATTCAATTATACAATTTGTTTATGGTGAAGATGGAGCAGATCCAGCGAAAGCTCCGCATGGGAATATTGTAAATGTTGAAAGAATTATTGAGAGGGTTATAGGGTGGAAGATGTGAACATGAAAAAGGAAATAGATATTGATAAAATTGTAGAAGATAAATTAGGTTCTCGTGTTCCTCCGAAGATCATCAATGAAATTAAAGATACATTAAGGAAATACAATCTTTCTCAAGAAGAAATGGAGATGGTATTGAATGAAATAGTTAGAGAAATTGAAGAAAATTCTATTGATCCTGGTGAACCTGTAGGTATTGTAGCAGCACAGAGCATTGGAGAACCAAGCACCCAAATGACTCTAAGAACATTTCACTATGCCGGAGTAAGAGAATTAAATGTTACATTGGGATTACCAAGACTTATAGAGCTTGTTGATGCAAAGAAAACACCATCAACACCCTTAACATATGTATATTTAACAGAAGAATACAGAGGTGATAGAGAAAAAGCAATTGAAATAGCAAGAAAGATTGAACTTACAAAAATAGTTAATGTAGCAATGAGAATAGATATCGATTTATTTAACAATACCATGATAATAACCCTAGACCCGGTGATGCTTGAGGATAAAGGTGTTTTTGTTGAAGATATCATTAAGGCTCTTCAAAAAGCTGTTAAAAAGGCTAAGATTAATGTTAATCCAGATAATCCTAATGAGATTATTATTCAGTTTACAGAACCCTTAGATCCTACTAAGGTCGAAAAATTGAGGGAGAAGATATTAAATACTAAGATAAAGGGTATTAAGGGTATAAATAAGGTGATAATACAGAGAAGAGGAGATGAATATGTACTTGTATGTGAGGGTAGCAATCTTAGTGAATTGATGGAGATAGAAGGTGTTGATTATAGAAGGATAAGAACAAATAATATCAGAGAAGTTGAAGAGATATTAGGAATAGAGGCTGCTAGATCACTACTAATTGAAGAGATTATGAATGTCCTTGAGGAACAGGGACTAGATGTTGATATAAGGCATGTAACTCTAGTTGCAGATATTATGACTAGAACAGGAAGCGTTCGGCAAATAGGCCGTCATGGAATAGCCGGAATGAAGGATAGTGTATTATCTAGAGCATCATTTGAGGTCACAGTTAAGCAGCTTATCGATGCTGCAAGTAGAGGAGAGATAGATAATTTAAAAGGTGTAATAGAAAATATTATAGTTGGAAACTATATGCCTATAGGTACAGCTAAGGTTAAGTTAGTTTATAATCCATATAGAAAACAGAGTTGAGGGATAAAACATGGCATCACAGTCAATAGATAATATATTAAGGTTCGTGGTAAGGACAGGAAAAATTGTTATAGGGTCAAAGAATACAATAAAACTACTAAAGCTTGGAGCACTAAAGTATGTTGTAATATCATCTAATGTTCCAGAAAATATAAGACAAGATATTGAGTATTACTCAAAGCTATCAAATATACCTATAATAGTTTTTCCAGGAACAAATAGAGAACTTGGTACGGTATTAGGAAAACCATTTTCAGTAGCAGTAATGGGAATAATTGATCCAGGTCAGATAACCCCTGAGATATTAAATAGATTTATTAAGCAATAGGAGGTGGTGAGATATAGCATCTAAAACATCAGATATGAAACCTCAAATAAATGTAAAATTAACAATGGAAGAAATGAGATATATGTCATTATTTCAGGATATTACTGGTGTTACTCCAAAGGATTGTATTATAAATGAAGAGCTTGGAACAGTATTCTTCGTTGTGGAGAGCGATAAATTAGGTCAAGCAATTGGTAGAAAGGGTATAAATGTTAAGTATTTGTCTAAGTTAATAGGAAAAGATGTTGAGATTGTTGGCTGGGGTAATAATTTAGAAGACTTTGTTAAGAATATATTTATGCCTGCAAGAGTTCAAAGGATACAATTGGTTGAAGGTAGAGATAAGAAGATTGTGTATGTCTATGTAGATCCTAGAGATAAGGGTATTGCTATAGGTAAAAATGGTAGAAATGTTGCAAAAGCTAGGTTGCTACTAAATAGATACTTTATGATAGACTCTGTGGTGATAGTATAAAGAATTGAGTATTTATGTTAAAAGATTTTTAAGCTTCTGCAAAGATTTATGAAATCAAATAGAAGTGGGTCTGAATAAATATGGCTGGAAAGAAGGCACCGTATGGACTCTATGCAGCAAGAAAACTTAGATTAAAAAGATTGAAATTTAGATGGAGTCAAAGAGATTTTAGAGTACGAATGTTAAAGTTAAAAGAGAAATACAATCCACTTGAAGGAGCGCCGATGGCTCGTGGAATAGTTCTTGAGAAAGTTGGTGTAGAGGCTCGTCAACCTAATGCTGGTGTTAGAAAATGTGTTAGAGTTCAGTTGGTTAAAAATGGTAAGGTTGTTACAGCGTTTGTCCCGTATGATGGTGGACTAAACTTTATTGATGAACATGATGAAGTTCTTATAGTTGGTATTGGTGGTAGTAGAGGAAAGTCTATGGGCGATATCCCTGGTGTTAAATTTAAGGTTATTGCAGTAAATGGGGTTGCTCTTACAGAGTTGCTAAAGGGTAAAAAGCAGAAACCTTTGAGGTGAGGATAATATGGCTACAGAAGATATGAGTATATCAAAGATAGTTGTAGACCTTGATGATATAAAGCTATTTGGGAAGTGGAGCTATAGAGATGTAGTTGTCATTGATCCTAGTCTTAAGAAATATATATCATTAAGACCTGTTATAGTTCCACATACTGCTGGTCGCCATGCACGTAAAAGATTTGGCAAAGCTACAGTTCCAATTGTTGAAAGACTTATAAATAGACTGATGAGAAAAGCTAAGAATACCGGGAAGAAACATCTTGCTTATAATATTGTCAAACTTGCTTTTGACCTCATATATATAAAAACAAAGGAGAATCCACTACAAGTTTTTGTTAGAGCAATAGAGAATGCAGCACCTAGAGAAGAGACTACAAGAATTATGTATGGAGGTATAGTATATCATGTAGCTGTTGATATAGCCCCCATGAGAAGAGTTGATCTAGCATTGAGACATATAACTGAGGGAGCATTTAATTGTTCATTTAGATCTGCAAAGCCTATAGAGGAATGCCTAGCAGATGAAATAATAGCAGCAGCAGCCTATGATACCAGAAGCTATGCTATACAGAGAAAAGAAGAGATAGAGAGGATAGCTCTAAGTTCGCGTTAGAGATCCATTCCCATTTAATTTTCATATACGTCAATTGGTCATTGATTTAACAATACACTTATAAGTTCTAACCAATAACTTCTGATAGTTAGATAAGGGAGAATAATATGAGCTCAAAACCACATCTTAATATTGTAATTATAGGTCATGTAGACCACGGAAAGAGTACTCTAGTCGGAAGATTGTTGGTAGAGGTTGGAGCAGTAGATGAAAAGACATGGAAAGAAACTCTAGAAGCTGCTATAAAAGCTGGTAAGGAGAGTGAGAAATATGCATGGTTATTGGATAGACTTAAGGAGGAACGTGAAAGAGGATTAACAATATCTCTTGCATATAGAAAATTCGAGACTAATAACTATTACTATACTATTATAGATGCACCAGGGCATAGAGACTTTGTAAAGAACATGATTACAGGTGCAAGTCAAGCAGATGTTGCTCTCCTAGTGGTTTCTGCAAAGAAGGGAGATTTTGAAGCAGGTATGAGTCCTGAGGGTCAGACAAGAGAACATATTCTATTAGCCAAGACCATGGGTATAGATCAGCTAATTATAGCTATAACAAAGATGGATATAACAGAGCCGCCATACTCTGAAAAGAGATTTATGGAGATATTGGAAACACTTGTTAAATTCTTAAAAGCTACAGGCTATAGAATGGATAGCGTTACAGTTGTACCAGTCTCAGGATGGGTTGGTGATAATGTTGTAAAGCCTAGTGACAATATGCCTTGGTGGAATAGTCAGAAGATGGAGGAGCTGAAGAAGAAATATGGTGTTAATGGTGCTAGAACATTATTAGAGGCTCTTGATAATGTAAAGGAGCCGCCTAAGCCTATTGATAAGCCATTAAGGATACCTATATCTGAAGTCTTTGTCATTTCAGGTGTAGGTACAGTTCCAGTAGGAAGGGTTGAAACAGGCGTTTTAAAGGTAGGAGATACCGTAGTATTCCTACCACCTAATGTGGGAGGCGAAGTTAGAAGTATAGAGATGCATCATCAAAGAATTGAAAAAGCTTTACCAGGTGACAACATAGGATTTAACGTGAGAGGTGTATCTAAGGAACAGATAAAGAGAGGAGATGTAGCAGGACATCCAACAAATCCACCTACAGTTGTAGAAGAGTTTGTAGCTAGAGTTATGATAGTATGGCATCCATCAGCTATAGCACCTGGATACACACCAGTTATTCACGCACATACAGCAAGTATTCCATGTAAAATAGTTGAAATTGTAGGTAAGGTAGATCCAAGAACAGGACAAATAACAGAAAAGAATCCACCATTCATAAAACAGGGAGATATCGCTATAGTCAGATTTAAACCGTTAAAGCCAATGGTATTAGAAAAGTTTAGTGATTTTCCACCACTTGGAAGATTTGCAATGAGAGATATGGGTAAAACCGTAGGAATAGGAGTAGTAATGGATGTTAAACCAGCAAAAATTGCGACAAAGTAAATCTAGGAATAAGGCCCCTAATCACAAGGGACAATAAATGTCATCAATAGTAAGAATAAGGCTCTGGAGCAATGACATAAATAATTTAAACTATGTAGTATCACAAATAGTAGATATAGCGAAAAAAGCAGGAGTAAGAGTAAAGGGGCCGGTACCACTACCAGTAAAAAGACTTATAGTCAGTGTACCAAGATTGCCACATGGCGAAGGATCAAAGGTATGGGATAAATGGGAGATGAGGATACATAAAAGATTGATAGACATAGAAGCAAACGAACATGTAATAAGACAGATAATGAGGGTTAGAGTACCTGAAAATGTTTACATAGAGATAGAAATAAAGAGAAGATAATTTTTAGCTAAAAATATTTAAAAATTTCTAGAGCTCTTACACAGTTAGACTACTTGAATTTAAAATATATATTAAGATATATAAGGTGCCGGGGTGCCCGAGTGGTCTAAGGGGCCGGCCTGGAGAGCCGGTGGGGGTAATCCCCACGCGGGTTCAAATCCCGCCCCCGGCGCCACACAATATTTATATCATATTTACGAAGTATTTTTTATTCTGGAGCTTCTTAATATTTTACTTATATCCCAAATCCATAGATCTAATCTCCATTACTTTTGTATTTTATAGAGAAAACCTCTATATCTAGATAAGCTAAGTTCTTTAGTTGTTGCACTGAAATATGCTATTCAATCACTTGATTTATCTACATTCTTAGCATGTATATGAGTAACACAATTCCCCAATTTGTGAATAATCTCTAAAGTATTATTCTCTATTTCTCCAAGGTTTTCTTGTAATTAAAAGACTGTTTAATAGATATGGAGATCCAATTGAAATACCTAGGGAGTACATCTAAGGTTTCTAAGGTAAAATAAAATCATAGTGTTTTCTATTTGTTATACTCTTTTCATTATTTCTAAATATCTTCAGTTATTATAGATATGTCTTAGCGCTTACTTGAGTTTTTCATTGGAGGGTGAGATATTTTAGGGTATCAGTATCTAAGAAACAGTCCTTTATGGTTAAAAGTATTGTTGATAAGGGTTAATGATAATATGTTATATACAAAAGATATAAAAATTCTGATGTGGATATATCCTCGGTGGTATATATGATGTCTAAACATCCATTAGAACTACCTGTTGGTAGAAAGCTTAGTAAAGAGGAGATTGCCCAAGCTCTTAGGCTCTCTATTATTGCAGAGCTTGATGCTATCAATCTATATTTACAGCTTGCAGGAGCTATAGATGATGAAAAAATTAGAAAGGTTTTTGAGGATATTGCTAAAGAGGAAAAGACACATGTTGGTGAATTTTTAGCACTTTTAAAGGTTTTGGATGAAGAGCAGGTTACAGAGCTTGAGAGAGGGGCTAGAGAAGTTGAAGAATTAACAGGGTTGAAGGTAGCTAATAGTACTGTAGATGAAAGTAGTGATGATAATGTGTTGACTGAGGATGAGTTTAAATATCTATCCTCTGAAGTTGCTAGAGTTGCTGGTAGTGTTAGGGTCTTTAGAAAGTATATTCCTGTGTATAGTGCTGGAAAAGGTGTTGATGCTGTACCTCTAGAAACCATAGTATCTAAAGATGGTATAACACCTGTAGAAAGAATTGTGATACCTCTTCAAGAGTTCTCTACGAAATTTGTATTAAGTCAGAAAAGTATTGATTATGCAAGGAGTAGAAAGGAAATGCCAGATATTTCAACAGCTCTTCAAGCAGCAACAAAACTAGCTATTGATGAAGATAGCTATATTGTAAAAACTTTATTGAGCTGTAAGGATGTTTTAAGAATTTCAATGGGTAGATGGGAAGAAGCAGGTGTAGCTATAGATGATGTAACCAAGGCTTTACAGGAACTTGTAAAACAAGGTATTGTAGGACCATATGTATTGTTTGTAAGTCCAGATAGATATGCAAAACTATTAAAGGTTTATGAAAGAGTAACAGAGCTTGAAAGACTAAAGTCTCTTGTTAAAGATGTAGTTCAATCTATACATATTCCAGGAAATATAGCTATACTTATATCGGCTAATCCATATGTAATAGATGTAGCTGTAGGTGTAGATACAGAGGTAAATTACATAGGACCTGAAAATGGTAACCATGTATTTAGGATTAGAGAAACTATTGCATTAAGGATTAAGAATCCCAAGGGAATAGTTATACTTGAAGAAAAAATGTAATAGTGATGATAAGATGAGTATCGAGGAAATTCTAAATATGCTGATAGAAACAGAATATAGCTATTCTAAGGAATTGAAAGCTATAGCAGAAAAGATAAAACATCCAACATTATCTGCAATACTATTAGCTATAGCAAAGGATTCAGAGAAACACGGAGATCTCTATAAAGCAATACTTAAGTTAATGAAAGATGTACAGCCAATGTTATCACAAGAAGAATTATCATTAATAAGAAAAGAGATAGATAGACATATAGAGACAGAGAATAGAATGATTGAAAGTTCAAAGAAGCTCTTAGATAGAATTGATGATCCAAGGATAAAGATATTGTTAGAAATAGTATATGAAGATGAAGTAAAGCATCATAGAGCTCTTATAAATATAAGGGATAGAATAGCAAAAGTAGAAACCATAGAAGAAGAGGATATATGGATGGAAATATGGAAACATAGCCCTTGGCATGGAGGACCAGGAGGATGAATAAAAGGAACGATAATGTAACATCATATGTAAAATGCTTTAAATTGATATGAAAATTATTAATCATCCTAATTTTTAAGTAATTCCTATTACTTTTCATGATATTAATGCATCAGACCTTAGTCTATTGGAAGATGAGGCAGCTTTACACCTCGTTGTCTTTGATACTTACCACTATAAGGTCTTTCTATAGGACTTGTAACCTTTGAGAATACTATATGTAGAAATCTTGTTCCTTTTCTAAGTTTTATTGGAAAGGCAGATCCATGTAGCTCTATTGTTATTTGCCCTTCAAAACCTCCATCAATAATTGTTGGAGGAATAGCTAGTCCAAGTCTTGCAAATGTAGATCTAAGTTCAACAAATGCCATAAGCTCTGGCGGAACTCTAATGTATTCAAGTGTTGTTAAAAGATATTTATTGTATGGCTTAACTATGAATTCATCGATTTTATGACAGTTATAATATTTTGAAATATCTGAAGCTGTATACGGATCTAATACCTCTTCAATACCCATTAATTCACAAATTTCGTCTCCAAGTCTTAGATCAAGCCCATTCTCTCTAACTATAGACTCGTCAAATGGTTCTATAACTATTCGTCCAGATTTTATATAGTTTTTAAGATCAAAATCTGAGAGTATCATTATCTCTCTGCCCACGTTTAACGAATTCTTAGATATAGTTAAAATTTAAAATGTAAAGTATATAGCTACTTAGAATATGGATAATCTGCTTTGCATTTTGATTTAAATTCTTGTATAAGATTTCTATGGCTTATAGCTCCTCGTGGAGACTCCTCATAGAAGATGGATGCCTCATATACAAATAGCTTTGTACGTCGATCCAACCAACAATCGGGTTCCATACCAGCTTTTAGACATCCTTCAGCTAAAAATGTCTCTACATCCCAACAATAATCTATTGGTACTTGTGGAAGAAGTGTACCACTATACCAACCCCTCATAACAATTATTCCATGTTTGCCTATAATAATATCATCTGGGATTCTCCTTACAGGTTTAGGTATTGAGAGTATTGAAACCTCTATGACTATGTTATTCAGTTCATTATATGTTAATGGTGGAAATCTAGGATCTTCTGTAGCAGCTGCTATAGCAGCATTTATAACAGTTTCTGCTAGTGGAGCTACTGGTTGTAAGAAACCTATACAACCTCTTAGCTCCTTAGATTCCTTTAAAACACTTTCAATTGTTACAAATGCCATGCCTTTCCTTTTAAGTTTTTCCGGGGTATCGTCGGGTAATCCTATTTTTCTAGACTCAATTACATATGTTTCTATAGCTTTTCTTGCAAGACGAACAAGGAATACACCTTCATCTATCGAAATTTCACTAGGTTCAATAATATTTTGTTCATAAGACAAATCTATACACCTTCTTCACTACTAATCTTTTTCTCAATAGGTTTAATTTTAGAGAGAAACTTTAGCTTTTCTTGTTGTGCTCTTTCTAATATAGATGGTATTGTTTTCCAATGTGTCCCTTGCCAGTAGACCTTACCACATGATTGACAAATCCAAAACTTTTTGTATTTTAAAACAATATCTTTACTTACCTTACTAGAGACTTCTACTATTGATGAAGTACATCTTAGAATACCATTACATTCAGGACACCTTGTATCATTTTCATCGAATTCTAGCCTAATACCATATCTAATTGATAGCAGTGCAAGAATTTTTTCAATAGATGGATCCTCAATAAATAAAGCTCTCAATCCATTCTTTCTCGCTCTTCTAAATAACCCTAAATCTCTAGTTAAGATTATTCTATCCTCATTTTTTGCAATCCTTAATAATTTCCAATCATCAATATTTCTATAGTAAACAGTATCATATCCCAGCATTCGTAGCCATCTAGCTACATGTCCAAGCATAGAATCAACAATAAACCTCGGACTAGAGGGCATTATTAACATCTCTTCTAAATTTGAATACCATTATTCTTAGAATACAGTTCTAACCACAACCTATATATCATTATGAACATAATCTAGAAGAGATTTTGATACACCTTCCTTATGTATTTTAGGAACACCAAGAACTCTTGTTATTGTAGACCAAGATTTTCTAACTATTGGAGGAAGGGCATTATGTTTTGCATAGTAGTTTCTAAGCCATTCGATAGTCTTTTTATCGCTAGGATAACCACTACCAAAATCTCCATAAACCTTCTTCAGATTATCAATATGAGTATCTCTAAGAACTTTTGCAACAATACTAGCAGCACCAACAACAACATATTTGTTGTCTGCCCCATGTTCTATATATACATTGATACTTCTGTTACTTGCTATACAATTAGAGTTAATATAATGTAGAAGCTTATTTGGATTAGCAAAGGCATCTATATATATTTCGCTAATTGTGCTTACAATCGATATAGACTTCTTAATAAGTCTACAAACAGTATTAAGCTCTAACTTATTAATATTCTCTTCATCTAGTTGCGAAGGGGTTAACCTAGAGATTAGAACTAGCTCTGAATTCTCTATGATTATTGGGAAGAACTTTATTCTTTTTTCTCTAGATAGTCTCTTACTATCTCTTACACCAATGTTTTCAAGATATTTCAATGCATCGGTATTAATTACTATCATTGCTATAAACATATCTCCTATTAATGGACCACGACCAGCCTCATCTATTCCACATATATGGATGTTCATGGCATAGCTACCTCAGCTTTCAATGCTTATTTCTTCCTTTAACAATTTTAGAATTGTTTGACTAGGTTTCTCCATTTTATTTACAACATATTTTGCAATATTCTTGAACCTCTCAGGTTCTTTAATAACATATCTAATATCTGATAAAATTCTATCAATTATATCACTATATTCAAAAATACTATAGCGTTTATGTGGTAAACCTCTATCTCTTATACATATATCAACATATAGATCTTTAGGAAAAAGAGATATCCCTAAAGTTCCTAGCAATGCTGCTTCTCTTGGCATAGTCCCACCACCACTTATCGTAGCTATAGCGAAATATAGTAGATTTGGACCAAATACACCTATATCCTGTTCTGGAACAATAAATGATTTGAAATGACCATATTTTCTAATAATCGCATCATCTCTATATCTAGGTAGATATATAACAGTTATATTCATTTCTAGAATTTTCTTAAGTATCAATTCAAAAATATCGATAATATTTTTATCTTTATAATATGATGCTTTAATTTCAGGGGGTCTAAAAACAACATAGTTATATGGTTCAAGTCCCAAAGATTTAATATAGTTTTCACTAGGGATAAAGTTCTTAATCCACTGGATCTCATCAACACCATTGTATTGTATTAATCTTGTTTTATTCTCTACAATATATGGTTTAATAGATTCTTCTGGAATACATTTAGAGAACACTACTGTATGTGCTAGCGGAAGGGATAACCGCGATGGAGCTTCACTATGAGGGCTATCTGTCATAGCTATATATGGCTTTCCAAGTCCAAAAGCTATTCTAGAGGCTACAGGATTTGGATAAGATATTAGAATATCGAAATGCTTAACCTTTTCAATTAATTCAATAGTTCTTTTTGCTTCTTCTATGAGTTTGTCTATAGGTGTATCAACATATCTTCCAATAGGAATAAACCTGATATTAAGATTTTTTAAAACAGCAAAGGTATAGTCATAATCTCTAGCTGTAATTATCACACTATATCCATTCTCAATAAGCTCTAGTGCCATAGAACCAAAGAGCATTGCCTGTTTCGGTGTTAATATATCAAGCCATATCACTTTTCTTTCATTCATCTCTATCACTTATATAGCTATTTAAGTAGCTAAACATTAATTTAGGTGTAGTATTAGATTAAGAATTAAAGAGCTTTAGGTGTAATTTTATGAATATGGAGAGAAAGCTATTTGGAACGGATGGAGTTAGATGGATAGTAGATAAGGAAAGTCTAGATTTCGTATTAAGATTGGCAATGGCTATAGGAAGCTATTTTCCAAAGGGCTCTAGAGCACTTGTTGGTATGGATGGTAGGCTTGGAAATTCAGCAATATATGGAACTGTTCTAAGTGCCCTCTCTGCTTCAGGGTCGAAAGTTTATGATGCAGGCTTACTACCTACTCCAGCATTACAATACTGTGTAAAAGAGTTTGGATTTGACTATGGTGTTATGGTAACGGCAAGCCATAATCCACCAGAATGGGTAGGTATAAAATTGATATTAAGTGATGGTATAGAAGCTCCACCAAATGTTGATGTAGAGGTAGAATCAATATTATTTGAGTCTAAATTCAGGAGAGTTCAATGGTATGAAGTGAGATCGATAGAAAAATTTGAAGGTGCTATAGGATATTATATTGATGCAATAAAGAAACATGTAGATGTAGAGAAAATTAGGAAGAAGCAAATAAAAGTTGTTGTAGATTGTGCTAATAGTGTTTCAGCACTTACAACACCCAGAACTTTAAAAGAGCTTGGGCTAAAGGTATTGTCTATAAATTCCGATATAGGTATTCCATATAGACCCTATGAACCTACACCTGAAAACTTATATGAATTAATGAGTATTGTAAAGGCAGTTGGTGCAGATTTTGGTGTTGCACATGATGGTGATGGTGATAGAGCAGTATTTATTGATAATCTAGGTAGATTTATCCCTGGGGATATTTCAGCAATAATACTTTCATGGTATGTCGAATTAAAGAGACCAGAACTTCCAAAGCGAATAGTAACTGCTATTTCAACAAGTCACTTCCTTGTTGAGGAAAATTTGATTAAGAGAGGAATCGAAGTTGTGTGGACAAGGGTAGGATTTTTAAACATAGCTAGAAAGATAATTGAGCTTGGAGGAGCTCTCTCAGGTTTTGAGGATAATGGAGGTTTTGCATATGTACCCCATCAACTAATTAGAGATGGGACTATGACTGCCGCCTTAATGGCAGAATATTTAGCCTCTATAGATACTAGTTTAGCTTCTGTTGTAGACTCTATAAAGAAACCTATAGTATTGAGGGAGAAGCTACCAATACAAAGTAGAGAGGAAGGTAAGAAGATTATAGAAGGTATTAAGGAGATATATAGAGGCAATAGATATATAGATATAGATGGGATAAAGGTCATATCACACAATTTTGCATTTCTTGTAAGGCCAAGTGGAACTGAACCCTTGATAAGGATAACTGTAGAGTCGTGGGATAGAAATATAGCAGAAAAAACATTAAATGAATTAATAACTTACATCAAATCTATCCAAGGTAAAAATCAATGAAGTACAGACTTCTTAACTATGTTACATGTCCCTATTGCAAAGATAAGGGGTTCCCATTAAAGCTAGTAGTATTTGAGACTAACTTGTATGAGGGTAGAAAACTTCCAGAGGGAATAGAAAAACCCTTATGCGATATCTATTGTGCGTATAGGAATACATATGTGAAGAACTTAACGGAATATCCATGTGATGAGTGTATAAAGATAGAGGTGAAAAGTGGAATGCTGATATGTACTAACTGCAAGAGGTGGTATCCAATAATAGATGAGATTCCTCGTATGCTTCCTGATAATTATAGAAAGGAAGAGGAGGATAAGCTATTTTTAAAAACTTATCAGGACAAGATACCAGATGAAATAAAAAGAGAAGGAAAACCATTTTCTTTAGCACAATAGTTTATTTAGATACAATGTGCTTAAAAATTGGTTAAGCATAATATGATTTTAGGTGTTACAGGTTGTCATCACTATATGAAAGTTTATCACAATGGATTGAAATGCAAAAGAAAGTTAGAGCATGGTTTGATAGTGTATATGACAATGTAAAGAAGGGTGATAGACTAGAGCTAATACTATATACAAGAATGGCGTTTCAGCATATGATAAGAACATTAAAGGCATTTGATAATTGGCTACAAGATCCATTTATCATAAGCAATATGCCAAAAGATCAACTTGAAGAGGTATGGGAAACAACATATAAACTTCTGCAACAGCTACTTGAACTTGATGTTAGACACACTCAAGGATTTAGAGACTATATAATAGCTTTGGAGAAGGAGGGTAAGCTAAATCCAATGCTTGTTGAAATATTTAATGAGGGTGGAGGAAGGAGGCGTAGAGGAGAGCGTGAGGGAGTTACGCTATCTATATAGAATAACTTAACTATTTAAATATTGATATTTAATAGATAATATTTTCATAATGTCTATGAAAATCCAAATCTAATATTGTAAAATTATCTTCTCTTTCGTTCTGTAGGAAGAGCTGTAAGAGATACTTCTTCATCAATAACAACAATTTTACTTCGTAGTTCATCAACTACTTTGATAAAATTATCTATATCTTCATTCTTAGATATCTTCTCTAGGAATTCCTGACCATTGCTTGTTAATCTTAGTTTCTTTGTCTTTGGATCCACCTCAATTAATCCAACATATAAGAGAGCCTTGATATCATCAGGTAGTTCTCTTACAATTAGTTTATTTCCAAGTTTCACGATATTATATCCCATATCAATTTTCCTTTCTTCTTTGAGATACTGAACCATATATGCAAGACCTTTTTCACTAACCTCTTTTAATGTACTAATAGCAAATAATAGTCTTAATTTTCGTGAATCATTTCTAATTTGATCTAATGTAATAACCTGTGCACTAAATACTTTCAACTCCTTAGTTTTTTGTTGCTGTTGTTGAGTTTTATCAGGCATTCTATTATCACCAAGATTAGATCTATGTACCAAGTTTAGATAGTTCTTCAACATACCTTATAAGCTCATTAGCTTTATCACCATATACCTTACTATATATCTCTAATATTTCTTTTGATTGAATGGGACTTGGCCTAAGTGTCTTATTAATATTATTTATAAATATTTCAATAGAAGACACTAATCTTAATATCTCTATAGCAAGATCTCTATAGCTCTTTATAGTATTTGTTATAAATATTGTTATAATCGCTAAGCAACAGAGTTCAGATAGAATCATAAGTATAATAGTAATATCGCCAGTCATCATTAATGAGAGAAATAGAGAGACAAGAGGTATCAGTGTTATTGTTGGAAGCAGTAGAATAGTTGTATAAAGTCCTAAGTAAATACCTAGAAATAGTGCGATACTAGTGCCATGTAAAGCTATTAGGAAGATAAATAGGGTGTCTCTGCCTATGTATATGGAAGAATGATAGGAGAATAGTGTTCCCATTGTTGTTAATATAAATATAACGAATGTTAATACTAATCTAATTCTTCTAGAAGCACTAATGTTAGTCTCTACAATGCTATCTATCTTAGATGATAAATGTGATATAATCTCCTTTAGCTTATCTCTATAATCTTTTGTTGTTAGTATATCATTCATCTTGTTTACAATTTCAGCAATATCTTTAAAGCTCTTAGCTAAATACATTGGTAATAAGAAGCTATTTTCTAAGAAGGAGAGTTTATCTATAGATCTTCTAAACATGGTTTGATCGATATCTAATTTATTGAGTTCATTGCTAAGCCTTATAAGTATAACTTTTAGTTGTTGTATTAATGACATAATTATCACTTAAATATTGCCAATACAGCATTCCACAGAGTCTCTAAGATTTCTTTCCAGCTTCTTAAAGCTATGATGATATTTTCTCTATTTAGGAACTCGTATATCTGTATAACGAGGTATATATAGATAAATGGTGTTAGCTGAACCGCATAAAAACTATACTGAGTTCTCGAGCCTAAGATCCAAAGTAGTGTGTATCCTAAGAATAAACCAATTATCAAATACCATGCAGTTCTTGATTGATTATCTATCTTTCTATAAGGAATTGTAAAAAACATTAACACAAAACATATTACATATGCTGGCACCAATCCCTGTGCCACAATAGTACTACCTTGCTTTGGATCTACATATATTGGAAATGAATTAATACCGAAAAACCATTCCCAGGGTGTTGATGCTATTGGACATGTTGGTCCAGTACACTTAACAGATAGATGCCACGAAATAGCGATGAAGATACTTTGTTTCAGCCATTCACCAAGTCCGAGTCTAATAATTATTGGTATAGATATTAGTAATTGAAAGAATATAAATGATAGTATTGCTAACATGAGATAGCCGATAGACTCAAAGAATATAAATGAGAATTTACTAGAGTATTTCCTAACAATATCTCTTATATATAGGAATAGAAGTGGTATAAATGCTAAGAGAGCTGTAAACTTAAATGTTGAGGCAAACCCCATGAAAACTACAGCTTCTTTTAAATGACCACGTAAAGCAATATATATGGCTATCAATGTCATTGCAGCGACAAAGATATCTAGCAAGGCTATTGAAGACATAATCTTTGTTAGTGGATCGACAGCTACAAGAGCTGAGACTATTAATGCCAATTCATAGGATTTTGTAATTTCATGTGTGACTAAGAAGGAGAATAATATTGTTAGAAAACCCATGGCTATCGATGGTATTCGCCATAGAAATGGTCTATCACCAAAAAGATACATAACTAAAGCAATTAGATATTTAGCTGTAGGGGGATGACTTTCTACATTGAGATAGTTATTTATGTTTTCAGCATCGCCCAAGATCCATCCATATACAATATCTGTGGCGTTTGTTTCTCTGGCAAAATACTCCAGCAATTCAATACTATTTGCCTCAACATATATGGCATTGATCTTAGAAAATCTATTACTGAAAACCTTTATTCCATAGCCAGGTGCGATATTTAAAGCTTTCTGAAGAGCCTCGTTAGATGAATATACCAATGTAGCTCGAGGTCTTTCTAGACGTGGTGTTAAGCCAAATACTTTCCTAAGAAGATTTCTAGCAGCATCTACATACCATACTTCATCAGAGACATAGCCCTTAGCTCCTTGATCAAATCTCGATAGTTCCTCTTGTTCAAAATATAACGCTTGTTGAGCATATAGATATACTCCTACCAATAATATCACAATCAATATAATGTAATAGATAAGCGATGATTTAGTGAAAACTGCCATAGTATTATCCTCATTATTAATTCTTACAAATTTACTAAGATAGTATAAAAAACCCTAATAAATCTATTAAGCTACTAGTGAATGCAAAGATGAACATGATTAAAATGTTGAGCTATTTTAAGACTAGAATCTTTATAGTAATAGTTATTTCGATTATTATTGGGATTTTTTCTTGGGTTATACATCTACCAATAATACCTATAGATTCTTCAAAGGTACCTGAACCCTTTAATAAATTAGTTGATGTAATATATGGAAATCCTGGAGTTAGATATACTGATATAACTTTTGGTCTATTCTATAAGATATTCGATCAGAGTCTAATATATGATGAAATTAGGCTTAAGGATCTATGGTATAATGGTGATAAGTTAAAAATGCTTATATTTGGTAAGAAGATATGTCCAATTCCATATATTGATTATAAATTTGAGTATCCACCTATCATAGGTTTGTTATGGTATATTACAACATGTATAGCTTTTCAAATGGGATTACCCTCTAACTATGGATTTAATGATTATATTCTATATAAAGATTCAATAGCACAAATACATTTTAATCTTCAGTCACTAATTTTAATATTATTCTTTGTATTGTTACAAGTCTATTTACTTAAAATAATTGATGACATTAGAGAGGACTGGAGGAAGATTTTCATATCTATCCTTTTACCATCAACAATTCTTTATCTAACATATAACTGGGATATAATATGTATATCTCTTGCCATAATGGGTCTATATCTATACATAAGACAAAGATATATCTTATCTGGAATTTGTCTTGGGCTTTCTATAGCGACAAAGCTATTGACTATAGTTATATTAGCAATAGTATTATATGAATTAATACAAAATTACATTAGTAGAAAGTCTCTAGTGCCATCTTCTCAACTATTTATTGTTACAGCTATAGCATCCATGGGTATACCCTATATAACATTATTATTACTAACACCAATAGGATTTACAGACTTTATTGTACATCATGCTACATGGTATTGTGAAAACTGTATCTATATGCTAGTCATAAATGATATATATAATCCTATGAATAGAACATTGTATATAGCTATATTAACAATTGCAATGATATTGATATTTTCTATTCCTATCAAAGAGGAGAGGTTATTACTAAAATGTTCATTTCTAGCTATGGTATCTATAATCCTATTCAACTATGTATTTACACCACAGATGTGGCTTCTACTAACACCATTAGCTATTTTCGTTATAAATGATGCTAAATCTTTATTTCTCTATCTACTTGGAGATGTAGCTAACTTTAATATTATGACAACATTTTTCATAGATTACGAAATTAGATTACGGCTTTCACAATTTATCAGTATACCTGTTGAACAAAATCCATATGTAATGTCGTCCCCTGTACAATGGATTGCAGCATTAAGAAATATATCATTATTAATTCTATGGATATACATTCTATCTAGAACTTTATTGGAAAACTATAGTTTGAGGGAATGATAAGTATATAAGCAGGATAGAGTTGAAATTAATAAATATGGTGATTGTAGTATGAGTATTATTAGAGAAGTTAAAGAAGAGAGCAGAAGAGAGATGCTAAAGAGAATAAGTGCACATAGCCATATACGTGGTTTAGGCTTGGATGAAAAAGGAGAGCCTCTACCTGTGGCAGATGGTCTTGTTGGACAGATTGAAGCTAGAAGAGCTGCTGGAATAGTTGTAAGGATGATCAAGGAGGGTAGATTGGCAGGCAGAGGAATACTATTTGTTGGTCCTCCAGGGTCTGGTAAAACTGCATTGGCAATAGCTATCGCTAGAGAGCTTGGTGAAGACACTCCATTTGTTATGATAAATGGTGCAGAACTCTACTCTGCGGAGGTTAAAAAGACTGAAATACTTATGAGAGCTGTAAGAAGAGCTATTGGTGTTAGATTTAAAGAGATTAGAAGGGTCTATGAGGGTGTTGTAAAGGATATTAAGTTTGCACTGACCTCACATCCATTTAATCCATATGTAAAAGTTCCTAGAGCAGCTAGAATAACTTTAGCAACTAAGGATGAAGAAAAAACCTTAGAAGTAGACGAAAGCATTGCAATGCAATTAGCACAACATGGTATTAGAAGAGGAGATATGATAAGCATAGATGCTGATACTGGTGAGGTCTTTAAGCTTGGAAGAGTTAAGGGTATAGAAAAAGCAAAATATTTTGATGTCGAATCAACAAGAGTCTTCGAGGAAATGCCAAAGGGAAAGATATTCAAGGAGAAAGAAATTATAAGAACAGTAACACTACACGATCTTGATGAAGCTTATGCAGCACAAAGAAGAGCAGTATTTTCAATTATTGGAGGATTATTAGAGGAAAGGGAGATAGATCCAGAGATAAGAAAGAATGTAGATGAACTTGTCAGAAAGCACCTAAGTGAAGGTAAAGTAACTTTGGTACCAGGCGTACTATTTATAGATGATGTACACATGCTTGACATAGAATCATTTAGTTTCTTATCAAGGGTTCTCGAAAGTGAGTTTTCACCAATAGTAATAATGGCTACAAATAGAGGTATGACAAAGATAAGAGGAACAGATATAGAGTCTCCTCACGGTATTCCTCTAGATCTACTTGATAGATTATTAATAATACCGGTAAGACCCTATACCCCAGATGAAATGAGAGAAATAATAATGATAAGATCTGATGAAGAAGATGTTAAGCTGTCTAAGGATGCTATAGAGGCTCTTGTAAAAATTGCTTCTGAGAGAAGTCTTAGATATGCTGTTCAACTTATGCATCCAGCTAAAATAATAGCAGATAGAAAGGGAAGGGATGAAGTTAGAGCGGAAGATGTAGAGGAAGCAGCTAAGTTGTTTATGGATGTATCTCTGAGTATAGAATTTGCAAAAAAGTGGGAATCAAAATTCCTTAAGTGAGGAAATATAAATTGCTAGATATAGATAGAACAAAACTTGAGGCATTATTAAAATATTCAGAGCCCTTGTACGGAGAAGAAAAATCTTATAGTCTACATGAATTAGCAAAAATTTGGAATACAGATATAGATACTGCAAAAACAATTTTAAGGAAATTAAGAAGAGAGGGATTTATAAGAAGAACTAGAAGTGGTAGGTATAAACTATCTTTTGCAGGAAAGGTATTGATAGCAATATATAAGCGTGTAAAGAGATAAAACTAATAAGATGATGAACACGGCTGTAACTGAGTTTGATGAAAACCCGTGTTACTGATTATTATAACCATATTATGTTGCTATTCTATATTGTCAGAGACTTTCATTAAAGTTCTAATAAAATGTTTTTTCATAAGACTCTTTATACCTTTCCTCCTAAGTTCTACGACATCTATAGTCTCTATACTTTTTCCTTGCAGGAATTCTCTATAAATATCCTCTTCTAGGTCAAGTTCTGTATAAATCCCAAGTTCATTGAGAATTTCTCTGGCTTCAAAGAGATCTTTAGCTCCATATATATATCTAGCTATAGAATCTCTAGCAACTATTTGTGAATCGAGTAATAAGATCATTAGATTATGGAATCCTATCTCAACTCTTCTACTACCCAATCTTATTGAAATTTCATTTTCATTCTTTTCCCTAAATAGTAGGAGAGGTATAGAGCTTGCCTCTGTATTTACATATTTCAAAATCTCTTTAAGAATATTAATATCGTCTATGCTTAATATATATCCACCTATATATCCACCTAATCTAGCTATGTCTTGAACCCTGCTATAGAGATACTTATGATCTAATTCACCATCTGCTCCAGGACTTGCAAGAGCTAGATATGAAGGCTTTGATATTTGTGCTAATGAAGCTACACCTATAGCATCTGAAAGAGGACTCCACAAATTCTCTTCATATCCTTTAGCAAGAGAATCCCCACCCACATCAACACCTATTACAAGATCAATATTATATCTTCTTATAAAGTCTTCCATAGATTTAGCAAGTTTTTGTGGGCCTCCATATATGTCAAATACATATAGGTTTCTATTTAATACCTTAGATGCATTAACTATTTGTGGATGAATAATTCTATTTCCTCTGATGGCATAACTATGAGCATTAACAGCAATATAGTCATTATATGTTTCTACAATATTATGAAATTCCTCTAACTTTATTGGCCCAGGTATTATATCTACAACATAGCGCTCCCATACAATACCTCCAATAAAACTCCTTCCACCACATTTTTCATAGGATAATGCTAAAACTGATGTTAGTGCTATATCACCACCGCCACCTAACGCTATGAATAGTATGTTTTTAGTTTTTGGTATGGATAAGCAGGGTATGGTCATATTTCTCAGACTAGAATTTGGTACATCATTTCTTATTACTTTTCATGATCAGACCGTGGTCCTCTCAGCATCAATTCAAATATGTTTATATCTAAGTATTACCTGACAGTCTTTCGTGTCTCAATCAGTATTCTAAATTCTAAATATCTAACCTAATATATTTTTATTATACTGGTGGTGATCTGTGATGAGTTTTGTAGATCTATTATATAGATGGAGAATTAATGAATCAAAAGAAAGGATTGAGAGGAAGCAAGATAATGAAATCTACGTGACAGACTTAATCTATTGTCCATTAAAGTATAGATATCAAAAGATGTATAAAGAACTTTCTATTGTAGCATCAGTTAGTCCTACAACAATAATGGGTGAACTTATTCATATAGGTATGGAGAAATTAGCATCAGATTTACTAAAAGGGAAAAATATTATGAGTGAAGTAGAAGTTGAGAGGAAAATCAATATTGATGGGAAAGAGTATGTGATTAAGGGGAGGGCAGATTTAATAGTTGATAATAATATAATTGAGATTAAATCTAGCAGAAGTGATACAAATATTCCTCATGAGCATCACATTTTACAACTAAGAATATACTTATGGCTTACAGGTTGTAAAAGAGGATTGTTATTATACATAACATCGAATAGAATAGCAGAATATGAAATTATAGAGCCCCTTTCCGATGGAGAGATATCAGATCTTGTCAGAAGTATAACATCGGGTGAACCTGCCCCTCGATATCAATGGGAATGTTCATATTGTTCCTACGCACTTATATGTCCAAAGAAAAGAACATAACAATTAATATAGTTAGATTTGGTAAACATATAAATGAAATGGTTAGTAAGTTGATATAGCCATAGAGCTTATAAGCTACACTGCATTAGAGAGCGCAAACAGGTACTGTGTTGAGATGGAAAACATAGGTGAAAATCTAAGTACAAATCCACAGCCCAGTAAAGCAGATAGAGTAATAGGTAAACATGTATATGGAAATCTATATGATATAGAACCACAAATTGCAGGTAATGAATCGAAATTAAGAGAGATAGTCATAGAAGCAGCAAAATTAGCTAATATGACCCTCTATGATATAAAAAGCTGGAGTTTTGGTGGGAGGAAGGGAGGGGTATCAGTAATAGCATTAGTTCTCGAAAGCCATATAGCGGTTCATACTTGGATTGAATATAGCTATGCTACTGTAGATGTATATACATGTGGAGAATATAGTGATCCCTGGAAAGCATTCGAATACATTGTTTCAAATCTCAAACCAAAATACTATACAGTTAACTATGCTGATAGAAGTAGTTTTTCCGTGATAAAGACATAATGTATAGAATAGGATGATGATGATAAAGGCTCTGAAGAATGATGTGGCTGAGCTACTCTGAGCACATCCTTAAAGTTATTTTTTATAATCCTTAACTCAATGAAGATGATCCATGATGTAAAACTATGTCTTAATCATATCTGGAAATGCTTTCTTTGGAATTAAATTATTACTTCATTATAGATACATAAATAGTCCTTTATACATACATCGAAGAAATATAAATACTTTTCTATGCCTAGAAGATAGTATTATTGAATTGACATGGTATCTCTATAAATAGTAGTAAAATATTTATCACCTAAAGAAAGAAATAGATTTAGAACATTACTAGGTGAAAATCGTGGAAAAAATAGTTATTATAGGTCTTGGAGAAGTTGGGAAGGCTCTATATGAGATATTTGTTGAATCACAAAAATTTGAGGTGTATGGATATGACATAGATAGTTCAAGAACTATTAATAGATATGAGGATATTCCAAGGCCTATAGATGTAGTACACATAGCTATTCCATACAGTACAAAATTTATTGATATAGTAAAGCAATATTTAATTGATTTTAAGCCTATGTATGCTATTATTCATTCTACTGTAGCTCCAACAACAACAAGAAGACTTTATGAAGAGGCTAGGATACCGATAGCCTTTTCTCCTGTTAGGGGTAAGCATCCTAATATGAAAAAACATCTTCGTTTCTGGAGTAAATGGGTATGCTCTATACCCAAAGAGATACTAGATGCAGTAACTCAACATCTATCCACTGCAGGCTTTAAGGTTAAACCATATCACGGTGAACCAGAGTCATTGGAATTAGCAAAGCTTTGGGAAACAGTCTATAGAGCTATAATGATAGCATCGTGGCAGGAATTACATAGAATTGCAAGAAAGTTTAATGCGGATATTGCTACAGTGGCAGAATTTATAGGGGAGGTTCATGAAGTATTGCATGATAGACCCATATATTTTCCTGGATATATAGGGGGTCACTGCCTTATTCCAAACACAATAATATTAAATAGTGTATATAGTTCCAAATTATTTGAATTTGTTTTAGAATCCAATGAAAAAAGACTTAAGGAACTAGAAGATGTAAACATTAGGCATGAGACTGAAAAACTTAAAGAAATATTCATTAGATATACAAACTATGAATACTATACCTAAAGATTCATAGAGACAAAATTTTTAAGTTAAGGAAAACGATTTTAGATAAAGATTGTGAGAACATGTCACAGTATTCATTACCACCATATATAGAGGAAATGTTTAAATTAGAACTCTCTGATAGAGATATCACTGTATTGAAAGAAACCCTTAGTGAACTAAGGAAACCTGTAGCAATAAAATTGTTTACAACTAATGATAGAATGTCATGTTTCTCTTGTAGAGAAACAGAGAAGTTATTAACACTTTTGCAAACAGTAAGTCCTAGCATTGGTGATAAGCCTGCTATTAATTTAGACATTATTGATATTGTAAAGAGTAGTGAGATAGCCAAAAAATACAATGTATTAAAAGCTCCAACAATAATACTACTTGATGGAGCAATAACATACCTAGGGATGCCTGCAGGAGAGGAGCTCAAAGGATTTATAGAGACTATAATAAGAATAAGTACAGATGATCACGGGCTCTCAGAGAATACATTAAAGGAATTAGCAAATCTAGAGGGTAAAGCAGATATAGAGGTTATTGTAACACCACCATGTCCCTACTGTCCCTATGCAGCTCTATTAGCAAACATGTTCGCATATGCAAGTAGTATGATAGGTAAAGGGAATGTAAGATCATATATTGTTGAAGCGTATGAGTTTCCAGAGATAGCCGATAAATATGCGGTTACAACAGTTCCAACAATAGCTATAAATAGTAGAGTAGTATTTGTAGGCCTACCATATGAAGGTCAGATGCTTAAGGCTATAAAAAGATTAGCTTCATTATATGTTTAAAGAACATAAATCTATTTTCATTGAAATTCAATATCAGCTTATATACTTTTATAATGATATTAAAACATCTTAAATGCTTGTCATAGGCTTTCTAAAGATAAATTACTGAGATAAAGATCTATTAAAGCTGATTCATATGCAGGTAGAGCTATTCTAATAATTCCATATCTATTAGAATATTCAGTTACTTTATCTAGTACGACCTTAGTTATAGGGATCCATGATCTTAATACAGAATTTATTGGTCTAGACATAACATTTGTTATTCTTATTCTTATATAATTCTCATAAAATTCGATAGAATTGATTAGTGTAGCCATATCTAGGAACTCTATAATAGGTTTAAGAAATTTTATTTCAATATTCATCTTCTTGAGATTGTTCTTAACTAAAAGCTTTCGCATAAGGAATACTAATGGTTTTTTCGACACTAGGAATAAAGGATCTGCATGTATTTGTTCTGCCTCACATACTCTTCTATTAAAACATTCAAATGAAAATGGATTGATAGAGGAAATCGAAATAGTATGTCCAGATTCATAGTATAGTGTTATTCCAATGACTCTCTTTTCACTTAATTTATTATCTATTCTAGGTATATATTCATTGATACTATAATCTTCTTTTAATATAGTTATCATCTTTATATTATTTTTGCTAATAATACTTATATTATTATTGAATAGATATAATACAGAATCTATTTTATCATAACATATCTTAGATGTTGTTCTTAATGTTATTGCTATATTTTCTATGGCAACATTATCACGGTATAATATTATTGGAGTAATGTTATTCTTGATACATATATTCATTCCGAGGCAATTATATATTTCTTCATCTAATAAGATGTTCATAGTATATGGAAGAATATTGTATATCCTTTCTTCATTAACATATCTACCTATATTAAGTGATACAACAAATCTATCATAGGATATTCTTTGGTCAGCTCGCGATAATGTCTTCATCATATCTGTAGGGGGCAAGTATCTTCATCCCAAAGAACTTCAGATATTATGTTTCTATTTTCAACCTTATAAATCTTAGTCAAATGAAACAATAATAGTGTTCAGAGGCTACCATTTTCTACATCTTTGTATTCTGTAACGGCCAAGCTCATCATCAACCATAATCACTAAAATAGTTATTTAGCTAGTTAATATTTTTAAGTTATTAATTGGTTGTTAGAATAAGATTATGATGATGTTAAGCATCATTTATATGTGATCTCTTTCTTTTATTTATAATGAATTTCATTATTATTGTCTTTGTTACAAAATAATAGATATATGTAGCGGAGAGGAAGATTAGTAGTATTATTAGCAATAATATTGCGGGTTCTAAGGAGCTAAATAGTATTGACGCAACATAGAATGGAATTATTAGTATACACATACCTAGGATTAAGTATAGTTGCATCAATACTATGGTTCTAAATAGATTAAATCTATTTGAACATATTGTTTTCATATTATACCTACCACATTTAAGGGCTACCTGAAAATATAATGTTATTTAATTTCTTTAATTAATTTAGATGGCACTGGAATACTCTAATTTTTGGCAAGAGTTTTTAGTTTTGTAGTATATGATGAGGATGTGAAGGAAGAGACTATGGATCATTTATCAGGAAATAGAATTAATTAAATTAATTAGATATGCGGAGATCCAATGGTGTATGAAAAGCTGAGCGTTTTAGTTGGAGATGAAAATATGAACTCGATAAAGAGAAATAAAATACTTCTTATATGGGAAAATATTAGCAATTGTTAAAAGAAAAGATATAAATTTCTCTCTATAAGCTTGTATATCTAAGCTAATTCATCGAATTTTATACTGGTGTTACTATGAGTAGTGAGAACATTAACGAGTGGTTTGTAGAACTTGCAAAAAAGTGGAGTAGAATATTAGAAAGTGAGAGGATTTTTGAGGCTGATGTTGATGAATTTAAAAGTAAATATTTCATAACTGCAGCATTTATGTATCCTAATGGCCCTATACATATAGGGCATGGAAGAACATATCTGATTGCTGATATAATTGCAAGATTTAAGAGACTTCAAGGATACAATGTCCTTTTTCCAATGGGATTTCACTATACGGGTACCCCTATTATAGCTATGGCTGAAGCTATATCTGAGGGGGATAAAGATTTAATTGAACTATTTAGAGATACATATGGTGTTCCAAGTGATGAAATAGATCGTATGAAGGATCCTTTATATCTAGCAAGATATTTTCATAGAGTTTCTAAGGATGTTATGAAACTATATGGGCTTTCAATTGATTGGAGACGAGAGTTTACAACCATAGATCCAGAGTTTAAGAGTTTTATTCACTGGCAATTTAGGAAATTATATGAAAAAGGATACATTGAGAAAGGGACACATCCTGTAGGATGGTGTCCACGTCATGAAATGCCTGTAGGGATGCATGATACTAAGGGAGATGTTGAACCAGAGATTGGGGAATTCATTGCAATATATTTTAAGGATGATAATGGTGTTATCTATCCAACAGCAACACTCAGACCTGAAACAATATTTGGTGTAACAAATATATGGGTAAACCCCAAAGCAATGTATGCTAAGATTAAATTAGATAATGGTGATATATGGATAGTTGGAGAGGGTGCATACCATAGATTAAAATATCAATTACGTTTTAATCTAATAGAACTAATAGAAGGGGAGAAGCTTGTAGGGCGAATAGTTAGGAATCCTATCACAGGAGAACATGTTTCTATTTTGCCTGCAAACTTTGTTGATGATTCATTTGCAACAGGTATTGTTATGAGTGTACCTGCACATGCACCTTATGATGCAATTGCGTTAGAGGAGATTAAGAGGGATCCTAAGTATAGCATGTATGCAGGATCTATAGAGCCTAGAATAATTATAGAAATAAATGGTGTGAAGAAGGCTCTAGCATATGAAATAATAGAAAATATGAAAATAAAATCACAGGAAGATAAAGAAAAACTAGATGAAGCAACAAGATATGTATACACTACAGAACTTCAGAGAGGCATAATGCTTAGGGATCTTCATTTAATTGTTCCCATGGCTTCTGAAGATATAAAGAGATTTGTTTCTGAAAATATATCTGGTAAATCAGTTAGCTATTCTAGAGATATAATAAGGAGATACTTAATTGAAAATAAGATGGGAATGATTATATATGAGCTAATCAATAAACCAGTTTACTGTAGATGTGGTACAGAGATCGTTGTTAAAGTATTAGAGGATCAATGGTTTATTGACTATGGTAACCAAGCATGGAAGGAAAAGGCTAGAGAAGCTCTAAATAATATGATTATAGTTCCTGAAGAAGCTAGAGCACAGTTTGAAGCTACAATAGATTGGTTAAGAAGAAGAGCATGTGCAAGAACAAGAGGACTTGGAGTGCCTCTACCTTGGGATAATAGATGGATTATAGAAAGCCTTAGCGACTCTACTATTTATATGGCATTCTATACAGTAATTCATAAGATACGTAAATATTCTATACCAATAGACAAATTAAACGATAGATTTTGGGATTATGTAATGCTCGGGGAAGGAAATCTCATGAAAATCTCCAATGAATTATCATTACCGCCTGAAGCACTAGAAGATCTCCATAAAGAATTTAGTTATTGGTATCCATTGGATCTAAGGGTTAGTGGAAAAGATCTAATACCTAATCATCTAACCTTCTTCATATTTAACCATGTTGCTATATATCCAAAAGCCTTCTATCCAAGAGGTATAATAGCCAATGGTTGGGTACTTATAAAGCAGCAAAAAATGAGTAAATCAGCTAGAAACATTATACCATTGAAAAATCTAATTGAGGAATATGGCTCAGATATAGTAAGATTGTTATTAGCTTTAGGAGCAGAAGTATATCAGGATGAAAATATAGATCCAGATTTACTTAAGAGGCTATGTAGAAATGAATATCCATATCAACTCAAGTTCATATATGATACAATAGTGAGGTTATATAGTGAAAGAGATTCGTTTAGGGATGAAACTACAATTTTAGATCTATGGTTCTGGAACGAATTCTTGAGAAAGGTAAATACTGTTATTGAATTAGCTAATAATTTTAGATTGAGGGAAGCTGGAATAATAATTTACTATGATATTACAGACTTGATAAAGAAGTATCTAGGTCTTGTTTCAAAGCCTAGTAAAATATTAATTGAAGTATTTAGGATATGGATACCACTAATTAGTGTGTATACACCATTTATAGCAGAGGAGACTTGGAGTAAGACATTTGCTATAGGTAGAGTGTCTAAATATACTATAGAGATACCTAGAAATATTGATGAAAGGATTATTTTGGCATTTATGTATGCAGATCATGTAATTAATTTTGTTGAAAACATAATTAGAGCTACTAAGAAATCTACATTAAATAGAATGGTTATATATGTTGCAAAAAGAGATATGCAAGATCTGATGAGAAGAATTATACGTGGTTTAAAGAATGGGTTGCGGATTAGTGAAATAATAGAATTGGTGTCTAAGGAATTAGGTATGGAGAAAAGAGTTGTTTCGCAGTTGATAAGACCTATGTATGATGTTGCTATTTCCACTCCAGACAATATTAAGGAGTTATATATAAAGTATGATGATTTAGATGAAATGAGTATGCTTAATATGGCCAAGGAGTATATTTCAAAGGTATTAAATGTAAGGATAGAGATATATAGTGCTGAAGATATTACTGCTCCTGACTATGGAGGTAAAAAGAAGGCGTCTCTACCACTTAGACCTGGTATATATATAGAGTGAAAATAGAAACGCTTATTTAATTCTCATCATAGAGCTAAGGCTTAGGGGAAAAGTATGGAGCAAACCCTTAGTAAGAAAATACGTGTAAGAGAAGTAGAAGTAAGAAGAATAATTGGAAAAAAGAATGTAAAGAATAAGACATATAGCTATGAGTACTATACACTATCTCTTAATCTATATGTGCCGAGAAATATAGTGGAAAGATATGGCTATGAGTTTGTAGTTATTAGAGATGAGGATAAAGGCATAATAACATTAATGCCAAAGAAATTAGCAGAAGAACAAGGCATTATCTCAAAATAAATCTAGTCATTAAACAAATATACTGTATCTAATATTATTTTTAATTATTTTGAGGTGATAAACTATTGATATATCCAAGACTATATACACTAAATCATGAGGATATATATCAAGGGAAAGCTACAGATATATATTTCATAAGAAGTAGAGAGATCTTGAAAAAATATGGAATGTGCGATACCATTGTTAGATATGAAATACATACATATGGTCTTCCTAAGAGCTATAAATGGGCAGTATATACAGGACTTGAAGAAGTAATTGCATTGCTAGAGAATAGAGAGGTCACTCTTTACTCTGTTCCTGAAGGAACATTATTTACGGAACTACAGCCATTAGCAATAGTTGAAGGAAAAATATGTGATATAATTCATATCGAAACATCTTTATTAGGCATCTTAAGATTCTATTCTAGTGTATCAACAAAAGCAGCTAGAATTAAAAAGATTGCTGGAGATAAACAAGTGATATTCTTTGGGCTAAGAGCACAGCATCCAGCATTGGCACCAGCACTAGATAGAGCAGCATATATAGGTGGTTGTGATGCTGTATCGGGAGCATATAGTAAGGAGTTTCTAGGAATAGAACCTAGAGGTACAATGCCACACGCACTCATAATAATCTTTGGTGATATGGTTAAGGCTTTAAAAGCTTTTGATGAGACTATGCCTGAGGATGTACCTAGGATAGCACTTGTTGATACATTCTATGATGAAAGGCTTGAAAGCTTAATGGCAGCAAAAGCATTGGGTAAAAGACTCTGGGGTGTTAGACTAGATACACCAAGAAGTAGAAGAGGCGATATGAGACTCATTGTTCAAGAAGTTAAATGGACCTTAAAAATCAATGGATTTGACAATGTTAAAATTGTAGTAAGTGGAGGAATTGATGAAGATCAGATAAGAAATCTTAGAAACATAGTTGATGCATTTGGTGTAGGAACATCTATAGCATTTCCCCCATCAATTGATATAAGTATGGATATTGTAGAAATATATGATGAAAAAACCAATACTTGGATTCCAGTTACAAAGAGAGGAAAGCTCCCAGGAAGTAAACAGCTTTACAGATGTAAACCAATCATAGAAGACTATATCGATGTTCCAGGAAAGGAATATATATGTAGCGATGGTAGCAAGGCTACACCTATGATACTAAAATATATTGAGAATGGGAAACTAGTAAGACCACTACCATCACCAACAGAGATAAGGAATTATGTATTAAGTCAATTAAAAGATGTAGAGCTCTAGACCTTATAATTTTTGAAAAATTCTATATATACATAAGGTAAAAAAATGAAAACAATTGTAATAAGAGTAGATGAAAAAATCTATGAGGAACTCGAGAAAAAAGCAAAAGCTGAAGGATTTTTAACAGTATCTGAATACATTTATTCACTAACTTTAAGAACTCTTGGACAACAAATAGAAAAAGAGAGTGAGGTACAAAAGAAGGTACAGCTATCTTTAGATAAAATCATAGCTATTTTAGAAAGACGTTTACAAGATAAATTGAATCCATTTACTTCTAAGATTGATGATCTAGGAAAGAGAATAGCTGACATTATTGAAAGAATCGAGAATTTAGAACAGAAGATTGCTGATATAGAAAACCAGCTTTCTTCAACAATTAGAAGAGAGAGGGAGAAGAAAGAAGAGAAGGTTACACCAAAGAAAACTGCTATTGACATATTAAAAGAACAAAAGGTTATGTTTGAAAGAGATATAGCAAGCAGAATAAAGGATAGAGATAGCTTCTTTGCAAAACTACAGAAAAGTGGTGCAATAATAGTAGAGGCTAAGGATGAACGTATCGCAATTGAGAATACATTCTGGAGCGAATTCGTTAAAAAGTTAGAGAATATCACAACAACTAATGAAGACGAAATAAAGAAAATACTCGATCCCATTGAGTATAGATTATTTAGTAAATTAAGAGAATCAGCAATAATAGTCTATGACGCTACACTTAAAAAATGGGTAGTATACCTCTAGTTAAGACATAGATCTTTTGTTTATCTAAAGAAATAGGCTCAATAAGTATGGATATATGATGAAGCTGAGCTAAGAATCTGAATATGTAATGATGTAAGAATCCCCGTCTGAGACAAATAGGTTATAAGATGTGTAGTATTCATTTAATAATATATCTACTTTAGTTGCTGTCTTACAAATTTTGAACATAGAACAAAGTCATTAGTTATATGATTAATATGAGATTTAAGCGATCCTATAGCATTTAGTATAAGGCTCCTTTTCAGGATTATGTTATCCTCATCATCAAGATTTATTACATCGTTATAGTTATTTATAGTTAATCTAAGTTCTTTACCTGAAATTACTATTGTTCTATTTTTGTAGGATACTTTAATGTTAGAACCATCAGATGATATTACTGTTCTAGGATTTAATTTTACTAATGCTATATTATTTATATCCTCTGTGTAAATCCATCTGCCACATATTCTTCCATATTTTACATCTTTATAGACTGTATCAAGATATGTACAGGTATTAATAAAATTTCTTAAAATTGAAAGAAATGATGTAAGTTCTGTTAACGTCTGTATATACCTTTTATCTCTTTCTTCATCTGTAGCTCTCTCCAGTATATTCCTTACTGCTCCATATATTCTCTCAATAGGTCTTCCAAGCCCATTTGTTATTATCATAGATATACACCTTGATATTTAATAGTTTCATGTAGAAGCTTATTAATTTTTCTTCCAGTTTTCCAAATTGTATTCCTTATTTTTATGGAGCCTATAATACATAGGTAACATATCCTCCTTACTTCATCTAATTCAATAGAACATTTATGACATATTCTTCTTCCACACAATTGACACTCAGCTATAGCTAAATTTCTATAACATACATTACAACCACTCTCTATACAGATATAACATCTATTAAGTCTACGATTAAAATGTTCTTCACATACATAACGTCCACATAGAGGACAACGATAATATGCAGGTTTTTCAAAACATATCTCACATAGATTTCCATACAACTTTAATACCCCGGTATTCTATATCTAATTATACGGGATGACCTTAGGAGCTCCTCTGATATCATGATGTTGGGTGGAGCGACGGGGACCGTTGATATAATTCTATATAACATTAATCTTTTTATCACTGTATTCGTTTACTATGGAATTTAAATATTTGTCATTACTAGATATGAAAATATATTTACATTTCTGTACAATTTCTTTAAGCTCTATTAATTCCTTTATGGTATAGAGACGTATACCAATATCTATGTATTTAGTGAATATATCTCTATATCTAAAGACGTTTCTTATAGAATTTGTGATGAATATTATGCTTATATATTGTTCCTTATTTATTCTTGCTTCAAGGACACTTCTATCAACTAGTTGCAATATTTCATTTTCATTTAAGGATTCTGATATGATTGTACATATCATCTTTCTATAACCCATTTACTCCCATCTTTATAGTCAAATACTTTTATTCCTAACATTAACAGTTCTTGTCGTATCTTATCACTTAGTTCATATTCTTTTCGTTTTCTAAGCTCAGTTCGAACCTTTAATATAAGTTCGATTAATTTTTCTATCATTTCTATGTCTACAGTAATACTTTCTTCAAAATATTTATCTAGAACACCAATAACCTTGTTAAAGTTTAATAGAATTTCATAAGCTCTTAATGCTAATTCAAAGGTTTCATATCTTTCAATTTCTTTAAATACTAGTGAAGTTAGTTCATGAACAGCTTCAAAAGCCTTGGGGGTATTAAAGTCATCAGACATTGCCTTATGAAATTCTATTTCTATCATTTCAAGTTTCTTCAGAATATTAATCTCATCTTCTTTTAATGAGTATTTAATATTCTCTTGTTTTATAATTTTCTTTAGGGTCTCAACTGCTAATACAAGCCTTGAATATACATCCCTATAACTATTTAGTACTTCATCGCTAACCTCTACCTGTTTTCTATAATGGGATGAAAATGCCCATAACCTTAAGATTTCTGGAGAATACTTATTTATAGCATCTTTAGCATAAATTACATTTCCAAGGCTTTTGCTCATCTTTTCACCTCTAATTGTTAGATATCCTACATGTATCCAGTACTTCACCCATGGTTTTACCCCATACAAGGCCTCTGCCATAGCAATTTCATTTTCATGGTGTGGAAATATCAGATCTTGTCCACCTCCATGAACATCAAACTGTGTTCCAAGATACTTAGAGCTCATGACGGCACATTCTGTGTGCCAACCAGGTCTACCACGCCCCCATGGAGATTCCCAGAATGGTTCACCCGGTTTTGAGGCTTTCCATAGAGCGAAATCATACGGATTTCTTTTTTCAGATAAAAATTCCTCCTCTTGTCTCCACTCTTCAGCCTTTTTCCTTCCTGAGAGTTTACCATAATCATTTACTAAGGATATATCAAAGTATACAGAGCCGCTTGGTGCTACATATGCATATCCCTTATCTATTAAACCTTTGATAAACTCTATTATTTCATTAATGTGTTCAGTAACTCTTGGATGAAGGTGTATTTCAATCTTTAAAGCGTTGAGAATCTGTAGATAATCTCTTATATATTTATCCGTTAGTTCTTTCCACGATACACCCTCTTCGTTAGCTCTCTTGATAATTTTATCATCTATATCAGTAATATTCTGTATATGTATGATGTCATAACCTCTAAGCTTTAAATATCTCTTTATAAAATCAAATGCTAAATACGCTCTTATATGACCAAGATGAGTATAGTCGTAAACTGTAGGACCGCAAAAGTATGCTTTAACTAGTGGAGGATTGATAGGTTCAAAGGGTTCAATTCTTCTAGACAATGTGTTATATATAGTTATTAACACAAATATTGTTCACCCTCACTATTAACACTATAACTTAGCTACAGATTAAATGTTTTTTGTTTATTAACATATTCTTGATTTCGGACAGCAACGGGATCTCTCTATATTTATCTGGGGTGAGTAGCTCCCATAGTATACCACTAGGTTTTCTAGGTCTAGGTCTAACCTCTATAATATTAGTTGGTGTAACTATTATATCAACACCAAGGTCATAAGGCTCCATAGGTATATCCGTATCAATCAATTGTATATCGTGTATTGTTGTAGCTATATATGTATCCTCTGAAACTTTGCATAGTGATCTAAGAATAGCATATTCAAGCTCAGCATATCCTCCACCCTTCCCCAGTCTAGCACCTAATTTATTTACAGCAACAGATCCTATAACGATAAAGTCTATTCTTGGTAAATCCCACGGTTTTAATATATGGCCAAATCTATATGCACCAGATATTGTTGATGCAATTTTTAGATTGCGTTTAGGAATAGTAGTAGGATCTAATAATATAAAACCATTTCTTATATGCGGTGTAGGCATAATAACCTTCTTGCCATGCTGTAAGGCTAAGAATCTTACATGCTTTTGAGGAGCATCAGGAGATACTAATATTATCTCTGCTTTTTTGAATTGATTAAGACGCAATATGTTAATACCAGCAACTTCAGCACCAATGAAGTTTGGTATTCTATTGTATACAGGTCTAGGAAAGGTAGCAATATTTTGTTCTTCCATCATCTTCCAAATACTTAAGCGTATATCGTTCTTTTTCTTCTTTATATCCACATTAAATACACCAGCAACCTTTAAGCTAATTAGGTATAGAGAGTATATATACCTAGAAAATTAACTTAGATACTTGGATATAAGTATAGAGATGGAGAAAGATAATGGATTCACAAATATATCAATCTAGGAGAAAAGGTTATAGTATTATAGATCATAGATTTGAGGGTAGAAGTCTAGAGGTATATACTATAGATGGTGAAAAGCTAATTGGATTAGTAGATGAGGTAGCTGCTCATGAAATAGGGATGTATGTCGAAAATAATCCTATAATTATTGAGAGAGCCTCAATACTCTATATGGTTTCAGGATTAAGTGATTTGCATGGCTCTTCGGAATGTTGCGAAAAAGAATATATACTTGATGAAGATTTTATTGGTGTAGATGTGGAGTTAAGGTTAATAAATGGTCAAGAAATAGGTGGAAGGATAGTTAAGATAACAAAAAATGAGATTGGTATAGCGCAAGGAAATAGAGCATTGATAATACCTAGATCTAAAATTTCTTTTATAAGGGTTGGTGGTAGATAATATGAGTTTTAATCTAATTATAACGTGTGAGCCTGGTAGAGAGAATATAGATTGGGTTTTCTCACAGATTAATAGTTGTATAGGGACATCATATGTAATCGTAAGGATAAGATCTTCATTAATATTGTTAGCTGTATCAAATCCGTATGAGGTTTGGTATAATCTTAAGAAATGTCTTTACAATAAGGATACACCAATACAAAGAGTAATACCAGTGGATGAAATTGTTGATCCTATTCTCGATAGAGTATCTCGTAAAGCTCAAGAATATGCTTTAAATAGAATACCTAGAGATGCTACTTATAGAGTAACTTTGCATGGCCGGCTCTATTCTATAGATAGTAGTGGTAGACTAGTAAAGATATCTAGTATGGATGCTATTAAGGCTATTGCTGAAGGAATTGATAGAAAGGTAAATCTTAAGAATCCTGATTGGGTTGTCTACATAAGAGTTGTTCCATATAGAAGATGGAGCTATGTAGCAGCTATTGGTGTTGCTAAGGCAATAGTATACAAAAATATTAGGGTTGGGGAAGCTGTCGAACCTCTTTAGGAGCTATTTTACGATAAAATTTCATTACTATAATTATTCCAGTTACTATAAATGTAATACCTATGAGTAGTAGAATTATAATAATCCTGATGTCATGTAGAGGTTGTAGGAGAGATTTAAGAATAGTGATAGGTATATTTTTATCTTTTTCTATAGGTTCTGGAACTCTCCAAGACTTAGAGGTGTATAGAATCATTTAGACATACCATATCTCTCTATTATTGAAATTATTTTTTGAGGATCTGTAGCATAGAGCCTAAAGGCTTGTCTTGACGATCTATCAAATATTTCGACAAAACATCTTTTATGATCAACAGAAATACTATATCTCTTAAGATCTATTGGAAATGGAATAAATATAGAGCCGAGTTTTAATCCAACATTTCTAATTTCGTACTTTGTTATTGCAATAATCATCTTCTTAGGCATGGTTACCATTCTCAGACCTTGGAATATACCCATTAGGATTCCATAAAATATGAGATTTCTTAAGAAGCGTTGCATAAGATCAATGTTTCCTGAATTCTGTGGAATTAATATGGGGTATATGGTTATAGAAACTATGTACCAGATAATGAATGGAGCGATGAATAATATCATTGTACTAGTAAGTTGAGACTTTATTTCATCACTAAGCTGTGTGTCCTTTGTAATAAGCTTTAGTACCTCCTGTTCATTTGATCTTAAGATTACATTTCCCCCAGCTTCTGAAGCTTTCTTTCTAGCTCTTAACTGAGGTATTATGGAGGCAATAGATAAGAAGACAATTGTGTATAACAGAAATACTACAAAGGTCCAATTGGGTGGAACAAAGGTACTTACTGTTGCAAAGAATATCAATGGTATAATGATATACAGTGCCATTGTTATTTTACTATTCATATTACTTCCCCAAATAGATCTACATAGTTTTTATGTAGATAAAGATAGTGAGTTTAGACTATAAAAAGATTTATTGTGGTAATTTTTTCTGGCTATCGGTCTTTAGTCGTATTCTTCTCACTAAAACTTTATTTCCATTCAACTGTAGTTCTATGTATTCATTAACATCTTTGTATTTGCAAACTGGACATATATATGTATATGAAATTGTAGCCATCTTTTGTTTCTTTTCAACTTCTATTGAAAGTTGTAGTTCATTCTTACATCTTGGACATGGATTATATGGCATACCATGTTTGAACATTACTTCCAGACCTCACTATATCTTTGATTACGATTACTATACTATAGTTACTGGTATTTTTTCTCCTAGATATTAGAAATATAGGAGAACTCATAAACTTTTTGCACCGATACAAATTTTCTAGGGGTTGATGAATACGAATCTATTCAAAAATAGGATTTCAAAGATAATAAAAGCTATAAAAGAGATGGGTATCGATGGCAATATAGCTATATTTAGAAGCAAAGAATCACTAACATATTTATTTGCAGAAATTTACAATCCTCCGCCAGAAGAGGTAAGCATTTTTGCATCTATATTACATCTTGATACATTTGACATTGATATCTATGTAAGTGCCTTGGATTTTTATAGAGTAGAAGAGATCTATGGAGTTAAGGGAGTCAATATTTATCCTGTTGCTAGTAGAGATATGGGATTAGATCTAGGTGTTGATATTATAGATCATGATAAGCTTAATTCTATAATACATGAATATATAAAAAAGAATAGAATAATAATGATTGATGAACCTATATACTGCCTAGACTCTATATGTATAGATATTAGAGGTTTAATTCGAAGGTGTAGGAGATCTAAAGACCAGGCAGAAGCCGATATTATAGGTAAGGCTGTAAGAATTACTGAGAAAGCATTGGACTCAATACTCTCTGAAATAGTTATTGGTATTGATGAAAAAACTATAGCGGCTTTAATAGAAAAGAAAGCTAGAGAATTTGGAGCTGATGGATTTGCTTTTGGAAGTATAGTTGCAATAGGAGTTAATACTTCTAAGCCTCATCATATACCAACTCTGCAAAGGTTTACAGGTCGTGAACCTATTCTCATAGATTTTGGGGTTAGAGTCCAGGGGTATGTATCTGATATAACAAGAATGATTATACCAAATAAGCTAGGAGAGGAATATAATGATTTAGAGGATAATATTAACATTATTGATGAAGCTATTGATGAGACGTTAAAGGTTGTAGGTCAGGATGCAATATGTAAAAACATAGATTATGTAGCTAGAGATGTATTAAAGAAGAGAGGATTAGATAAATATTTCCTTCACGGACTTGGACACGGAATAGGCATAGATGTACATGAAGAGCCTAGACTTTCTCCAAGGTCTGAACACAGGCTTATCAATGGCGATGTCATTACAATTGAACCGGGAATATATATTAGGGGTAGATATGGTGTTAGGATTGAGGAAGATATATATGTGACTTTGAATACATATAAAAAATTAACTACTCTCACTAGAGTGTTGAGGTTATAATTCATGAGTAATAGATCTATAAATATCAAATTGTTTGAACCAGTAATAGAGCAAGAAGAAATAGATTCTGTAATTAGAGTCTTAAAAAGTGGATGGTTAGCTCAAGGCCCAGAGGTTGAGATGTTTGAAAAAGAGTTTGCTGAATATATAGGTGTAAGGTATTCAGCTGCTGTAAGTAATGGAACAGTAGCTCTAATGTTAGCTCTTAAAGCATTAGGTATAGGTCAAGGAGATGAAGTTCTAGTTCCTGATTACACCTTTATCGCTACAGCAACAGCACCTTTAATGGTGGGAGCAATACCTAAATTTGTTGATGTTGATGTCAATACATTTAATATAGATATAGAGGATCTCAAGAACAAGATTAGTGATAGAACAAAAGCAGTAATAGTAGTTCATTTATTTGGACATCCAGCAAATATTAAGGCAGTTAAAGAAGTCATAGGCGATAAAAATATTATGCTTATAGAAGATGCTGCACAAGCACATGGTGCTGAAGCTTGGGGACAAAAAGTAGGATCCTTTGGAGATGCTGCTATATTTAGCTTTTATGCAACAAAGAATATTACTACAGGTGAAGGAGGAATGGTAGTTTCAGATAAGAAAGAAGTTATTGAGAAAGTTAAACTGCTTAGAAATCATGGACAGATATCTAGATATATTCATGCTGAACTTGGTGGCAATTATAGGATGACCTCGATACAAGCTGCTATAGGAAGAGCTCAATTGAGAAAACTAGATAGATTAAACGAGATTAGAAGGGATAATGCACAGCTTCTCTCAGCAATTATAACCAGTATAAATGCTCAATATGGTAATGTCATAGAGTTGCCTGTTGAGGAACCTTGGGCTAGACATGTATATCATCTCTATGCTATTAAACTTAAGGATAAAACACTAAGGGATTATTTATATGAATGTATGAATAGTAATGGAGTGGAGGTAGCAATAAACTATCCACTACCATTACATAGCCAACCATTGTTCAAATCTCTTGGATATAAAGATTGCTGTCCTACTTCATCTAACCTTGCATTAAGGGAGTTAAGCCTTCCTGTACACCCTAAGTTGAGTAGGAATGATATAAATACTATATCTATGGTACTAAGTAAATGTATTGATAACTATATTCACTTCACTTCAATAACTTGAGCTTATATTATATAATCTCTTTAGTATTGTGATATAGTGATAATAATGAATAAAGTCAAGATATTTACCCATACAGATCTAGACGGTATTGCAGGAGCCGCACTATATCTTTATTGTAACAATCTAGAAATCACTAATACTAATATAGTTTTCGTAGAACCATCTCAAATTCATAGATATATTGATAGTAAAAATCTTAGAGATAGTGATAAAGTTGTGCTAATAGATCTAGGTATCAATCCAAATTTCTATAATGTCTTGATCAATATGGATCTAAAGGATATAAAGATTGAATGGTATGATCATCATATATGGGAAAAGGATTGGATAGATGAATTAAGTGCTAGAGGTATTAAATTATTCATAGACACTAAAACTTGTGCCTCAGGTGTTGTAGCAAATATTCTATGTAGTAATGATATAAAGGCTATAGAATTTGCAGATATTGTTTGTGATATAGATCTCTGGTTATTTAGGAGATGGGAATCAAATTTTCTTTATCGCTATATTGAAATAGAAGATAGTGATTCTTGGAGATATAATGCACTAAATATGTTTTTGAAGACTCTAAGAGATATGGACTTTAAATGGTTAATAGAGACTTCAGAAAGGTATGTAGAGGAATATGTTGATAAAGAATTAAATGAACTATCGAGATTGTGTTCTAAGATACATAGAATCAAAATCAATGGTATTGATGTAGCTATATATATTAAACACCATAGAATTCCTGGTACAAGTATCATTGGAAACTTTGTATTGAATAGATGTAAGAGTGATATTGCTGTTATTATTAATGAAAAACTAAAGAGTATTAGTTTTAGATCTAATAGATATGATGTAAGGGATATAGCAAGAAGACTAGGTGGAGGTGGGCATCCTCGTGCTTCAGGAGCACCTCTAAATATCAATCTACTTCAAAAGATATTATTTAGATTATCAAAGGGATTGCTAGTTAGATATGTTGTATCTGAATTGAAGAGAATAAATATATGAAGATATTAGGAGGCTATGACTCTATCTAGACTATCTCATTATCATTGGGTATATATTTTATCGTTATACCTTGTATCTGCTCTGCAAACCATCTTAATTGATCCTGTATATTTCTCCTCATCTGTTCATTTATATTAAATCTCTGTCGAGCCCATTGAAGAGCATCTTCAGTTATGATGCCATCGCCTTTACTTGCAGCAAGTCTTATTAGAGCATCTATTTCAGCGTTTGTAAACCATCTAGTTATTCTCTCAATAGAGTTTAGAATATTTTCATCTAATTTAATACGATATCTCTCAGCACTTTTTAGAGCTATATATCTTCTAAACTCCTTGTCTGGATACCCCATAACTACTATTACATCTATTCTCCCTGGCCTCATTAACGCTGGATCTAGCAATTCTGGGGTATTTGTAGTCATAATTAGAAGAGGTCTTGAAGGTTCCTGAAGATAACGCAGAAATATAGTGATTTCACTTATATGTGTTTCATGTATAGATATCTGTCTTCCAACAAGAAAATCAACATCGTCCATAAGTATTGCAATGTTCTTTCTATTCTTGAGACCTTTCAATAAATGTTCTAATATCTTTTCTGTTAATCCATACCACATTGATCTATATATACTAGGTCTAATCTCAACCAATTTTAATCCTAAACCCCCAGCAATGGTTTCCGCAGTTACACTTTTTCCAACACCTGGTGGACCTATTATTAAAATACCTTTTGGTGCATATGGCGCTTTGGAGATAATAGGTCTAAGTATTATTGTCTCAATATCGTATCTAAGCTTTGGTGGTATATCCTCTAATCTCCATAGAGGTTCTCTAACAGGAACTCTTATTTTTATAGTATCATGCATTTCTGGTACATTAATTTCAATACTATCTTCCTCGCTCTTCCCCTCCAGAAGCACAGCAACAGTATATCTCTTTCTCGGGCTCTCAGTTTTATCATTAATATCGAGCTGAAGATTTGCTAAACTATTAAGTAATTTCCAAGAATACTTATACATATTGTTAATAAACTCTGATGTAAGTTCTTTAGATAATCCACGTAATATGATAACAAAATGTGTCTCTCTATCCAATATCCTCTTTAGATTCTTTTTAGTTACTAATGCTGTAGATATCACTGAAGGTTCATCATTATTCATCTCTATATATGATATGAGAACCTGTGAGTTCTGTTCAAATTCCATTATGTAGATAGGTATGGTTATAGTTGATAGAAGTGATACTATATATGCAAGCTTAGCTCTTTCTATCTTCTCAATAGGTTTTCCTTTAACCTTCAGCTTGACATTAGCTATTAAAGGAGCTCTAAATATCTTTGAAATTATATTGAATAATGGGATTATAGATGTATTAGCTACTACAGGTTTTGTCTCTACAAGAATTACTCTATAGTTTGGTGCTTTTAATGGTGTTATTGTATAAACCATTGCATGTCCAACGATATGGCTCATTAGTATACACACCACTAAAATCCTTAATAACTAAACTTACTTTTAAGTGTGCGTCTGAGGAAAGTCTTATTAGGGTTTAGCTTAACTAATGTAATTTGCAATTTGCTTATATATGGTGATGTCTACTATGGTTAAGAAGATAATTTTACTAGGTGCAGGTGGTAGAGATTTTCATAATTTTAATGTATTATTTAGAGATAATGATGAATATCATGTAGTTGCATTTGTAGTTACACAAATACCTGGAATAGAATATAGAAGGTATCCTCCATCGTTAGCCGGTAGAAATTATCCAAATGGAATACCTATATATCCTGAAGAAATGTTAGAAGAGCTTATACGTAAATATAAGGTAGATGAGGTTGTTTTGAGCTATAGTGATTTAACATATGAGGAACTTGGAAGAAAGATTTCAGAGATTCTTATAAAGGGAGTTTCTTTTAAGTTATTAAATCCCTATGAAACTATGTTAGAAACTATTAAGCCTGTTATAGCTGTTACAGCTACAAAGACAGGTGCGGGAAAGAGCACTATTTCCAGAGCTATAAGCCTTGAATTAAAGAGACGTGGTATTAATTTTGTTGTAGTCAGACATCCCATGGCCTATAAAGATCTTGAGAAAAACGTTGTAGAAATCTATAGAACTATGGAGGATCTCGATAGATATGGAGTAACATTAGAGGAACGTGAAGAATTTGAACATTATGTTAGGAATGGAATAGTGGTAATGGCAGGTATAGACTATGGTAAGATACTTCTAGAAGCAGAGAAAAGGGGAGATATAATTTTATGGGATGGAGGTAATAATGATCTTCCTTTCTATAGACCATGGTTTATGATTGTAGCTACAGATGCTCTTAGACCTGGTAACGAGATTGGAACATATCCAGGTGAAGTAAATATTCGTCTAGCAGATATAGTCATTATAACAAAAGTTTCTCAAGCAAAGAGAGAACATGTTGAAAGCATTATTAATAATATACAAAAAGTGAATAGAAAGGCAGAAATTGTTAGGGCAGATCTTGAGGTTTTTGTTGATCGTCCAGACCTCGTTAAAGGCAGAAGAGCATTAGTTATAGAAGATGCTCCTACAGTTACACATGGTGGACTACCCTATGCTGCAGGATATGTAGCAGCCATAAAATATGGTGCTGAGATTATAGATCCAAGACCCTATGCTAAAGGCGTTATAAAGAAGATTTATGAGGAATACAAGAATATGGGTCCAGTGCTTCCAAGTATAGGCTATACTCATAAACAGTTAGAAGATTTAAAGGATACTATAAATAGTATTGATTGTGATGTAATTATCCTTGGAACTCCTATAAATCTAGATCAAATAATTAAGATAAATAAACCTGTTGTTCATACATTCTATGAGCTAAAGATAGTCGAAGGACCATCAATAAAAGAAATTGTTGATATGTTTTTAGAAAAAGTTAACAAAAATTATAGTTATCAACAAGGCTAGAAATGAATAACAAGTGTAGTATTGCATTAGATTTTTACATTACAAGATAGAAAACATTCTAAAATACAATCTATTTAGGTTATACTATAATTGTTTATTTGTAATTGAATAGAATTGTCTATATATCTCACTTCTAGTCATTTTCTCTATCAATTCCTTATTTCTAACATATTTTTTATTCTCAAGATATTTTTCTCCATATTTTTTGAGATACTCATCTAGTGGAATACCATATGTTTTTTGAGGAGTATCTCTATATATATCATTTATTATGTTAAATGCACAGAATGGAACTATTCTTCCATCAGGTAGTGCATAGTGGATTGCACATCTCATAACTCTTTCTACATCATAATTCCATTCATCCATGAAATGCATCATTCCTATGAATAGGAATTTATAGTGAAATCTACCTAGGGAGCTATAGTCTCTCTTCATGAATATATCGAATAAAATCGATCTTAAATCTCTTTTTAGGTCCTCAGGTACCTTATCCCATAAAACGAACTTATTTATGATTTGTAGTATTGAAGTCGCAGCTAATAATTTGCCTAAAGCTTTAGGCTTATTTACAAGAGACTCATATTTTGACTCAAGATAGCTAAGAAGACCATAGGCGTCTATGAATCTAGTTATGGGTAAGAAATGTATTTCTTTTCCATCTCTTTTTACATATACATATGTAGCAGCTCCACAGACAGGATGCGTAGTAAATTCAGCTCTCTTCGAGGGTTCTAAAAGCTCTAGAAATCTTGCTATTGGGACTTCTGCAGGTACAGGGAACCAACTGTCTTTATCTATTTCGCCATTTGTTTGATCCTCAATTAACTTGATGACTTCTGGAATAGTAATTCTATATCTATTTCTATCTTGCTTTCTCATCATCCCTACAAGACTTACAGGTTGGAAATTTACACCTCTAACAACATCCATGTTGTTAGCAGCTATCTTAAGTATAGCACCCAACTCATGGTCATTTACCGTCCTAATAACTGTAGGTACAAATACTACACTGGTCATCTCAGCTTTTCTAAAGACTTCAAGAATAAATGGGACTTCCCAATGATTCTTAGGATTAGTTTCAGGTGATACTCCATCAAAACTTAGATAAACCGTATTTACTCCAGCTCTTCTAAGCTCTTTAGCGTATTCAATAGCTTTTGATACATCCTCAAAATATAATTGGACAAATTTAATACCATGAGTATTTAGCTGTATATGTCTAACACCAAGTTCTCTTAACTTTCTTACTATATCTACTAAATCCTCCCTTAGAGTAGGTTCACCTCCAGTGAGCTGTACCGTTAATACAATATTAGGCTGTTTCCTTAGTGCCTCAACCATGTTTACAATATCATCTATACTTGGCTCATATACATATCCAGCTCTCTCTGCAAAATAGAAACAATACCAGCAACTTAAATCACATCTATTTGTAACAACAATATTTAGGAGTGCTGTATGTGTCTTGTGAAGAGGACATAGACCACAGTTTAATGGGCATGGAGCTGTAGCAGCAGTATATACATACCCAGGTCCATTTCCATCAAAATAAAATTTTTCAAAACGTCTAAATAGTTCTGAATCTCCGAAATATACCTCCTCTATTTCACCATGTTCAGGGCATATCCTTCTGATGTAAAGCTTATTTTCACGCTCCACTATAACAGCAGGTAGAATACGAAAACAATGTGGACATAGAGATGATGTATATCTAATAAGTCTTTCGTTATCTCTTAGACTAGGAACAGGTCCTCCTATATTAATTATTCTCTTGCCAACATATACAACCCCTTTTTTCTCATCCATCTGTGCAACAATTCTTACTGTTTCATTCACTACTAAAACACCTACTATCTAATTTTCTCATATGAGGAGGTATATAACACTACCTGTAGTAAAAAACTATATACCTCTAATTCTAGTGGCTATATGATCCCAAACAATCTTCCTAATTTTCTTTCCAAACCAAGTTATATCACTTTCATATTCTTTGCTATATCCAATTATCATTGGATGAAAGCCTATGCATTCTAAATCACGAAGTAAGTCATCTATACAATAATCCTTAACCACCAATATAGGTATATACTCCTCATTAGACATTAATACAAGCTCCTCTAGATCTATATCTTCTCTCTTCCTAACAATATCTCTATAGAAATTTAATAGGTTTATAGATGCTATCATTGTCGGACTAATATTTATATTAATTCCCTTTTGTGATACCATAGAGAGATCATATAATGTTTCTGCAAAAGTATCGCTTATATCAATACTGCCTACAATACATGCTCTATGTTTCTCAATAACTCTAGTAATCTCTAGGTTTATTAATGGTCTACAGCTACACTTTAGCAAGGGCTCAACTATGTTGAACATAGAGGATACTAGTTCACGATTGTATTGATACATATATGCTATTACGCTATCACCTATTCTCCTAGGTAGAATTAGATAGTTTAGTGCGTCAATCCTTCTAGGTACTGGTAGGACATTACAAGTTCCTATAATGAAAATATCTATCCATGAATCATTACCACCATTAGTATCGACATTGACTATGTATCCTCCATACACTTTAATAGCATCGTTAATACCATCGATAATATCATCAATATTGGCTATATCATTTTGTGTCAAACCTATTGAGATAGCATAGGCATAAGGTCTACATCCCTTTGCTACAACATCACTTATAGCTGCAGAGATAGATTTAAAACCAATGTCACTATAGCTACACCATTCATATTTTGATCTAGAAAAAGAAAATCCATCAACCTTTAGTAAAATTCTATTACCATTAATAACTATGTCACCAGCATCGTCAAAGAATTCTAAAACAGATTTTGGAAATCTCTTTAACAGCTGTGCTTTACCAAATATGTATTCCTTCAAGTATTAAACCTCTTTGCTACTAATTAACATGGTTAATAGTTTATATATTGTTTGATGCCTTAAAAAAGGAATAGCCAGTCATAGTTGCTCTTAGGGTTTGCCAATGTCCATTGAGCCCATAATTGTTTTTGGTATTCCAGATACAGAAATAAGGTTATGGGAATTTATTAAGGAACTTGAAATTATGATAAACAATTTGAGATGGAGATGGGGAAGACCACCAGCACATAGAATTTGGGTTGATTCTGGAGGATATCAAATTATGATTAAAGGTCTTAGAATTGAATTAACAGATATAATTGATAGGTATAGAGAACTTGATGCAGATATCTATATATCTTTAGATCATCCACCTCAAGAGCTATGTACACAATCTAGAGATATTGTTATGAAAAATATAACTAATTTTGAGAAACTATATACAAAACTGGATGATAAGCTTATAGTTCCTGTAATTCATTGTTATAAAGCCGATCTTATTCTAGAAGCATTAGATATTTATAAGTCATATGGTATTAAGATTATAGCATTCGGAGGAGCGGTACCACCATCATTAGCAAAATTTGGTAGGGGTAGTAGAATAACACCGTTTCTTGCCTTAACATTATTGAGAAAGGTTTTCAATGGATGGATACATGCATTAGGAATAGGAGGAAGCCCCTCAATGTATCAAGCACTTAAAATCTTAGGTGTAAATTCTTTGGATTCTTCGTCTTGGCGTACAAAAGCTGCATATGGTAAGGTTATTATACCTGGTCTTGGTGAAAGATATGTAGGTAATGGTGAAGCATCGTTTGGTAGAAAAGATCTTAGTAAAGAAGAATTGGAGTTGCTAATTAATGCTCTAAGAGCTACTAATTTTCCATTTATAGATAATGTTGAGGATATGGTTAAAACATTTTATGGTAGAGCACTAATTAATGCATGGATTATTAAGTACTATGCAGATATGCTTTTACCCTCTAATGGATATTCATGGCTTATAAACTATATTCATATTTTTAAGCAGCAAAGCATAGAAGAGCTTATTGAGAAATTGAATTTCTATGTAAAGAATATTCAAACGAATTGATGCAATATTTAATATTCACATGTTGGGCAACTCTGAACAGCGAGTTCTTCTATAGCTTCAGTTATTGATTTACCTCTTGTCACTGTAAATAGTTGCTGTTTAGAGATCTGTTGAGTACTTACATCTTGAGGAGATTTTTCCTCTAACTGTATTTTCTCTGTTCTCTCCTTAGGAACTTGTTGCTGAGACATCTTTACCCCTACATATATAACTTGTTGGGCCTTCGATTTATCTCTATATACAGTTATACCCTTACATCCAAGCATCCACGCTAAAAGATAAACATTTCTTACATCATCTACTGTTGCCTCGAATCTTAGGTTAACAGTTTTTGATACACCAGCACAAACCCATTGTTGCCATACTGCTTGATGGAGTACATGCCACTTTGGATCAATATCAAGAGCTCCTTTAAATAATAATTTAATGGTTCTCGGCATATATGGGATATCAGAGATGCTTCCCCTCCTAGCTATTTCCTCTATAAGCTCTGGTGAATCAAGTTCGTATTTTCGTAGATATTCTAGGAATAGAGGATCTACTTCAATAAATTTACCTACAGTTACATGGCGTTCAAATGCTACAGCAAATATTGGTTCTATACTCGGGCTCGCATTAGCAATTATACTTATGGTTCCTGTAGGGGCTATCGATGTTAATGCAGCATTTCTTATACCATACTTCCTTCTAAGAACTTCAACAGTATTCCAATCTATCTGTGGCCTACTGCTCAATAATTCCAATATAAATTTAGATGGTTTTGCATCTATAGAGGCTATTGCTAAGAGCTCTTCTAACGGCTTGGCGCTAAGCCATGTAGGTCTATATTTATCAGGATCATATGCAGGAAACGCCCCTCTTTCTCTAGCTAGCTCTATACTTGCAAGTGCAGCGTTATATTCTATCCATTCAGCTAGATAATATGCAAGGTATAAAGCATCAGCACTATCATAAGGAATACCAAGTTTTATTAACATATGGTGCCAGCCCATTACACCGATACCTATCTTCCTAGTTCTCTTAACAGCTTCCTCTAGCTGTGGGAGAGGCCATTTTGCAACATCAATAATATTATCCATAAATCTCACAATAACTCTTATATCTTCTGCCAGTCTCTGCCAAGCTATTCGGGGCTTCCCATACTCATCGTATTCAACGTACTTCTCTAAATTGATACTTCCCAGATTGCAGCTTTCCCACGGTAGTAGAGGTTGTTCTCCGCACGGATTTGTTGCATTGATTTTGCCGAGATACCAGACAGGGTGTCTTCTGTTAATAGTGTCTATGAAGAGTAGTCCTGGATCTCCTGAGTCCCATGCATTCCTAACTATTTTTTCAAATAGTTTCTTAGCATTGACATAACCAACTATAGCTTTTTCTTCTTGTGCAATAATCATAGCTTCATCTATTGTTAGTAATATTGTCTCGTCAAGCCATATACTACCTCCCTTAGATTCAAGCTCATTTATTATTACCTCCTGTACCCAGTCCTCATATAGATAGTGTCTTGCTCTAGTAATAGCATAGAATTTAGAGTTATTTCCTAAATCACGTCTAAGATTTGTTTTTCTAGGATTGATTAATGGTATTGAACCTCCATTCATTACAGCCTCAATGAAATAGTCATATGCACCAACAGATATATTAAAGTTTTGAAGATTAACATCTTTAAGCTGTCCACTTTTAGCATCAATAAATTTCTCTATATCTGCATGCCAAACATGAAGAACACCCATATTAGCTCCTCTTCTTTTACCACCCTGTTTTATCACCTCAGTATTGACATCAAACATTCGCATGAACGAAAGTGGTCCACTAGCAATACCCCCGGTTGTAGAAACAATATCTCCCTCTGGTCTTAGCTCTGAGAAATCAAATCCTGTTCCTCCGCCTTGCTGAAATATTATTGCTTGTGCTCTTACAGCATCATATATTCCCTCGCCATCTGGTGTAACTATAGAGTCTCTCACCGGTATAACAAAACATGCAGATAGTATTCCAAGCTTTGTTCCAGCATTCATTAGTGTTGGACTATTGGGTAAGAACCTTTGATCACTGAGAAGTTCATAGAATAGCTCTTCCCAATATTTAACACGATCTTTACATAAATCCTCATTATTATTCTGCTGTATACAATATTTATATTCCTGTGTAGCAATAGCCCTTGAAACCCTTCTAAATAGCATTTGTGGAGTTTCTATGAATCGACCAGTCTCAGGATCTTTGATTAGATATCTACTTCCGAGAATCTTTATAGCAGAGAAAGTAAGTTTTAGATCTTTGGGATCAAATTCTACATCACTTCTTTTACCATATACATCCTTATATATCTTTCCAAGTTCATATCTCTTTACAACTTCAAACCATTTAGGATTACTAATAGCTTTAGATATCATTATACGTTCTATTCTGTCAGAAATCTCTAATGTAGATATTTCACTTCGTTCTTTTATTTCACCTACTAGTATCTCAATAATAGAAAGTATTTCGTTTCTATCACATAGTTTTTTACATGCTTTTGAAATAGATATAAAAACCTTTTCTAAATTGAATGGTTCTATAGAACCATCTCTTTTAATAACTTTGACTGTGGAGATAATACTTCTTAGATCACTATTTATCTCTATGCTAGTATTACTCATGGTTTTCACTATTGCGTATAATATATTAGTTTTCCCAGAAATTAAATTTAGCTAGAGAGACTTGTGAATGTTTTACTAGTCAAAATAAGTAGCACAAGGGTAACACTGATTTCCTAGACCACACATTCCTAAGCATTCTCAAATACTTTTAATTATATAGCTTCATTCATTACAGCTCTCAATTTCTCTCAAATTCATCATTACAATAGTTCTCTACCTCTGTTACTATGCTTTGTAGTCTCTTGGGTCTTGGAAACATTCAATAATGGAAAAACTACTAGTAGCAATGGTTACTTAGAATATTTTTAACTTCTTGTCACTCATATATTAATTCATTATAGTTATAATTTTTAATTGAACATGGAATTGTATTGAACATATCAGAACTTAATCTTTTTAGGGGAATACTTTAAATAAGGAGTCTCAAGAAAAGAGGAGTTATTAGTATGCCAAGGAAGAAATCATCTACAGCTAAGACTAAGAGACTTGATGAAAGTTCTAAAAAAGAATCTGAAGAGATGAAACAAATTGAAGATTCTGTAAAGGTTAGTATCAGCTCGAGAAGAGGTAGACAAAGTAGGAAGAGATATGTTGATACTGAGGAATGGGTATCGAGGCATCTATCTGAATTGATTAGTTTATTAGGTTTAGAGTTTCTAGAATTGAACGAAGATGAATATGTAGTATTGCTAACGAGAGTTGTAGAGATGCTTAGAGGAGAATCTAGTACGCTTGATATAGATACAATAGCTAGGAGATTTAGACGTAATATTGAATATATTTATCCAGTAATAGCTAGAACATTGTTAGAGCTTAGAGAAAGGTTATCTGTTCAACAGCTTGAATTTGTTGTAAATTATATTGGTGATGCTGTTCTAGGCTATGCGCCAAGACTTTATAGTGAAGCTATTAAATTGGGTAGGAATGATCTAGTTGAGAGGCTTAGAGAGATTTGGAGAAAGTGGTGGGTTGCAAAGAAACACCCAATACTACCAGTGGTATGTCCTGTATGTGGATTTAATTCCCTTATGCCTGATATGAATTGTATTATTTGTGGCTCTAATATATCTGAAAAGCAATTGAAGGAATATATAAATTTTGGTGAACTTTTAAAAGAGTTTGCAAAGAGTAGCGATATTGAAAGTATTAAGAAGGCTCTAAGCTATGGATATGTATATGTTAATAGTTTAGGAATCAAAGCACCATCAGAACATAGAGATGTACTAGATATAGAAGTTTTATTATCTAATGAAGAAAAAGAGTTATTAAGGAAATATATATCTCAATAGCTGTGATAGTAATATGGTTATAGAGCTTCAAAGTAGTGAGAGTTATAGAGAGACAATATCAAGGAATAGACTTGTAGTTATAGCCATATGTAATCGTTCAAGTAAGAACTGGGATTATATAATAAAGTTATTCCAATACCTTGAAGAGTTAGTCAAGCCAAAAATAGTCTTTGGCATCATTGATGTTAATATGGCATTAAGTGATTTAGAGGATTATGAGATATCACTTGCAAAAAAGGATGTTATAATAAAGATGTATCTCAATGGATCATGTATATTTTCTCAGGAGGGAGTATTCCATAGCGTTTATAACGATATAGAGACATTGAAGGAGGGAATAAGAAGTACGTTGAAAAAGCATTCAATTCAAATAAAGTTCATAAGGTCTAGATAGACATATGAAGATTGGTAATGAGGTATACTGTTCATCATGTAGGAAAAGATTGGCAGTATATAAAAGGATAGTATCAGGGGAAAAACTCTGTAGATATTGTCTCTATAATAGTGTTGTAAAACAAGTGAGAAAAGCTATACATTATTATAAGATGGTTAGAAAGAATGGATTTGCAATCTATATTCTAAGACCCGAACGAATTTTAAGTTCTATTGAAGGATTATATATACTTATTTCAGCTATTAAGGATTTTAATGTCGCTCTACATGTTTTATGTATATATGATTTTATCGATTGTGAAACTCTATCCAAATCATTTCCATCAGTTACATTCATAAACATTAGAGTAGGAGATAAAGAATTTAAATCTATTCAATTAATAGAGTTAATAAAATTTTATGAAGCAGTTGCTATTAAAATAGCAAGAGAAAGATTTATAGAGAGTATTTTAGTCCCATTATTTAGAGATGAACTCTCAATCCTATTATTATACGGATTATTAATGATAAGCAAATCTATATTTAGCGAAGGTATGCCTATAAGGATAGTTGATGATAATATTAGTTTATCAAGACCCTTCTACTATGTCACATCTATAGACATAATATATCTATCGCTAACCGATAAAAAGATTCCGTTAAAAACTGAAGAGAAAGAGGATGCCTTGTATAGTTTCGTTAAGGAACGTGAGTTTTGGAGAAAGGCAAAAGACATCTTAATAAGGTCTCCAGAGCTCATGTACTCTAGTTCGAAAACAGTTGAGCTTCTTCAAAGCTATGTTATTGGATCCAAAGCTACTAGATGTAAATATTGCGGTAGTTATTCTGATAGTGATTTATGTGAGATATGTAGTAGGATCTTAGGCTATATAGATGCTGTAGAATATGGAACTTAATCAGTTGATGTTCATATAAGCTTATATAGAACCTCTACAAATACGCCTTATTGGTGAAAGGTATGGCACTATATGGAGTACCTGTACTAATCCTAAAAGAAGGTACTTCGAGAACTCATGGACGTGAAGCTCTTAGAGCAAATATAATGGCTGCAAGAGTACTATCTGAAATATTGAAGACTAGTCTAGGTCCTCGTGGACTAGATAAAATGCTTGTAGATAGCTTTGGTGATATAACTGTAACTAATGATGGTGCTGCAATAGTAAAAGAGATGGAGGTACAGCATCCAGCTGCTAAATTGCTAGTAGAAGCAGCAAAAGCTGTAGATGCTGAAGTAGGTGATGGTACTACATCTGTTGTGGTTTTATCTGGTGCTCTCCTAGAAAGAGCAGAGCAGCTATTAGATCAAGGTATACATCCTACAGTAATTATAGAGGGATATAAGGCAGCTCTCAATAAGGCTCTTGAGATTCTAGATGAAATAGCAATAAAGTTGAAGATAGGTGATCTAGATAAGGAAGAGGATAGGAATATAGCTAAACAAGAATTAAAGAAAGCACTTCATACAGCATTAGCCAGTAAATATATTGCAACGCCTGATGTATTAGATAGATTAATGGACATGATCTTAGAAGCAGCTTTTACAGCTGCTGAGAAAAGACCTGATGGAACATACGATGTTAAGCTTGATATGATTAAAATAGAAAAGAAGAGAGGTGGAAGTTTAGCAGATAGTATGCTAATACAAGGAATAGTACTTGACAAAGAGGTTGTCCATCCTGCTATGCCTAGGAGAGTTGAAAATGCTAAGATAGCACTACTTGACACTCCATTAGAGATTGAGAAACCTGATATAACTGCTAAGATCAACATAACATCGCCAGAACAGATAAGAAGTTTTCTAGAGGAAGAAGCAAAGATATTAAGGGATATGGTTGAGAAGATTAGTTCTGTTGGTGCTAATGTTGTTATTTGTCAGAAGGGTATTGATGATGTTGCTCAGCATTATCTAGCTAAGAAGGGTATTATGGCTGTTAGAAGAGTTAAGAGGAGTGATATGGAGAAATTAGAGAAGGCTACTGGAGGAAGAATTGTTACAAGTGTAAGGGATCTCACAGAGAGAGACTTAGGATCCTGTGAACTTGTTGAGGAGAGAAGAGTTGGTAATGACAAGATGGTATTTGTAGAGAGATGCAAGAATCCAAAGGCAGCAACAATACTACTTAGAGGAGCTAATGATATGCTATTGGATGAAGTAGAGAGAAGCATTAATGATGGTCTACATACTATAAGAAACTTGTTAAGAGATCCAAAGGTTGTACCTGGAGGAGGTGCTGTAGAAATCGAATTGGCTATGAGGCTAAGGAAGTGGGCTGAGAGTGTTGGTGGTAGAGAGCAGTTAGCTGTAATGGCATTTGCTGATGCAATTGAAGAAATACCTCAAGTACTAGCTCAAACAGCAGGAATGGATGTATTAGAAACTATAATGGAGTTAAGGAAACTACATGCAGAAGGTAAACAGGCTGCAGGTATCGATGTAGTAAACAGCAAAGTAATAGACGATATTACTAAGATAAATGTGCTAGAGCCAGTAGCTGTAAAGAAACAAATTCTTAAGAGTGCTACAGAGACAGCAACAACAATACTTAAGATAGATGATGTTATAGCTGCAGCTCCAAAGAAGGAAGAAAAAGGAAAGAAGGAGGAGAAGAAGGAGGAAGAAGAAGAGAAGTCGACACCAAAATTTGACTAATATAGATACATCATTAGCATAATCATTTTATTAATTGTGTACCTCTTTTTTGTTTACACAATAAGTATTGTAAATTTGTTAACTATAAAGCTTTTATATACATCTATTCCTAAATAGCTTTATAGCTAAGGGTAATATCCATGAGTATTGATATTGAAAAAGCCATAGTTAGAAGTATAGATGAAATAGTTATAGGGCCTAAAAGATTAACAAAATATGAAAAAGCAAGGATTGTAGCTGCAAGAGCATTACAATTAGCTATGGGTGCACCACCTCTAATTGATATTTCATCTCTTCAGAATAAAGATCCTGTAATAATAGCTGAAAGAGAGCTTCTATTAGGTGTACTGCCTATTCTTATAAAGAGAGAGAAACCTAATGGTGAGTATCAACTTATACCCCTAAAAATTTTAGCGGATATTGAAAGAAAAAAAGTTGAGAAACTTAATGATATCATCATAAAACATTTTGGCGAAGAACATTCATTACTTTAATTAGATTTATCTCTTTTATGCTTTATTGCTAAAGCTAATAAAAGCTTTTGGAGAATGGGTAAAACCTTGTGGATAAATCTATATTGAACATTAAGGACTATATCCTTGTAATTGCAGAGAAACCTAAATCTGCTGAGAAAATAGCTTATGCTTTGGGTAATCCAAAGAAGTATAGAATTAATGGAGTACCTGTATGGTTTGTGATGAGAGGTACTTCGAGATTTGTAATAGCTCCTGCAGCTGGGCATCTATATACTCTCCATACAGAATCTAAAGGTTTTCCCGTTTTTGACTATAAATGGGTTCCTAAATATATTGTGGAACCTGAATCGATCTTTACAAGAAAATATCTTAATGTTCTATCTATGTTAGCAAAAAATGCAAAAGAATACATTAATGCTTGTGACTATGATATTGAGGGCTCTTTAATAGGTTATATGATAATTAAGAATATTGGGGATATAAAGAGATCTAAGAGAGCTAAGTTCTCAAGTCTAACTGCATCAGAAATAGTAAGAGCATTTAATAATCTCTTACCACTTGATTACAATATGATTGAAGCTGGATACTGTAGACATATTTTAGATTGGTTATGGGGTATAAATGTATCGAGAATGTTAATGAGTATATATAGAAGTGTATTTAATGAGAAAAGAATACTTAGTGCTGGTAGAGTTCAGTCACCAACACTTTCTTATGTAGTTAATATTGATCTTCAAAGGAAAACACATGTCCCAGTACCATATGCATATCCCTCTATCAAGATCTTTATAGATAATAAGATTTTCAAGTTAATACCCATTGACTCGCCATTTAATTCATTATCTGATGCAAAAGAATATCTTGAAAATATAAAACGAGATCCTAGAGCAACAGTCTTAGATATTATTGTAAGAGATGAAAGAATAGAACCTCCTCATCCATTCAATCTACCAGATCTACAAAGTGAAGCACATAGAATATATGGTTTTACACCATATAAAACACAGAAATTGGCAGAGGATCTATATCTAGAGGCTTTAATTAGCTATCCTAGGACAAATAGTCAGAAACTTCCACCTACACTAAATAATCGAGAAATACTTGAAAAGTTATCCCAAAATATTGTCTATAGAACCTTAGTAAAAACATTATTAGCAGAAACAAGAGGTATATTAAGACCAAATAATGGTCCAAAGGAAGATCCTGCACATCCAGCAATATATCCTACTGGTGAAGGGACATTAAAAGGCTTGTCAAAGGATCATATAAAACTATATGATTTAATTGTTCGTAGATATCTAGCTACTTTTGCCAATCCAGCAGTAGTACAGTATGTAAGAATAGAATTTATTGTCCATGGAAGACGTTACTATCTTTCAACAAATATTGTAAGGAGTAGAGGATGGTTACAATACTATCCATACATACACTTCAATGGGGAAGAAATCTCCTTGAAATTGTTAAGAAAGGGATTACAAATACCTATTCATGAAGCTAAAATAGTAATTCATTTTACAAAGCCTCCTCATCTTCCATCAAAAATCTCTTTAGTTAAATGGATGGAGGAAAAAGGTATAGGTACTGAGGCAACCCGTGCCGAGATTGTAGAGACATTATTTAAAAGAGGCTATCTTTATATGAGGGGAAGAGGATCTGGTGTAAGTGAACTAGGAATTCTCATCTCATTTCTTCTTAAAGATTATGTTGAGGAGCTGATCAGTGTTGAGCTAACTAGAAAATTTGAAGAGAGACTCAACATGATATTGAATATGAAGGCAAAATGTGACGATATTGTTGAAGAAGCTAAAGAGATGCTCCTGAAATATATAAATAGGGTAAAAAGTCTTGACATTCAAACATTAAGAGCAGAGATTTCAAAGTATATAGAGATGTCTGATAATAATGGTAGAAGGTGTATGATATGTAAAAGAAGTGTATATGCAAATAACCTATGTATTTTTCATAATATTGCTCTAGAGAATATTAGAAGTGCATATGAAACTTGGAGAAAATTTGGATTTAGCTGGACTCAATATCTTGAGAAGTTATTGAAACTGAAAAGCACAGGTAGCTATGTAAAAGAGGTTTGTAGGCATCTTATAAAACAGGGTGAATTTTAACACTATTAGTTATTATATAATGATGTACTTACTAACTTCCTAGAACAGGTAACCCTGTAATTTTTATTATATTACCATCGATGCTAAGAACCTTACCAACTATTCTATTTAATGGTATTCCACGAGAGGTTCTTCTTACGAATTGTTCATAGCCTTTTAGTATATAGCTTCTAATAACATTACATGATACACTCTTTTTCGATATAATTCCACTATCAATATCATTAAGAGGATTGTTATCACCTTTAGTGATATATAATTTAGAACCATTGTCACACTCTAATATAGCTATTACCCTGTGTATTACAAGTTCATCTGCATCGTTCTTGAATATTATTACATCACCTAGCTTTATGTCCTTAAATGGTAGTATTATGACAATATCTCCGTTATGTAATAATGGGTACATGCTTCTGCCATTAACTACTGCTAGAGTTACTTGGCCAAAGATATAGTATGATATGTTTACATAGAGTAAAAACACTAGGAGCAACAGTAACAATATATTTACTATATACTTGCCTATACTAGTTCTCACTCTTCTTCAGCCAAGACCTCATCTAAGTCTAATTCAATGATATTTCCTTGTCTAGAAGATGTACTTTTTTCATCACTCGATAGTTTTATACCTTTTTTCCCACTTTCTATCTCTATACTATCACTCCCTACCTTCATTTTAGAGACAACACCTCTCCATTTATATCCACAGTTTGGACATTCATATGCTCCCATAATGGTTATAGTAATCCTTCCTTGACTATCTGGTAGTGGTGCTATAAGTTGCCAAGTTCTTGTTGGAGAAGCCTTTGTGCCACATCTTGGACATATATTGTATTCTTGTTGTTTTCTTGCCATATCTTGCCACGATTTTCTACTAGTTAGTTCTACATATATAAGTTTATTTACTAAAGCTTATATCTTGGTAATTAACATTTTTAAGGCTAAATGATTTCTATATCTTGGTGTAAGTTTATGGATAATGAGTATATAATAAAATATGTAGATGCATTACAAGTATTAGATTCGCGAGGAGATCCAACAATAGAGGTTATAGTTAAAACTGTTGGTGGAGGTATTGGTAGAGCAATAGCACCTGCTGGTGCTTCTAGAGGGAAGTATGAGGCTGTGGAGCTTAGAGATTCTGATGTGAGAAAGTTTAAAGGGAAGGGGGTTACAAAGGCAGTTAATAATGTGAAAAATTATGTAGCTCCAGCTTTACAAGGAATTGACTCTAGAAGACAAAGAGATGTAGATAGAATTATAATCCAGATAGATGGAACACCAAATAAGTCTCAAATAGGAGCTAATACAGCTATAGCAACAAGTCTTGCAGTAGCTAAAGCTGCAGCTGATACTGCTAAGATTCCGTTATTTAACTACTTAGGTGGTGCAAGAGCTCATATACTTCCAATTCCTATGCTAAACATCATTAACGGTGGAGCTCATGCAGGGAATGAATTAGCTGTTCAAGAATTTATGATAGTACCAATAGGTTTTGATAGCTTTTCTGAAGCATTGAGAGCCGCTGTTGAGATATATAAAGAGCTAAAAACATATCTCAAGGCAAAATATGGTGCACTAGCTATAAATGTTGGTGATGAGGGAGGATTTGCTCCGCCAATGACTATGGTTAGAGAAGCCATAGAAGCATTAATTAATGCTATAAAAGCAGCTGGATATGATGTTGAGAATCAAGTGAGGATATCATTAGATGCTGCAGCATCACAATTCTTTATCGATGAAAAGAATGTTTATAAGATAGATGGAAAGGAGTTATCAAAGGAAGAACTTCTTGAATATTGGAAGCAACTTATAGAGGAATATTCATTATTAAGCATAGAAGATCCATTTCATGAAGAAGACTTTGAATCTTATGCAGCGTTAAGGAGAGAAACAAAGGATAGAGTAATTGTTGTTGGTGATGATTTAACAGTGACTAATATTGTGAGATTAAATGAAGCTATAGGCAAGGGAGCTGTAACAGGTGTTATAGTTAAGCCAAACCAAGTTGGAACACTTAGTGAGACAATGGACTTTATAGAGTTAGCTAAATCAAGATCTATAATAACTATTATTAGTCATAGAAGTGGTGAAAGTGAAGATAATACTATTGCACATCTTGCAGTAGCGGTTTCAGGACCCTTTATAAAGACAGGTGCTCCTGCCAGGGGTGAAAGGACTGCAAAGTATAATGAGCTTCTAAGAATAGAGAATTATCTTGGTTCTGAAGCTATATATGCAGGCAAGATATATAGATTCTAATTTTTTATGATATCAGCCACGGGTTCTAACATCATTAATCTCAGTAGCGCCTCGGCATCATCACAGAGCACAAATATCTAATTTTCTAAGCTGAGTTATAGATATCATATCTAAAACTAATAAGTAGTTATGCAACTGTATAGTATTGGGTATAGTCGTTAAAATCAATTATATAAATAGAGTAAATAGGGAGGTGTAGGAACCTATGGTTACAAACCTACCTGCAGAAGCTAGGGCTAAATTTGCTAAGTATATGGATGCAAAAACTCCTGAGGAGAAATTGAAGGCTTTGGAGGAATTTCTCTCCTATGTACCAAAACATAAAGGTACAGAAAACTTAGTTAGATGGGCTCGAAAAAGAATGGCGGAGCTTCGTGAGGAAATCGAGGAAAGGAAAAGAAAGGGTGGATCAGGAGGAACATATTCATTTTTTGTAGAGAAGGAAGGAGCAGCTCAAGTAGTATTAGTAGGGTATACAAAGAGTGGAAAGAGCTCTATTCTAAAATCTTTAACTAATGCTAATGTTGAGATTTCTGAGATACCTTATACAACTAAATACCCTGTAGTGGGAATGCTGCCTTATGAAGATATACAGTTCCAGCTAGTAGAAGCGCCATCAATAATTCCTCATGGTGGTGGATGGAATAATAAGGTAATAGGTCTTATAAAAAATAGCGATGGAATTATAATAGTATTGGATGCCTCAAAAAATTTAATAGAAGAGTTCAATAATATTTCCATGTTCTTAAAAGATCATGGGGTATATATAGAGAGACCTCGAGGTTACGCAGTAATTGAGCGTGGATATAGTGGTGGAATAAGAATTGTTAGTTATGGGGTCTTAAAATGTACTGAGAATGATGTTATAAAACTCTTAAATAGTTATCGTATATACAATGCCATTGTAAAAATATATGGAGAGGTAGATATCGATGATATTGAGAGATCGTTATTTGAATCAATAATATATAAACCAACATTAGTATTGGTAAATAAGATAGATCTAATGAAGTCAAGAGAGGAGCTAAAGGAGTTAATGAACTATATACCTAAAGAAATACCTGTTATTGGAGTATCTACGGTAACAAAAGAGGGACTTAATATCATTGGATCAGAACTATTTAGAATACTAAATATTGTGAGGATATATACAAAACCTCCAACAGGGAAACCAGCAGAAAAACCGCTGGTTCTAAAGAAGGGAGCTACGGTATTAGACGTAGCCAAGGCTATTCACAAGGATCTTTTTGAGAAATTTTCCTATGCAAGAGTATGGGGCAGTTCTGTTAAGTTTCCTGGTCAAAGGGTTGGAGGAGATCATGTTGTGGAAGATGGAGATATAGTTGAAATAAACATAAAGAAGTAGATAATAGCAGCATAACAGCTTATAACGTTTTAAAATATAAAGAGGGTGCAGGTGCCTAAAATGTCAACAATTAAAAAACTCATATTGGTTACAGCAAAGCATCTACCTCAACATAAGTACTTTGAATTACTTGCAAAAGAATTATCTAAAGAATTAAATGTGGAATTAGAAATAAGAGAGGAGGACTACATATTTGTCAATGAATATGGCGAGAAAGATGATTTTGGAATGGCATGGTTACCACAACTATTTGCTGTTATAGATGAAAGACCAAAACCTATATTAACGAGAATGCCAATAAATGAAAAGACATTGGAATTCGATCTTGAAAAAGCAAAGAAAGAAGCAAAACAGGCACTTGGATTATAGATTAAGAATACATTATTCTTCTAGTTCTTCCTCTTCACCTTCTTTTTCATTTTCAGGTGATGTTATATTTATTGCTAATTCTTCTATTTTTTCTGAAACATAGTCATCTATATATGGAGATACTACGAAAACTTTTGAATCAACAATATTATTATCAATCCATTGATTTTCAAAACTAACCAAGTATAAAGGAACATCAAAGGAAGCATAATCTCCCTTTCTTCTAAGATTGAATTGAGAATACAAATCGTATTGCTCCTTTTTTATCGGTAACTTAATAGTTATCTCTTGGCTATGTCTTACAACAATTAGATCTGACTTATTTGGATCCCATAGATCAAGAGTTCTAATAATAACCTCTTTTAAAATTTTATTGAGATCTCCCTCTGAGATCATCTTCTCTTTTATTTCACCATATTCTGCCCTTAGTATTAGGATCTTCAAACCACATTCCCACATTATGTTACTATTTATACATCTTTAGTCAAACAACACTCATATAATCTACCACTACTAGGGTTTAAAAAGTGCTAGATATCATTAATATAGCAATAGCTTGATGTAATATTATTGTCATTTAAGAATAGTATTTCTATTAGCTAGGTATTATCATTGCTATTGTCAACAATACTAAACCAAATAATAGTAATACAAGGCCTAGATACTTAACCTTCATATTTACAAAGGCTTTTGCCAAACGCACTATTCCGATGAATAGATAGTATGTAATCACTATTGCTATTAATCCAATGCCTATCCATGCCATCACTCTAGATATTCCACTAAGGCCTGAAATAAAGTTTGTGGATGCTGTAGCTATTTCACTTAGTACGGATAATCCCAAAATCACCACCTCTGAATAATCAGTATAAAACTACATATTTTTAAAGATGTGAGGCACTTTATAGATTATGTAGTAAGTGCAACACTATATGATGATGGTTAAAAGCGCTGAGAATAACCGTTATGTGATGAGAAAGACCCGTCTGATTCTCAATAATTCTCAGTGTTATCTAAAGTTTGCTACTCCCCGTTACATCATCCCAAGATATGTTTAGTGCTGTGAATAACTGTTCAAGTGTTGATCGCATAGCCTCTATATATTTCTGAACATCTATCTCTGAGATTTTTGCTAATTGAATAGGTTTTACACCATCCTTACTCTTAACCTTTACAAAAGTTATGATATCACCTGCAGTTATATTTACACCATATCTTTGAAGCATTAGGCCAGCTTTTACATGTTGTGGAGTAGTTTTTTTGTATTCTGAAAGAGGTTTTGTTAAAGCCATATGAAAAGCAACATCATCCAATGTAAGCAATTTATATTTTAACATTATATAATACTCTTCCAGTTTATTTCTCACACTATCTATAACTTTAAATGCCTCTTCAGGATCCTCTATAGACGTAATTTGATTTACAATCTCTGAAAACAGCATCTTAATAAATTCTGGAGTATTTCTCTTCTTTCCTACCATTCCTTTTATATCTACTTCATTATTTGGTAACACACCAACATAATTCTTCTTTAAGGCAAAGGCTACAAATTTGTATGTCTTATCAGTTTCAAGCTCTAGGCCAAACTCTTTTTCAACCCATTTTTTGAGTTCCTCAAGGCTCTTTGGATCAGGGTTCCATACAAATAACGAATCTGTATCTCCATATAAAACACGTAGATTTAACTCTCTAGCTTTTTTAATCGTGGAGGTGATGACTCTACGGCCTAATGCTGTTACACTTTCTGCTACAGATGGTGCATATAATGGGAATGTATCAGCACCAAAGACACCGTATGCTGCATTTATATAGACCTTCATAGCTCTTTGAACAACATCATACCAATTTCTTAGTGATGGATCTATATTTTTATCTTTAGCCTTCTTCTTATATATCTTAACTCTAAAATCCCTCATAAGTCCTACAATCTCTGATGTAATACCTGGTCTATCTAGACATACTTTGTGTACAACATTATCACGTTCATCAAGGATATTTTCTATATGGTTACAACTATTTTCATCAGGGTCTACAGTTTCATAGCTAAGGTTCCATCGTTTCATTATAGAGGGATATAGTGATGCAAAGTCAAGGACAACAACATTAAAGAATAGACCTTGTGGAGGATCTATAACTATAGCTCCAGCATATTTCTTTCCTTTTATTGTTGCCTCTGTTATTTTCTTTCCCTTCAATCTTACAATATCTTCCTTTCTTGGTATTAGATATCCTCTTCTTCTATGCTCCCAATAGAATAGATTTTTTATCCAAACAGATACTGTAGTCCTACAAAGATTTTCTAGTCCTAGCTTACTTATACGCATAAGCAAGATAATCAATTTCCATACCAGTTCATCAGAAAATAATGTTAACTCTAATGTAAGGTGAGCATCTCTAAAATTGTAACGAACAAGAGTTCCTAAGTCAACCTTTCCAAGTTCTCTATCTAGCTGAATCTTACCAATGTTTAGAAGTGCTTGTGATACGCTATCTAGATTCACCTCCTTATATCTACCTTCAAATGCATAGACTTGTATTGCCTTATTACTGAAGAACTTATATAGATCTACATGGAGAGAGGTTCTCAATGTTGCTTCATATTCAATCTTATTCCCTTTTACTACTCTCCTAATCTCTATACCTAGAAAATCCTTTGGTATTCCAAGTTTTTGAGCACGAACATAGAGATATCGAAGATCAAAATTATCGCCATTAAATGTAAGAACTATTGGATATTGATAGACGATACGTAGAGCATCAATTATCATTGCATGTTCAGAGTCATAGATCTCTATATCTACATCTTGTGGCAATTCTGAAGTGTTCTCAATGTTTTCTCTATGCAATACAAAAACTTTTCTTATTCCATCATTAGAAGCTAGAGCTATTGCCATTATTGGATATTCAGCCGATTCTGGTGATGGGACTCTCCCTTCATATGGAGTATATACTTCTATATCTAATGCGATTCTCTTTGGTGAAAACCATTTAGATTCAAATATTCTTGAAAAAATTATTGCTATATCAATATCGCTTAGCTGTTTAGCTACATCAAGATTATTTAATATTGTTTCTCTCAGTGTCTCTTCACTTAATTCTGATATTTCCTCTATAGAGCTATTCACAACCCTATATGGCATACCAGGTATAAGCCTTCTATCATATATATAGTTAATATGATACTTAATATCAGCTTCCCATGCAATTGGGGTTTTTGTTCTCAAGGTTCTTACAGCCAGCGGATCCTTAGTTATAATCTTCGTCAATCTACGCTTTGTATTGAAAAGCAGATCATACTTCTCTATAATTTCAACTCCTTCAAATGATTGATGACGTACAATCTCAGGCATCTTATTGATTTTCTCTGGTGGGAGATCTGTTAAGAAATATGGTTTATGACCCGTTTTATCATACCAGAATAGAAGTTTTTGAGTATGCGGATCAAAGAAAACTAGAACAGCTTTGCCCAACTCTCCATCATAGTATGTTTCGAGAAGATAACCATAATCAATCTTATCAACAAATATTCTCTCAGAAAATATTCTTACTGTAGTTGGATTCTGTAGAGAAACGGTGTTAGAGATAATTAGACGTGTAATAGATGCTTCAAATGTTTTACTAATTGCATTTGCATCCTGTGTACCAGTAGAACTACTCATCGATTGTACTGTAGAAGATGTATTTCCAGACACATCATTACTGAATGAGCCATGTATTTCTATATTATTTTGCTCCTTGCCATCCTTGCTAATAGGTTTTCTATCACTATTTTTTGCTGTCTCCTTCTTTAGAAATTCATAAATTGATTTCTGTCTAGCCATGGGTAGATACCATATTGTATGAACTTAGGTCTATGTATAGCTATCTATCACTTATTATTTAATTCTTCTCAGAATATTTATAAGTATGTCGTTACTATGTAGGAACTATCAAGACATTCTCTATCTAATTGGAAATATTTCTGATTCTTCATATAACCTCTTTCGTTGTTCATATTCATTTCTATCCATAACAACCTTCGCCGGTACACCCATTACAACGCTATAAGGTTTAACACTCTTTGTGACAACAGAGCCAGCAGCTATTATAGCGCCTTTCCCTATTGTAATACCTGCAATAATTGTTGAATTTGCACCTATTACTACATCATCCTCTATTATAGTCTCAATAAGTCTTTTACTTGGAGGATATCTATCATTTGTAAACGTTACCCTAGGAGCTATAAATACATTTGATCCTATCTTTACTTTTGGAGGTATATAGACAAAGGATTGTACAACTGTATTTTCACCTATAAGTACCTCACCATCAATTATAGTTCCACTTCCAATTTTACATCCAGCACCAATAATAGTATTCTCTCTAACTAAGACATTATGGCCAAATTCTACATTCTCCTTTATCGTTGTTCTTTCATAGATTATAGACCCTCTACGTATTACCACATTATTACCTATAAAAGATCCTTCACTAATCTCATCAAGAATCTCATTAATGTTCTTCATATCTGTATTGGATAGAGACTTAAGCTTTGCCCTAATTGGAAAACCTATAGTTGTATAGCTATCTATAAAGCTATTGGTACCTACAAAACTTTCTCCATATATATCTACATTATCTCCCACAAATCTTGTTAAAATCTTTGCCCTCTTACCTATAAAAACCATATCATCTCCCTAAAGCATAAGAGAATAAATTGATGAAGATACTATTTAAGCTAATGTTATAGAAGAGCTTTTAAATCCTCGCAAGAAATTGGCTATTTGTTGAGGTTATTAAGGTATGGTAGCTACAACTAAGAAATATGTATATCAATTTGAGGAAGCCGACGAGAAGAACAAGAGGTTATTTGGAGGAAAGGGAGTAAGCCTTGTACAAATGACTAAGCTAGGTCTACCAGTACCTCCAGGCTTCATAATAACTACTGACACATGTGTAGATTTCTATGCACCTAGAAAATCAGAGATCGATCAAATAGAATTTGAGCTTTCTAAGAATCCTCCACCAGAAGTTAGGGATAAACTTATTGAAAAAGTATGGAGTATAATAGATTCTCTACAGCTACCACAAGGGCTATGGGAACAAGTAGTAGAAAACATGAAAATATTAGAGAAGAAAACTGGTAAGAAGTTTGGAGATCCTAACAATCCATTGCTAGTATCTGTAAGAAGTGGAGCACCTATATCAATGCCAGGTATGATGGATACAGTATTGAATTTAGGGTTAAATGACCAAGTAGTTGTTGGTCTTGCTAAACTTACTGAAAATGAATGGTTTGCATATGATGCATATAGAAGATTTATCAACATGTTTGGTAAAATAGTATTAGGTATAGATGAAAAGCTTTTCAACAATGTTTTTGAGGAGCTTAACGAAAGATATAGGAAGGAAGCGGAAGAGAAATTTGCTGATGAGGTAAATAAAATTAGAGAAAGAATACCAGCATATACTCCCCGATTAGATGCTCAGCCACCTAGAGATATAGCTCCTAGGTTATGGACAAGATCTGTAGAGTATCTTAAAGAACTTGTTGAGAGATATAAGGAGGTTGTAAGAAAGAATTGGGGAGAATTTCCACAAGATCCATGGAAACAGCTTGAGCTTGCAATAAAAGCTGTATTTAGATCTTGGATGAATCCAAGAGCAATATTCTATAGAATAATGAATAAAGTAACACCTGATATAGCTCACTGTACAGCTGTAAATATTGTAACAATGGTATTTGGTAACATGGGCTGGGATAGTGGTACTGGTGTCGTATTTAGCCGTGATGTTGCTACAGGAGAGAATGTGTTATATGGGGAGTATCTTCCTAATGCTCAGGGAGAAGATGTTGTTGCTGGTATAAGAACACCTCTACCTGTCTCAGCACTCAAAGAACTTTCACCAAAGCTCTATGAGGAGCTAGAGAGAGCTGCAAAAATACTTGAGAGAGCTAATAAGGATGTACAGGATATAGAGTTTACTGTTGAGAGAGGTAAGCTATACTTCCTACAGTGTAGAGATGCTAAGATGACTCCTCTAGCTAGGGTGAAGACAGCTGTAGATATGGTTAAAGAGGGTATATTAACTAAGGAAGAGGCTATACTAAAGGTTCAGCCTGAACATGTTATACAGCTTCTATATCCAAGGATAGATCCAAAGACAAAGGCTACACCAATAGCAAAAGGATTACCAGCATCTCCAGGAGCAGTAAGTGGTCAAGCGGTATTCCATCCAGATGATGCTGTACGCTGGGCTAAAGAGGGTAAGAAGGTAATACTTGTTAGAGTTGAGACAAAGCCTGACGATGTCCATGGATTCTATGCAGCTGTAGGTATACTGACAAGCAGAGGTGGTATGACAAGTCATGCAGCAGTTGTTGCTAGAGCTATTGGTAAAACTGCTGTAGTTGGTGCAGAAGCTATAGAGGTTCACGAAGAGGAGAAGTACTTTAGAGTAGGAAATATTGTGGTAAGAGAAGGTGATTGGATTACAATAGATGGAAATACAGGTAATGTATATCTAGGTATTGTTCCAACAATAGAAGCAGGAATAATACCTGAGCTTGGTGAAGTTCTTAGCTGGGCTGATAGCATTAGAAAACTTGGGGTTAGAGCAAATGCTGATGTACCTCAAGATGCAGAAATGGCATTGAAGTTTGGTGCAGAGGGTATAGGATTATTAAGAATTGAGAGAATGTTTAGAAAACCCGAGAGATTAGAGCTTCTAAGAAAGGTTATACTAGCTGAGAATAGTGAGGAGAGAATAAAGTATTTAAAACCATTGGCAGAGATGATAAAACAAGACTTTAAGGAAATGTTTGCAATAATGGATAACAAGCCGGTGATAGTTAGACTAATTGATCCACCACTACACGAGTTCTTACCAAAGCCTGAAGAGATAATTAGGGAGATATATGAGCTTAGAATGAAGAATGCGCCTGAAGATGTGATAAAGGAGAAGGAATGGCTATACAAGAGGGTTAGTGTACTTCAGGAAGCAAATCCGATGCTTGGTCATAGAGGTGTAAGAGTAGGAGTAACCTACCCTGAGTTCTACTACTATCTATCAACAGCAATATTAGAAGCAGCAGCAGAGCTTATCAAAGAGGGTAAGAACCCAATAGTAGAGATAATGATTCCACAAGTATCTGATGTAAATGAGATTAAATATGTTAAGCAAAAAGCTATTCTACCAGCTCTACAAGATGTTGAGAAGAGATATGGTGTTAAACTAAATATTAAGATAGGAACTATGGTAGAGACTGTAAGAGCATGTCTAACAATGGATGAGATAGCTAAGGAGGTAGACTTCATAAGCTTTGGTACCAACGACCTAACACAAGCAACATTTAGCTTTAGTAGAGATGATGCTGAGAACAAGTTCCTACCATTCTATCTACAAGAAAAGATACTACCAGCAAATCCATTCGAAACACTAGATATAAAGGGTGTTGGAAAGTTAATTGAATTAGCAGTAAAGATGGCTAGAGAAAACAATCCAAAGATAGAGATAGGTATATGTGGAGAACACGGTGGAGATCCAGCATCAATAATGTTCTTACACAAAGTAGGTTTAGACTATGTAAGTGCTTCACCCTTCAGAGTACCTGTAGCAAGACTAGCAGCAGCACAAGCTGCATTAAAGAGTCAGAAGAAGTAGGACAACATTTTTAAATTCCTATTCTATTTAAAACTTAAATATTATTTTTATACTATCTATTATATTATTTGATGCGAAGCATATACGCTTGTTATCATATTTAAACTTATATTTCTCAGAATCGTTAAGATATACCTATAGTGGTGAAAACTAGTGGCAAGCAATAAAGAAGTTACTTTAAGAGTAGAATCGGCAAGACAGCGAGATGTAGGTAAGAAGATAGCTAGAATACCGAGAAAGGTATTTAAGGAACTTGGTATAGAGGTTGGAGATTATATAGAGATTAGAAGTTCTAAGGGTGTAACTGTCGCACAAGCATGGCCTGCATATCCAGAGGATGAGGGGTATGAGATAGTTAGAATTGATGGATTTATGAGAGAGGTTCTAAATGTTAGTGTTGGTGATATTGTTACTGTTAGAAGTGCTAATGCTGTTCCTGCACAAAGGGTTATTCTTGCGTTTATGGATGCAGACTTTCTGGGTGCAGATTATGATCCTAGACATAGAGAATATTATATTCGTAATCTTGCCCAATATATCAAGAGAGAGCTTCTACAGAAGCCATTGATTCGTGGTGATATAGTTGTTGTTTCATACTTTGGATACTTTGGCAATCCTGTGAGGCTAAGAGTAATTTCTACAGTTCCTGCACAGATTGTTTATGTTACTGAAAATACTGAGATAAGCATTAGGACAGAGGTTGTCAGGGGCGCTCCTCCAGGTGTTCCACGTGTTACATGGGAGGATATAGGAGATCTAGAGGAGGTTAAAGAGAAGATTAGAGAAATAGTTGAGCTTCCACTAAAGCATCCAGAATTATTTGAGAGACTTGGTATAGAGCCTCCTAAGGGTATTCTTCTCTATGGTCCTCCTGGCTGTGGAAAAACACTACTAGCAAAAGCACTTGCTAATGAGACAGGAGCATATTTCATCCCTATTAATGGACCAGAGATAATGTCTAAATTCTATGGAGAATCTGAGCAGAGATTGAGACAGATATTTGATGAAGCTAAAAAGAATGCTCCAGCAATTATATTCATAGATGAAATAGATGCATTAGCGCCTAAGAGAGAGGAGGTTGTAGGCGAAGTTGAGAAAAGAGTTGTAGCACAATTACTTACTCTTATGGACGGTCTTGAGGAGAGGGGCAGAGTTATAGTTATTGGTGCAACAAATAGACCTGATGCTGTTGACCCTGCACTTAGAAGACCTGGTAGATTTGATAGGGAGATAGAGGTTCCTCCGCCAGATAAGAAGGCTAGAAGAGAAATTCTAGCTGTACATACAAGAAATGTTCCATTAGCAGATGATGTAGATCTTGATAAACTTGCTGAGATAACCTATGGATATACTGGTGCAGATTTAGCAGCATTGGTTAAGGAAGCCGCAATGAGTGCTCTAAGAAGATTTCTAAAGGAGCATGCCATTGATCTCGATAAACCAATTCCATCAGATCTATTGCAGAGGCTAAAGGTTACAATGTCAGATTTCTTTATCGCTATGCGCAATGTAGCACCATCTCTTATGAGAGAGGTTCTTATAGAGGTTCCAGAGGTTAGATGGGATGATATTGGAGGGCTAGATCTGGTTAAGCAACAATTGAGAGAAGCTGTTGAATGGCCATTAAGATTTCCACAAATATTTGAGCAGATGGGTATAAGACCTCCTAAGGGTATTCTTCTCTATGGTCCTCCTGGCTGTGGAAAAACACTACTAGCAAAAGCTGCAGCAACAGAAAGTGGAGCTAATTTCATAGCTGTTAAAGGTCCAGAAATACTTAGTAAATGGGTTGGAGAATCTGAGAAAGCTGTTAGAGAAATATTTAGGAGGGCAAGAAGAGCTGCACCAGCAATAATATTCTTTGACGAGATAGATGCTATAGCTCCTGTAAGAGGACATGATGTATCTGGAGTAACAGATAGAATTGTGAATCAATTACTAACTGAGATGGACGGTATAGAGCCCCTAAGAGGGGTTGTGGTTATTGGTGCAACAAATAGACCTGATCTACTTGATCCAGCTTTACTCCGACCTGGTAGATTCGATAGAATAATATTTGTTCCTCCACCAGATCTAAGAGCACGTTATGAAATTCTGAAGATACATACAAGGAAGATACCATTGGCAGATGATGTAGATTTAGTACAGTTGGCAAAAATGACCGAGGGTTATAGTGGAGCAGATTTAGAGGCATTGGTAAGAGAAGCTGTAATGCTAGCTCTTAGAGAAAGTCTTGTTCCAAGACCTATCTCTATGAAGTATTTCCAGAAGGCTATGGAATATGTTAAGCCCAGCTTAACTAGAGAGAGACTAGAAGCCTATGAGAAGGTACATGAGGAGCTTAGTAGAAGAATGCTTTATATGTAGCTACTAAGTAAATCTAGCTAAAAATAGCTAAAAATACTAGGTAGCTAGGAGTGGCTAGAAAGCTAAAGAAGATAAGTAGAAATAGAATATCCAGCTATATCTCTAAAGAATACAAAATTTTTAGAGATATTGTCATAGATAAGATTAAGAAGGAAGCTCTACATAATCATAGAGTACTCATAATACTTTCAGGAGATAACAATGAAAAAATGAGTATACTTTTAACTGATATAATAATAAGCTATATCAGATTATTCCCACATAAAAAACCTAAAATCCTTTACATATATCATGATGAATTCAGTGATGCCATTGAGAGGAGAAGCATAGTTGGAGGTATACTAAAGAAATATCTGAAGAAGAAAGGTTTTGAAGCAAAGATAGAGTTTTCCATCTACGAAGCTTCTGATAGATATCTTGGAACCACATATCAGGTACTGGTAATGGATGTTATAAATAGTTTAAAACCAAATGATATAGGTAGACTTATAGGTATTGTTGAGGGTGGAGGAATAGTAATTCTATTAACACCAAAATGGGATGAGTGGCATGAGAGAACAAATTTATTTCAACTATCATTAGCTGTTCCCCAATATCCTGAGCCAAGGAAGATATTTGTAAAATGGTTTAAAATGATTACAATGGATAGTAAGGGGATATACATCTATGATGTTGATAATGATAAAATCATTAAAAAAGATGATTTAGAGTATGAAGAGGGGCATATAGCTAGAAGTATAGTATTTCCAGAGAATATCATCTTTAATGAGAATCTATATAAACTTGCTCTAACTCAGGATCAGGTAAATGCAATAAAGCTTATGGAGAATCTTATAGATCTTCCTAAAAAACCTATGAAGAGATCTACAGTTGTATTGATAGCTGATAGGGGTAGAGGAAAATCATGTGCCATTGGAATAGGTATTATAGGTTTAATAGATAAGCTTATTACGGTTAAAAACAGGGTTAGAATAGGTGTTACAGCTCCTTCACTTCTAAATGTACAGTCCCTTATGTCTTTAGCAATAAAAGCTCTAGATACCATTGGATTTAAATATAATATCATTAAGAGAGAGGGCATGGTTCTAGAGATAAGAGGTAATAAATTTAGTATAGAGTATTGGGAGCCTATTGCTCTTATAAAGCAGGATCTAGATATAGCTATAGTTGATGAAGCTGCTGGAATACCTGTACCTCTTTTACACAAAATTTGGCATAAATTTAAAAGGACGATATTTGCATCTACAATTCATGGATATGAAGGTGCTGGTAGAGGTTTCTCGATAAGATTCTTAAAGAGAATTAGAGAAGATAAGACGACAAATCTATATATATACGAAATGAATGAGCCAATAAGATATGGTGTTAATGACCCTGTCGAGAAATGGCAATTTAGAGTATTACTACTTGATGCAGAGCCTGATGAAATTGATGAAAAAGATTTTGAGTTTATTGAAAAGAAGGAATTCATTTATCTAAGACCAAACCCTGAAGAGTTATTTACTTTAGAAAATGAGAAGTTGTTGAGAAGTATCTTTGGTATCTATGTACTTGCACACTATAGGAATGAGCCAGACGACCTTGGGATGATGGCTGATGCACCCCATCATTCTATTAGAGCTTTAATGCTTCCAAATGGAAAAATAGTAGCTGCAGCACAATTGGCTGAAGAAGGACCTATATCTAATGAATACATCAACTCCTTATTGAGAGGAGGAAAAATAGCTGGAAATATTATACCAGACAGACTTCTTAAACATGGTAGATTGAGAGATATTGGCAATGGTAAGGGATGGAGGATAGTTAGAGTAGCTGTTCATCCAGCTCTCCAAGGTAGAGGAATAGGTTCTTATCTACTTAAAATGCTTGAGGAAGAATCTATCTCAAGAGGATATGACTGGATAGGTAGTGGATTTGGAGCTACAGAAGAGCTACTTAGATTCTGGGTAAAGAATGGATATATACCGCTTCATATTTCGCCAGATAGAAATCCTGTAAGTGCAGAATATACAGTACTAGTACTAAAACCATTGAAAGATCCCTGGAATAAAATTGTGGAAATTTTAAATAAAGAGTTTAGAAATAAACTTTTAGAGAGTCTTCATGACACATATAGAGATCTGGAAATAGAGGTTGCACACATACTTCTATCAACACAATATTCATTGAAAGATATAGATTCGTGTAACAGTGTGCCGCCACTTACACCAATACAAATAGACAGAGTATTTAGTTATATTGCGGGGTATATGACATATGAATCATGTAGTGATGTAATTAATATCATAGTTAAACATTATTGGCATCTAGATAGAAAATGTAGGAATTTAGATAGAGATGAAGAGCTATTAATGATTAGTAAAACTCTACAAGGTCAGACATGGGAATATCTAGAGGAGATCTTTAAAACAAGGAAGCAGAGGCTAATTGAGAATATGAGAACGATCATTACAAAACTAATTGTGCAATTCTATGGAGTATCCAGAGAGGATATAGAGAAACACATGGGTAAAATAAGTCTTGATCTATATAGGGAAAATAGCTAAATAACATTGATTTATAATTAAAATATTTAGCATATCTAGCTAAACATATTGTTGGTAGAGATTATGGTTACATGGCATGAAATTGTTAGGAGAATATTTAACAATATCCAAGATATATATATAAATTGTGGTAAATGTACATCACCAAATGAATGTATAGATGAATTTCCATTAACAACACCTACAGATATAACTGTGTTTAAGGATTGTTGTGCATGTATATTAGGACAGGTAATGGAAGATATCAATGAGGTTAAAGAGATCTATATCCCTATAGAAGACTCTATGATAACTCTCTATAAAATTGATGATGTGTTAATCGAGATTTCTGAAGATACAGCGGTTGTTATTCCTCTTGATAAGGTTGAAGATTTTATTGAGATGATTCGAGATATGGGATATGAAAATATTGATAAGATTATCCAGTTTATTGAGGGGACTAGATAGAATTAAGGTAAACATCTATAGAATTGCTAAGCTCAATAACACTATATAAACCCTTACTTAGGGGTCCTGGATTAACTATAACTGTTCTCCCTATTCTATCTACACAACGAGATTCATGAATATGGCCACATATATTAAGAATAGGATTGTATTCTATGATAAATCTTCTAATAGATTTTGAACCGACATGCTGATTTGTGTAAGTAATATCACATTTAGTATCATGGGGTGGAGAATGAGTTAATAGAACTATGTTATTATTATCAATTCTATTATTTCTAATTATCTCATTCAGCTCTCTATTAATAGTATCTTCATCTATTTCATTAATAGTATTAAATGGTGTTGGTGTCGAACCACCATATCCAATGAAAACCATGTTTTGATACTTAAAGACCTTCTTATCTAGATTAATATATTTCTCACTATTATCTAGATCATAATCCTTTGGATAATCTACATTTCCTGGTATAGCAAGAATATAGCTATTCACATAATTCTTTGCTATATCGACAAGATTTTTAAGGAGAACTCTAGTTAGACTAGGATATCTATAGGGAGATATATCACCTACGAATACTAGGAGATCGATATCTTTCTCTTTCTTTAACACAAGTTCTACATTATTTAAATGTCCATGAATATCACTTATCGCTACTATTTTCATAGGTCTTCACTATTTTTGATAGTTATTTGTTTAACTAAATTTTTCTGCTATGAATATGGTTATGGAATTTGCTATATCTGTATCTAATGAACTCATAGTAGTTGTAACATATATTAGTCTATCTGTTCTATTAGATACACATGAACTAATTTCTATTTCGCTTAATGTTTCCGGTTGCTTTAAGAAATTCACACTATGATTTACAGCTACGAGAAATTCATCCTCATGGATAGACATCTTTGCGGCATTTTCAGCTGCTACTATGGTTGCTAAAACAATAAAACTGCCATGTATATTGCCTCTAACATCAATGACATCTGGATCTACATCTAGTGTGATACTAATACACTTCTCTCTATGTTGTTCACGATAATCTCTAATCTTTAAGAGGTTTCTCATTGCTGGAGGGATAACACTATTTGCATCACTACTCATAGTCTACACACCCTAGAGCTCATACTAGGTCTTAAGTTTTAAGAAATTTATCTAGTTTTCCCATATCTCTAGGCTTTGTTATAATGCTGGATAGATTCACAAATTTGAATCCTTCTTTCATGAGAATGCTATATGCATCATCTGTTATATCATTTGCTATTAGAATTCCAATAACATTGTATCCTTTGGATTTGTAAAACTCTACATAGCGTTTCAATTGTATTACAGCTGGTACACCAGCTTTTTCATTCTTAACCTCAACTACAATAAATGTTCCATCACTTCGTTTCAGCAATATATCTATTTTTCCATAAGGTGTTGGAATATCTATACCTATGATCGAGGAATCCTTATCTATGAGAGCAACATTGTTCATTATCATTGATACTACATCAGATTCTCTACCAATAATTCTAAGTTTCGTTGTACTAATATTGCATATCTTTATAAAGTCTATATAATCAAAATCTACTAAAACTTCTTCATGAGGATTAAGTCTAATAGACTTTAGCCTAAGTTTATCATTTATACATTCAAAATTGATAATACTCCTAGGTGGTTGCCAATTAAATGGTTCTACCTTTGTTGCTTCATGAATTAGAAGAGAACCATCAGGCTTTATAATTACTAGTCTATCAGCTAAGATAGATTCTGAAGCAGCTCTACCAATATATTCTATGGTGGTTCTCCCAACAATTAAAATGACATTTCTCTTTTTTGCTGATTCAAGCGTAGACTTAATATCTTCGCAATTAGATGTTGCAACATCTCTACATATCATGTCTTATCACATAAGTTCTTCTGTAGAAATTTAATGAATATCTCTTCAAATTGTTTCAGTGAGCCATAATTTCTAATGGTAGCTGAAGCAGCTTCTTTATGTCCTCCATAACTAATATCCATCACATTATTAAACTCTGTATAGATAGTTCTACAGAATTCAAGTGCTTTTCCCTCCGCTGATCGTATAGTAAGAACAATTTTATCCTCTTCTTCTCTCAATAGAACTAAAGGAGCTTTACACTTCTTAATGTATTCAGAAGAAGCTATACCAAAGAGACCTGCAAATATCAATGACTCAGCTGAGGTAAATACTGCATATCTCCATCCACAGACCTCTTTTGATCTCTCCTCAATCCTTTTAATCAATAGATTTAAAAGCCATTTAGCTCTATTAAATTTTTCATCAAATGTTTTTGAATTCCAAAACTCTTCACCTTTTACAATAGATATAACAGTTTCTAAGATAAGTTTTTCATTTGTTGGTTCAACAGCTAACACCAATTTAACTTTATCAGCTATGTTCTTATTAATAATATTATCACTGCCCCCTCCTTCACATATATTTGCAATACTTACAAGGGACTGTTCATAACTATTTAGATTTTTTATTAGGTAGGAGGATAAAACTTGTGGTGTTGACTGAAGATTACCCCAGTATACCTTAATATTTTCAGAGTTTTTTATTGTCTCAAGAATGTGTTGTGATGATAGATGATGATCAACAATAATTACCCTAGCTCTACTATTTCTTAGATAATCACTTAAGATCTTAATTACATCATTATTTATCGCTAAATCCAATAAAACTATTGTATCAATATCATCTTTTTTTATTAGGCTAAGAAATTTCTTGAGATCAATATGAAGTCTCCATGGATGAGAATATCTCATAACTAAATTAGATGGATAATAATCTAATAGAAAATGCCTAATATAGAGACCTGCAGATATTACCCCATCACAATCGCCATGAAATATCATTAAAGCTTTATTTTTCAACTTAAGTCACACCTACTTGTACTATACTATTCTCATCTTAAGTATATTAACTTTAGTTATGACTATTATGTTATAGTTTACATCCATAATATCTAGGTATTTATTTAACGATCTCTATATAACTATATTGCAGTTTACGGTGGTGACAATTCTCCATATTCTCCTGAGTTTTCATCTCCTTTATCTATATCGCTCCAGCTGATTGGAGGGTTACCATATCTTATTATAGGTCTATCTAATTTTGATAATAGAACTACTCTACTGGGTATACTCTCGGAAACTATATTATATCCTATTCTTTTTGATAATTCCTCTGCAACTCTCTTAACCTCGTAGTGATTAGGCATATCATCTCTACTTAGTCTTGTTATAGAAGCTCCTATATGCATATATGCTTTTACCTCTATGAATGTTGGTTGTGACCTCTCTATAATTTTTGACCAAGCGTCTATAGCCTTGTTATGCATATTAAAACTTCTTATGAGTGTTATCCTTATTACTGTTGGGCTTGTGAAGCTTGGGAGTATCTCTAGAGTCTCTAGAGTTTTCCTCCATAGCTGTGGTGATATAGGGTTATTGAAATATCTATAGCTTTCCTCATCAAATGCTTCTAGTGAGACATATAGTTGTGTCGGTTCAACTCTTAAATTAGCTAAGATCTCTGGTCTTACACCTCTTGTTACAAGAAATGTTGTCATCCCCTTCTTATGGAATTCTTCTATAAGATCATCAATCCTAGGATAAAGTGTTGGTTCTCCAGTAAGGCTTATAGCAACATGTTTTGGATTAAGAGCTTCTTCATATATCCTCTTATCAACATTTGGATAACGTTTATAGCCACTAACAGTTCTTCTATGCTCTTTTATAGCCATATCAACTAAAAATCTTGGATCATCTACATGACTGGGAAATACATGCCATATGTTTTCACCAGAATCCGATGATCTATAGCGCCAGCAGTGGAGGCAGTAGTTCCAACACCATAGGACTGATGGTGAGAACTGTATACATCTATGGGATTCTATTCCATAGAACTTAGCTTTATAGCAAAACATACCTTCGGTAATAGCCTTATGAACCCAATAACACTTCTTTACAGCACTATGATTTCCAATTAAATGATACTTCTGCTTTCTAAGTATATCTAGAGCCTGTGTAATGGGATCTATATCGTTTTTCATTAATCTAAACATTATGTGATCACTATACATAGCTTTAATACAAAGCTCTATATCTCAAGTTCTATATACCTAGAATCCTATTAAATTTTATATTTTGAAGACAGCATATAAAGCTCTAATTATCTGTTATCTAGATAATATGTAGTGACTATCTGAGTGAGATCATTGAGTTTGCCAGCCTATGTAGATATCTATGGTGCTATAGTATTTCCAAACAATATATGTATTGATGGCCACCATAATGGATGTCTCTATAGAGTGGTAACACATATTCATGCTGATCATACTATACATATCGATAGAAGTATAACAGCATCGAGATATATAATAGCATCACCTATAACACTAGAGATGCTTCTAGCCCTAGGCTATAATATTCCTAAGTCTAAGAGCTTTAAGCTAAACTATGATGAGGTTATAGATTTCTATGATGGATCAAAGTTGAGATTTGTAAAAGCTGAACATATTCCAGGTACTACTCAAGTTCTATATGAGGATAAGGATATTGTTGTGGCATATACAAGTGATTTTAAGTCTCCCGGGAGAGGGACAGAGATTATAGCTGATGTTGATGTTCTAGTTATAGATGCGACATATGGCGATCCTAGGTTTAGTAGAGCTGATGAGGATGTTATATGGAGTGAGTTTGTAAAGCTTGTTAGAAAGCTTATGAGTATGGGTCCTATAGCTCTATATGCCTATTATGGAAAGGCTCAGGATGTTATGGTAAGACTGAGGATGGAGGGTATAGATGCCCCATTCATATTATCTCCGGCTCATTGGAAATTGTATAGAGTTCTCTCTAGATTTGGTTATGAGATAAATGATGTATTTCTTAGTGGGAGTGCAGAGGCTAGTGAGATTGAGAGGACTGGATGGTATATAGAGGTACATCACACATCTAGATTTAACTCATTAAAGAGGGTATATGGTTTGAAGCATATATTCTTAACAGGTAGATATATTAAGACTATTATGAGTAGAGATTCTGGTAATACATGGATTGTGGGTATAAGTGGTCATGCAGATTTTAATGAGCTTATATACTATGTAGATAATGCAAGACCTAGGCTACTAGTTGTTGATGGATATAGAAGTGAGTATGCTCATAGATTTAGTTCCTATGTGAGAGAGAATATGGGCATAGAATCGATTGTTACTCCTATGACTGTTAGTCTAAGCTTTTAGCTAAGGACTATCTAAAATTTATAAGAGAGAGTCTGAATAAAGCTTCTGTAGCTAGAATATATGGTGGTAAAAAGATGGAATATGTATATGCAGTACTGCTACTCCATTCGGCTAAAAGAGATATATCTGAAGATAATCTTAGAAGGGTATTAGAAGCTGCAGGTATAGCCGTAGATGATATAAGACTTAAAGCCCTAGTAGCAGCTGTTAAAGAGATAAATATAGATGATGTATTGAAATCAGCATTTGCTCTACCCACAACACCTGTAGCAGTTCCAGCAACAGGTACACAAGCTCCAGCTGCTCCGGCTAAGGAGGAGGCTAAGGCTGAGGAGAAGGAGGAGAAGAAGGAGGGTGTGTCTGAGGAAGAGCTTGCTGAAGGTCTTTCAGCACTCTTTGGCTAAAACTATTCACTATTTTCAACAATTATAGCTTTTCATAAGATGAATACAATATTTATTAAGGTATTATGATGAGCAAACCTATTTCAGAATCAACATATAGAGTAAGGCTATTCAATAGAGGCTATGGAAGAAGACAATGTGTAAAGTGTAAAGCTTTTTTCTGGAGTATAAAAGATAGGGATGATTGTGGAGATGCTCCTTGTAGAGACTATGAATTCTTTGATATTCCTGTAAAGAGAAGTCTTAGCTATAGAGAGGTTAGAGATCTATTCCTAAAATTTTTTGAGAGACATGGACATGAAATAATTGAGCCAAGACCTGTTGTAGCTAGATGGAGAGAAGATCTATATCTAACTATAGCAAGTATAGTTGTTTTCCAACCCCATGTCACTTCAGGATTGGTACCACCACCAGCCAACCCCCTAGTAATTGCACAGCCATGTATTAGACTTGAAGATATAGATTCTGTTGGTTATACTCTAGGAAGGCATATGACAAATTTCATTATGGGGGGCCATCATGCATTTAACTATCCTGATAAACATATTTATTGGACTGATGAAACTGTTGAGTATGCAAGGGAGTTCTTTGTTGAGGAGCTGGGTATTCCTGAGGAGGAAATAACATTTAAGGAGTCTTGGTGGGAAGGGGGAGGGAATGCAGGTCCCTGCTTCGAGGTAGCTGTAGGTGGATTGGAGCTGGCTACACTAGTGTTTATGATGTATAGAGTTAGTGAGGGTGGATATGAAGAAATTCCATTGAAAATAGTTGATACTGGATATGGTATTGAGAGAATTGCATGGTTTGTACAGAAAACTCCAACAGCTTTTCATGCTGTATATGGATCTCTATTAACAGATTTTCATAAGAAGCTCAATATATCTGAACCTGATAGAGATATTCTCTATGCTGTTGCTAGGAGAGCAGCAAGAATAGATCCATCTAACTATTCATCAATTTTAGCAATATATGAAGATATCTCTAGGTCTATGGGAGTTAGTGTTAAGGAGATTGAGGATCAGCTTAAGAATATATTTGATCTATATGCAATTCTAGACCATACAAAGACTATAGCTCTAATGCTATCCGATGGTATTGTTCCTTCTAATAGTGGTGAAGGCTATCTAGCAAGACTCGTTATTAGGAGGAGTTTAAGAAAGTTAGCAAAACTGAATGTCGATATAGATCTATCTGAACTTGTCTCAATGCAGTTAGGTTATTGGGGAGATATGTATCCGAGAATGATTAGATATAGAGATACTATTCTAGAAATGGTTAGGCTTGAGGAGGATAAATATAGGGGTGTTATATCAAAGCTATCGACAATTGCTCCAAGATATGTCAATAAATCTCCTTCTCTGGATGAGCTTGTAACTCTATATGATTCCCAGGGTATTCCTCCAGATCTTTTGGCTGAGGAACTCGATAAAAGATTTTCGTATAGGATTAATGTTCCTAGTAATTTCTATTCTATTGTAGCATCTAGACATAGTAGACCAAAGACTGTTAGGGAGTATGAGAAAGAGGAGTTGCCTAGGGATGTTGTAGAGAGGGTATCTAGTTTTCCTGAGACTAGAAGGATATTTCATGAAGATCCATATAGAAGGGTATTTAGGGCTAAGGTACTTGGTGTTATAGGTGATAGATATATTGTTTTAGATGCAACTGCATTCTATCCTGAGGGTGGTGGTCAGCTAGGTGATAGGGGTATACTTAGAGTTAATGGTAAGACCATAAATGTTGTTTCAACTAAGAAGATTGGGAATGTCGTTGTCCATGTTGTTGATAGTGTAGAGGGTATTTCAAGTGGTATGGAAGTTGATGGTGAGGTTGATTGGGGTATTAGGTATAGGAGGATGAGGCATCATACAGCTACACATATACTTCTAGGTGCTCTTAGAAGAGTTCTTGGAGATCATGTGTGGCAGGCTGGTGCTGAGAAGACAGAGTTTAAAGCTAGACTCGATGTTACTCACTATAAGATGCCTTCTGAGGATGAGATTAGAAGAATTGAGTATTTAGCTAATAGAGTTGTTGATGAGGCTATAGATGTTAAGATTCATTATCTACCTAGGAATGAGGCTGAAAAGATATATGGATTTACACTGTATCAGGGCGGTGTTCCTATGGAGCCAACTATAAGAGTTGTTGAGATACCTGGATGGGATGCACAAGCATGTTTTGGTACACATGTTAGAAATACTAGTGAGGTTGGAGGTATAAAGATTATTAATATTGATAGAATAGCAGATGGTGTTATAAGATTTGAATATGTTGTTGCTACAGCTCTGGCAGATTATGCAAGATCTTTTGAGGATAAGCTAAAGTCTATGGCAAAATCCGTGGGTTCTAGTGTAGATGATATTGATAAGAGGATTGAGACATTGGTAAAAGAGATGAATAACTATAGAATGCTTATTAAAATGTATAGAAATGAATACATTGATCAATTAGTTAAGAGAGCTATAGAGACACAAGATGTATATAACGATATAAAGCTCTATATAGCGAGAATATCTATAAATGATAGAGAGCTGATAAAGGAATTCCTAATAAAATCAACAACACAAGAACCAAGACTAATAGCAACAGCACTACTAGAAGAGCAAGGAAAAACATATATAGAGATATCACTAGGAAGAATCGCTAGCCAGAAAATAGATGCTAAACAGATTGTAAATGAATTAACAAGATATATACAGACAAAAGCAGGAGGCAAAAAAGATCATGTAACAGGAACAGTAGAAGCACCAGCAGAAGAAGTAGAAAAAATAATAAGAATAGCTATTAAAAACATTATTGAAAACAAATAAAATTAAAAACCCACCAACAACACCACAAATAGAAAGGGCCCGTAGCTCAGCCAGGACAGAGCGCCGGCCTTCTAAGCCGGTGGTCCGGGGTTCGAATCCCCGCGGGCCCGCCACAGAATTGGATTCTCTCATAAATACTTAAGTTCTCTAATTGAATAATTTTTCAGGGTTTTGTGAGACTGGGAACTCGTGTCTGAATTCAAAGCTGATGGTATTTCGATAGTCTATTCGAAGGATTATTGGTATGAGTCTGTAAATATCGAGGCTCTCCGCGAAGAGACTAAGAGGGTCATCCTAGAAGCTGTTAAGAACAAGCTGGGATTCTCTAATGCTTGCGAAGCTCTAGAACTACCTCTACAGATACCTAAAGAATTTAAGAGGCGAGAAGTAACCTCAAGAGAGATACAGTATGGGGAAACCCTGCTGGGTTTGAGTTTCTTCAGCTACGCCTTGGCCTCCTCAATTCCTTAACCAGGAAGAGGGCGGAGGTTGCAATAATGGCGAAACTGAAGAGCCCTGCAGCCAGAGCACGTGCAACTGTTGTGTCGATCCCGTACAGGTGGAGCCACTGTAAAACACCAACCACAATACCATTAATTGCGGCTTCGATATTTATGATCCAAGCCATCTTCGGAATTCGGGATCTGTACACAATCATAAGTGGAAGAACGGTAACACCTATCGACAGAGGCAAAACCGCCATGATTAGCCCAAGCAGATCCATATTATTCCACCTCTACCTTTATTAACCCTTTAAAAATTTAGATTAAAAATTTTTAAATTTTTACCCCCAGAGCCTGGCGCACGCAACAGTTATCCGCCAAAATATCAAGTCTACCTCTAAACAAATATCCATTACTGGACAGTCATGGTAGCAACTATTTAGCGCACCCCATAAACCGTAAGCGCCGAAAATTATGCGAGATATACATTCTATTTCTGCGCCTGTACTGTACCGGGGTTGCGCGTAGCGTCGCGGCACACTAGTGAGGACAGCAACTAGCCACTATACGCAGAAGATAGGGCTAGAGCCCTCGAATAAACCGAAGTCTGAAGCGCCCTCTTGGCGTTGACTACGTCTGGTGAGGTGAGCCGGTTGATATCGGTAAAAATAGAAATTGGGGCTTCTAGACGTGTTTCGAAGCCGCTTCCTCTATTCGATTGTTCGAGCTTGACTGGGGCTCAATGCACGGCTGGAGGATCCCAATTTATTAATCAGGTAGAGGATGATGGTTGCCAGCGCAGCGAATAGGAAAAACCATGCAGCCAGACCCCACGCAATCCCCGTTTCGACTCCGTACATGTTGAGCCAGTGCAAAACGCCCATCACTATAAGATAAGCTGCAAGTTCAATCTGCATAGCCCAGGCCACTTTTTGTCTGGGAGATTTATACCGGGATCTATACACAATTAGGAGTGAGAGATAGACGATACCGTATGACAGAGCCGAAATTGCCACGATCTGGCTCTGCGCAAGCAGGCTCCCGAGCAGATTCATACTATCCCACCCTTACTACCAAAACTAGATTTAAAATTTTTACCGGAGCCTGGCGCATACTACAGTTATCCACCCAAATATCCACGGTACTTTCAAGCAAACCTCCATTGCTGGACAGTATCCATAGCAGCCACCCATCGCCGCCCATGCAGCTAAAGCACCGCCGACTATGCAACCTATACATCCGATCCCCAGAGATCCTATGCATGTAAATGCACACGTTACTACTATCGAATACAAAGAACCACAGCAAACTGCTACGACTACATTGATCGGGGCTCGGGGATCCAAGCACTCAAAAGTAATAAGCACCCCCAATGGGAACGCGCAAACTGTAACTCCATTCATAGCTGTAGCGATTCCTATGCCCACAACGTTGTAGTCGGCCAGATCTTTTTCGACTCTCTTCGCCAGATTGTTTAGCTCGATCTTCACTTTGTTCCATATCAAGCTAGTGGTATCATTCTTCCTTATCTCGTTCAGCACGTCGCCGAGAAGCCTGTAGTGGTCTGCGAGAGTCGTCTTGTTGACGAGGAACACCGCGTCTGCTACGGGCTGGGCCTTGTCGTCCCTCGGAGCGATGTTGACTGCGGTTATGAAGAGGTACGTGACGTTTATAGGCATAATCTCCGTTACAACGCTCACGTTGTACTGGTTGCGTTCAGCTCTGTAGACCAGCACATAGAAGCTGTAGCTGAAGCTCTCATTGTAAACCACGGCTTTTAACAGCTCTAAACTCTCCTCCTTCTCGCTCACGTTGTAAATCACGTTGATATCAACACTGTAAGGTATTGCAGGACACGTACCGCCGCTGATGCACGCACATGAATAGTTGCCGCCACATGTTCCATTTCCAAATTCTATCGTCTGGTTTATCCAAGTTATGTTCAACAGCAGTTTTCCCTTTTCGTCTATAGACACCACAACGACCCTTTTCAGAAGAACTGCATCTGTCGTCCCCGTCGATGCGATTGCCGGCGTGATCGCTGGCACCAACACATTGCTAAGCATCACCAATACCAGCACTAGGATCATCGATACCCTTCTAACCTGCATACCATCACCGGTTCCAGTTTGCTCTCATCGCCCCCAGTATTTATCTATTTATCTTTTACTATTTTTCCTTGATGTTTATGTTCTACATTAAAACTTAAAAGCGAAAACCATTACTAGTTGGGGGTACTGAGGCCGACATCCCTAGATGTAGAGACACTGTACGCGTAGTTAGAGAGGCAAGTGAAAGAACCGCTACAAATCTCCTCGGAGATCTTCTAAACAAAGTTGGAGATGTGAAGAGAGATTTCCAGAACCACTATGTATTAGGTACCTCAGGAAGATGGGCGAGAAGCGGCAAGGAAGATGAGGCGGTGATAGTATTGCACATAGCCAAAGATTTGAGGTACCTTATCCTAATGCTATTGCTAAGTTTGACATGGCTTGTCGCGATCCCAATCGAGGTATTTGCTCTGCATATACCAAAAGAAACTCTGCATGTAGTGACGTCCTTGTCTCAAATACTCGGCGCTGTAGCCACTGTCTTGCTAGCATTCGTAAGTACTTGACCGATTTGAAGAGTATGGCCAAAAGTGAGGTGAAGCGGTGTTTAAAGAAATTAAAAGATGAACTGGGATGATAGCAGCACAATACACATTTTTGTGGTTGTTCTGGATAAGCAATTGAATGAGATTAGAAGAGTGGACTATTCGGAGAGTGATAGCAGATATATCGGCACAGCAAATGCTATACGCTTTGATGATAGTGGATATGGGTATATCGGAGGTGATTACGGTATAGCTAAATTCGATAGTAGTGGCACTGTTGTTGATGTCAACAAGGATGTTAGCAATGTCATGAAGATTGTTTGTACGAGTAATGCTGTATATGCTTTCTCATCGAAGAATGATAATCATTGGCTCTATGTTTTAGATAAGAACTTGAAGATTCTTAATAAGCAGCTCCTAAGTGGAAACATTCTTGGAATTTCGGGGTTTGGTACCGGTAAAGTTGCGTTTGATGGATATAACATATATGTTGTTGGAAACAACATCTATAATGGAAGCATTAGAGGTGTGATTTATTCTCTAGCTATACCAACTTTGATGACTACAACTGTTACGCATACGTTAACACAAACAGCTACAAAAACGTTAACGGCTACGGATACAGTAACATCACCCATCACTATAACTATTACCAACACAATCACCTTAACTAAAGTTGAAACATTAACTACGACCACTACGACATATCAAACCGTGAGAGAGATAGAGACGGTAATGAAGACGGAGACGGTAACACTTGCTGCTTTACTTTCAGACGTTCTCTACTCAGCATTGGATTTGGACTAGGAGTGATTTTGGTATTGTCGATTTTGACACTTATCCGGAGGGGTAGGCAATAGAGCAAGCCTCTAAAGGGGAGATGCATGGAGGATATAGCGGTGATAATAGCTGGCCTATCCTGCTACTCTGGGAATTATATAAATATATCAAACAAGCTAAACAAAAATAGTGTGCCGTGAATATGGATATGGCATCGGGTGTTTAAGGGATGATTATAATACCTGGATGGTTGATAACCTTAGTAACTTCTCCCGGGGTTATTCTACATGAGTATGCACATAAACATGTTGCTATGGCTGTGGGTCTGCAGCTCTATGAAGTTGTCTATTTTAGAATAGGTAATCCAGCTGGTTATGTATTGCACGAACCTCCTCACACCTTGGGCAAGTCCTAGCAGTCACAATGGCTCCTTTGGTAGTCAATACTTTGGCTGGGATAGTGGCGCTGCTTCCACTAGTGTTTATTCCATCCACAAGCTTTTCAGCTTACTTCTTTGGTTGGTTAGCAATATTGTTTGGCATGCAATTCCGAGTACAGGTGACGCTAAGGCTTTATGGGGTTATTCGAAGAATAGGTGGAGATATGAGAAGGAGGCTCTGCTAGGATTCCCAATAGCAGCGATTATATATGGATTATCCCTAGCTAAAGTGATATGGATGGATCTTTTCTATGCATTAGGAATAATGTTTGCTCTAAATAGTGTGTTTAGAATCTTTTGATAGAAAGACAGCATGAATTTCTTAAAATAGATAATTATTTCTTTAAATATTACACTACCTTAATAATGTTAATAATACAAGTAACATGAGATAACGAGAGCTGTTCAGAGCATTAAACTTTACGACGCTTCGGAAACAGTCTTCTTGAATGGCGGAGCGAACTCTGTGCATTAAAACATTTAAAAACTTCGCGTCCTCAGTACAGCGGCTGACCTGGTGAATCGAATGGGTGCATCGTCTCCGCAGATACAGAGAATGGGTGAAGCATTACAGAGAATACGTTCAGCATCGCTCCTGTTGATAATAGCTGGCTTCATGATGAGTCTCGGAGCCCTCACCGGTGCACTGTCAATGCTTAGGCTGGGCTTTGCAGACCTTATGAGTCATCTCTTCGTCGGATCATTTGCGGCTGCCATCGCAATGCTTGTCGGCGCAGTGATAACCTTCATAGCTTTCTACTCCTACTTGAGGCCTGGAGCCCTGATGCTGAGAGAAGCAGATCAGAGGTATTCAACAGCTGCAACGCTGATTGATATAGGCTACTTCTGGGGGTTGATACTGCTCATCATAGGGATACCCCTCTTACTGATAGTAATAGGTGTTGTACTGCTCATCATCGGGGCAATACTTCTGCTGATCGGCAAGATCGGCGTGATAATACTGGCATTCAATCTTCACGACGCCGAGAAGAACACCCTCTACCTAGTAGCAGGAATACTCTTCATCATAGGGATCTTCGTGGAGCTACTAACACCCATAGCATGGATACTGATGTACATAGCACTCGGAGGGAGTATCGAAAGGCACACACAATCGATGTCTGCATCTCCCCAAGTATCCATGGTCTGAGCACCTCTGCCGACCAGCACCAAGAGGAGAACAGACCCAACCACTTCAACACCATTTTCTCTCTCTTCACCGGCTCCGGAGATCTTCAGCAGAATCTCGATAAATGAGAAAATCTCGAAGCACGGCGACGCAACAGATAAGCACTTACTTTGAGTATTCTTCTGGGCTGATCCTGTAGGGTAGAGACGGATAGAGCAAGACGAGGCAGGGAATCGGTAAGAAGAGGTTGAAAGAGATGAAGCACCGCGGAGAGGTGAAGCTCATCAGAATCATCCCGATATTGCGATACCTGAGTATATGTCGTTTCCCTTTATAAGTTGCTCTAACTTTTGTAATCGAAACAATTAGAAAAGACTGAAAGATACCACTAGAAACAATCTCTGATGATTTCGTAGCATTCTCAGCTTATGGCTATAACAGGTTGTAGCAAGTCTATGGATTTGGAGGCTCTATAGCTTTACTTTCCTGAGAGTCTTTCAGTATCTATATCATAAGAGAAGGATCTCTTCAGAGGTTCTCGGCTGGATAATGTAGGTAGTGCTCTCAAGAAGCTATAAACTCGATGTAAGGCCATATCCAATAAATCTCGATGATGTTAAAAAGATGTTTGAATTTCTCAAAAATAATCACAAGACCCGCTACGTAAACTGTGTCATGGTAGATATGTTCAAGTTCCAAGTGCTGATAACTTCATTAGAGCTATTGCATCTAGAGGTATGCCGATGGTGGCATCTGTGGGAAGGGGTAGTAATGATGATGTTAGTAGATATTTTGCTATTACAACAAATCAGTTTTTCAGAGCACCAAGCCTTAGCAACTTTCCATACCTATACTATACAAATTTTGCTCCATGTAGGTATGGCCCCATAGCTATAGCGGTAAGCAGGAATGGTATGAAGATATGTAGTACGTGTACACATTACTGCTACGGAGGTTATGTGAACGAGCTGGATATGAATCTATTGGCTGAAGCTGTGAGTGAGAGTCCTTGGAATGTAGTGCTGGTAGAGAATTTCACTCTAGAAGAGCTGATTGGGAGGATAGTGAATGTGCTTAGAGAGTATAGGGAGACCGAGAAGCCTATTGTAGGTATAAATAAGGCATGGGGGCGTAATAGGCTATCCTTTCTATACGCCGACCTTATCAAGAGGTTGTGCTCGCAGGGTGTGGGGGTTGTTGATGCTACTGAGGTGTTGGTAGATGTTTTCGATAAGTCTTTCGAGGAAGAACTACCTATAATCAGGTGGATATCTGATACTGCTTCTAAAGCTCTACAGGCTGTAGAGGAGGTTTTAAGACCTGGAATACGTGAATGTGAGGTTGCAGCAATAGTTGATAAAGTACTTGATGAGAATGGTATTGTTGATAGGTGGTTTACAACAATGGTGGTCTCAGGTCCGAGAACTGCAACACCCCATGCGAAGACATCGGCTCGCAGGATTAGTCCTGGAGACCCTGTGGTTGTTGACCTGGGGCCAATGTGGATGGGTTATGATGGCTGTATAGCCTACACATTCATAGTGGGCCAAAACGAGTATTGGCAGAGAGTCCTCGAAGATGTGGTTGAAGCTATCAGGACTGGGCTTGAATACGTGAAACCTGGCATTCCCGTAAGGATTTTAGATGAAGCCCCACGTAAATTCCTTCAAAGCCGCGGCTACCTGGATTACCCACATCTAACTGGGCACCCTATAGGAGGGTTCTACAAACCTGTCATAGCAGGCTTCATAGAGTATAAGCTGGAGCCAGGCATGGTGTTTGCATACGAACCAGCTGTGTACCTACCGGGGAAGGGCGGTGTACGGGTAGAGCCCCACATACTGATAACCAGCCATGGACATCAGATTCTCACAGAGTATCATAGGAGGCTTTTCAATTAGCAAGATTTTCGGCTAACACTATCAATATGTAATGGACAGGGAAAGTAAGGAGTGTATGGATTATGAGTACCGTGTTTAAGCTGAGGGACACGGTGCTTGCATCTAGGTGGTGGCCCATGGATGTGTTGACAGGGCTTTATAAGGAGAATCCCTTATCAGCACATTGTTATACCGTTTTACTACCTTACATACGAGCCTGATAGAACTGAGATTTGATGTTAAAATACTTAATTTGAATTTGTCTAAACCTGGCGAATGGAGATGCTGAGGCCAGTAAGCCGAGTAAACCTTCGGCTACGATCAGGCACACAGACTTCCATCACCTATGCTTCACAAAGTAGTGGTGTCTTCTCTGTGCATGTTTTTCAATAAATGCCTTAGTAGCCGACGAATCAGGACTTGACAAGGCTGTAATCGCATTTTCCATACTCTCACTAATGTTGAGAGGTATATAGCATGGAACATAGTCATAGTAGTACTCAAGGTAGCTGTAGGGCAGTATTACTACATTAAAGATATTCTTCATAATGTAATAGCTATAAAGAAGGTATTGAAAATACATATCATTTGCATCGTAGTATTTAGCGCAACGTTATTAAGCTGAGCTATTGCTTTAACTCTAAGGTGGTTTAGTGAGTATTAGAGTTATTGTCTCTAAAATAGCTCACTTGACTGCGATACTCTACAATATATACTATGCTCCCTTCTTCCGCAGCTATCCACTGTACTCCCTATTCTACGGCCCAATGTCGAAACTACTATACATAGGCTCTGTTATCAATGAGAATAATCTGTGGAGAGATTTATTCGAAGCTGTAATAGGTAGATCCAGGAGTAGTGACATCAACGATATCATTGGTGAACTCGACAGTATAGAGGTCTATAAATGGGTGTTACTGGAGGATTTCTTGAAGAAACAGAGTGTTGAATTGACTAATCTATATATTGATATGAGTGATAGAATAAATGATCTGCTAGCTAAGGTTCTAGGCAACGGTAAACAATTCAAAGAAATCTATGTTCTACTAGCTTATAACCCTGGTTGGGGGAGCTATGGTAGTATGGCTTTATACGACCTCTGTGGTGAGTATGTGGTTACAATAGTATTTACTAGGAGGAATCTAGATATTAGACATGTCTTAGATGTGCTGATCCACGAGCTGATACACGGACTACTTAGATTGAACAATATAGGGTTGTCTGAGGAGGAAGAGGAAGAGTTGATAGATACGCTGTGTCCCCAAGGTTATTTATCACGTGAACTAGGACTATCCACTGTGGTGAGAACCAGTAGATCTAGGTTCGCCGGCGCCGTTAGCAAATACTTTGAAAATAAAATGTTCAACACTGTGTCACTAATTGAATACCTTAGATTAAATGGTCTGCTTCGAAGTTCACCCAGCTCTGGATCATAAACAGAGCAGTGAGAGAAGAATCAGAGTGAATGCCTCTACCCTGTATGACCACTCTTTATATAGTCTTCAGCGAATATCACACCAAGTCCTCTAAGTCTGTCTTCAATGCCCAGCATCTCACGTTCAACTTTCTTAAATAGGGCGTTGCCACCTATATTTATGGCTAATGCAATGACGAAGCAGTCTGGTAGTGCTATTCTAAGTTTCTTCTTGAGTTCTCCTGCTGTTTTAGCTAGCTGAAAATCGATGTTAACAGGTTTAGCCCTAAGTGTAATCCATTTAACAAAGTTTTCTGCTTCTCTATTAGGATCTTCAACACCAGCTACACTATAGATCCTAGATGCAGCATAGAATATCTCAGCCAGTGTTACTGTAGATACATAGAGCTCTAATTCACCTCGTCTGGATCTCGAAAAGAGATCTTCAATAAACTCTCCATATAGAGACTTTGCAACGATATACTTCACTAGATATGTTTGTATCAAGAGCTAATCTCTTTGACAGCTCTATCTAACCTCTCCTCCCACTCACCTCTCTCTTCAGCAAGAATTGAGCTAACCATATTCGGATCTATATCAACTATACGAGGTTTTAAAGGCTTTAAAACAATAGTATCATTAACAACCTCTACTAATACTTCATCACCCTCCTCAATACCAATCTTCTCGCGAAACGCTTTTGGGAGCACTATAACACCCTTCTTACCAACCTTCAGTATAGTCCTCACAAGCTATCCCTAAGAATAGTATATGTTAGCTCAGCAGTATAAGACTAACTGTTTATCTCTGAGCTACACCAAAAAATCCTCAATACTCTCAAAATGAGATATCTCATCTATTACGCAAAAATCCACGTTCTAGTCCTAGCGACCCGATAGCCAAGAGTTTTATAAACTCTTTTAGTGGGCTCGTTACCCACCTCCACGTGGAGACCCACTACAGCTCCTGAAGATAATGCTTTCCTTGTTATCGCTGAGACTACTGCCTTGGCATAGCCTCTCTCCCTATACTTCTCTCTAGTAAACACACCACCTATTATATATACCCATGGAAGGGTTATATAGCTCGCAACTATGGAGACAAGAACACCATCAACTATCACACCATAGTGTAAATATGTTTTGAGGATTTCCCGAGCCTCCTCAACACTTATTCCAATAACTCTCTCTAGTCCAAATCCCTATACAGAGATGCATGTTCTTCTCCCAGCTTCACAGCCAGCCCCTCAAGAGAACTCGGCTTAAAGCTCTCGTGGATGCATATCATATCATATCATGGAATTCCCCGACTTGAAACTCTTTGAAACCTGGGCTCTTGAAGTGTTTGAACACTAGCTCTATATCATTTGGAGTACTATTGTATAGCTGTATATCCACTCTCCTATCGGGTGTGCTTATCTCTGTCACGACTTCCATAGCTGGACTCCATATGTGGATCTCATAGATATCCATCATCATGAATCTACTGTCATACCGTATAAGCGAGTACGACTCAACAGCATTTACCTGAAGCTACTAGCACGATCTCTGTTCTATAGGGTTCATGCGTGAGATAGTAGAAAGCGTAGCAGTGTACTGAGAGTGGGTTCCCCCTACAGAATCTTGCCAATGCATTCAAAGGCCATTCTCCAGCCATAAGCTCAGTATCCTTCAGCTTAAGCACCCTACCCACAACACAACACCTTACATCTCAGCACTTTAATTAACATATACTGCTTGAGCTGATTAAAAGTAGTAGCTTAGTATCTTCCTGCGATACTCTGTAAGAACTTTATATCTCAGGATAGTTACCAATACATGAAGTTCTACCCGAACACCTGTCTTCCTCGAGACTATAGTCTATGAACTCTGCTATAACCGGTTTGTAGAATTCGCCTATTGGGTGGCCAGTTAGATGTAGGTAGCCAGGATAGCCTTTCTTCACAAGATATTTATGGGGAACTAAATTTAGTGCTTCACTGGCGTACTGGGCTTCATGTGATTAAGCTCAGTTTTAATGGCCTCAACAACATCGCCTAGAACTCTCTCCCAGTACGTGTCTCGACCTACTATGTATGTATGAGCAATACAACCATTGTACCCCATCCACCGCGGTCCTCAGATATATTATTGTAAATTGGTGAGGAGGTTTATCAAATTCTTGAATCTAGCTAAGAATTCTCAATGTGTTGCAAAGCTCTATATGTTTTGTTTAGATATTCTCTCCTCTGTGAATTTTACGAGTTTCTCGATATAAGGCATTCTGGCTTCTACATCTATACTTCCAAGCTTAGCTTCATGGAATCCCCATACATGTAGAACCCATGCATGATCCCATGCATCAAGAATCCAAGAACCTATAGCTTTAGTCAATTCGTTAACTGCTCTAAGAATATCTGTAACAGTCCACCTACCTCTCTCTTCAACACTCTTCAAAACCTCTATCTTGAGATATATGGCTAAAGCTTTAACACATTCCTCAGCAGCTTTATACAACTTTTCACTTGCTTGAATAGGGTCTTCTCTACAATGCTTCTACCCTCCTCAAGATACATTCTTGCAAGCTTAATTCTAATCTCAACTTCTTCACTAGGGTCTAGTCTATATCTCTGTAGAAGAAAATCAATAATCTCAGACTCTATATCTATATGCAAAGCCTTCAACTGCTCAATAAGAGTTCTAGGTATGGCTATGGAAATTATTTCGAATTCCTCTTGTCGAAATCCACTCCCCACCTAAATACACCTTAGCAAAGAGATTAAATTTAACATTAATACTAACTCTAACCCCTAAATTATAATCTAAGAATTAAAACTTTTAGAAGAACACCAGCAACTTTACCCATGAAACCCTTTTAAAGATTTTCTCTAGGTATTCTATAAAATGGTCATCTATACTTATAGTAGATTTCATAAAGCAGGAGGAAAATCAATTATATAATACTATCTTTTGTCAGATACTGAAATGTGTGATATGCTTGATCGAACCCTCTAAGCCGATGGTCATATGTTCAAATCTCCTCAGACTCACCACAAAATATGCATATAATTGTTTTATGATGGACATAGTGTTTGTATTCTTTTATTTGTTTTATACTATACGTAATGAATATGAGAGGGAATACATATATTGGTGATGAGTAAGCTATTAAAGTTCTTCGTAGTTTATATCCTAAGGGGTTAGTGTTATGGGTTTGGAGAATTTTCTAGATGTTGTGTAGTAGTTTTATAGCAATGCAAATATGGATACTTTATCAGTCTATCTTCAATATCTGTTGTATTCTACATCATCATCAAATTTCAACTCTTAAGAATCCCTTAGTGATATATAAAATCCCTCAGAAAGCAATGTTAACAACTTGTTTGTATTTTGTAGCAAAGCTAAGGATTTCTTTTCAGATCTGATGATCCCGGATGAGTTGATGTGGAGCAAAGTTTTGAAGAAATAATGCTTAGGAGATATATTTTTTAAATCTATTCATTTCTTTTTAGCTATATAGCCAGTGGCAAAGCCTATTAATAGTAATGCTATTGCGATTACTGTAGTAGTGATCCAATCTTGTACAATAGTTGTTATTCTCTCAGTTCTTTCAGTTGTAAATGTTTTTGTGTATAGTACTGATGTTGTAACAGTTTTCTCGATTGTTGTAGTTCTTTCAAGTATCTCAGTTCTATATTCAGTTGTTGGCTCTACTACAGTTTTTGTTATGGTGAAGTTTATAGCTATGGGCATTGTATGAGATATGGTTACAGTTGAGCTATATGGATAAGAGACTCTATATAGAATCTTTCTCTGAATTTCTAAGCCAATATCAATACATTTACCGTTATAGATCCCAACAACATCAGTATCTGAGATTATTATTCCAAGTCTTTTTGCAGTTTCTAATATTTGAGCTATCTGTGCTCTACATAGTGCTTGTGCCTCATAGTAAAAAAGACCTCCAAGCCAACCAGCTATAGTTGGTGCATAGCTCATGGGTGTGACTAGGAAATCCATACTCCAGTCTATCACAAGACCTCTCTTAGTATCTATACCCATAAATGGATGGGCAAGTCCAATCATATGCCCAACCTCATGTGCAATAGCTGTATTAAGTCCCATCTTAGCTATTCTATTTTCATAACCAGGAACTGTTATAACAACTGCTAAGTCAGAAGCTGCACCGGTAAAGTTCATTGCTCCTCGTCCAGAGGTTATGTGGAGGGGTATACTATGGACAAATATATACACAGGGATTACTACATATGTCGATTCTACTCTTACTCTTCCGAGCTCTGGGCTATGACTAAGAATTGATTGAAGATCCTCAGACTGAAGAGCAAGAAACTCTCCAAATCTTAGAGCATTCTCTAGAGCTAATCTAAATGGGGTTGTATTTCCTTCCACCACATGGATCTCTACATGCCATGAGATTAAAGGACTAATAGAACTTAAGTAATATGTTATAGTGCTAGGACTAAGCATTTTAAGAACTCTTTCAGCACCATTACCATTAGAGAAATCTACAATAGTAATGTTAACAATGTGCCAAGGTCTCCAAGGTACTGTGGAAGCAGCAAATCTTGCTACTAATAGATTTAAATAGTTCTCTACATATCGTGTTATCAAATCTATACGCATTTTAGAGCTATTTATATCCCATAGAGGGGGATTATTTGTATAGTTAAAATGAGTTCCAATCATATAGATAGGCTCTTCACGTGTTGGATGCCTACTTGGAATAGCTGAGAGATCTATAAAATAAAGCTTAGTATTTCCACCAAAACCTGTAAGTCCTATAAATCCTATACTCCTCTCTAACTCTGGTAAATAACGCGATATATAGTATATCCTTATGGAATTCTTTTGTGGGGGAGCATAGAACAATAATAATACATAATCATAGCTCTTAGTGATATTCATAAGCTCTATATATAATGCTACCTCAGCTTCATCTGCACGAACCCACTCTACAGACTCTATATGCCAATCAGGGTGTATATTACTTAGATACTCATGTACAAAATCAGGAACATCATTATTTATCCGGGCAACCATCTTAAGAGCTTTATAAATACTAGAAATATTGATATGTAGAATCGATACTGATATCTGTAATGTGATATTCCCTAATGTAGTAGTATAGAATGGTTTAATTAGAGGCTCCTCATCTACACCAGCAAGAACTATTGCAGTACGTATATTGAAAACAGATTTAGCTTCTGTATGGACTACTAAAGTTGTTAGAATTAACGATAAAAATATTAATGTGATAATCATTAATACAGCTATTGGGGAATATCTCATGGAGATCCCTATGATGTTTAACTATAATTTTTAATCTCTAAATTCCTCTAATTTAAATATTAATTAACAAGATCTATACAATCATAATATATAGTTCAAGTACTATTATGTATATAAACTATATATTGGGGGTGGTAAGCTGAGAATCCTTTGTTAATTATTTAGATATGTATGAAAATTCTCTTCAATAACTATAATTCCATCGATGTTATAGACCTAGGTTTTCATTGATATTAATTTCTACAAGCCTGTTTCCCGTTAAATCTAAGATGATTAAAACATTAAATATATTGATCTAATTAAGTATATATGTAATGAATCCTAAGTTATTTACACCTCTATTAACTATTATGATAATAGCTAGTATTATCTCGCTATACTACACCTCTGCTATTATCGATGGTATAAAGATAATGATTCGATAACCTATGAAAAATCTCCTGTACTTAGTTAGTACTTTTCTAATAACATAGCTAAATCTAATTTATGATAATGAGATACAATACAAAGGACGCTATATGTGGCTAGGCTAGCCATATAATAGAAAGCTTTACATATGAGTGTTAGCATTATAATTTTTACAAGTGAATTGTATGTCTTTAAGGGATGAGTTTATATATGCTTTAGTTAATCTTGATGAGTCTAGAGCTATTGAGTTGGCTAGAAGGGCTGTTGAATCTGTTGATCCTTTGGAGATTCTTGATTGGCTTAGAGTTGCTGCTGATGTTATTGGTGAGAAGTATGAGAGGGGAGAATTTTTGTTGCTGATCTTGTATTTGCTGGTGAGATTCTGAAGAGTGTTTCAGAGATTGTTAGAAGTGAAATTGCTAGAAGGGGTTTGAAGAGAGAGGTTATTGGAAGGGTTGTTATAGGTACTGTATATGGAGATATCCACGATATAGGGAAGAACATTGTTGTAACTATGGCGGAGGCAGCAGGTTTTGAAGTGATTGACCTGGGTGTAGATGTACCACCACAGAAATTTGTAGAAGCAATAAAACAGTACAACCCGGACATAGTTGGTATGAGTGGATTACTAACAGTAGCAATAGAATCAATGAAAAAGACTATAGATGCTATTAAGGAAGCTGGGCTGAGGGATAAGGTAAAGATTATTATAGGTGGTGGAAGAGTAGATGAATATGCAAAAGAGTATACAGGAGCAGATGCATGGGCAAGAGATGCAGCAACAGGAATAAGAATAATGTTAAAATGGATGGAAGAGAAAAAGGGGAAGAGGTGAGGATATGTCTAAGGAACCTATAGATATTTTGATTGAGAGACAGGTTAATGAACCTGAAGCTGTTGCCAAGGAGAGAGTTGATAGAATATTGAGGGTTTTAGAGCTAAAGGTGCCTGATAGAGTACCTGTTGGTGGTCTTGGAGGAGATATACTTCCATATTATGGTGGTATTACATGGTATGATTTATCATATGATTTGGAGAAGGGTAGACAGGCTGTTCTAAGATTTGCAAAAGATTTTCCACAGGACTTTCCATTTATATTAGCTCCCTATGGATTAGAAGGATTTATCCTCGCTCTAGCATTTGCAGACTTTCCTGACTATTCCAATGTTATAAGATTTCTCATAGGACCTGTACACGATATTTTGAAGGATAAATGGTCTAGATGGCCTGGTAGAGAACTCGATGTGCATCACCATCCACAGTTTCTTGGAGGAGAATATATGGAGCCTAAGGAGTATAAACAGCTTATTGAGAATCCCATAGAATTTATTCACCAAGTAGTTCTACCGAGGGCATGTCCAGGTCTTGGGAAACCTGGTTCCTCACAGTGGAATGGAGCTCTCATTAGAATTGGGCTAACATTACAGAAGATATCCTCTTTCTAGATGGCACTATTTAGTGAACTTGGGAAGCTAGGATACGTATCTCTTCCAATGACTAATGCATATACACCTGCTGATATTATAGGAGACTTCCTTAGACATCCAACAGGGGCTATGTTAGATATGAGGAGATATCCCGATGATTTTAAGGCTGCATGTGAAGTACTTATAGATCCTATTATAAAGGTTGCAACAGCTATACCACCACTATCACCTACAACACTATTCTTTATACCACTACATTTAAATGAGATGTTACCTCCAAAGATGTATAACGAGTTCTATTGACCTGGTCTTAAGAAGGTTATAAATATTCTCTTAGGTAAGGGATATAAGGGATTTATATTCTTTGAAGGGGATCATCTACCACATGTAGATACAATATTAGAACTTTCAAAGGGCTGGGGAATAGCATGGTTTGAAAGACCGAGGGACTTTATGAAGGTTTGGGAAAAGCTAAAAGGTCATACTACTGTAATGGGAGGTGTACCAGCAAATCTATTGATTGGTGGAACTCCAGAGAAAATTGATGAATATGTTAAGAACCTCTTAAATCAGATAAAACCTGAGGGAGGATTCATAATAGCTCCAGGAGTAGCAGAACTACCAAGAGAAACACCAATAGCAAATCTTAGAGCATATCTAAACGCTATAGAGAAATATGGTAGATACTGAGGATATATCTACACAATCACAGTATTTTATTTACTGTTCCATTATAGAATAATATGATATGTTCAAATTAATGAGTCAGTCTTGAAACACCTCATCATGATTCAGTGTTCACAGCCATCATCATATCCAAATAAATATTTTTAGGTTTATTACCAAGTTGGTCTGTTTCTTGGTGGTTTTATATACTTTAATCTCTCGATCTTCTCTATAGCTGGAATTGTCATCAAAATATTTTTAGGTATATCTAATCACAGATAGTGTTTAAATCGTGTAGATATAATATTGAATTAGGTGTTTATCTTGGATATGATATATCTAGCTATAGTGCTAGGCATAGCTATAGGTATTGTTATTAGAGTTAATAGGGTTTATCTAGACAAAATTAGTAAAACCATAGAAAGATTCTTTAGCTGTGCTATATACATACTTGTATTTCTTATAGGTATAAGTTCTGGATCTGTGGTTAGAGGCGAGGTTATGTACAATGGGAATATTGTTGTTTATATTGTAAGAGACATCGCTATGTTACTAGGATTAACACTATGTTTCACTATATTGATAGGGGTTATAGTTCTTAGAAGGGTTATGAAATGAAACAGGTACTATACATAATTATAATTTTTATATGTGGAATACTTCTAGGATTTGCAATTGATATTGAGAATATATTAGCTGTAGATATTTTGGTAAAGATCTTGCTCTATATATTGTTAATACTAATAGGTATCTATATTGTTAATGGAATTCCACATATAGGGATAATATTTAAATCTTTATACATCTCCCTAATACTTATCACAATTACTATTCTCAGCTCTATACTTGGAGGGGTTGCTACAAGTATAATACTGAATTCTTTAGAGTATATGAGGATGTATATAGCTGTCTCTCTAGGTATGGGTTGGTATACCTTTACAGGAGCATATCTTCTAACTATAGATAGATATTTTGGTCTTCTAGGATTTGCTGTAAATATATTGAGGGAAATCATAATGTTTATAGTATATCCAGTTCTTTCAAAGCGAATGTCGCTAGAAGCTATATGTATTGGAGGTGCAACAACAGCTGATACAACTCTACCAATAATAACACGCTTTAGTGGAGGTGAAGTAGCACTTATAGCCTTTATCCATGGAGTTATAATAACCCTTCTCATACCCATCATACTACCTATCATAGTACATTAACAAAATTATTTTGATCAGTCCGGGGAGTTTTAATCATTAATCATATCGTCTTGAACTCATCATCTCAATATCTATCTATGTAGGAAGTCTTTATAAGGTTCATAAGGTATTGTGATCTTATATCTAGGTGTCTATAGTGTCTCTAGATATATGTAGATCAGATATTGTTGTTGGTAAGGTTGGATCTGAGTCTAGACCAAATCTTGTTGAGATAGTTTCAACTCTTCCTATTCCAATAGGGACATATATTTCAATACCGTTTAATTCTATCGATATATCGACAGGTGAGAAACGGTTCCACTGTCTTGTAGGTGTTGTTAGCTCTACCTCATATAAGAGAATTATACCTGTAACCCCAAGTTTCATGGCACAACCGTCTATAGCTATAGGTATTGAAGATGATATGCTTAGATATGCACCATCTATGGCGAGAATGTTTGTTGATGTTATTGGCAATGATATAAGAGTTCCATCAGTTCCACCACAGCCAGATACACAGGTTTATCTAGCACCTACACAAATACTTTCAAAGATATTTGGCGGTAGGAGTTCTGAGACATCTATAAGGATAGGATATCTTATTGGTAGACCAGATGTATCCATAAGTATTGACGTAAATGCTCTAACAAAACATCTATTTATTACAGGTACAACAGGTTCTGGTAAAAGTAATACAGTTGCTATTCTATCTGATAGAATAGCTTCTATAGGTGGGGTAATAGCTATATACGATGTCCATGGAGAATATACATCACTTCAGCCATATAGTGAAGGTGTTGAAATAAAGGTTATAGATTATAAGCTAAATCCACTTAAGATAAACCCCTCTATACTCGCTAGAATGATTATACCAGAGGCAGCAGCATCTATACAGAGAGCCCTAGTCTCTAAAGCTCTACGAGAAGTCTCAAAACTATTTCAAGAAGCTATTGAGACTCATGGCGTTACTGAAGAAGCTATAGAGTATCTAAGGAAGAAGAGATCTATATCTAATGAACAGATAGGAGATCTTGAGGATGAAGAGGGCGATATAGAATCAAAGCTTCTCTATCTATATAGAGAATATATCAAGAGCTTCATAAGGAATAAGAGTGCTAACAACAAGTTGTTTAGAGAGTCAGCAGAGAAGGCATGTGCAAAGGTTGATGAGTTCTTTGAATATACATCACTTAGCTTTAAAATGCCTAGGATAACAGATCTACTTAGACCATCGAGAATACTTATCATCAATTCATCTATGCTGAATGATGAACAGAGAGACTATGTATTGAAGATAATACTTGATGAAATTCTTTGGTATACTAAGCAACATCTATTACAAGGCTCTCCATTCCCAGTTCTATTCTTTATAGAGGAGGCACATCTATTTCTATCAGCTAATAGAACAACAGTATCTAGAGCATCTATAGAGAGAGTTGCTAGAGAGGGAAGAAAATTTGGGTTATCACTAGCTATAGTATCTCAAAGACCTAGGAATATAGATCCAAATACCCTTAGCCAAGTACAAAACTTTGTATTTATGAAACTTGTACAGGAGCAGGATCAGAATATGGTGATGAATATATCAGATATGCTTACAGAGGATCTAGCTAGATCTCTAGCATCAATGGATGTAGGTGAGGCATTGGTTATGGGTGAATGGATCGGTAGATTTCCTGTATATGTAAAGATAGATAGACATGAGGGTAAGAGGATAGGTACATCGCTAGAGATATCCCAGCTCTGGAGATCTCTAAGAAATAGAATACAAGCACCAGAGATAGGGGGAAGATTAGCAATGCTATCTATGGATGAGCTAAAGGATCTTCTCTAGCTGTCAATTGGCAACGCCCTTATATTTCCTCAAAAACTAATACTATGTGTAGATAAAAATGAGGATACTCCATGTAAGTGATACACATCTTGGTGCTATGCCAAATGGTTTACTATCTAGAGCGAGAGATGTTTATGAAGCTTTTAAAGAATCTATAGATATAGCAATAGAGGAGAGAGTCCAGCTATATATCCACTCAGGAGATTTCTTCGACAGCCCTAATCCTCCTCCAGAAGCATATATAGTTGCATATAGAAATCTTAAGAAGCTTAAGGATCATGGAATAAAGGTTATTGTTATAGCAGGGCAACACGATATACCGAAGAGATATGCTTCAACACCCCTCTTTCTACTAAGTGATGTAGGAACTATAGATATACTAGCAGTTGATAAACCTATACATACATCTATAAATATAGATGGTAGTGAGCTAGAGATAGTAGGGGTACCTTATAGCTCAAGGAGTAGTATATCTAGAGTTAAACCCCTAAAGAAACCATCAATTTTAGTTGCCCATCTACTACTAAAGGAAATAGGTATACCTAGTGAGGAAGCAGATATCAGTATAAATGACTTTCCAGATGGTTTTAGCTATATAGCTCTAGGTGATTACCATATAAAGAGTGTATATAGACATTCCTCAGGAACACCAATTGTATATCCAGGTGCTACAGAGATATTCAAGGTCAATGAATGTTGTGATAAGTATGTAGCTATAGCAGATATAGATAATAGAAACGTTGATATCAACTTCATAAAGATTCAGAGCGTAAGGCCATGGATAATCATTGAATGTAGAGATTTAAATACATTTTCAGAAAGACTTCAACAATCAATAAAAGAGTTATCATTGAAATCAAATAAGAAGCCTCCAATAGTAATAGTCAATGCATATAATGTCAAGGTAGAGTTGATAGCTAAGATACTTGATGGACTAAAGTTGAAGAGAGTTATAGAGTACTATAGGATAAGAGCTGAAGGAGAGGATAAGGAGATTGAGATGCATATACCAAGCCTAGAGAATCAATATGATATGGTTAGTATTGATATAGTATTGAAAAAGATTATTCAGGATGATAAATTAGTAGAACTATTATCCAACTTCATTAAGAATCCAGATAGAAATACCATGGCACTACTAGTCTCATATCTTAGAGAGAATCCAGAGGTAGCAAAAAAGCTTGAGAAGCTTTATACAAGGTCTATTGAAAGTTTTGCTTTAAATGTAGATACAGATCTTAAGAAGGATAGTAATAGAAGTAGTGAGGTAAGAAGTACTGCTGGAAAGAGGGGGATATTAAGCTATATTGGATGAGAATATGAGTAGTACTGTTATTGTGAGAAGGGTTAGATTAAGGAATATACTATCTCATGAGAATACAGATATAGTTTTTCCAATGGGTTTAATAGCATTGGTAGGTCCTAACGGTGCAGGTAAAAGCTCTATTGTGGATTCCATAGTATATGCCATGTTTGTTTCACCAAAGAGTGGCAGGAGCTTTAGGGGCGAGGGAAAGAAGGGGATTCTAAGGATAGGTACAAGTGAGGGCTCAATAGAACTAGAGCTTAGTGTATCTGGAAAAATATATAGAATTCAACGTATCATTAGTGTATCTAGACCAGAAACTGCAAAGATTTCTGAAGTTGATGAAAATGGTAATGAGAGGGTTATAGCTGTAGGTGTAGATAATGTTCTAGATGTTATTAGAAGTATTTTAGGGATACCATCAAGTGATGCAATTAGATTAACTGTTGTTTCAAGACAGAATGAGCTTTCTAGACTTATAGAGGAACAGCCATCTAGAAGAAAAGAGCTTATCCTTAGGCTACTAGGTTTAGAGGAACTTGAGAAAGCTAAAGATCTTCTCAAACAGGCTTTAGATGGAGCTGAGAGAGCTAGGATAAGGTTTGATGAAATAAGAAGGATGATTAACGATATTACTAATGAGCTATCTAGATTGGAGAAAGAAGTTAGTGAAAAGAGGGAGAGGTTAGATAGACTTAACCTAGAGATAAATAGTCTTAGAGAAAGATTATCATATCTTGAAAAACTAAGAGATTTAGGATATAGATATGATAAACTGAAGAATATTGTAGCAATATATAAAGAGATAAAAGAATTAGAGAAATATGAAGATTATTGTAGGACTATTCTAGGTATAAAAAGGGATGAAGTAATATCTATTTATAGAGCTATAGCTGAAGATAAACAGGAGAGGGAGAAACTCAGAGAGAAATTAACGAAGATAAATAGTGAGATAGATAAACTAAAATCTGAGTTATCAAATATTGTTAGAGAGAATATAGATGGGGAAAATATAGATAGAATTCTTGAGGTAATAGATCACCATGTTGAAAGGCTATTAAAGGAAAAGATGGTTAAAGAAGCAGAGCTTAAACTTAATAGGGATTCAATTAATATTATTAGGGAGAGCACTGTATGTCCTCTATGTGGAAGAGAGCTCTCCTTAGACCTTAGGGAAAAATTGTCAAGAGATATAGATCTTCGTATAGAATTTCTTGAAAAATCTTTAGAGGAGTACAATAGTATTATTACAAAGCTTAAGAATTTGTATGAAAGATTTAGGTCTTTAGCTAAATCTAGATATGAACTAGATGGTCAGCTAGATCAAATTACAAGACGATTGTCTAATAATATACAGAAATTTAAGGAGATTCAGGAGGATTTAGATAATATTCTTAGTAGTGTAAAGGGTGTTGATGTATTTAGTACTTGTTTTAGTAGTAGCATTATATCAACTATTACATGCCTACAGAATAAAGCAAAGGAGATACAGGATTCTTTAAATGAAAAGAGAAATCTTTTACATAAACTATTAAAAGATGTTAATGCTGATATTAATACTATACTCGAAGAGTTTAACAATATTGTAAAAGAGTTGGCTGGATATGGAGTTAATTTGGATAGTTTTAGATATAGTGAGATAGAGAATGAGTATAGAAAGATTTCTGATGAACTGAATAGAAAGATAAGTGAGAGTGAGAGGATCAGAGGATTTATTGAGAGTAGTGAAGCTAGGAAAAAGGAACTTAATGAAAAGATTAAGAATCTTGATGAAGAGCTTAAGGAACTAGAGAAGCTTGTAAAGATATATCCATCTCTAGATATACTGGTGAATAGAATACTAGGTAAAGATGGGCTTCTAGCAAAGCTTCTTACAAATGAAGCGAGAATGCTTATAGAGAGATATACAAATAGGATTCTACATGAGCTTGGAATGGACTTCTCTATAACTATAGATGAAGATTTTAATATTAGTGTTAAGACCATGTTTGGAGATATAGATGTTAGAGGTCTAAGTGGTGGAGAACAGGTAGCTCTCTCAATAGCTCTAAGAATAGCACTTGCATATACCGTCTTTGGTAGACTTCCAGGTTTCTTTATATTAGATGAACCTACACAGTTTCTCGATAGTGAAAGAAGAAGAACTATATTTGAGATCATAAAGAGGCTGAGTGAAAGATTGCCACAGGTCTTGGTTGTTACTCACGATGTTGAGGTTGTAGATATGGCTGATAAGGTATACTATATATCTAAAGAGGGAGGGAGATCCGTAGTTAGAGAAAGAATTGAATATATAGCTGAAATAACATAATATATCTAGTACCAAGATTGTAAATTATATTTGAGAAATCACTATTCTTTTAGACATTAAGCTAGACTTTGTGTACCTTCCTTATTTTAACTATAGTTGAATTTATTACAGATCCTCTTCCAATTGGTTCAATATCATCTCTTACTATAATATTTATTCTAAAACCATCTAAGGTCTTTGCACCTCTAGGAATCCAAAGAATTCTTCTTGGCACTTTACTACTTATCTTAGCTATTAATACTGCTTTGCCATAGCTATTATACAATTCTATTCTATCACCATTATCTATACCTAGCATCCTTGCATCCTCAGGATTTATATGTACTATAGGTCTTATCTCTCCATAAACATCCTCAAACTGTGTATGTAGATATTCCCTAATAGCTGATGATATTAGTAAAAATTCATCATCTCTAAGTATTTCACCTATAGGGACAGCTGGAAGAGGATTCAAACCCTCTTTTTCAGCAATAGTGCTATATAGCTCTACCCTTCCTGTAGGTGTTCTATATTCATCTCTAGGTCTTGGCCTAAGCTCTATACAACCATTATCCATAAGTTCTTTATATGTCTCAAATCCTAGGGCTTTTTCAAGAAGAATATCTATAGATGGACAAACATCACTCTCTATACCAAGTTTTTTACTGATTTCACACATAACATGGTATTCCCCAAGTGATTCTCCAAGAGGTTCTATAACAGGATGATTAATACATACAATATTATGCCAATAGCTATATACAACATCTAGCTTCTCTAAATATGTTGGTGCTGGAAGAACTATATCCGCAATTCTTGCAGTATCACTCCAATGAGTATCGTGAACAACTACAAATACATCCCTTCTCTTAAGTCCTTCTAAGACCTTTAATGCGTTTGGCAATGTTGCTACAGGATTAGATAGATGAATATAGACAAACCTAAATTCTCCTTCATACAGTTTTTCACCAACTTTCTGATTACTTATAACCCTAGAGGGAACTCCGAGATATTTCCCTTCTATATAGTCAAAGTCTATTGGAAGACCATCTGTATTACTATAGAAAAATCCACGATGTATTCCAAGTAATGGAGGTATTGAAGCTATAGCTCTAACAATATCACCGCCACCAATCCTTCTTTGAACGCCATAACCTATAAATATAGCTACATCTGGTCTTCTACGATACATTTCCTCAGCTAACTCAGTAATAACATATTTAGGAACTGAGGTAATTCTCTCAACATAGTCTAAGGTATATTTAGAGACATAGTGAGAAAACTCCTCAAAACCATATACATATCTATTTATAAATGAATGGTCAATCATATTATTCTCTATGAGATACCTAGCTATTCCAAGTGCAAGAACACCATCACTACCTGGTCTAGGCATTATAAAAAGATCACTATACTCTGCAGTTTCACTATATCTAACATCAATTGTTACAATAAATCCGCCCTTTTTCTTTATATCTAAAAGCTTATGGAATATATGAATTGCACTAGCAAAAGGATTAAACCCCCATACCACTACCATTCTAAGACTATCCATCTCCCTAGGAAAAATACCATAGGTAGAACCATATAGAAGTCTTAGAGCTTTTGCACCATTGACATCACATATACTATCATCAATTCTTGAGACACCTAGATAATTCCATAATCTTCTAGAGGCATGTCTTGTTATAAGTCCTCTATTACCTGCATGATCCATGAATAGAATGCTATGTTTACTAGATAATAATTCCTTTAATCTACCAACAATAATATCTAGAGCCTCCTCCCACTCAATACGTCTAAAATTACCATTTTTATCTATATTAATAAAGGGATACAGTATTCTCTCAGATGAATATGCACGTTTGTGATCAGCAATACCCTTTGGACATGCTATTCCGTTTGTAGGGAAGGATATTGATGGCTTTATATCCTTTACAATATTATCCTCAATAGAGAAAACAAGTCTACACGTATCATAACAGTCACGTGGACATAAAAGCTCCCTGTATATAATTCAACACCCCGTGTATTATAGATATAAATTTGAGCTATATATTTGATAGTTGTCTATAACACTCTATATAATAAATGATTATTGTGTTATAAGCTAGTACCTAATATATTGCACTAAATGAGATGTTATTCTTGGTAGAGAGTAATGAGTACAGAGCCAAAAAGTGAGAAGAAATCTTCGAGGAGATGTGGATCTAGGTCTCGGAAGAGTGGAGATAAAAAATAATTAGATTAGAACTTTAGCTTTATTATTTATCCAATACATATTTTTATATATTAATGGTGTATTACTCAACTACAGGACCTATGACTTCTTTTCCAACCATTTTATTTATTCGCTCAACTTCTTTATCTATATACTTCTGTATTTCCTCTATATCCTCATCTGTTAGGTGGTTAAATCTTCCTTGTGTTCTTATATAGTGTCTTACATGTTTCCTCTTTGGAACAGGTACTGTAACTCTAAATACCTCATTATTTTCAAGTTCCCAGTTTATCCACATAGCAGTCTCTGTAGCAAGTCTTGCTATCTTAATACCATATCTAGGATCAAATCTCCAGCCTGTTGTACATGGTTGTATTACATGGACAAATGATGGACCCTCTACCATAAGACCCTTCTTAAACTTATTCATCATATCTATATAGTATGCGGGATTTGCTGTAGCGACATATGGTATTCTATGGGCAGCTACAATTTCTGCTATTGGTTTCTTAGGCTGAAGCTTACCCCTCAATACCTTACCTACTGGGGTTGTAGTTGTCCATGCCTTTATTGGAGTAGCACCACTCCTCTGAATACCTGTATTCATATATGCCTCATTATCGTAGAGTACGTATAGAACTCTATGACCTCTCTCAAGCATACCGCTAAGAGCTTGCAGACCTATATCAACAGTACCTCCATCACCACCTATAACAACAACATTTATCCTCTTACTAGGATCTAATACACCTTTCCTTTGTAAAGCTTTTATAGCTGCCTCAATACCACTAGCAGCAGCAGCGGCATTCTCAAATGCTACATGTATCCATGGAACTCTCCATGATGTATATGGATACATAGATGTTGATACTTCTAGACATCCTGTAGGCGTAACTACTATAGTATTAGGACCTGTAGCCTTTAACAACAACTTCGCTATTGTTCCTGCAATACAGCCTGCACAGAGTCCGTGTCCTGGTGCAAATAGTTCTTCTCTAGGTATATCAAATACTGTTCTATATAGTTGTGGAGAGGAGCTCATTCTCTAACACCCCAATAAATAGATTCTACAGGTCTAACACCTTTCTCAATAAGTTTAACAGTATGTTCATATATCCCAACAATATCATCTTCTAGAACTGTTCTCTGACCTATGCTAGCTATATAGCTATATAGAGGTACATCTATATTTCTAAGCTTCATAGATGTAAGTATATCCATAGCAACAGGACCCTCTATAGGTGAGCCAAAGGCTATAGCTCTATCTATAACTATCAATGCCTTCAAATCCTTTATACTCTTCAACAGTTCTTCTACTGGGAATGGCCTTAGCAACCTAAGTTTTATAGCCCCAATCTTAATATTCTTATTCCTCAGATAATCAACAGCTTCTCTCACTGTTCCATAGAGACCTCCATATGTTAGTATCGCAATATCAGCATCATCAAGCTTATACTTCTCTATAACTCCATATCCTCTTCCAAACCTCTTATTAAACTCTTCATCAGCCTGAACAACAACTCTATATGTTTCCCTCATAGCTAATACTTGTTGATACTTAAATTCATAGTACCAGTTAGGATCTGCAACAGCACCAATAGTAATAGGCTTCTCTGGATTTAATGTATACCAAGTTATCTTCTTAGGTATGTACTCAAGTATTGGTGCTTTATCTACAGCTACTTCTACAGCTTCATATGTATGGCTCATAATAAAGCCATCATATGCCACCATAGCCGGTAGCAATACATCAGGATTTTCAGCAACCTTATACGCCTGGATAATACTGTCATAGACTTCTTGTGCAGATGATGCTATGTATATAATCCAGCTAGTCTCTCTAACAGCCATAACATCACTATAATCACCCCATATACTTAGAGGTGCTGAGAGAGCTCTTGAAGCTACTGCCATAACTATCGGTAGTCTCAAACCTGATGCTATCCAAAGCAGTTCATGCATAAGCTCTAATCCCTGTGCAGATGTAGCTGTAAACACTCTTGCACCAGTAGCAGATGCACCTATACATGCACTCATAGCCGAATGTTCGCTTTCCACAGGTACATACTCAGCATTAAGTTCTCCATTAGCAACAAACTCAGCAATTTTCTCTACAGCAGGTGTCTGTGGTGTAATTGGATATGCAGCAACTACATCTACATCAGCATCTTTAGCAGCATATGCCGCTGCATAGTTAGAGTTTAGAGGTATTCTCTTCCAAAGGCCTTTCTCCATCTACTTCACCTCCTCAACAAAGTCTATAGCTTTAACAGGGCATTCCTCTACACAAAGTCCACATCCCTTACAATAGTTATAGTCTATCTCCAAAGTAAACTTCCACTCCCTACCCCTAGAATCCTTATAAGGTTTATCAGCAATACTTATTGCAGGCTCAGGACAGACAATCCAGCATATTAAACATCTTATACACTTATCCTGATTTATAATAGGTCTAAATGTCCTCCAATCACCTGTAGGTCTCTCTACATAGTTACCAGGTCTCAGAATTGCAGCTCCTATTGGAAGAGATTTATATCCAGGTAATCTTTTTTCACTCATATTATCTCAGCCTCTTCAAAAGCTCTCTTCATAGCTAATATATTTGCTTCAGCAACCTTAGGTCTAAAGTTCTCCTTTATAGCTTCCTCAACATAATGCATATCAACAACTGGAACACTCTTTAGTAAGGCACCAATCATAGCCATATTAACTATAGGTGTCTTTAGAATCTCTAAAGCTATTCTAGTAGCATCAACACGTACAATCCTAATATCTTCTCTCCCTATAATATCTCTAACCTCCTTCGCACTTCTCTTAGTATTCATAACAAGAATACCATTGCTCTTCAAACCTCCCATATAGAGTGATTTATCTAGAGTAGGATCTAGAACTACTACAACATCAGGATGAATTATAGGTGCTCTACTATATATAGGTTCATCAGATATCCTTGTATATGCCCTTGTTGGTGTTCCTCTTCTCTCTGCACCAAATTCTGGATAGGCCTGTGCATATTTTCCCTGATATATAGCACCCTCAGCAAGTATCATTGATGCCGTTATAGCACCCTGCCCTCCTCTGCCATGCCAACGAATCTCAATACGTTTTAAAGACAATTTATTCACCGACATGGGTATATAGCATAGGAGTTAGATATAAAAATGTTAATGCTTAAACACTCTATTTCTAGGTTAATACAGTGGACATATATATAAACAATTTGATACACATCATATGGATAATAATACCTGCTTATATAGCAAATGGAACACCTGTAGTAGTATCTAAACTACTTAGCTCAAGAAATATTGCTAGACATCCAATAGACTTTGGGAAAACATTTATAGATGGTAGAAGGGTTCTTGGAGATAGTAAGAGTTGGGAAGGACTAATATCAGGAATTATAGCAGGTTTAGTAACATCTCTCATACAATATCTTATAGAAGGCAATCCCATAGCTATTGTAAGAGGATTTATACTGTCTATAGGGGCTATGGCTGGTGATATAATTGGTGCATTTATAAAGCGTAGAATTGGTTTAAAACCAGGAGAACCTCTACCTATTGTTGACCAATTAATGTTTATAATTATAGCACTTAGCTTAGCAATTATATTCAAATTAATTAGAATTACATTGACACAATTTATATTTGTACTACTACTAACATTTCTTCTCCATATAGCTACAAACTATATTGCATATAAATTAAATTTAAAAGATGTTCCATGGTAGCCAAAAATATACATGGATTTTCATAGCATAGCCAAATGTATTGGTCAACTGCTATTCTATACACATAAATTTATAATCTGTAAACAGACTTCTATAGAGTGTGAGACCCCTGTGAAACTAAAGATATTATCCTATATAGCTCTAGGTATAGCTATGCCATGGCTACTTAGTAGAGTAATAGATATGAATATCCTTTTAACTGCATATATACTACTACCATTAATAGGCTCTATACATGAACTACTACACCTAATAGCAATAAAGATTCTACACTTAGACCATAGATTTATTGTAAATGGATTATTCATAGGTTTCTATATAAATACTAATAGTCCTAAAAATATAGTTATTGCTGCCTCCCTCCCCCAGATAACAACTATAGCTCTAATCATAATATATATAGTATTTAATAGCTATCTAGCACTAGCTCTCTCAATATATCATACAGCTCTATCACTGGAAGATATAGCAAAAATATTTAGGTATACATTATTATATCATAATATAAGTCTATAGCGGATTGAGAAATGGCTACAGATATCAGCTGGTTTTTAGAGAGATTTAATCCAGAGAAACATAAGCGTCTATTTCTAGATGTACCACAAGATATGTCTAGAGATGACATCAAAAACATTATGTATAGAGCTATAAAAGCATTTCGAAAAGCTATAGTAGAATATCTTAGTAGGTATAGAGGTTATAGAATTGCTAAACATATACTTATAGAGCCTGAGAAATATGGACCTACACCAGAGATTATATGGATGAGGTTTATAGATGAGAAGATGGTGCATATTATTATAGGAGATTCAACTATTCTAAGTATTGATAAAGATAGTGAGAAAATATTTATTGAAAATCTTGAGAAATATCTTAAGTCTCAAGGATTCTTAGAGGCTTCAGCATTTCTAATAGATATAGATAGATATGTATATACCTCTATAAGAAGGGTTGTCTATTGTAAGTGTAGATTGCCATGAATAGAGCTATAGTTTTATTTAGTGGGGGTAAGGATAGTGTATATGCTACTCATCTATCACTTCTTAAAGGATTTGAAATAGTATCGCTAGTTACATTTATACCTAAGGGTAAGAGTCCTTGGATTGTTCATAGACCTTTAGCAGAATATTCATGGCTTAGTGCTGAGAGTATTGGTATCAATCATATTTCTATTCCAATAATCTCTGAGGATAGAGATGGTGAAGAGAAAGAGATAAGGAGATCACTAGAAGAACTTATAGAGAGATACGATATTAACTATATAGTTATAGGGGTTTTAGGTAGTTATACTCAGAGAATGTTCTTTCAGGAGATAGCAGAGGATATAGGAGTAGATCTATATACACCACTTTGGGGTAGAGATAGAGAGCAATATCTATTTGAGCTTATAGACAATGGAATAGAGTTTATGATAACATCTATAACTACATGGGGTCTTCCACCAAGCCATTTCCTTGGAAAGATAGTATCTAGAGAATTAGCTATGGAAATTCTAAGAAGAGCTAAGATATATGGATTTGACCCATGTTTTGAAGGTGGAGAAGCAGAGACTTTTGTAGTCAATGCACCTCTATACAGATTTAAGCTATGTATAAATGCTAAACCTATTATAGTCTCAGATACAGAGGGATATATAGAGCCTATAAATGTATATAAATGCTGAGTTATCTACATAGGGTATCTGGATCCATATCTATTCTATGTATTGCAAGACATATTCTTCTATCATCAACACTATATACAAATATCTTACCACCTCTCACAACAGAAATATTGGATACTGAATATCTAGTTATTGGGAATGGAAGGATGGGTCTTATATAAAGATCGAATATCTCTATAGCACACTCATATTCATCACAATCTATCAATTCATCTACATCACAGAATATCTCTCTCCTAATACCATCTATGACTGTAACCTTTAGCGGAATACCCTCGGCCTCAGGTAGATTTTTCACATGGAACCCCTATCTCTATATATTTAGCAGATATATTAAGTGTTGTTGGTAGAATACTAATGCTTAATTAAGTTATATAGGAACATTTATTTCGTAAATATTGTTCTCAGTTATAGAAACGATAAATTTATAAACTCATTTATACAGCTATTTTACACGAGGTAAGAGTAGAGGGATATTAATATGTCTGGAGAAATTATATTCGAAAAAAGAAGGAGGAGGAAGAGAAAGCTAATGATATCAGAGAATAAGGTTATATTTAGGAAAAGACTTGAACATGTATTTGAATTACCTTCAGATATTGCTGAATGGGCTAGAAAGAATGTTGATATACTTGATTGGCTAGTATTTGATAGCCCAATATCTGCAGCTCTTAGACATCCACATAGTGTTAGAACCCTAATGTATCTACTATATGCAAGAGCTCAAGGAATACCTATAGCTCAAATTGCGAAGAGATTAGATATTGCTCATGAACAGCTCTATAGACTTGAAAGACTCTTAGCAAAAGCAGGTCTTAAAGATACTATATATACATTGCTAAGGACTAAGGCCGCTAAAGAGGAATAATAGACTATTATAAACGATATATTTTTATAACACTATTATTTTACACTATTTCTTATCTGGTGATTCAATGTTTAAAACATATTATGAAGTACTAAAGGTATCAACATCAAGTAGATTTGAGTTAGTAGATATTACATCTAGTGTTGAGAATATTGTAAGAAAGAGTGGTATTAAGAATGGGATATGCCTAGTATTTGCACCGCATGCAACAGCAGCAATTATTGCAAATGAACATGAGACAGGGCTTATAAGTGATATACAGAAATTTATAAAGGATCTAACTAAACCTGATGCAAATTGGTCTCATAATATAATTGATGATAATGCTCATGCCCATATAGGTTCTGCTATCATAGGTTCAGAAAGAATATTTCCTGTTATTGATGGTAGGATTGTAAGAGGTACATGGCAAAACATATTCCTTGTTGAAATGGATGGACCTAGAAGTTCTAGAACTATAGTTGTAATGGTTATTGGAGAGAGTTAGCAATTACACAGAGAACTCTATTTATAGTAGCATAGGTTGCTCTACTCATAAATATAATCCTCCCCTTTACTGGAGATACAACTTTATCGTTATTGAGAGAACCTATTACATCATCCCTCTCTACAAAATCTCCCACATTTTTCACAGGCATAAAAACACCACTCATCCTACTCCTAACTATAGTATAACCATTAAAGAATTGCCTCTCTATTGACTGATTCTTCGATTTCTTTTTAATTATACCAATATTTCTCAGAATAGATATAGTTATATTCTTAATTCTATCTATATCATCAGCTTCAAACTCTTTACCACCCCTTAATATAATTCTCAATGACTTTACATTTCTTACAGATAATTCATAGAATAGACGCTTAGAAAGCCTTTTTATCATTACAACTGTTTCTATGGGTATAAAACTAACGAATTCACTCAAATAATCCATTCTATCTATAGGAATAACGATATGGTCCAATACATTATTTGAACATCGTAACTCTATAGCATAGTCACATCTTCTAGCAATATTCCATATACCTTCAGCAATAGAACTTACAATAGATTTATCTTTTCCTGGAAAAGCCTTATCAATACCTCTTAAATAATCTATATTTGTTCCATATCTATATAGAATCTCATTAGCTATAGGCACTATCTTTATAGATCCTCGAGTATCCTCATCTCTAATAGCATCAATAACACTTAGTAATGACGCTGTACAGCAGAAATCATTTTTTGTAAACCCTGTAATAATGAATATACATGGAGAACCTTTTCCAATATTATAAACTGTAAATCCAATGTCTCTCACAATAGAGATTCTCTCAATAATTATAATACATCACCAAATCATTTTGATAAACCTCTAATATCCTCAATACATTTTTCAATACAATAACTCAGTGTATCTCCATAATAACCCTGCTCTAGGCATTTCTCCCTACATATTCTAACTACATGACTCTTTTCATAATCTCCTATCTCCATATGCTAAACACCAAATTCAATACATCTCTACTACAGATATGCTATTTAATTCTATATATGTTATAATATCATAAATACTTTTATAAGCGTTCTAAAATGTTATAATTCTAGGGGACGTATTTTGCCTAAGGCGATAGTATTAATAAATACAGATGTTGGAATGGAAGAAGATGTAGCTAGACAGCTTTCACAGCTTCCAGAAGTTAAAGAGGTTCATGTTGTTTATGGCATATACGATGTAGTTACAGTTGTTGAAGCTGAGACATTTGATAATCTAAGGAATGCTGTTATAGCTAAAATTAGGAGGATGCCACATATAAAGAGTACAACAACGTTGATAGTAGTTGAGAGATAAGATTCTAACTGCTCTTATCTCTATACTAGAAAGATTTTTATTCTTTGTATCTATAACTATACTATAGGTTTTTTGGTGCTATCTAGATGATTACCTATGAGGAGATCATTAACGTATTGCTAAAGCTACAGAAATGTTATAGAATTCAAGGTATTCTCAATAGAGATATTGTCTCTAGATTTGATTTTCTTACAAAACCAAGATTTGGTCTCTCTATAGCTGTTGCTATGTGGGCTATAGAAAAGCTTAAGAGAAATAATCTTAGTTATAGCGAGTTAGTATATATTCAGAAGAGATTAGCATCCTTTATCTCTGAAGCTAGTGAGAGTGAGAAACAGGTTTTGAGAAACATAGTACAGTTTCTACCAAAATATACAGGTTTTGATATTAATACAGTTGCACGTCGATGTCTTATAGATATCCATATACTTACAGATATAACTAGAATGCTTAATCTAATTAGCGAATCTCTATCTCTTTTAGATACATTTGGGAAGAAGATATATGAGCCTTTAAAAATGAATAGAAATCTATGTCTAGATGATGTAGATTTACTACCATCAGCACATAGCAATAGTGATGCATATGTACAGCTAATTGTAAAAGCATTAAATGATTCATTAGAACTCCATAAAGATCCGCTTATCATGCAAATTGTTGAGGTTATATCATCTAAAGTTGAAAAAGGATCTCTAATGCCGTCAGATATAGCTTCTATAGCACTAATATCAATGCTAATATCAAAACAGGTTCATCCTATAACTATATGTACAGAGCCTTGTATAGATATTGAGGCTATATCGAGAAGGCTATACAATGATCTTTTAGCAACAGGTGTAGACCCATCAACCTCAGATATATATAAGCTTTATCAGGAGCTATCAACAAAGATTATTATGAGGGGACAGAGGTAGTTATACCATGGTTTTACTAGAGGAGAAATTCATAGTAATAGCTCATAGAGGTGCCTCAGCATTAGAACCTGAGAATACTATTGCTGCATTTAGAAAAGCTGTAGATATGGGTGCAGATGCCTTTGAATTAGATGTTAGGAGGACTAGTGATGGAAAACTAATAGTGTTACATGATGATAATCTAAAACGTGTTGCTAATATAGATAAGAAGGTTTCAGAACTTGCATATGATGATATAAGGAATATAAAGGTATTTGGAAAAGAGCCAATACCTACGTTAGAGGAGGTTTTAGAGATATTTGCAAATAGAATACCTATATTTATAGAGTTAAAGGATGAGGGTATAGAGGAAGAGGTTGTTAGACTTATCGAGGCTTATAAAGCTATTGATAATGTCCTTATAATATCGTTTAACTATGAATCATTGAAAAGAGTTAAACAAATTAATAGCTCAATTGATATAGGTTTACTAACATATAGATATCCTATACCAATAGATGAAGCAGTTAAGATGAAAGCATATGCCATTCTACCGAGATACAATATAGTAACACCAAATATAGTTAGAGAAATCCATGCGAAAAAGCTAAAGATATTCACATGGACTGTAAATGACGTTGCTCTAGCACTAAAGATGATTAGCTATGGTGTAAATGGTATTGCTACAGATAATCCAGGTATAAGAAGCTCAATACAGAAGCAAACAACATTAACAAAATATGGACATAGCTAAGATCTATAAACTAATTATTCTACCAATTCCACGCTTCTCAGCCTCTCTATATACATGCCATGCAACTATAATATCTTGTATAGCTAAACCAGTAGAATCAAATATTGTTATTTCTCTATCAGAAGTTCTCCCAGGTTTAATTCCAGCAACAATTTCCCCAAGTTCACCATAGATATCCTCTCTCCTTATAATACCTCTTGATATAGGGACATTTATCTCACCACTATGGATAGCCTGCTCCATATCATCAACAACTATCTTAGCTCTCCTCAATATATCTGGATCAAGCTCCTCCTTCCCAGGTGCATCAGCACCCATAGCATTTATATGCATACCCTCAGAAACCCATTCATTTCTAACTATAGGTTCTCTAGATGGTGTAAGAGTAGCTAATACATCTACACCATATACAGCTTCTCTAACATCATTAGCAACCTCTATATCTATTCCATAGATAGAAGAGTAACGCTTAGCAAAATCCTCAGCCTTAGACCTAATAACATCATATATCTTAACACGTTCAACACTAATAACATTGGTAAAAGCCTCAAGATGAAATCTAGCTAAAAAACCTGCTCCTATAATACCAACAATCCTTGAATCCCTTCTACCAAGATACTTTGTAGCAACACCAGCAGCACCACCAGTCCTCATACCAGTTATCAGAGTTCCATCCATTATACACAAAGGTCTTCCACCTCTTGGATCAACAAGATAGATAACAGCCATAACAGTTGGAAGACCATATCTAGTAGGATTCATTGGATGAGAATTAACAATCTTAACACCAGCAATATCAAGACCCTCGAAATACGCTGGCATAGCTCTTAAATCACCATCATATCTACTGAAAAAGAGATATACCTTAGGAGGCATCTGAACCCTTCCAAGACCCTTCTCCCTAAATGCATTCTCAACAAGACTAATAACATCTTTCATAGAGAGTATAGATGCAACATCATTTGAATTTAAAACAAGTATATCAACCATAACAACCACTAAAAACAAATTTAAATACAAACCCCTATATATCTATCTTACACATATAGAGAATAAACCTTAGCACAATACACTAAGAATCTAGAGCCAAAGATAGATATAGTAAAAGCTAAGACTCATAACATCCATACCTATGCAACCTATCTAAAACACTCTTAAAACTATCCTCACCAATCCTCCAAGACCTAGCCTTAGAAATCCATGCATCATAAGGAACTGTAGAAGCTGCAAAAAATCCAGCTCTAAAAACATAATCAAAAAACTCAACAACCTCACCAAACGTTTGTAGAAAAGAAGTGATATTAACATGGAAGTCAACGGCTCTCTCAAGTGGAACAGAAAAACATGCCAATACCTTACCCTCATCAGACCAATTACATGAAACTGAAAGGGGATGTCTAACAATAGATAGACAAAGATCATCAGATCTACTAACATTCTCAACAATGTAGCATCTATTAACATCTGATACTGAGGGCACTCCATGAATACTGACCCTATAACCAAAGATAAATCTAGAGGCATGAAGAACATGTTTCCTAACCTTAGAGGTAGTAAATGGCTTCATCAACTTTTTACTAAGTTCATAGGTAAGCTTCTCAATAGTTATCTTAGGATCTAGAGAAACAATATTTAGAATTGCAAGATCAACCTTATCTATATGAGGTCTAGAGCCCCAGTCATCAGGAAGCTTAAACCTCTTACTATAGCAAAGATCTAGAGACGAAGGACTTATAACCTCATTAAGATTTCCACTAAGTAATGCATTTAGAAGAGGGACGTAGGGCTTAGAACGAACAACATAGGGAAAGACATAGATATCTATATAATTATATCTATTCAATACATTGAACAGAGAATTCAAACCACTCTTAGTGGAGAATAGAGATAGTATCATTGTTGATGGTGGATATATCGCTATGGAACGTATAGGGAGAGAAGAGTCCCACAAAACCTTTGAGACATCACATGGCTTTACTCTTTTAAATCTTAATATGGGAAAGACTTGTATTAGTCTTAGTCTATGGGTCATAATATCGGGTCGTAGGGCAATGCCCTTAAAATCTAGTGATTCAAACATATTTCTAACTAGATCTCCACGGTCATACCCCAATTCTCTTATTAGTAGTGTAGATGTAAGTATATTTAGTGTATAGAGAAGTTCTAATCTATATGCAAATTCACTAGGTATAGTCTTGGCACTCATTGAAACACCAAGTTACAGCTGGTTCATATATTCTGAAGCACCGGCTCTCATTAATATTCTCTTTGAAAAACATATTATCTAAATATATTTGTTCTTTGTCTCGGTGTAAGATATGTCTAGTCTAAGAATGTTAAGAATTTGGAGATATATATCTATATTTGTAGCTATAGCAAGTGTGGTACTAGCTATAGCAGCAGCTATTGGATTAGTTAGGGTTGGAGCAGATTATGATCCAAAAGACAGAAGCCTTGCATAAGTTTTGGGGTTTATATACTCTGAAACAATAGTTTTTCATTAATATTTTTAAAACATAGTTTTTTGGGTTCTCATTACATCTCTCTTTTAGGTGTTAGGTATGGATCGGAGTAAGGATTCTCAGAGTAGGATAGAGGTTATTAGATCTAAGCTTAATAGGGTTGTTCCTGGGCTATACCCAATACTAGATGTTTTCTGTAGACAGCTATATGGTAAGAGTTTTAGTGATATTGTTTTGAGTGATAGGGAGAGGGTTTTAGAGATTCTTAAGAAGTTCTACGGCGATACTGCTCCTGCTGAGATTATAGCTAATCTTATTTTTAGTAACAATAACTAGACTAATTCTTTTACTATTCCTCTAAGGTCATAGAATGTTGCATCTCTAATTTCTACAAATGCCTTTCTACCTAAGGCCTCAGGTCCTCTATCTAGTACTACTGGTCTATAGTTAAATAGTCTTCCTATAGCTATATTCCTCCTACTATCTATCTCTGTTATCCATACCTCTGCTATAGACCCTATATACTCTCTATTAACCTCATATGCAACTACCTCATATATCTTCTCTATATAGCTACTCCTAGACTTCTTTATAGGATCTGGAATTTGTTTCATTAGTGATGATCTTGTTAATGGTCTTGGTGAATATCTTGCTATATGGACACGATCTATATAGTTTTCCGTTATCAGCTTAACACTATCCATAAATGCTTCTTCATCTTCACCCGGGTGACCCACTATTATATCTGTAGCTATCTGTATACCCTCTATCTTCTTCCTAAGCTCTGATATAATATCTAGGAATAGCTCTACACCATGCTTTCTATTCATAGCCTCTAGAACCCTATTATTACCACTTTGAACAGGTATATGCACATGTTTATATACCCTAGGATCTCTTAGTATAGCTATAAATCTATCCAAATAGTTTACCAGGTGCCTAGGGTTAAGCTGACCTATTCTTATAACAAAATCCTCTCTCTCTATCTCCAAGATACTCTCAAGTAGTTTTGGTAATGCATATTCTCCATATATATCATATCCATAGACACTTAGATCCTGTGCCGTTATCTCTATCTCTATAGCCCCCATAGAGATAACCTCCTTAACAGCATTGACAATATTCTCTATAGGTATACTCTTTAGATGTGGTCTAGCTATCTTCACTATACAGAAAGAACATTCATCTAGACATCCCTCTGCTACAGGTATAGTTGCCTTAACACCATCGATAATCTTTGGCATTACAGTAAATGTCTTAATCTCATCAAAGAATATATAGCCATCATCAGCATTTATAGCTTCATATATTCTATGGATACTCTGTGGAGGTAGTAGGACTGCTTTTGGATTAACACTTCTTATCTTTATTGGTAGAGCTCTAGCCATACATCCAGAGACTATAATCTTCTTTCCAGTTTTTGAAAGTTCCTCTAATCTCTTCAGCATTCTTACCTCTGTATCATATCTAACAACACATGTATTAAGAATTATGACATCAGCTTCTCTAGGACTATCAACAATCTCTATCTTCTTCTCAATAAGAAGAGTCTTAATTATATTTGTATCAGCTCTATTTAGTGCACATCCATAGGTCTCTATATATATCTTCATCTAGATCACTATTACTATAATGTTTTACTGCATATTGGGTTTTAAGCTGTATCAGAATAGATATTGTTTAGAAAGGGAGTTAATATGGCTATGGATACTGAGACCAAGATTATATATAGCTATGATGAACTACTGGATAGGCTCTACTCTAAATTACCTGTGAGGAAGAGTTCGAGAGCCTATGATATACCTCAGCTAGAGCTTGAGTATATAGGGGAGCATGTCATTATAAGGAATTTTGGTTATGTCTGTGAAAGGATTAGAAGAGATCCAAGGATTGTAGCAAGATTTCTCCTTAAGGAGCTAGGTGCTTCAGGATCTGTAGATGAGAAGAATGTGTTGATAATATATAAGAATATAAAGGCACAGTCCATAATAAATCAGTATAATAGATTTCTAGAGACCTATGTAAAATGCCCTACATGTAAAAGCTATGATACAGAGCTTATAAGAGAGGGAAAGATATGGTATATACGCTGTTTAGCATGTGGAGCTATATCATCTATTAAACCTGTATAGGTGTTGCTATGGATAAATATTTTCTAAAGATCCATAGAGGTGAGGGAAAAGTAGTGGTAGCTATATGTGACGAAGAGATCTTGGGCAAGGTATTTAGAGATGGACCAATAGTTCTAGACATCTCAACAAAATTCTATGGTGGTGAGAGAGTAAGTCTTGAGAAAGTTTTAGAAGCTATAAAGATGGCCGATATTGTTGTTGCATCAGGTAAGAGAATTGTTGAGGAACTTAGTAAGAGGGGACTTGCATCAGTAGAATTTGCTCTTAGAGTTGGAGATCAACTACATATTCAGATAATAAGAGAGGTTTATGAGTATTGAAACGATTTTGTGTAAGATGTGGTGTAGAGGAATCAAAAGATACTCCTATTATTGATAATCTATGTCCAAAATGTTTTGTCGAGGTAAAAGGTATTGTAAAACCTATAGACTTTATAGAGATAGAGTCATGTGGTATATGTGGTGCTATTAGATATAATGGTAAGTGGTATTATCCAACAACTCCAGAGGAAGCAAAACTCATAGTTAGAGAAGTTATATCTAGTAGAATAAATGTTGCTGAGGATATAAAGATAGTTTCTCTTGATATAGATCTAGGGAGAATTGCCGAGGGGGTAGCCAATATAATTCTAAAGATTTCTATACATGGGAAAACAACTATGGATATAGTAAAATCTATACCAATAAGATGGAGAAAAACTATTTGTATAAATTGTCGTAGAAGACATGGAAAGAGCTATACAGCAATAATACAGCTAAGATATCTTAATATAGATGGTGAGGTAAATAAATTTATAGATGAGATTTCAGAGATGTTTACAGATTTCATTTCAGAGATATCAGAGGTAGATAATGGTTTTGATATCAAGGTTCTCGATATACATACAGCTACAAAAATAGTTGAAATGGCTAGGAGAAGATGGAGATATGTAAGGATTGTAGAATCCTATGGAGATGTTATGAGGAGATCTGATGGCTCTAGATATGCAAGAAAATATATATCGATAAGAATCATGAATATTAAGCCTGGAGACTATATAGTTGTTAGTGGAGTTCCTTATACTGTTCTATCTGTTGATGGAGATGTTGTAAGGCTATTGAATAGTGATGGTGTTGAGGAGGTTATGCCTATGGATATTCTCATCAAAGGTTATTCTAAGTTTAGATCTAAGCGTAAAGAATCGTATAGATCTGGTTAAGCTTATATAGTTCTTAGGGAATTATTTTTGTTGTTAAGGTGAGAACTTATATCGAAAAAGAGAGATGCTGATAAAACAGTTGAACAGATGGAAATGCCTCTACCCAGTGAGGGCCAAGTGATATGTGTTATAGAGGAGTTAATAGGTGCTGATTTCGTTAAAGTTAGATGTAGTGATGGTGTTTCAAGGACATGTAGAATACCTGGAAAGTTTAGACGAAGGATGTGGCTTTCTGAAGGTGATGTAGTTCTCGTTATGCCATGGGATTTCCAGCCAAATAAAGGAGATATACTCTATAAGTATTCTAGGGATGAGGTAAGAAGGCTAATAAATATGGGTAAGATTGCAAAAGAATTTGTTGAAAGTGGTGAATAGCTACTGGTATCAAGAGATATAGATATTGATATAGAGTTTTATAGTAGGGATAGAGAGCCTAGGAGAAAGGATAAAGATCTTTTTGAAACTGTAGAAGAGGTCTTTGATAAAGCAACAGTTCTAGCAGTTATAGAGCTTATGAGGAGAAGATGTATAAAGGAGCTAAAAGGAGTCATATCATCAGGTAAGGAGGCAAGGGTCTACTGGGCTAAGGGATTTGATAATGAGGATATAGCTGTGAAAATTTATCTAACTTCTACAGCTGAGTTTAGAAAGGGTATACTAAAGTATATCAGGGGGGATCCAAGATATGAATGGATTACATCACTACATACACATAAGCTTATGGCTGTATGGGCAAGAAAAGAATATTCTAATCTTAAACAGATGTATGATGCCGGTGTAAGGGTTCCTAAGCCACTTTGTGTTTATAGAAATATACTTGTTATGGAGTTCATTGGGGAGAATGGCGTTAGAGCACCTCTATTAAAAGAATTAAATGATGCTAAAGCAATAGATAGTAATATGGCTGAAAGATTCTTTATAGATATAATTGATAATATATATAAAATCTACTGGAATGCAAAACTTGTTCATGGTGATCTAAGTGAGTATAATGTTATGGTTTATAGAGATCTCCTATATATAATAGATGTTAGTCAAGCGGTAAAAATTGATCATCCTAATGCACACGAGTTTCTATATAGAGATATACAGAACATAGTTAGATTTTTCTCCAATGAAATAGGTATAAAGACTCCTAGACCAGAGGAACTATTTAATGGGATAGTAAAAGGGATTAGAGAGATTACATGATTTAGGATTATATAAGGATTATATAAAGCTGATAGTAAAAACTATTACTTTATTTGCTGGTTTGTATTTAAAAGCTATTAACTCTCTAAACATTATCATAATGGCTTAGGTGATGTTTGTGGATAATAATCGTAGCGAAGGTGCTAGTAACGAAGATAAAGCTAATAGATTTAGACGTTCTGTTGTTGTACCTGGGGTAACAAAGCTATATCTAAAAATTCCACCTGAGAGGCTAGGTGTATTGATTGGTAAGAATGGAGAGGTGTTAAAGAGATTAAGCTCTATGACTAAGACCAAGATATCTGTAGATGAAGCAAATGGTATCATTGTTGTTGAGCCATTGACACCATATACAGATGCAATAGATATTATGAAGGTTCAGGATGTTATAAATGCTATTGGCTATGGATTTTCTCCCGAAAGAGCATTTAGATTATTGGAGGAGGATCAGATTCTTATAGTCATAGATCTTAAACAATATGTAAAACCAACAGAAAACCATTTAACGAGAATTAAAGGTAGGATTATAGGTGAGGATGGAAGGGTCAGGAAGAATATAGAGGAAATGACAGGTGTAGAAATATCAGTATACGATGACTATATAGCGATAATAGGAGATTATGAAAGTGCTAATGTTGCAAGAGAAGCTATTATGATGCTTATAGAGGGTAGGCAACACTCAACAGTATATAGATATATAGATAGAGCTATGAAACAGATAAAGAGAAGGAGAATAACATCAATGTGGGAAAAACCTCCATAGCTATTAGGTTAGACCGATTTGTATATGAGTATATAAACTCTTTATCATAAACACTATTTACAGATGATATATAGCGGGCCCGTAGCTCAGCCAGGTAGAGCGGCGGACCATGAGAAGGGCCGAAGCTCCAGTGTGCTACGGGTCTGAGGACCCTTTTTGGGGATGAAATAACTCTGGAGCGTTGAGGGGAGACCCGTAGGTCGGGGGTTCGAATCCCCCCGGGCCCACTACACTTCATCACCTATATTATTTGGTTTGTAATATACTTTCTATTATCTCTATGCGTTTATCTATTGATGGATGTGTACTGAATAGAAATCGTATTTTTGGGCTATTGCTATGGCTGTTAACCATCTTGATTTTTCTAAGTATAGATAGATATATCATTGGATTCTCTAAATTGTTTGTAGCAAAAATATCTGCTTCTATTTCAAATTTTCGTGAATATATTCTTGTCACTAATATTAGAGTTATATATAGAGGAATGAAGATGATTATTGATAGACATATAGATAGGAGTTCTGATTCTATTGTCATAAGTATATAGTATATAAGTAGGATTATTGGTATAGCCATCAATATAGTAATAATCATAAGCTTAATACCATGTTTTAATCTACAGTGGGCATATTCATGGAGTAAAACCCCTTTTAACTCATCTATAGTTAATAGATCTAAAAGTGTCTTTGTTAATATAAGTCTTCTACATATAGGGCCTATGGTAACAGCATTAGCTATTGGTAGAATACTAGATACTTTTATTGTTTTAAAGGGTTTTACATTAATTTTTAAGGCTATGCTACTAGATAATTCATATATAGTGGAAGGAGCATCCTCCTTTGCATAAAGCCACCAAAAATACATTTTCAATAAATCCTTTAACCTCATTAATATACACCATATGGTATATTATCCTTGGTTGAAACTTAATATATCTAAGGAGTGATAATAGTGCAGAAGAAGATATATATTCGTGGACATATAATGGTTAAGAAGAGATTTATAGAAGCAATACTATCTGGAAGGAAGAAAACGACTATTAGACTTGGAAGAGTTGTTCCAAAGGTAAAGGATATAATTATTCATAGTGGTGGTAGACCTATTGCAAAAGCTATTATAAAGAATGTTATTTATAAGAAGGTTTCTGAGCTAACAAATGAGGATGCTTATAGAGATGGCTATGAAAATGTCGATGAATTGATAAAAGATCTTGAGGAAATATATGGAAGGAAGATAAGCCCTGATGATATTGTTACAATAATAGAATTTGATGTGGTTAAGAGAATAGATGATATAGATGTAAATGATATATACCTCGGTTTTTCACCACTTGATATAGCTAAATTAGCAAATAGATATCTAAACAATGTTCTATCAGAGGAAGAGATTAGGATAATAGATGCATTACTCAGATATAAATCGATAAGAGAAGCGTCAATAAAACTTTTTGGAAGTCTTGAAAAGAGATGGAATATAAGAAGAGTTTTAAGGAAATGTCTAGCTCTATTAATAGAGAAACATATAATAAAAGTTGATCCTCAGACACTAGAAAAGCTATCAACTATATCTAAATGGTATAGAGGTATTCTAAATAGAAATGATTCATAACGCCTTTGAAACTTTTATCTTAAATAATTATTTAGTTAATCTAATTTATAACAGTGTTTTACTGGAAAGGATAGTAGCTGTAAGGAGGGTATATGGTGCTTAAGGTTTAAAAATTATTATAGGTATTGTATTATAGTGGTGTAAAATATATGTCCACTCCTAAAAAGAGTGATGAGAAATCTAGAGTACAGAAGAAAAAAGGTAAAAAAGGATATTTACCTAGGGATACACTTTGCTAAGCTTTAATTGTTGCTACAATATTTATTGTTTCTTCATGTTTGCCTATAGCAATATCATATCCTAGTTCTGAAGCTGTTTGTAGATTATAGCATATTAATAGAAGTCTTTCAAAGAATGATTTAACCCTTAGATATTCATCAAGAGATTTATATTTAGGTACAACATCTGTCTCCATCTTACTGACAAATTTTATTGCCTCTATAGCTAAATCTATTGCTCTACTAGCCATAAATATATCCCCTTTGACTAAGCTTTCAAGTAGAATATCTAGTGTATATGATATGTGGAGCTTAAGTTCATCTAGTTTTTCACCAATATAGTTTCTTATAACCTCCATTAGATCAGGTCTATCTATAAATACTTGAGATGCTTGTGTTAATGCATCACCTATATCCTCTATCGATTTTATTAATGCTCTATACTCTGTTAGAAATGGTGTGGCTCCTAAGATATTAAGAACGTTTACATATCTTACAGCAAGTGCATGTACACGATCCATCTCAAATTCTATTTCGCTTATCTCCTTTAGATGCTCAGGACTTAGGGTCTTTATCGATGATAGTAAAAACTCTAGCATACTCTTTATAGATGATATCATACGTGCTATTAAACCATCTATGCTATATCTTTCAGTATCTATAAAAATCTGAATAGCAACTCTATCTGTTGTTTGCTCAACTATTTCAGCCCCAATAAGCATTCTTATCAATGTTCTTAGACTATGCATATGCTGATGTGAGATTCTCCCCTCAGAACTCTCAATAACTATTCTATCATATCCAGCTATATATAGTGCATAGATACTTCTCTGGAGAATGTCTTCGGAAGTTGTACTAGATATTACAATCTTTATCTCCTTACCCCTAGACTTCTTCTCTAATATCTGCTGAGGTATTATCACTAGTGATCCATCTTCTTTAGCCTCCAATCTAACAAGATCTGAGGGCTTTAGCCCAATAATTCTTACCCATTCAGATGGTAGAGAAATCATTAGTGTTGATTTACCAAATTTTTGAACCTTTCGAGTTTCAACAATCTTTGGCTTGCTCATAGATTTACAAACCTATGTATTACAAGTTTTTCAGGGCTTAAAAATGTTTTTACAGTGTTTACAGATATAGATATGTAAGCATAGTTTTAGACTATCTTCCAGTTCTCTTTGATACGTTATATACTATTATACCAACAACTCTATTCCCCTTTATTCTAATACCAATATCGTTTTCAAGCAAAATTGCTTCTTCAGCATCTGTTTGTGGAACCTCTATATATAGAGTATCTAGAGATTCATCGTATAATACCATTGCTTTCTCAATATCATCTAAACTTATTACCAAATCCCTCTTCTCCGATATAGTATCTGTATTACCCATATGGATTCACTGAATAGTAAGTATCAATTGATCATTTAAATAAACCTATTGTATTATCCACATGGTATTCAAACTCTATAGCTGATTTAAAGCATCTAGATTTTTAAGTTCTGAGAGCAAAGAGCTCTAGACCAAATCTCGAGCTCGATTCGAATGTCCGAATCCGTAACTAAAATAATAAATCTCAAACCAGGAATGGAAAATATAAATACAGCTGTAAGGGTATTAGAAGCACTAGGCACAAGAACAATAGATACAAAGGCTGGAACAAGAACTCTTGGAGAATATATTGTTGGAGATGATACAGGTAGAGTAAAGCTAGTTGTATGGGGATCAAAAGCAGGTTCTCTAGCTTCAGGTGATGTAGTAGAGATTAGAAATGCATGGGTAACAGTCTTTAAGGGAGAAGTACAGCTAAATGCTGGTAAGAATAGCTCTATAGAGAAGCTTTCTGATGATGCTGTACCACCAGCAGATGCAATTCCAGATGAATCTCCAAAAGCTGAAGGAGGAGCAATGCCTCCAAGGAGACCAAGATCTGGAGGAAGGTTTGGAGGTAGAGGTAGAGGAAGGGGATATAGGTGATAGAGATGGAAAGCGGAGAAGTACCCGGACCTAGATGGAATGAAGTATATAGAAAGAAAGGAGTTGAAGTAGGTGTTGATAAGGGAGATTTCATTATAGCAGTAGATGAAGAAAGAGCATATGCATTAGCACCTGCAGTCTACTATGTATGGTCAATGTGTGATGGAGAAACTAGTATTGGTAAAATTGTTGAGAATATTGCTCAGAATATTGAGGAGGAAATAGATATAAATACGCTTTACAATGCTGTTGTAGATATTATTGATAAACTAGTTGAAGTTAGTCTACTGGAAAAGGTTAGTTAATAGCAATAACCAATACATATTTTTATATGAACATATATAGTTTTTTAAGTTGTTATCCCATTCATAGTAGAACTAATTCTAGATATGAAAACTTTTGCTCTAGGACTAGAACTAGGAGTAGTATATGTTGAAAGAAGTAGTGCTATATAGATATAGGCTGTATATGGTTCTATAGATGTAAATAGGGATATATAGCCTTTTCCTATTCCCATAACAATAGGTTTATCATCTATATAGATAAGATCCTCGATAAGTATCTTCATCTCATTTGGAATCTCTATATAGCTATAATATGAAGATTCTAACTGAGAAATATTGTTTATTCCCATCCCCTTTAATATTATAAATAGCTTATTTTTTCGTGGTTTTATCTCTAATAACTTTCCACTACTATATAATACATCTACCAACTCTATTAAACCACCATTTATAACTCTTTTCAGTACATCAATATTAATAGATTTTGATGTAATACATAAATGGTTTATACCAATCTCCTCATCTCTATCTATAGGTATGTTTAGTATTTTTGTTAATCCACATAGCTCTTCATATGTATATGGTATTAGAATTTCTGTTTCTATCCAAACATCTTCTACAATCTCTATAGACTCATTGAATACTTCAGCTAAACTTCTATTACATATAATAGCACTCCCTGGTTCTATAGATATCCATATCTTTCTAAACCCCATCTTTATAGTAATTACAGCTGGCTCAACAGCTATGTATATAGGTTCACTGTGAGATAACTCAAAAAGTCTTCTAATATACTCAACAAGATTCTTATCACTATTTGTATATTGGGATAGAGGTATAGCGAAACACCCTTCTTTTACTCTCATTTTCACACCATGGCTTCTCTAGCTTGAATCTTTATAATTCTAGAGAGCTATTAAAAAAGAAAAGGAAAAGTGGTGCTATATGTCGCGGAGGGAATCTACTAAAGCATTTAAGGCATGTATAAAGTGTAGAGCTCTTGTACCTGTAGAGACTCAGGTATGTCCTGTCTGTGGCTCTACAGAGTTTTCAACTGAGTGGAGTGGTATTATTATAGTTGTAGATCCTGAGAAATCTGAGGTTGCAAAGTTTCTAAATATAAAAGTTGCTGGTAGATACGCTTTAAAGGTAGGGACATAATTAGTATTTAGAGGTATTGGTAATGGAGCTAGAGAAAAAGCTTGGCAATAAGGGTAAGACTATAAGTGTTTCAGAGGATGTAAGTGTAACTATATTAGATGAAAAGCTAAATAAATTATTGAAGAGAATAGAGCTTGAGCTATATATAGATCATATAAGGAGTGGTACACCATCTAGAAAAGATGTTCAGAAAATTGTTGCATCTATATATGGAGTGAGTGAGGATAGGGTTATTGTTAAGAATATATTATCTCATTATGGTAGAGGAAGCTCTAAGGCTTATGTCCATATATATGAAGATATATCATTAGCAAGACTTGTAGAACCTAGATATATTTTTAAGAGGCTTGGCCTAGAGCAGTAGATTAGGTGTATTGAATGGGTGAAAAGATCTTTAGATCAAGACTATATGAATATGACTATAGTAAGGGTACTATAAAGCTGAAGAATAGACTTTGCCCACGCTGTGGCTCTGTAATGGCTTATCATAGAGTTGGTAAACCTAGATGGCATTGTGGAAAGTGTAACTATACAATATTTGTTGAGGAGAAGCCTTCAGCGAAATAGACAATGAAATTCTATGACTGTATTGTCTCAGTATTTTTATAATTAATAGATGATTGTAATGCTTAAGGAGAGTGTTGTTATTCTTGGTATAGAATCTACAGCACATACATTTGGTGTAGGAATTGTTGATGAATCTGAGAAGTTTATCTTAGCTGATGAAAGAATTCAATATATACCTAAGCATGGTGGAATACATCCAAGAGAAGCATCAAGATTCTTTGCAGAGAATAGCCATATGGTTATAAAGAGAGCTATAGATTCTGCAGAAATATCGATAAAGGATATTGATGCTATAGCTATTGCACTAGGACCAGGTCTAGGCCCTTGCCTAAGAATTGGTGCTTCAGTTGCGAGAGCACTTTCAATATATCTTGGGAAACCCCTTGTACCTGTTAACCATGCGGTAGCCCATGTGGAGATAGGTATTAAGATGACAGATCTAAGAGATCCTGTTGTTGTCTATCTCTCAGGTGGAAATACAGCTATTATTGCATATACTGAAAAGAGATATAGGGTCTTTGGCGAAACACTAGATATAGCATTAGGTAATCTATTAGATACATTTGCAAGAGAAGTTAATCTAGGCCCTCCATATGTCGTAAATGGTATTCATGTAGTAGATAGATGTGCTGAAGCCGGTAAAAACTTTGTAAGGGGCTTGCCATATGTTGTAAAGGGTCAGGATGTAGCCTTTTCAGGTCTTTTAACAGCAGCACTAAAGATGTATAGAAAGGGTGTTGATCTAAATGATATCTGTTTAACGCTAAGAGAAATAGCATATAATAGTATTCTAGAGGTTGCTGCTAGATGTCTTGTTCATACTAAGAAGAAAGAACTGTTAGTTGTAGGAGGTGTTGCTGCAAGCCCTATACTCAGAGAAAAATTCTTACAGCTTGCAAAGACATATAACTCATCGCTAGGTATAGTTCCACCAAAATATGCTGTTGACAATGGCGTTATGATTGCATGGACAGGTCTTCTAGCATTTAAGAAGGGCATCACTATAGATCCTAGGAAAGCTCTAGTTAATCAGAGATGGCGTATAGATGAGGTCGAAATTCCATGGAGATAGAGTATCCTAAAACAATTGTAGATATGCTGAAAGAGGAGATACATATAATTAGAAGTGATGGGAGGATAGAGATAGTTAGACTCCTTGAGAATATAATGCCATTTTCTATAGGTGCAGAAGCAATTATATATAGAGCTAGATTTCTAGGAATAGATGTAATAATTAAATGGAGATTTCCTAAAAATTTTATGCCAAGAGATTTAGATATAGCTTTTAGAAGAGATAGAACAGAGAGGGAAGCTAAGATTATGTTTAAATTACTACAGGCAAATATAAATATCCCTACTCCGCTATATGTAGAACCTGATGATGGAATAATAATTATGGAGTATATCGATGGGAATAGTTTTAGAGAGCTTATAGATCATATGAATGAAGAGGAATTATGTTTGATATCTAGAGCTGTTGGTATATATACAGGAACTATGCACAATCTACATATTGTTCATGGAGATCTAACTACAAGTAATGTAATGATTGAGAATAGAACTAGGGATATATATCTAATAGATTTTGGTCTCTCAGACTTCTCTAAAAGGATGGAGGACTATGCTGTAGATCTACATATCTACTTTAGATCTATAGAGAGTACTCACTATAGATATGAGGATATACTTAAGAAATGTTTTATTAATGGGTATAGCGAGGTTATGGGTAGTGAGAAGACTATAAAGGTGTTGAGACTTGTTGATGATATTAGGAAGAGGGGTAGGTATGTTGCTGAGAGAAAACTTAGGAGTGAATGGCGACAGATATGAAGATAATGTTTGTAACAAATAATATGAACAAAGTTATAGAGGCTAATGAGATAGTGAAGAGTTTTGGTATAGAGCTTATACCTATTGATGTGAAGAAGATAGAGATTCAGAGTGATTCTCTTAGAGAAATAGCTATCTATGCTGCTAAACATGCATATGAGGTTATTAGAAAACCTGTGGTGGTTGAGGATTCCGGATTATTTATAGATGCATTAAATGGTTTTCCAGGTCCCTATAGTAGTTATGTCTATAGAACTATAGGGCTAAAAGGTATTTTGAAGCTTATGGAGGGAGTAAGGAATAGGAATGCAAGATTCATAGCTATTGTAGCATTAGCTATTAGTGATAGTGAGATATATGTATTTGAGGGTATTACTGAGGGCTATATAGCTAATGAGATAAGGGGTGATAAAGGATTTGGCTATGACCCTATATTCATACCATCTAATCACTCCAAAACATTTGCTGAAATGGATAGAAGTGAAAAGAATATGTATTCACATAGAGGAAAAGCTTTTAGAGCATTGGGGGAGTGGGTGTATGCAAATAGAGATAGACTTATATTTTCTCAGTAGCATAATTCGTTAAAGTATAAGCTGGTGTATATAATGGCGGGTAAAAGACGTGATAAAGGTCAATCAGAATCTATAAGACCTGTAAGAATAGGTCCACCAAAATGGGTTAGATACTCTGTTGATGAGATAGGAACTCTAGCTGCTGAATTAGCTAGACTTGGCTATACACCATCGATGATAGGAATAATACTAAGGGATCAATATGGAATTCCTTTAGTAAAGAGTGTTACAGGTATGAAGCTTGAAAAACTATTAGAGAAGTATGGTGTTAAATACCCTGTTCCAGAAGATCTATTGAGGCTTATGGCTAAAGCTGTAAACCTTCGAAGACATTTGCAGGAGCATCCAAAGGATTTTGCTAGTAAGAGGGGCTTGATAGAGGTAGAGTCTAAGATTCAATCACTTATAAAGTACTATAAACGTATAGGAAAGTTACCACAAGACTTTGTATATGATCCTGAAAGAGCAAAAATCCTTGTATCACAATATCTTGGCACTGGTATGCAGATGGGTGAAGAACTTACACAGCAGACAGGGTCTCAGCAGCCATCTGAGGGAGGGGTAGAAGCTTCGGAGACAGGTAATGAGGCTAATGCCAATGCTTAGCGTAGCTATGTAGTTAAGGCATAGATTATGCCACATACATTTGGAGAACTTCTCTCACTATTGAAAAACTCTAAATCTCTATATATAGTCTATTCCACAAATATAGATTCTCTACATTCAACATTTCTACTCTACAGATTGTTGAAGGAACATGACATAGATATACAATTAGCACCATTTTATAGAGCTAGCAAACCTATTGAATCTGGAGCTATAGTTCTTATGATAGGAGTCTTTCAAAGAACTCCTCTAGCTAGCTATAGAATTCTATATCTAGATGACTATATCGGTAGAGATCCAAAAACATCTCTATCAATATCGCTACACATAGTTAGAGAACTAAAGAATTATTGGATTATCCCAAGAACACTAGAAGTCTTATCTCTAGCAGCAATGCTCTCATTATCAAGGTATAGCCTCTATGATGAAAAACTTTTTGAAGCACATAGAAACTTGGTAGAGAGTGCTATTTCAAAGGAGTTTTGGGAATATGTAAATACTCTAAGGCTATTTGGATATCCTAAAGTAGATTTAGCTACATCTCTAGAGAGAACTATAGATCCATATATACTTGGCTATTCTCTAGATGGTGAGAATAGTAAAAAGTTTCAAGTAGCTATAGGAGAGGTTACGGGTGTAGATGTGAGGAATAAGATTGGTGAGGAGATTACAAAGATACTCTCTACATATTCTAGAAATCCTATTAGCATCATTGGAGATAAGATTGTTGTTAAGGGGGTAGAAGATATTGATGATATATATGAAGCTACATATATTCTTCAAACATTTATAGATCTAAAGGGTCCTGATACACTGATATATCTCTATATAGATGTAGAGTTCTTTAAATATATCAAGATATACTCTAGTTCTATGATTAGAAGAATCAAGAATTTTATAGATGAAACTATAAGGAATCAGCTAATTAAGAGAGTGATTGTAAAGGGTAATAGGGTTAGCGTAATAGATATATCGACAGAGCAGTATCCATTACCACTATATACAGTTTATAGAATATTTAGAGCTCTAGGACTTGTAGATGAAATAGCTGTTTTTTCTCATGGGAAGGAGTATCTACTACCTATACAGTTTATAGAGCCTAGATGGCCATTAGATAAGGAGTTGAATATGGATAGACATAATGTTGTTCTATCCTCTCTACAGGAGGTTGGTGATGTTATTAGATGACAATAGAGTTGACTATATCAATACCTATAGGGGATGCAGATATGTGTAGAAGTATTCTAGAGTCTGTTCAACCAGATAATCTCTTGGCACCTAAGGGAATTACTATTGATATGGAGTGTAGGAATAGTGATCTAAATATTGTAGTTAGGGGGGAGAAGATAGGTATTCTTACATTTCGTAACACTGTTGACGATTTATTAATGCATATAAATACTGTTGCAAGGACTCTAAGCATATTTTTAGAGAGTAAATAGAGATGTATTAGGTCTCTAAAGCATTTCTCTCCCCTTTGTATATAAAGTTTTTAAGCTTATACAATGATATGGTTATGTAATAAGAGTGTGAATAGTGTATGAGTACATCAAAGTTTAAATTGACTGGTAGAGAGAGGTGGAGGCTTAAGAAGTGGTATAATGTTATTACGCCACAGGCGTTTGGATCTATAACTATAGCTACAACACCTAGTGATGAGCCGTGGAAGTTGCTGGGTAGAGTTGTAGAGACAACTCTATATGATTTAACTGGTGATATAACACAGGTACATGTTCATTTACGTTTCCAAATAGTTAGAATAGATGGTGATAATGCTTACACAATTTTTAAGGGTCATGAGCTTGCTAGAGACTATATAAGGAGTTTGACTAGGAGGAAGAGCAGTAAGATAACAGCTATATTCAATGTCACAACAAAAGATGGCTATATTGTTAGACCCACGGTTATGGTATGGACTACATATAGATGTGGAACGAGTCAGAGGCATGCTATTAGAAAGATTGTGATGGATTTAGTAACAAAGATTGCTTCTGAGAAGACTTTTGATGAATTTGCTGTTGGAATGGTGTTTGGAGATTTCAACCAAGCTATATTTAATGAGGCTAAGAAGATCTATCCTATAAGAAAGGTTGAGTTTGCAAAGTCAAAGCTTATAGCTATTCCAACACCTAGTGGTCCTAGGAAAGCTGTGGTCATAGCAAAACCTGGTTTAACAGAAGCAGTATTTGGATAAAATTCTTTCTATAGATTCTTAATTCTTGCTATACCAATAAGGTTTTTATCTTGGGGTACTCTGCTTATCGAATAGGTGTAGTTGTTGATAGGTATTGTACTTGCAGGTGGTAGAGGTCATAGGCTAGAGCCTCTAACTGAGACTAGACCAAAGGTTTTGCTACCTATAGTCAATAAACCTGTGATATATAGACCTCTAAAGCTATTATCCATGCTTGGTATAAAGAATATTGCTATTGTTGTTTCTTATATGGGGGAAAGGGTTATAGAATATGTTAAGAGTATATCTAGTGAGCTTGGTATAGAACCTATTTTTGTTTATCAGGGACAGGAGCTTGGTACTGCTCATGCTGTTAGGGTTGCTATTGATAGAGTTTTTGATGATGCTATTGTTATATATGGAGATCTATATATAGATGTTGAAAATGTTTATAGTGTTCTTCGCAATATTGTTGATGGTGGACATAGGAATATTGTTACAAGTGTATATCTAGATGATGTTTCTAGATATGGAAAGCTGTTGATCGATGGCAATAGGGTTATAGGTATTGAGGAGAAGCCTCTATCTGGTGGTAGTGGTCTTGCAAATGCAGGTATATATCTATTTGCCTCTAAGACTCTAGAGCTAGTTAATGAAATAGGTCTATCTCCTAGAGGTGAATATGAGCTAACAGATATTATAGGTCTTGGCTATAGAAGGGGTATAGAGTTTAGATATATAACTATTGATTCTAGGAGTTGGAGTGATATTGGATATCCATGGGATTTACTAAAAGCTTCAAAAATAGAGCTGGAGAAGATTGGCTATAGAGATATCAGAGGTTCTATAGATCCTATGGTAACTATAAAGGGCCCTGTTATTGTAGATGATAATGCTGTTGTTAAGGGTGCTACATATATAGAGGGACCTGTATACATAGGTAAAAATGCTTCTATAGGACCCAATAGCTATCTAAGACCATATACAGTAATACTAGATGGATCTCATATAGGATTCTCTGTAGAGGTTAAGGAGAGTATAGTTATGGAGAATACACATGCAGCACATCTATCATATATAGGTGATAGTATAGTAGCTGAAAATGTTAATCTTGGAGCAGGAACAAAAATAGCAAATCTAAGACTAGATGAGAAAACCATTAAGATGACCATAGATGGAAAAAGGATTGACTCAGGAAGAAGAAAACTAGGAGCAGTAATAGGAGGATATGTAAAAACAGGAATAAATGTATCGATAATGCCAGGGATAAAAATAGGATCACACTCAATAATATATCCAGGAATCACAGTATATAGAGATGTACCACCAAAAACAATAGTAAAGACAAACTGGATTTAAAACAAAAATATTTATAGCTACACCACAAAAAACGTGATACAGGCGGCGGTCGTCTAGCCTGGTCTAGGACGCCGGCCTGCCAAGCCGGAGATCCCGGGTTCAAATCCCGGCCGCCGCACCAAGAATAGAACTCTCTTCATAAACTTTTGTAAAAGTTAAATTTCTCTTAACATATTATGTGGCTTCATGCAACATTCATATCTCCATACCACTATTCTATTTTAGAAACTATACAAAATGGAATAATGACATAGATTAGAAAGTTCAATTTAGAATGTATGAGCTCTATCCTATCATGACTAACTATATGATAAGGCTTGAGAATTTTAGATGTACACTATCTATGAAGCTCTTGAACGGTGGAACCATCACAATTCGATTATCAGCAAGTTCAAAGTCCATAATTTGTTATATTGTTGAACCTAGCTGAGTTAAGTAATGGTGTAACGCTGTTGTAGCACTAAGCTATGTGTTGCATCTGCCGATCTAAGTTTATAAGTGTCACTAGCTATATTATATATTAGGTTTTGCCAGTATGGCAGTATTAGTAAGGGTTGAGAAGAAGGGTAGAATAGTGATACCTAAGGAGATACGAGATACACTTAATATAAAGGAAGGTACTTTGCTGAAGATATACATCGAGGGTAATAGACTTATTGTAGAGCCCATTGAAGATATTGTTGAGAAGTTTAAGGGCTCTGTTAAAGTGGATAAATGGCCTGAAGATCTCGATGAATTCTTATTTGAGGTTCTTGGAAATTGGTTAAGAGGTACATAGATGTAAATGTATTTGTATATTGGCTTGGAGGACATCCAGACTTTGGTGATAGAGCAGCTGAATGGCTTAGATATGCTCAAGTCTCTAAGCGAGGTTCATATATAACCTCAACACTCACGATATATGAAACTCTTGTAATTTTAGGTGGATTAAAGGAGACAAATCTTAGAGATAGCGACTTTGTGGAACATGTGTTAAAGGCATTCAAAGCACTTTCTAATCGTATACTCTTTGAACCTCTAACCCTTGAAGATTTTGAGAGAGGTTTAGAGCTTATGAATACATATAGAATAGATCTTGAGGATGCGCTCCACGTTGCATGTGCTATACGTCTAGGGGCAAAAGAGATTATATCAAATGACAAAGACTTTGATAGAATCAAAGAAATTCGCAGGGTCTTCTAGCACACTATAATAGTCCAACCACTCTATACAGTACATAGCTATAGAAGAGATATTACAATCCTGGGTATAAACATCTGAATGACGTGATACAGAACTATGAAAATCTTATGACAGTGTTTCTAAACATAATGAGATGTTGATGGTGGGGAGATAAGTAGAGTTTTGATCTATCTGTTGCATCCCTATATTTCAAATTCTTTTCTGGAGAAGACAATATATGATAGAATCACTATAGTTATGCTTATCACAGACGTTATTGTTGCAAGATTGTCAGAGGTGTTGTTATTATGTCTGTATATGTAGATGTGGTTATCGGCGAAATGGAGTAGCATATTGTGCTTACCAGCACATTTAGACCTAGTATATACTTTGTTCTACGATCCATGTTTCTCACATCTTCAGTTGAGTGGTACATGGGCTCCACACAATAAATATGTTTCTATATCGAGATGGAAATTAGACACTGAATCTATTTAAATTCGTATTATTGCACATCTCAGCAAATTTTTGTTTATGTGATACAAATTCTTTTTATAGCCTGGTAATACCTAGTGTCATTGTCTCCAGATTCTGTTTTCTAATCAGCACAATGGTTAGAACCATGGTATGCTAGCCTTGTCTAAATAGAGTTTATAGCTATGAATACTCTCTACAGATTTTAGATGTTGTATAACAGTATGTCGGCTCTCTCGTCCACGGCTTCTAGATATATCATAGCTGATCAGAATAACAAAAATCTTGTAAATATTAGTCAGCTAAAGATTTAAGACAAGTAACTATATAATATTCTAGAAAAAAAGTCTCATACCTAGAGCTTTTTGTACTATGTTTAATAAAGGTATGTAAGGTAGGGGTATGGCCAAAGTTATAGATACTGTAGCACAACAACTAGGAATCTCGCCAGAGAGACTTGAGCGAGAAGCTGTGGAGCTCTGGCTTAGACGTAGACTTGCTCTTGTAGAAGCTGAGATAGCTGAGATACTTGCTAAATATGGTGTTCGAAGTGCTGAGGAGCTGGAGGAGTATATACGTAGAGGTAGAGTTGCTGAGCATCCTGCATGGGAAGACCTGATAGTATTGGAAAGGCTACTTGAGGAAAAGAAGAAGCTTAGTGAAGCGTTAAGGTTCTAGAAATTGAAGGAGGATGTACTTGAGGCTATCTATAGAAACAGCTAAAACATATATAGTACTTTAAGCTAGTATCACTACACAGAGTTTGAATACCATGAAGAGAACAAAGATTGTTTTTGCTGATAGAGAGATAGAGTTTATTGATAGAGAAAAAGCTTTGAAACAAATAGAGGAGTATGCAGAGAGGGGTACACATGTAGTTTATGTTATATATGGCCCTGAGGGCTGTGGTAAGACAGCTTTATTTAAACAGGCTAAGGTTATTCTTGAGGATGAATTTGGTTACCATGTTGTTTATGTAAGTCCTTTGGCTAGAGATGAGAGGGAGATCTTGATGTATACACCTTCTATCCATGAAATTGCTGAAGAAGTATTAAAATCTTTTCCGGATCCATATCCAAGGATTGTTGATATAGCTATAAAGATTGTTAGTAGGGCTATGAATAAACTTAGAAAACCCAGGATAGCAGTTTTGATGGACGATATATTTCAGGCTATTGGGTTGGATAAAGCAGAGATATATACAAAGATATTATTGAATCTAATAGAATATCCTCCGGGGGAGTATGAAAAGATAGTTGTTCTTGTATCATCTAGTGAGGGTGTTACAAGGGAGAGGATAGGGAGACATAGATGGGCAACCTTTAGAATTATGTGGAACATGCCTAGAGATGGATTTAGAAAACTCTATGAGGTTTTACCCGAGCCTAAACCTTCTTTTGAAGATGTTTGGAGGGTAGCTGGTGGAAATCCAGATATATTAGAAACTCTGTATATTTCTGGATGGAGTTTTGATAATATTTTAACTGAGTTTATTAGAGATAGAAAGCTAAGGTCTTTTACGGCTATGCTGAATGAGAAGGAGAGGAGGGCTCTTGAAGAAATTATTTATGATCCTGATATAATTCTTGAGAGACTTAGGGAGCCTGAGGTTCAGCAACTTGAGAAGAAGCTTATAGAGATGAATCTTGTTGTAGATATCTGGGAACGTGATGAACTTGGATGGATAGATGTTCCACCACCTGAAAAAGATTTGGAGCTTGGTATAGGAAAATATTTTGCATGGCAAACACCTCTCCATAGAGAATCTGTTAAGAGGGTATTGGGTAATAGATAAAACTTCTTTCCTAGGCAAAATAGAAAGAGGCGGGTTAATAATTATAGATGGCGATATAGAGAATGTAGCTAGAATTCACACAATTCTATTAATGGCGTGATGGATAATGGCAATGTTCTGTTGTATTAATCAATTTATTTATATTTGTTTAGGTATATCGAGATTGATTTATCTATGGTATTAATATATTCTGTAGCTGTTCTACTAGTACATATCTATAGTTTTCATATGTGTGTATAAGGCTTTGTGTAGCTATATCTAAGAATTGCTCTATATATGGCTGTAGTAGTACCACTAATACTATTGTTATAGATAGTGTTACTAGGGATGATGTTACAAATGGAGATAGATGTTCCTTTTCATGCGTTCTATATTGTGGCGGTAGTGGTTTTAATAGATGTTCCAATACTCTGCTATAGCCATATGCAGAGATAACTATTGTTGCTAGGAATATTCCTAAGACTGGATAGTTTCTTGTCTCTAGAAATGCTCTTGCTAACATAAGTTTACTGTAGAAACCTGCTGTTGGTGGAAGTCCTATTAGGTTAAGTAGAGCTATAGTTAGAAATATTGTTGTTATTGGATTTTCATATCCTCTACCCTCAAGTGCAAAAATATTTCTTGTTTGGTATCTCCATATAAATATACCTATGGATAGAAATGCCATGGATTTTCCAATACCGTGGCTTAGGGTATGTAGTAATGATGCCTTTATACCTATGGGATTTGTTATAGCTATTCCTAGAACTATATAGCCCATATTCATTATAGTACTATAGGCGAAAATCCTCTTAACATCATCTTCCTTAATAAGCATTATTGAGCCAAGTATACTACTTATAGATCCGAGAACCATGAGAATTATATTAATTATACTAATTCTATCCATAACTATACTGTTGTATACCAATGTATAGTAGATCCTAGAAACTATATATATCCCAGTAACAACACTTAGACTTGATAGAAGTGCTGAAACAGTTGTAGGAGCCTCACTATGGGCATCAGGAAGCCAGATATGGTTAGGAAATATTGCTGATATGAAAAGCCCAATCCATATAGCGATAACAATATAAATTATAACACCGTCAACACTTCTTAGAGAAGCTGATACAGCTAGACCAAGATTATCATTTCTTAAAATAGCTCCATTTACAGCTATACTAAGACTTCCTGTTGATAAATATAATATTGCTATTGATAGAAATAAAAGTGAGGTAAATAGAGAACCTAGAATTGCATATCTTATAGATGCTATTAATGCTCTAACTCTATATCTGTAAAAAGCTATTAAGCCATATGCGGAAATTCCTATGACCTCTATCATGACATACATGTTAAAGAAATCAGATGTAAGGCAAAGTGCTATTAACCCACATATATGTATGATGATAAGGATGTAGAGATAATAGTAATTATCTATATGTCTAGAATACCATATACTATATAGTGCTATAGGTAGAAATACTACTAAGACTAGAAATAGAAAATAAGTTGTATAGGCATCAAGAATATAGCATATACCTAGAGGCTGTGGCCATCCACCAAAACAATAATAGCTTACAGGATTATTATAGAGATTGATAAATATAATGGCTATAGCTATAGTGATGAGAAATAGAAATACTAGGAATAGAACATGGATTATAGTTCTAATACTTCTATTTCTCATCACTATAGATGTTAACAATATAGCTAGTGCTATAGCTATTCCAAGTATAGGGATACTAGATATGAGTAGAGAAATATCTATAGACATTCCCTATCTAGCCTCCACTAAGCTCCTCCAGAAGCTCCCTCTGTCTTAAAATGCTATGTATATTCGTAGTTTTAGCAACTCTATATATTTGTAGAGTTAATACACATAGGAATAGTGTTATTGATAGATTTATCACTATAGCAGTAACAATTAATGCCTGTGGCAATGGATCAACAGCTCTTAAGATCAATAACTCTAGGGTTTTATCATCATGACTCATATACACCGGTGGTACTGATCCAATACCTATATACCCTATATAGGTCACTAATATACATATGCTATTGTTTAACATATCTAGAGCAATTATCTTCTTTATCATACTTGGTCTCTTAACAACACCATATACTGCTAACAAAATATTCGTTATAATCGATATTGCTAACAAATTGAGACAGAGCTTTATCATATCCATATTAATAACACCATCAATACCTTCTATACAAAAGCATTAGCACTAAAATGAAACTTGTTGCAACAATAACCATCTCCAAGACATTGTATATCGGCAGTACTCCTGAGACTCTAACACCATCTATATAATAGCTAACGCCATCTATAGCACCAGGCTTATATTGATTCTGAAAAATATAGCCATGGGATCCCAATATATATCCTCTTATTACAGGAATCATAGCAGTTACTATAATAGCCAGTAAACCTATAGATCTAATACTGATAAGTTTACTATATTCGAACTGCTTTATATAGATCTCTTGTGCTGAATATATAGCTATACCAATTGCTACCATAGCTGCTACAACAGCTCCTCCCTGAAAACCTCCACCAGGGGTTCTATGTCCGTTAATAGCCAATGATATTGCTATAGCTATAGCTACAGGTATTACAATGCGAAAAACAGTCATAGCTATAGGCGATAACCTTACTCTATCTAGAGCTTCTCTATCTAGACCATTACTATAATTATAGTATACAACAGCCAATGATATTATAGATGTAAATAGAACTACAGTTTCATAGAATGTATCTATACCTCTAAAATCCCATATAATAGCATTGACTATGGCAGGTACAAGAGCAGATATAGGATTAGCAGTATTATATGAATAATATATAAACATTTCTCTAAGTTTATTCTCTATAGCTACTAATGGAATGATCATTATATCGTGAAGAGAGAGAAGTATAGATATGGCTACAACTGTCAAGACTATGAGAATTACAACAATTCTTTGCTGCATTGCTTTAACCAATACTATTTTCCATCTCTACCTATATAAAGGTTTTATGTACATAATAAAAACTATAGAACTCCCATCAGTAGGATGATGATTGAGATAATTAAGGATAGAGCTAGGGATATCACGAATTCACTTTCATACTTAGAGAATAAGGAATACATCTTCGATATAATACTATTTAGTATACCCATATGCAGTATCTGTAATAATTTTTCAATTGCTCTGCTTAAGATATGGGAGAAATTCTCGATATATCGACGTAGAGCTACTGATACTAATGTAGATATGGGTACTATGATTAGAGGAAGAACTATTATGAGTATCTCTTCATATATACTATATACATGTAGTGGTGGATTAGGCATGAATATTGCAATTATTGGATAGAACGCTACATATGATGACAATGTCCTTCCTCCTCCAACAAATCTATACGCCTTCTCATAGATATTTGAGGTGATTATAGGTACCAATGAGGGTAAGAGTAGGGGTATTAATGAGATTAAACATGGTATTAAGGTATATGTCATGCTATACCTATCTATCCTAACATTGTTTTCCGTAGAACTAGCAATAAAAATATTGTAGATAAGCTTTACAATTATAGCTGTTATCAATAGTGATGAAAATCCTGCTAAAGCTACATCATGAATATATGTTAAACTAATTCTTAAAATCGATATATGTACCAAGGACTTAGCTATAAAGCTTATACTTGGAGGTAACCCTATGAGAAATATAGAGATCAGTAGAAAGAGTATAAACAATCCTTGTAACCTCCTTCCACTGCCTATCATCTCATCTATATCTCTTGTGCCTGTAGCTAGCTCTATACTGCCTGTAGCCATGAATATAGATGATTTTGCTAGGGAGTGGTTGAATATATATAGAAGTATTGATGTAAGTAATATGCCTGTGGATATATGTACCATTTCTATGTTCTCTAAAGAATGTTCTTGTATAGAATATATTAGAGATAGCATTGTAATAGCATATCCATTATGAGCTATAGTGCTATACGCAATTATCCTCTTTATATCTCTTTGTGCTATTGATGATATAGATCCATATATCAGACTTGCCATACCCGCTATATACATAGCTATTACTATATAAAATGGGATTCTGAATATTGAGAAAGTATATATAAGTATAATTCCGTAAAGACCAAGGCTTGTTAGAAGCCCACTAGCAATTGATGAGAGGGGTGTTATAGCTTCAGCGTGAACTCTAGGTAACCACCAATGGAATGGCACTATACCAGCTTTGACCATGAATCCTATTGTCATTAGCATTAAGACTATGTTAAGCATATTATCTGGTAATAATATGATATTTTGGTATTTATATCCCTGGGTCTCAATAAATATTATTGTCACTCCAATTAGTACTACTATGCCGGAGAGAATGTCTATGGTTAGATAGAGTCTAGATATATATCTGGATTCTATATTACTATGATCTGTAATTATCAGGAAAGCAAACATTAGTGCAGAAAGTTCACTAAACATTAGAAACATGAGATAGTTATCAACAATACTTAGAATAATAATATTTGCATATAGAATTGTTAATAGAGGCCAATACAAAGCTTCATTTATTTCTCCATGTTCCCTAATATAGTGTTTACTGTATATAGCTATTGATAGGATTATTATTGATGCAGTAAGTAGAAGAAATGAATTGATATATCCATATGAAACTGATAAAGAGTGTCCTAATAATACTATATCTAAGTTATCTATCCATGGAAGATGCCCAGAAATATAATCAATAAATATAGAGGTAGCTAATGCGAAGGATAAAATACATAGAGCTACTCTTAGAATCTTTCTAAAAAATCTTATAATTCCAATTATAGACATGACATAGAGCAATGGAGCTAACACTATACTGAGATTTAGATATAGCATAAGTCTCAGCTAGAGATATACTATAGGTTCTCCCTTATTACCTATTGACATATATATTTGATATATAACGCAATCAGACTTTGCAACAATATTATTATAATCTTCATATACCTCTGCCAATAGATCTATATATCTAACCCTAAACTTAGTCTATTGGGTCTAACTATGACAAGAATTATAATATCATTTCCTGAGAGTATTGGAGACATAGTTGTAGAAATAATCAATAAGAATCTAAAAACTATAGAAGCTCTACTTAAGAATATTCCATTCGAGAGTGAGGTGAATCTATGGGGTGAAGAAATATATTTCTCAACACCTATAGCAGTACCTCTAGAGAATCCTGATAGCATTGTTGATAAAGGTATAGTTGCATATTGGCCACCCGGACAAGCTCTCTGTATATTCTTTGGACCAACACCTATTAGTAAACCAAATGAGATTAGACCTGCAAGTCCTGTGAATGTTATAGGGTATGTGGTTGAGGGTTTAGAAAAGCTGAGATTGGTGAAAGAGGGAGAGAGGGTTGTGGTTAAGAGAATATAGAATTGAATTACGATATCATATTTTGATCATCTATATAGACTATGTATATTGAAAACAATACCTCTTATCATAACATTAAATCAGTTTTTAAGTCGGTTCTATTAATTCTAGCTCTGTCGGTGTAAATTATGCGGAGAATAGCTTTGGTTTTGATGCTAATAGTCTTTCTATATATATTCTCATTTTTTAGTGGTGGATTTGTATTATTTTTAGGATTTTTTGCACAGTATTTCAATAGTATGGCTATAGGAACGTTCATCTTTGCCTCTATAGTCATTATATGTATAGCTATTCTTATAGCAAGGATTATATCTTCTGCTAGATCTAGAAGCTATGACTATTACTATGACTATATGGGTAGATGGACTAGGGAGCAGATTAGAGATAGGATCAGGGGTATAAGGTATGGAGGTTGGGGAACAGCGATATTCCTATTAATGCTATTTATAGCTATTCTAGGGGTAGTATACAATGCTACTATAGTTACCCCTGGAGGTGCTCGATATCTTATGGATAACTATGTAGTTTTTATAGATAGACCTATAGAGGTGTCTATGACTCGTATAATTCCTCAGGAGACAGCATTTGCATATGCTACCTCTTTCCTAACTCTACCAACACATAGGATATATATTGAGGAATCATATGAATACTATATCAATGGTTCTATAATATATAACTGGATTATAGAGCCTTCAGGTATATGGAATGAGATTTTTAGGGATGCATATGGGGTTGTATTGGTTAATGGCTCTATATATCCACCACATGTAGTGTTTATAAATAGATCTCTCTACTGGTCTCTCCATAGGACAAGGATAACACCTCTATATATAGACACCTTATTGAGACAGCTAAAGGCTAGGGCACTAGCACTTCAACCTCTTATTGATGACAATATAGAGGTCTATATCGATGGAAAGATCTATGTACTTATACCGATAAAGACATGGGTAAAGGGCTTCACATATTCTATACCTATGCTCTATGGATATGCTATTATAGAGGAGAATGGAGATATACATATTGTTGAAGCTAAAGAACTTATGCAACACCCTCTAGCTAGAAGAATATTTGAGTCATATGAAATACCTATAATACCTGATGATCTTGCAAGAGAATGGATAGAGATACTACGGTGGTATGCAGGCTTCTGGGAAGTAGTTCTACAGAGACAAACATTTGAGATTAGAGATGTGGGATATATAAAGCAACCTTATCTCCTATTTGACAGTAATAGAAATCTATACTGGGTCTTCACTGTAGAGCCAGCTGGTGAGGGTTATGCCATAAAGTATATAATATATGTCGATGCTAAGACAATAGAGCCGAAGATACTTGTCTATAGACCTGAAAAGACATTGATGGGAGCATCAAGGATAGCTTCATATGTTCAGAAGGCTCATCCTACACTTGATTGGAGTAAGTTTATGTTGACAGAGCCTATACCGATAATATCTAATGAAACTCTGTATTGGAAGGTATCCATAATTACAAATGATGGTAGAGGCGTTCTATACATAGATTTTGTAGATGCATCAACAGGAAATGTATACACCTTACAAGTGTTAGAGAGATTAACTGTAACAGAATTCGATATGTATATAAAGACATTTAGACTACCTGTAGAGGGGGCTACAGCTATAGAAAGTATTAAAAGGTTGCAGCAGGAAGTAAAAGAATTGATAGAGTCTCTCCAGAGAATATTGGAAGAGCTACAGAGATTAGAGAAGGAGATTACAAATAGAACTATCTAATTATTATCGGTTATTTCTTTTCAACTCTTTTCATATATTTTAAGCGATTTCAGTCTCAATGCTTATATAGCTCATAGATACTATTTAGGGTTGTGATACATATGTATGAAAGATTTAGAGATAAGACATGTATTGTAACTGGTGGTGCAAGAGGTATAGGTGCTGCAATTGCTTATCGCCTCGCCTCAGAAGGATGTAGAACAGCTATACTGGATATAGATGAATATGCTGGTAGAGTTAGAGAGGCAGAGTTTGTTTCTATGGGTCTAAAGACGATTTTTATAAAGGCTGATGTATCTATAGAGGAAGAGGTTTCGAGAGCTATTGACAAAGTATATAAAACTTTTGGATCGATAGATGTTCTTATCAATAATGCTGGCATAGGATTTAGTGGTAAACCTATAGAGCTTCAGAGTATTGATGAGTGGAGAAGGATTATAGATGTAAATCTAACAGGTCCTTATCTATGCAGTAAACATGTTGTTAGATATATGAAGAGTAGAGGTGGTGTAATAATAAATATAGCCTCTACAAGAGCTCTTCAATCAGAACCACATACAGAGCCATATTCAGCATCTAAAGGAGGGCTTTTAGCTTTGACACATGCTTTAGCGATAAGCTTAGCACCATATAAGATAAGAGTTTTAGCAGTTTCACCTGGATGGATAGATACAAGTTTATGGCAGATACCTAGGAAAGAGCCAAAGCTATCTCCATTAGATCATAGACAGCATCCAGCTGGAAGAGTTGGAAGACCTGAGGATATAGCCGCATTAGTAGCATTTCTAGCATCCGATGAAGCAGAGTGGATTACAGGTGTAAATATAGTTATAGATGGTGGTATGACGATAAAGATGATATACATAGATGAGAATGTTATAGAGGACTCTATCGCAACTCTTATTGGTGATAGAGATCTAGCTTCAATGATAAGAATACTTATAGAGAGCGCTAAGGAGGATAAAGAGAAGGTAAAGGAAATACTTAGAAAGGCTCTAGGGAATAGATAATAAAGACATAACAGAGATATATCTATTGTTAAAGCTTTATCTCTATAGATATCCTTCTTCTATCTCTTGGCACATTCTTTAAAGAATTGAGAAAGCCTTGAACTAGTGAGAACAGCATATTTTTAACAAATGGATTCATAGGTATATCAATATCGTTAACCATGAGTCTTATATCTGAGATTGTTGGACACATCCTTATATATACCCTTAGATATGCATATGAAAACTCTCTACATGTTGAATATCCACAGAAACCACAGTTAGTTTTAGGTAGTTGGTTAAGTATGCATTCAACAGCTCTATTCTCAATAACCTCAGCAACCTCGTCAAGTTCATTAAAGTCGTAGAGTCTTATATCGCTATAGCATTTATCTTTATTCCATAGAATTGCTAGCAACGGTTTATACTTCACCAGATTCTCAAGTTCTTTACAGTCCATGGCAATAGCTATTACATCTCCTATCTCACTCTCTCTAAAACCTTCTACAAGTACTATAGGATTTGTAGTAATAGTTAATGCTTTTTCTAGAGAATCTACCCATCTATTTATATATAGAACCCCTATATCTCTAGAGGATACAACAACCTCTTCAACACTATTTAGGATAAATATATGGCTATCCTTATCCTCTATATCAATTCCATGAAAAGCATGCTTAATTACTGAAACCTTATAGCCCTTAGAGATGAGTCTTTGAGCTATATATACAAGAGCTTTTGTCTTACCCCTACCAGATTCATAAGATATGAATCTAACTACATAGGGCTTCAAATCTATGGCCCCAGAGATATATGCTGAAAAACTATATAAAAAGAGTTATTCTATAGCTATACTTGTAATCCAATTCTCATACTTCTTAATTCTTCCGAGAACTACCTGTCTATAAAGATCAATTATTTTCCTTGTTATCCTCCCAATCCTGCCATCTCCAATAACTCTACCATCTATCTCTATAATAGGTGTTACCTCAGCTGCTGTACCTGTAAAGAATGCTTCATCACATGTATATAGCTCTTCACGCCTTATCCTACGCTCAACTACCTGTAGCCCAAGCTCCTCTTTAGCTAGGGTAATAACGGTATTACGTGTTATCCCCTCTAATATATCATCATATACTGGAGGTGTTATTAGAGTCTCATTCTTAACTATAAATATATTCTCTCCAGAACCCTCAGCAACATATCCCTCGCTATCAAGTAGTATAGCTTCATCATATCCGTGAAGAGCTGCTTCAATGGAAGCTAAATGGTATAGAACATACATCCCTGTAAGCTTTGCATAGATAGGCACTGAATCTGGGCTAGGCTTTCTCCACGAGGAAATAGTACATTTTATACCATCAGGCTTAAGGTACTTGCCAAACTCTAGAGCTATTATAGCAACATCCACAGGGTTCTTAGCTCTTAGACCAAAGCTCCCCAGACCCCTAAAAGCAATGGGCCTTATATATATATCATTTTTAAATTGATTGATTTTTACAAGATCTATAGTTGCTTTTACAAGATCTTCAAGAGTATATGGAATATCCATATGCAGTATCTTTGCAGATCTAAAAAGCCTCTTAAAATGATCATCAAGTCTAAATATCCTCATATATCCACCATCATAGTACCCCCTTATTCCTTCAAAGACCCCTGTCCCATAGTGAAGACCATGGACAAATACATGAACCTTAGCCTCTTCCCACCTAACAATAGATCCATTCATCCATACATACTTAGGCCAGGTATATTGAGCTTCACTACCCTTGGCCATATTATCTACCCCATAATATCAATAGATAGATGAGAGACATTATTTATATTCATAGATTGGAAGAGATATATAAGCTTATATCTATAAATACTGTAAGAATATGTAAAAAGACATTATACAAATTCGTTTGGCTATACCAATATTGGATAACTAATTCCCAAGTATAAGATATAGATAGGATTAGCCATAACGTGATATGATATTATAGATTTATAAACTTGATCTAGGTAGTCTATATAGTGATTATCTATGGAGATATTTAGAGAGGAATTAATAGATGGATTTACATTTATTGAATATAAGAGCTTTTCATTAAATAGACCAAGTACTATGGTATTAGCTCTTCCTGATGCTGGTTTAGTAGGGGTTATAGCGGCATCTTATATGATCAATAAGATGGGGCTTGATGAGATAGGAGGTGTTGATTCACCATATCTTCAGCCAATAATGATTATACATAGGGGTATTCCAAGACCTCCTATAAGGATTTTTGCAAGGGATAGGATTATGGTTGTCTATACAGAGATTTCTCTACCAATAGATGTCTCTACAAAGTTTGTTAGTGCTGTTATTGATTATGCTAGATTAAGAGGTGTTGATCAGTTAATCGGTATCACTGGATTGCCGATACATAATAGAATTGATGTTGAGGATCTCTCAACATATTTCATATCTCCTTTCGATGAGATGAAGAAGATATTTAGTGAAAGTGGTATAAAAATGCTTGAAAATGGGATTTTATCAGGGCCTTATGCCACTTTTATAAAGGAGATTTTCAGAAAACGTATATTGGGAGCACTACTAATGTCAGAATCATTTCTAGAGTTTCCTGATCCTGAAGCTGCAGCAAAAGTTCTATTGAGTTTAGGAAGAGTTCTAAATGTACAGATAGATGTAGATAAGCTTTTGGAGCAGGCAGAGATTATAAAGATGAGAGCTAGAGAACATATGAGGAATCTTATGCAGTCCTTTGAACAGATTAGAAGAGGAGTTGAATATAGTGTACCTCTATATACATAGGGTGAGATAATGAGTGATGTAATAGATGAATTCTTTAAGAGATTTGAGAAGAGATTAAAGGATCTTGAGAGTGAGATGATAAGAGAGGTTCAGAGGATTAGTAGAGAGATTGAGAGAACATTTACATCCATAAGACCGTCTTGGTATTCATATGAAGCTCCTAGAATACATGGAGAAACTATAGAACCTTTATACACTATGAGAGATTTAGGCGATAGAATTGTTATATATCTAGATCTTCCATATTCAGCTACTGGAACTCTAGATGTAAAATTTAGTGGAAATATCATGTATATCTCAGCTAAGTTAAAATCTAAGATAAATCTTGAGGATTGGTCCAATAGATATAGGGGTGTAGAGGTATCAGAGTATAAAACAGCTATAACACTACCATTTACACCAGATCCAAATAATGTTAGGATAAGAGCTAAGAAGGGTGTTGTAGAAATCGTTATATTCAAATGAGGAGATTTTATTGGTTATCACCATAAACGATATGATCTATGAATTCATAAAGAGATTCAGTGAGAAGCAGTTCGCAGAGCTTATAGACAATACATTATTGAAACAAGATGTTTCTCTAGATATTGTTAAGAGGTATGTAGAGGATACAAGGATATATGGATTTAAAAACCTATTTCTCTCGCCCTACCATGCAAAGTTTGTTTTGAGGAATAGACTATCCGAAGATATATCTATAGGATCTGTAGTAGGTTTTCCCATGGGGTTCCAAACAATTAAGGCAAAGCTTAGCGAGGCAGAGGAACTTCTTAGTCTAGGGGTGAAAGAAATTGATATGGTTATGAATCTCCAGGCATTTAGAGATAAAGAATATCAATATGTTGAAGAAGAGATTAGCCAGATGAGAGATATTGTTAAGAGTTATGGAGCTATATTAAAGGTAATTATAGAGACACCACTACTAGCAGATGAAGAGAAGATTAGAGCAACAGAAATTGTAATTAGTGGAGGAGCAGATTTTGTTAAAACAGCTACAGGTTTCTTTGGAGCAACATCTATACACGATATTGAGTTATTGGCTAGAGTTGCAAGGGGTAGAATAAAGATTAAGGCGGCTGGAGGTATAAGACATGCAATTGAAGCCATTATTATGATATTCCTTGGAGCAGAGAGAATTGGTACAAGTTCTGCTGTTCAAATATTTAATGAGTTTAAAAATCTTAGGAATAGCATTAGATAGATTTACCAAGGTGATAGAACTGCTCCATAGAAAATATATGTCATGTATATATCTTTAACATGTTGATAGAGTGTGGTTTGAGCTTAACATTAATTGTGTTGCCTAGGATGCTGAACTCTTTATTATTCTCTATCTCTACATTGTTAGGATTATCAAATGTATTTTTATCGTCTATAGACCTTCCTGCTATATATAGATGTTCAACTGCTTTTGGAGTCAAATTCTTTATGTGTACATCTATTTCTGCCTCCTCATCTCTAGATCTATTGACTATATAGATGTATAGTATGTTATCTTCTCTAAGGGTAGATACATCTATATAATCAACAACTTTTCCCAGCTTTTCAGATATATACGATGGTGATTCTACAACTGTTTTAACAACATCTCTAGCATTGTGCATGGTATACAGCTTAAATACTAAATACTGTGGTGTTAGAAGTAATGACCCATCATCTCTAGCTATTATAAGAGCTATAGAGTTTACAAGTTGTGCAAAATTAGCTATTTTGACATGGTCTGAATATTTATGTAGAGTATTTAGGAATAGAGCTGTCCATACAGCATCTTTTACACTTGTTATCTGTATATATGGATAATCTCTTGCTTCTGGATACCATACATTCCATTCGTCATATGCTATCTTTATATCCTTTTTAATACCATATCTATTCTTGGCATATACAATAGTGCTATATACCGCTCTAATCTTATCCTCTATTAGGAGAGATGTAGCTACAAAATCTTCATAGCTATAGTTCTCTGGCCATATATATGTATGTATAGATAAATAGTCTATATAGTCCTTAAGCATCTTCAGCATATCTATATTCCACTCCATATCTTCATCATGACCCACTGCTACAAGTTCTATCGATGGATCAACTCTTTTCATCTCATTAGCAAATTCCAGAGCCCTTCTACCATATTCCTCTCCACTAAGTGTAAAACCTACCTGCCACCAACCCCACTGCTCATTGCCAAGACCCCATATCTTCACGTTATAGGGTTCTCTATGCCCATATTTTACCCTAAGTCTAGCAAAATATGTATCTTTAGAAGAGTTACAATATTCTACCCAGTTAGCAGCCTCCTCGGGTGAGCCATTACCCATGTTGACAACTATAAAGGGCTCTGCACCTATGAGTCTAACCCACTCTATATATTCATCAGTACCAAACTCATTTATTTCTATCTCTGCACCCTCTTTAGTAATCCAAGCTAGATTGAGTTTTCTAGGCCTATTCTCTCTAGGGCCAATACCATCAAGCCAGTGATATTGTGAGGAGAAGTTTCCACCTGGCCATCTAACTATAGATGCTCTTATCCCTCTTACAGCCTCTATAACATCCTTTCTAAAGCCATTTATATTTGGGATAGAGCTGTTAGGACCAACCCATATACCTCCATAGATACACCTGCCCCAGTGCTCAATGAAGTGCCCATATATCCTTCTACTTATACGACCTATAGATATGAATGGATCTACAAATATACTTCCACGAAACATACATACACCTATATACACTACTTTTGAAGCACTTAAAAATAGATTATGGTGTATAAATGAATACAAACTAAGTTTATAAGTAGTGATAGGGCTCCAAACCCTTATAGGCGTAATACAATGGTTAATAGCAATGATGTTCTAGCTGTTGAGGCTAGAGATATAGTTAAAGTTTATAATGGAGTTATAAGAGCTCTCGATGGTGTAAGTCTTTCTGTTAATGTTGGAGAGATTAGAGCTATTTTAGGTCCTAATGGTGCTGGTAAGACAACTCTTATGAGGATACTAACTACACAAATACCACCAACATCTGGATATGCTTGCATCCTTGGGTATGATGTTGTTAGAGAGGGTCAGAAGGTTAGGGAGCTAATAGGTTATGTTCCACAGGAATTTTCTGTATGGACTGATCTCACTGGATATGAAAATCTTCTTATATATGCTAAGCTATATGGTATTCAAGGATCTCTAAGAGAAAGGGTTATAAATGAAGCTCTAGAGTTTATGGGGCTCTATGAGGATAGGAATAGACTTGTTAGAACATATTCAGGAGGTATGATTCGTAGATTAGAAATAGCTATAGCATTAATGCTTAGACCTAGAATACTATTCCTAGATGAACCTACAATAGGTTTAGATCCTAGAGCTAGGGAAATTGTTTGGAGGAGAATTTTAGAGTATAGAAAGGAGTATGGAACAACAATAATATTCAACACTCATTATATGGATGAAGCAGAAAACTATGCAGAGAGGATAACCATAATGAATAGGGGTAAAATTATAGCTGAAGGAGATTATAATCAGCTAAAGGAATACTCTAAGGTTTATGACAAAATAGTTATAAAAGTAGATAGAGTTGAAAGCGCTCTAAAGATAGTTAGGGATCTCGGAATAGGAAGCATACTTAAGATTAATAATAATGAGATTATCATAGAGGTTCTAGAACCTGCAAAAATACTACCTAATCTAATTGATGTTCTAGAGAAGACAGGTCTACATGTATATGAAGCAACTATAGCTAGATCTGGACTCAATGAAATCTTTATAAAACTTACAGGTATGACTATTGAGGAAGCAGAGAAGCTTGGTAGGATTGGAGAGGTTAGATCTATGAGAAGAGCTATCAGGAGGGGAGGATGATGAGTATAGTTAGAGAAATAATAACCTTTGCAGAACTTGAACTTAGAAGACTTAGACATGACCCTTTAGAGATATTTACAAGAGCTATACAGCCAATCCTCTGGCTAACAATATTTGCTGAGATAATGGGATCAAGAATGAATCTACCTATAGGTGTAAACTATGCCACATATATAGCACCAGGAGTAATGATGCAATCAGCAGTATTCATATCTCTAGCCTATGGAATTATGCTTGTATGGGAGAGAGATTCTGGAATACTCAAAAGACTATTAACAACACCACTAAGAAGAATAGTTATTGTAACTGGAAGAGCTCTTGCAGGTGCTATAAGAGCCTCTACACAGCTATTGATAATACTTATAATAGCATATGCTATTGGTGCTAAACTATGTTACAACCCCCTAAACATTTTGATAGCATTTATAGTCTTAATAATTGGGTGTATGGGATTTACAGCACTCTCCATACTCATAGCATCTCTATTAAAAACTAGAGAAAGATTTATGGGCATAATAAATGCGATAACAATGCCACTATTCTTTACAAGCAATGCCTTATACCCCATAGATATAATGCCTCTAGCTCTAAAAATCATTGCAATAGGAAACCCTCTGACATATATAGTTGAAGTTTTAAGAGGGCTTCTTATATACAATAGCTCTATAGATATATTACTAGATCTAGGAATAGTAATAACATTTACTATATCATCTATAATCCTTGCATCAATATGGTTTAGAAAAATAATAGAATAACCTTGTTATAGAAATCTCCACACATCTTATATCCTTAATCAAACTAAGGATTATCTATATACTTCTCTGTACATCCCCTATAATAGTCTTCGTAAGCCTTATATAGTTCTGAATTATAGTATAACATAGTAGGGTTTCCTCTAGTGAAAGTGTGTATAGATGGGGTACCCCTACTAATTATACTAATTATGATTATAGTATCACTAGTAGGAATATCTATCTCTTTTGCAAGTAGTAGAGATGTTGCTACATATATTAACTGGGTTAGATATATCAATCCATCTATGTATAACGATTGGGCTACAGCAACATGTATATATGGCGACTATATATATGTTGTAGGCGTTGCGAGAAACTCTACCCAGCATACTATGATAAGAATTGAGAAGAGGTATAAATATGATGGAGAGCTAGAGGCGTGGAAGGTCTATGGATTTGGAATACCATTTGAATGCCTATTTGTTGACGAAAAACTCTATGTGGTGGGAGCAAATGTTTCTACACCAGGTATTTGGCAGTGGCTTATTATAGAACTTGACACAGATTTAAATGTGTTGAGAAGCAGAACATCAATTCCTTCAATTGGTGGCGGCTGGGCATATTCTGTTGATAGCGATGGTGAACATCTCTATATAGCTGGGTTTGGGATGTCTCCAACAGGTATGGAGTGGCATGTAGAGAAATGGAGAATAGACATCCTATCTCCTGTATACGCTAAGAGCTGGAAGCCCTCACCTGAAGATTCATGGGCTTTTGGAATAACGTATAACAATTTCACTAAACAGTTATGGGTAGTTGGCTACTACTATAATCCAGATGTAGACAACGCTTGTTGGAGGATAGAGATTCTAGATACCAATCTAACACATGTAAAAGCTATAAACATAGATGGGCTGTGTGGCGCAGGAGCATCTACAGTTGTATTTGATGAGAATGGCAATGGATATGTTGTTGGAAATGGGATAGCTCTTATAAACTCTACAGGGGGACGTAATTGGATATACTAAGAGTGATGTACTGTATTTCAAAGCGATATATATATAAACAATACGATATTCGCTATAGGGATAACTAAACAGGGTGACTATTGGAGAACTGTAATCGATACCTATGCCAAGAATCTAACACGTATAGATAGATTTGTCTTGCCTTGTCGTGACTATAGCTGCTATGTTTATAGGGGTAGGGTTGCTTCAGATGGTATCAATATATATATTTTGCTAGATATGATGAAGCTCTAGGTTTAACCAATGAGAGATGGGTTATATATTCAATAAAAGCACTTCCGATATATGCTGTTAACAGTATTCCTGATTCTGTAATTCTTATAATCATTACAAAAACTGTGACGAGACATGTTGTAGAAGAGAAAAACAGTTGCAATAAACAATACAATTACTGTGGAGAAGACAGTAAGAGAAGTAATACCAACAACTATTGTTGAGAGATATACTGAGACTGAGACCAAGACTGTGACAATAACTCCACAGTCAATTACAGTCTATACAACAGTAGAGAGGACAAAGATATTCACAGAGGCAACAACATTCCTAAGAAATACAACTATTTCAATCCCATATGTGCTTCCATATACAACAACAGCAACACAGCTCAGATATATTGTAGTTGGCTATACCTCTACAACTACAAATACTGTGTTCTCTACACAGACCATTACAACAACTATAACAAGAAGAACTTATGACAATATGGTCTACTCTATAGGTTTTCCAATGGCTATAGCGATAACATATTCATCAGCTATGTTTATAGCTATGCTGATAGGTATATACCGTAGACATCTAAGACGCAGGATAGCTCTTTGGAATATGAGGATTAAGAATATTTCAATGGCTATAATGGTTTATCTCAATAGATTCTGGACAAAGATAAAGGTGTTAATACAGAGAATCACAAAGATATTTCATCATTTAGTCTACCGCCTATAGCTCTGCTCTATAGCTCTATAAACAATATTTCTAACATCTCTATACACATCCCCAATATCTCTACCAGCATAGATATACACCAACATATTCCTCCTAACCATCTCAAGATATATCTCCCTAGCTTTCCTAAGAATACCATATTCTTCATATTCAGGAAATCTAGATTTATATCCCCTCTTCCTAGCAATACCAATCTCAGGCTCTACATCTAGATATATAGCTAGATCTGGCTTCAATGCAAACATATTCAAAGTTATTATCCAGTCCATAGGAACCCCCATAGCTGATTGATAAGCTACACTACTATAGAAATACCTATCACATACAACTATATATCCATCTCTAATAGCAGGCTCTATGACCTCCTTAACATGGACAAGTCTATCAGCTGCATATATAAGTGCATCTATATATGCATCCCTCCGCATACCCAAGCTCTTTAGATCTTCAACGAATCTTGTTGTCCATGGCTCAAAGGTGTATATAGTTCTATAACCATTTCTTTCAAGATCATCCAAAAGCATTTTGGCTATAGTTGTCTTCCCAGCACCATCAATACCCTCTAAAACAATAAACAGACCCATACCAGCTTTAGTCAAGGGTTGTCAGCCTAAATATACTTTTTATCAAATTCCATGCTTCTTCATACCATCTAGGAACCTTTATATCTTTTATCCTCATTCCATATCCATATGGCTTTAGGTCTAGAATAGGAGTACCATCATATAGATCTAGACTAGATACATAGAGAATATTTCTATTCCTCTTAACAAGTTTCACTATGGTTAAAGCAATGGGGTTAGGTCTATGTGGAGAATTGGATACAAATACGCCTACCAATGGCACCTCCGGAAGAGATATACCAACTCTAGCAAATTTTCTAAATGGTTTTACCCTCAATGGAAAGCTATTTCTATCAACCTTATGTAGATAGGCTATTACAACCAGATGGGAGAAGTCCTCTATCCCATCTAAGCCCTCTTCATATTCGGGTAGAATCTCTATATATCCATCAACACCTTCTATAGATTTTGAAACCTCTTCATCACTATATCTAGTTCTTACATATCCTATGGGTCTAAACACTATTTCCATGGTATATATCTACCTCTTATCGGTATTATATATCCACACCTTGGACACTTATATTTCTCTCCATCTCTATCAAGATCAAAATGTGTAACTCTATAGTAAACCCTTCTAATTAATACCTTACCACATTTTGGACACTTTGTAGTTTCTAGCTCAGGGTCATGAACATTGCCTATGTATACATATTCTATTCCCTCCTTCCTAGCCCTATCGGCAATATGTTTAAGAATATTAATATTAGTTGGAGGTTCTCTCCATACATGTGCAGGAAAATATCTATTTATATGTAGAGGTATATTAGCTCCAAGTCTATTGATATGATTATCTATTATCCACTCAATACATTCATTAAAATCATTTGTATTTGTAATAACGAGATATACCATCTCAACATGGCCACCCAAATCTATTATGTACTTAGCATTTCTATACACAATGCTATGATCTATGGATACTAAAGCTCTTTTTATCTTTGGACACCCCTTTATATCTATACTCCATCCATCTACACCAAGACTAAATAACATGTCTATAGCTCTAAGAGTTAGATAACCATTTGTAACCATCATGAAATAGAGATTATTATTCTTTGCAAGTTCAGCTAGATCTATTAAAAAGTCAAAATTTGTTGTAGGCTCATTAAAACTTGCAGAAAAACCCTCATCACCATTTATTATAGCCATCTTAAGAAGGTCTTGAGGTGTATAGATACTATCATCCTCCTTAGGAAGTCTAAAACTTAGATGATGGTTTTGGCACCATGGACAGAAGAAGTTACATCCCCAATTAGAAAATGTTAGAGCTGTACTATTTGGCCAATAGTGAAAAAGAGGTTTTATCTCTATAGGTCTACTCTCAATAGCACTAAGCTTTCCATATCCAAAATGATATAAAGCTCCATCAATATTAACATAATTTCCACATAACCCCCTCTGACCAGGTTTTATATAACACCTCCTCTCACAAACATCACACCTAACAATACCATTTTCAAGAGGGGTAAAGAGCTGTGCTCTCTTCATAACATACACTTATAGTTATCCATAGCTACCTAGATAAAAATGGTTTAAACATCATTAAACAGCTGTAATAATAAACTATGGTACACTAATTATATGTTGATCATTGATATAGACAGAACAAAATATAGGATTCAATTTCATTGTAACTACCTATCTCCATCACCCATTTGCGTCTGTTTCATGCCATTCTTTGAGAGCGAGCCTTTCTTGGAGGACATGGAGTTCATAAAGGTTTTCCTCACTTAGTTTATCAAGTTCATCCCTATCTTATTAGTATACTTTTGTAGAAATATCTATAAGCTCTTCTATATAGGAGACTAAGATTAAAAGAAATTAGAGATAATGAAAGTTATGAAAAGTGATAAGGCAGAGTTTTTAAATGAATTATGGGATGATTGGAGACTCCAAAAGTGATTGATGATCGTACTCCACCCCTAAATGACCTTTGCATTTCTGTACACATTACTTTATTATCTTATTAAATTTTATCAGATATAGGTGTAGTATTTTGAGACCCATAGTATTAATATTAATAGTTATTGTTGTTATAGCTAGTGTAGCTATAGGAGTTTACTTATATCTTCAAAGATATTTTCAAAAACCTATAGAGATAAGCATTCCAATACCATTAGAGCTTTCTGCATCTCTTACTAGAGCCAGTAGGTCAATTAGAGTTGAAAGCCCTGAGTTTAGACCAAATGAAACTATACCAACAGCCTTTACATGTGATGGAAGTGATATCTCACCTCCATTAATAATAGAGGGAGTTCCATCGCAAACCGTAAGTATCGCCATAATTGTTTATGACCCAGATGCTCCAGGAGGAATATTTTATCATTGGCTTCTCTACTCAATAAAACCTTCATCTAGAATAGAAATTCCAGCTTCTATTCCAAAGCTAGCTGAGACTAAAATAGGATTCCAAGGATTTAATGATTTTGGTAGAATTGGGTATGGTGGACCATGTCCACCCAAAGGCGATAAACCACATAGATATATATTCATGGTTCTAGCATTAGATATTGACATTAGAACCCCTAGTCTAAAACCAAGTGAATTCTTAAAGGAGGTAAATGGACATATCATAGCCTATGGATATACTATAGGGATCTATAGAAGAGCTTAAAGGATTATGCTAATGATGTTAGCCTTGGTATAGAATAGACATTGCTAGAATGAGTATAAATATTACTATTGTATATATGATAGCACTAACTCTATATCTTGGAGCTACTCTATAGATATTTTTTGTATACAGCCCCTCCTCATGTAGAACTCCATGTTCATATGTTGCAAGGGTTGCTACAGCAATACCTCTCCAAATCTCTTTGCCCTTTGTCTCTGCTATGAATAAAGCTTCTTCAACTTCCTTCAATATCTGTGGTATTGATTTGAATATCAGCATTATGTATATAGATGACCCTCTCCTTATTTTATCTGCTATAAAAGCTATTTCCGAGATATTTATGTAGTGTAGAATTGCTAGTGTTAGCATCGATATAGTGTATGCCTTGATAAAGCTATTTATGGCTATAGTAAGAGAGGCAAATATTATCCCTATGAGGAATGTGGGAAGAGCTGGAAGTATTGAGAGGATAGCTATATACAGAGGTATTCTAAATCTTATGAGAGGAATTGAAAATAGGAGAAAAGCTACTATAGCCTTTAGAGGGATATTCCCAGATATAAGAGTTGTTATAAATATTGCTATTAATATAATATTCGATGAGCTTTTATACCAATCGAAATTTGATGTAGCTAGACTATTAAGGAGATAGTATACAATGAATCTAAATGGTTTAGGCATATAGACTCACAACACTAGTTGCAATCTTTTTGAATTCCTCTTCATGTGATGCAATAACAAATGTATATCCCTCTCTTGCCAATTTTGCAAGGAGATTCAGTAATCGGTATCTATTTTTAGGATCTAAACCTATTGAAGGTTCGTCAAGAATCGTTATCTCTCTCTTCATACAGAGTGCTATAGCTATTGCCACCCTCCTTCTCTCTCCAGAGCTTAGAGAGAGTATAGGTCTACTAAGCATTGATTGATTGAGACCAAGTCGATATAGAATATCTTTACATCTATCATCATAGTGATACTGTATAATTTCTAGGATGGGCCTAGGTTCAGAGAAGAATAGGAGTGGGTTTTCAGATACATAAACAGGTTTTGATCTACATATAGCTTTACAGCTAGAGGAGCTATACATCCTGGCAATAAGCTTCAACAAGGTTGATTTTCCCGAGCCCGAAGGCCCTCTAATCCATACAATATCTCCTTTATTGATACTAAACCTAATATTCTTTAGGATGGGTCTTTGTCCTGGATAGCCATACTCAGAGATATCTATATGACATATTTCTTCACCTCTATACTCAGGTGGTGAAAGAATATCAGCTATATCGGGATCCATATCTTGGGAAGTACCAAGTCTGTATACCTCATCGCTGATGCTAAGTATTTTCTCTCTATGTTCAGCTACAATAATAGTTCTACCCTCATCTCGTAGCTTTCTCAATAGATCTAGGGTTCTCTCCATATTATCTCTATCTAAATGGGCTAGAGGTTCGTCAAATATAATGATGTTTTTATCAGAGCTGGCAGCTATAGCTATATTCAACCTTTGGAGTTCACCAGCACTAAGAGTATATATACTTCTATTCACGAGATTCTCTATATTAAGGAGTTTTAGATAGCTATATACATCTCCAATGAATTTAGAAAAATATTCTGCTTCCATCCATACAAAAGGAGATGCTGTTGTATACCAAGGCTCTTGAGGCATATAGAAGGAGTGTTTCTGTAGTTCATCTGGTGATGGAATGATTACACCTTTAACCTTACCTGGGAAAATCCTTGGTATTATTCCTATTAAGGCTCTTAAGATAGTTGTTTTACCTGATCCTGATGAACCGAGGATAGCTGTTATACTACTTCTATCTATATCCATTGAAAAATCTTTTACAATTTCAAAGCCATTGATTGAAACATTAAGATTCTCAACCCTTATCCTCAACTCCAAGAGCCTCTAAGACAAAATTAGCTGTTGGGACCCCAAAAACTACACCTGCAATCATCTGCCCAAGATTCACAGGTATTTCTGCAAATGCTCCTTCTGGTGGGAGATTTAGTATTACTGGATTTGAAAAGAAGTATTCATAGAGAAAGTAGCCTAAGACCATACAAAGTCCTCCTAGAACCATTGATGTTGCTAGATATGCATGTCCTCTTCTCCCTCTAATGGTTAAATATGTTACGATAGCTATAGATATAGCTGCAAGTATTATCCATATCATTGGATGAATCCAGATTTCACTATACATAAGCGTTATTTGTATACCTAGGATAGATAGTGGAAATGAGGATACCTCTGAAGTTCCACTAAGAGTTAGCCATGCTATACCACCAAATAAAGCTCCAACAATAGTACCAGTAGATATGGAGAGAGCCTTATTGAACCATATGGGGCTTTTCCTAAGTTTTCTCATAGCATATGATGCTACATAACCCTCTACAAACTTTATAACAAGGGTACCGGGGGCAAAATACCAGTAGCCAGTAACAAGATCTGCTAAAGCAGAGCCTACTCCAGCAGCAATTCCAGAGGCTAGAGGTGTTGATAGTGCTGCTATTGTATATATAGCTGTTTCACCTAGATTGAAATAGCCTTTTGTTGCAGGGGTATATATCTGTAAAGCTATTGTGGCTATAAAGACTAGTACTATGAATAGTGGTAGGAGATATCCTTTACCATTCATATGGCATCACATTTCAGCTACATAGTATTAGAATAAGCTTTAAGCATTTTTCGAATATATTAATCGAATAGTTCTAAATAGATAATATCTTTAGTCTAAAAATATTATTTTAGGTGTATATAATGAAGCTTTCACCAAGTATTTTAGAGTCAAAGATATTTAGAAGAATAGGTGTCTTAGATCCATCTGTAATTGTGGGACCAGCTATAGGGGAAGACGCATCGATAATAGATATAGGTGATGATAAGGTTTTGGTAGTTCATAGTGATGCTATATCTGGATCTATTGAGATGCTCGGATGGCTTGCTGTACATATAGCTGCTAATGATATTGCTGTGAGAGGGGTTAGACCTAGATGGTTTCTAATCTCTTTATTCATTCCAGAGACTAGTGATGTGATTAGCATTGTTGATAAGATAAGTGATCAGATAGATAGAGCTGCAAAAGAACTTGGGATAATGGTTGTAGGTGGACATACGGAGACAACTACAGGTATTGATAGACCTCTTGCTGGAATGACCATGATAGGCATAGGGCATAGAAATAAGATTGTTACAACCTCTGGTGCAAGAGAGGGTAATATACTCATAGCTACTAAGGCTGTAGCTCTTGAAGGAACATCTATACTATGTACAGACTTTGCTAAGGAGCTTATCGATAGAGGTGTAGATACACATATTCTAGAGAGATGTGCTAGATTTATCGAAGAGGTGAGTATTGTTAAGGAAGCTCTAGCCTTGGCTGAAAAAGGTCTTGTTACATCTATGCATGATCCTACAGAAGGTGGTGTAATAGGCGGAGTTACAGAGATAGCATATGCATCAAATAAAACCATAGAGCTATGGCTTAACGAGATTCCTATAAGAGAAGAGACAAGGATTATATGTAAAAAACTTGGTCTAGATCCACTTAGATTAATAAGTTCAGGTACACTATTAGCAACAGTACCAAGAGATAGAGTTGAAGATGCTATAAATCTTCTTAAAAGTATTGGTATTGAGGCAAGAGCAATAGGTGTTGTAAAGAATAGAGGTAGGTGTTTAGTAGAGATGCTAAGAGATAGCAATAAAATATGTATAGAACATGTAGAGGTGGAAGATGAACTATTTAGACTAATTAAAACCTATCACAATTAGTATTATGATACCATGAATTATATTCTACTGCTTTAAAACTGTTCTAATCCTAGGAATTAGATATTGTAATATGTATATAGATGAAGCTAGAAGCATTATATAGCTTATCATAACAGCTATGATAGACCCTGTAAATTGATAGTATGATGCAAAACTATTTATTATTCCATGAAGTATACATAACACTATTACTGCCTTTATCGAAAATCTATTTTTATAGGAATATGCTAAGAGCATTGTTGTAGATGCATGAAATATAGTTGCAAGATATCTCTCTAAAGCTGAGATAACTCAGTTTATACCTCTTCTAACAGCTTCTATTCCCAATGCTATTATCTGTCCATATTGGAGAAGAGGTAGCAATACTGCTTCCTCTAAACCAAAACCTAAACCAATGAATAAAGCCACCTCTACCTCCTTACCCCTAGACAACAAATATTTTAAAGGTTCTTGGAAAAAGCCAGATACTATACCTATGTAAATTGAAGCAAATATTACAAAGATCAGACCTCTCTCTATAATCTCTGAAGACGTTGTTATGCCCATTATAAAGAATGGTATGCTTTGAATATATGGCTGAATTAATATTGTTAGTACTACTAGAAAGAGCCCCACACCATCATTGAGATACTTATTTTCTTAAAACCAAGTAGATAGAATGTTAATAAACCTAATAACCCTCCCATTATAGACAATAAAAATGCAATAAATATACTAACTACATGTCCTCTTGGAGCTATTGATATTATCCATAGTCCAGATATTTTGTATTCATCATCAATTTTACTAAGAACTATTCTAAATGTTATATCAGATTTATTAAAATGGAAAGTATAATAAGCATAGACATATCTATCCTGTGTCTCCTCTCTAATAAAGCTATAGTTATAGAGCTCTCCACAGCTAGAGTATATAGCTTCTCTAAAATTTCTAAACTCATTTTCACCAAATACTTTACTCATATTAGAATCTAGATATGGTTTTAGAATAGAATAGTCATTAGATTTAAGTGCTTGGAAAAAGCATCTATAGCATTGGTATAGTCATTATGGGCTAATACTGATAATATACTAGGAAGCAATATGATGAGAAATAGTATTAGTGGTATTTTGATGCTCATATACAAAACCATGTATAATATTGTTAAACTTGGTTAAAATATCTTTGCTTCACTTCTAGACTTCTAGCTATAGTTATAGCACATCATAAGCATTCTTTAAGGAATATAGCTTTCTTATTTACTAGTAATAGGTGGTCTATATAAAGATAGAAGATATAGCTGAGATACTAAGAGAATTCATTAGTGATAGATATCTAGTGTTTATGGGATTTGAAGAAGCGAGGATATTAGGTTCTAATATCATTGGTTTTATAATGGATCTCTCTGATAAGGTGAGTTACTCTGCTATCTTTTTTGAATATATTATTTCAATAGATGAGGTATACCCTATAGCAGTCATCATACAGTTTGCAAAGGATATAGCAAAGAATATTCCACTGTCATTAGTTCAGAAGGTTCTGGATAGATATAGGGGATATGTATATGGCTCTGGAGATGATATGGGGCTTTTAATTCCTATAGATAACGAAATAGAGATACCAATGATAATGAGTATAGCTATTCCAGAGATAATGAAAGTGCTATTCAATTATGATGTTAAGCCAAAGATAATTGGATATGAAGTAGTCTACTAAGATTAGTAATAGGTTCTATATAAGATTGTATATCGTGTTTATAAACGATTTTGAATTTTCTTGCAATCCTAATACATTCTATATTGTCTCTACATTTTTTAGCTCTTGTATAGCTAGTATCTAATAGACTATACTCTGGTGTTGATAATGAGTAGGATTATCTTTGGAACTGATGAGTGGATAGATGAGGATGATTTTAGGCTTTTCCTAAAGTTTTCTAGATACCTAGGTAGAGAGAATGGATTTTCTAGATTTATGGTTGATTTTAATAAGCTTTCTGAGTCTATAAGAAGTGGTTCTCTTTCACCTAATGAGGTTCTAGATCTAGTTGAGGGATATAGTGTAGAGTTTGAGGAGGGCTCTATAGAAGATCTAAAGAAGTTATTGGAGGAGTATATGCCTAGGGTTATCATTAGAAGAGTTTCTAATGATATAGTTATAATTCCAAAGGTATTTCTAGGAGATCTAGTTAAGGATTTTAGGGAGAAGGGGATTCTCATATATGATAAGAATAATAAATGGTTTAAGCTAGTTAAACCTATGTATCTTTTCGATGTTCTTGACAGTCTTAGGAAAAGGAATATTGTTATACATAGTGAGATAGATATAAAAGAAAGAATAGAACTACCAATTAAAGTAATGTTTAAGGGAGATTTGAGAGATTATCAACAGGAGGCTTTAGAGGCATGGAGAAAAAATAGCTATAGGGGGATAATAGCCCTTCCCACAGGTACTGGAAAGACCATTATAGCTATTGCCGCTATAGCAGAGCTTAGTGAAAAGACACTTATAGTCACATTTACAAAAGAGCAAATGTTTCATTGGGCTGAAAAGATAGTGAGTTTTACAGATATTCCCCGGTCTATGATAGGCTATTACTATGGCTCAGAAAAGAGAATTGCTCCAATAACTATAACAACATATCAATCAGCATTTAGATATGTATCATCTCTCTCTCCATATTTCTCATTTCTTATCATAGATGAGGTCCATCATCTTCCAGCAGATAAATTTAGGTATATAGCTGAAAATATGTTTGCTAGAAAGAGACTTGGGCTTTCTGCAACTGTAATAAGAGAAGATGGTAGGCATGTAGATCTCTTTCCGCTTATGGGAGGTATAGTCTATAGTAAATCTGTATCTGAGCTTGCAGAAAAAGGGTATATAGCTCCATTTACTGTAAAAACCATTAAAGTTTCTCTGACTAAGGAGGAGAAGGAGAAGTATAGAAAGCTTCTTGAAAAATACAAGAAGTTGGCTGGAGGGAGAGAATTTCAAACATTGTTAGAAGATGCAAAGAGAGGTGATGTGGCAGCTCTTGAAGCATTAAAGACTAGAGCAGAAATTAGAAGTCTTGTACATAATGCTAAGGAGAAGATAGAAGCTCTTAAAGCTATTGTTAATAGAGAGCTAGAGAATAACAGTAAGATAATAGTATTTACACAGTATATAGAACAGGCAGAGAAATTAGCAGAGATTCTAAATACAGTATACATAACAGGTGAGCTAGATGAAGATACAAGGAGGAGAAGACTAGAAATGTTTAAGAATAATATGGTTAAGATTATAGTTCTCACAACAGTTGGTGACGAGGGTATAGATATACCAGATGCAAATGTAGGAATAATATTTGCAGGCACAGGTTCAAGAAGACAATTCATACAGAGGTTGGGTAGACTTCTAAGACCTATGCCAGGTAAGGAAGCAAGACTATATGAAATCATTGTTAAGGGGACATTCGAAGAGGCAGAAGCTAGAAAGAGGAAAAAAGCTTTAGAGGAGGTATTCGAGGGTATAACAATTATGAGCGAGGAATAATCACTACTATGTACTGATTACAACGCTATTTCTATCCAAGATCTTGATAACGCCGTGACTATTCAACACATTTAGTGCTTCCTCAAAATATCTAGGATCAGGCTTCATACCATACCATACTCTGAAGAGCTCAGCTAGCTCGTCCATGGACCATGTATATCTCTTCCTCTTTCTAGACTCCTCTATAGTCATAACGCCTATGAATTGTATATAATCGTTTAGTCTAGACCATGGAAATTGGAACCACACAAATCTCCCAGGTTTAACAACATAGTAATCGGGCTCTATAACAGTAGGCCCCTTCCACACAAGTGTAGCTGTCTTAACTTCCTTGGCACCCCAGCTACCAACAATTTCTTTAGCTACCTTGAAATGCATACCTGTTGCAGTAATCTCTTCAACAAGTAAAACGCTTTGGTTAGTCAAATCCGCCCTCATCTCAACAGAGATACTAATTCTAAGATTCTTCACAACATTTGCAATTTCGTTTTCTAGAGGGATCCCATTTTCATGGGATCTATAGAAAGCTCTAATTAGATCAGCTAGATATGTCTCCCAACCCTTTTTCGCTGGTTCATACCATTTTATAGATATGGCCAAAAGCTTGTCAATACCAAGTAGATCGCTTAATATTCTTGCAACAACAAGACCTCCTCTACCAACAGCAACAATAGTGCTAGGGATCCAGCCAGAATTCTTTATCTTTTTGGCTAAGAGCCAGCTCAAATCATTAACCTCTTTCCATTCAACGAATTTCGTTGGAAATATCATTATTTACACCATTAACAATACATTGTAGTGATAGGGAATATAAGTATTCTTGTAATATTTTTAAGGATTAACAGAGCTCTATCTAGCAAAATAGATGTGAGGTGAATATATATTAAGAGCCATGAAGATGTGGTTAAATATCTTGAGAAATTGGTACTCATAAGATTTAGTGATGATGAGAAGAAGAAGCTTGTTGTTGAGATAGAGAAGATAGTTTCTTTATTCAATGAGATCATGGCTGTGGAGGGTCTTGACAACTATGAGCCTCTATACTATGTACATGATGTAGAGGGTTTTATGAGGGATGACGAGGTTATAGGGGCTTTAGATACGACACGTGAGAATCTATCTAATGCGGAGCTCGTTAATGGTTTTGTTAAGGCTCCTAGAACTGTGGTTGAATAGCTATGTCTAGATACATATCTATGCCTGTGTATAGACTGCTGGAAGAGTTTTCTGTAGATCCAACAAAAGTTTTTGAATATGTAGAGGCTATCTATGATAGAATTGATAGGGCTGAAAACAAGGTTAGAGCATATATTACTATTATACCGAGGGAGGAGACTCTTAGATATGCTGAAGAGCTTGTTAAGAGATTTAGGGATAGTAGAGTTCTACCACCTCTATTTGGTATAGCAATAGCTGTAAAAGATAATATATCGACAAAAGGGATTAGAACTACATGTGCCTCTAAAATGCTTGAAAACTATATTCCTCCTTATGATGCAACAGTTATAGAGAGAATAAAGGCTGCTGGAGGTATTATAATAGGTAAGACGAATATGGACGAATTTGCAATGGGGTCAACTACAGAGACCAGTGCTTTCTATCCTACTAGAAATCCATGGGATCTTGAAAGGAGTCCTGGTGGTTCCTCTGGTGGAAGTGCAGCTGCACTTGTAGCAGGTGAGACAAGTCTTGCTCTTGGATCTGATACTGGGGGGTCTATAAGGAATCCTGCAGCTTTTACAGCTACATATGGTTTGAAGCCTACATATGGTCTTGTGAGTAGATATGGTTTAATAGCATATGGTAGTAGTCTAGATCAGATAGGGCCTATGGCTAGAAATACAAGGGATCTAGCTATATTATTAAATATTATTTCTGGATATGATGAAAGGGATTCAACATCTATATTGATACAGAAGCAGAACTATGTCGAATTAATGGATAGGCTTATCTATGATGAGCCAAAGCTCCGTATAGGCATTATAAAAGAGCTTTTTGAGGGATCTGAAGATAGTGTAAAATCTATTGCATATAAAGCTGTAGATAAGCTATGCGGTTATCATATATGCGAAGAACTCTCCATACCGTATACTAGACAGATAGTTGCAGCTTACTACATTATAGCAATGGCTGAGGCTAGCTCTAATCTCGCTAGATATGATGGTATTAGATATGGTCTGAGGAAGAGTGTAGAGAATAGGGATTGGATAGATGTATATAGTGATGTAAGAACTGAGGGCTTTGGCTATGAGGTTAAGAAGAGAATAGCCCTTGGAGCCTATGTTCTTAGTATTGGATATAGAGAGATGTATTATATCAGAGCACTTAGATTTAGGAGAATGCTTAGAGATAAATTCAATGAAATTTTTAAGAGGTTTGATGCTGTTGTAAGTCCTACAATGCCCATACTTCCCCCAAGGTTAGGAGAATTTATAGAAGATCCGATAAAGATGTATCTATCCGATATAAATACTGTTATTGCTAATCTAATAGGGGCTCCAGCTATAAGTATCCCTATAGGGTTTAGCAATAGACTACCTGTAGGTCTACAGATAATGTCTAAACCACTAAATGAACCTATAATTCTCTATCTATCAAATCAGCTTGAGAATGCCATAGGTTATAAAGATCTTATTGCAGAGGTGTAAGGATGAGAGTGGTAATAGGATTAGAGATACATGTCCAGATGACTAATCTAAAGACAAAATTATTCTGTCCAACACCATCTGACTACAGAGGAAAAGATCCAAATATCCATGTATGCCCTGTATGCCTTGGACTACCAGGAACTTTACCTGTAGTTAATAGGAAAGCTATAGAATATGCTATTGCTGTTGCTAAGGCTCTTAACTGTGAAATTAGTAGAAAGGTTATATTTGTAAGAAAACATTACTTCTATCCAGATCTACCTAAGAATTATCAGATATCACAATATGATGGACCTGGTTTTACACCTATAGCTAAGAATGGATATATAAAGATTTTCGTTGATGGAAAAACAAAGATTGTTAGGATCAGAAGGATAAATATTGAGGAGGACCCAGGAAAGATACAGTATATAGGGGATATAGAGAGGAGCCCGTATAGCCTTATAGACTATAATAGATCGGGGATAGCGTTGCTAGAGATAGTAACTGAACCAGATATGGAGAGTCCTAAGGAGGCTAGAGCATTTTTGGAGAAACTTCTTGCAATTCTTGAATATATAGGTGTTACAGATACTGCACTAGAGGGTGCATTTAGAGTTGATGCTAATATATCTATAGAGGGTGGTGGAAGAGTGGAGGTTAAGAATATAGGATCTGTAAAAGATGTAGAGAGAGCTTTAACATTTGAAATAATTAGGCAGAAGAGAATTATTGAGCAGGGAGGAGTTGTTACTAGAGAAACAAGACATTGGGATGAGAAGAAAGGTGTTACTATTCCTCTGAGATCTAAAGAGATGGAGGAAGACTATAGATATTTTCCTGATCCAGATCTACCCCCAATATTGCTAACAGATGAATACATAAACAAGATAGTATCAGCACTACCAGAGCTACCAGATGCAAGGATAGAGAGGTTTATGAAACAGTATGGCCTAGATGAATATAGAGCTTCAGTTCTTGTCCTAAATAAGTCATTAGCTGATTTCTTTGAGGAATGTACAAAGATTTATAGTAACTATAAAAAGCTTGCAGATGTACTTATAACGGATTTTCTTAGATGGGTAAAGGAATACTCAATAGATTTGCGATATAGGAGTATTAGTCCAGAGAAAGTTGTGAAACTTCTTAAGCTTCTCGATGAGGGTATAATATCTATAAAGATGTTAAAGGAATTGATGCCAAAGGTAGTTAGAGATGGTATAGATGTTGAGGAAATGGTTATGAAGACAGGTTATACAAAGATAGAAGATGAGAGATATATAGAGAGTATTGCGAGAGAAGTATTTAGGGAGAATCCAAAGGCTGTTAGAGATGCTATAGAGAATCCAAAGGCTATAAACTTCCTCATAGGAGCGATAATGAAGAAGACTAGTGGTAGAGCGGATCCACAGAAAACTAGGGAAATAGTAATGAGGTTGTTAGAGGAATACAAATAGCTTTAATGATCAACGCGTGGGTTTATCATCACTTCTCAGTCCTTAAAACCTGCATCATCTCATAGCTATAAATAGATATCAGATATAAATATCTATACTATTATTGTTACCATCTATCTAATGGTTATTTTTATCCATATAATTCTACTATCTTCATTCTCAAGAACTTTAGCTTAGCAATATTAATAATTCTATAGATCTCAATAACGGTATTTCTTATTTCATTATCATTTATATCATCTATAGATATAACCCTGTGATCACTAGATAGCATCTCTCTACATATATCCTCAAAGAGAATTATATAGTTTATTTCGCCTGCCAATCCCTTTTTGCTGGATAGAAATCCTTGAAGAGTATGACAATCGTTAAAGACTATACTATTTTCAATCCCTAAAATGCCTCGAAGGACTATTCCTATAATACTATTTTCAATTCTACTTAGAATTAGTATTCTTGACTCCTTCTTTAGATGCATTAGATAAAGCCTCATTTAATGATGCTAGGAATTGTTTTGCCATATTCTTGATATCCTCTATAACCTCTTTTAATATTTCTAAAGGATCTCTAGAGCCATCAGTCATTATAACTATTTCAGGATATGATGTAATTGGATGTTGAAGTATATATGCTGCATATGTAACACTTGGTTTAGATAGAGCTATTTTTGTTATTAGATTTGGTAGAGAGTGTTTATCTTCATCATAGAGAATAAATCTTAGTTCCCTATCGGTATACTTCTTTAGCTCTACCGATATACCCATATCTAATACACCATTTTATATGAATATACAATTAGTGTAGAGTTTTAAAGTTATTGGCTTTCAACAGAAAGAATATCTTCAAGAATATCTAAGGCTTTTGTCCATGGGACTACGAGTTCTAGATTCTCATTAAGAAGATTATTATCTTGTAATATCTTAAGTACTTCCATTGGATTAGAGTCATATAAAGCTATTGTAGCAATAAACAGCTTCTTTAAGCTATATGAGAAACTCAATCCAGATACCTTGTCCATAGCTCTTGATACTCTCTCTGCATAGGATAGCAAGGTATCTAGATCTATATCTACATATATAACCCCCTTATCTATCTTAACATGAGCTCCAAGATCACGTTTAATTACCTCCCCCAGAACATCTAATGGTATTGTTTTTCTAATAAGTTTAGCAATATCATCACTACTAATACCTCTACCAGGATTTAAGCTTCTTACAAGCTGTAGTGATGAAATATAGTTTCTAATCTTATTAATGGAGGATATAACATTTGGTTCAAGACCTATGACCCTAAATATGAGTTTATTATTCTTAAACTCTACATGTATATCACTCTCTAGAGAGAGCTCCTCATCTATCTTTTCAAGGATATTGAGACAAAAATCTACATTTGGACAAGAATATGTGTATATTCTTTCAACATAGATGTCCTTAGCCTTAGACATATCTATTTACCCCTCAATATATAGTCAAATGCTATTTTTCTATTCTCAATATTTCCACAAAAGCTACATCGAAGTTTGTCTCCCGATTTTATTAATGGAGATCCACATCGAGAACAATACGCCTGTATAACCCCCAATCTAGGTTCTTTAATTGATAGTAGTATCGGTATATAGTTATTTAAAACTTTAGCTCTGATAATATCTCCAACCCTTATAACGTCATAAAGTGTTGGAATTCTTGTTTCAGATGCCTGTGATATATGGAGAATACCTGTAAAACTATGTTTGAATAGATTATTGGTGTCGTATCCAATTATATTAATTGTTGCTAGTTCATCTCTCATCTGTTCTACAACTCCAATAACTATATCTCCAGCTTTAGGAATCACAGGACTCTTTATAGATTTTATATATATCCTTCTATTGATGATATCATACTGCACTCTTCCGATAATGGCAGCTCTAACTATACCTTCTTCACTATATGTTCCTATAGATGGCATATATTCTTCTTCAACACACAGTTTTTCTCCAGGTAAAACAATGCTATTTGGGGGTAAGGACATCAGATCTCCATCCTCGTGAATCTATATATAGCTATTCTAAACCTATGGATACGCTTCCTATGTGTTTCATATATTTGTGGTATAGACATATATCCTAGGGTTAATACTTCAGCCTTATACTTAAATTTATTGGCAACTTCGTATATAAGTCTATTGGAAGCATAGTTATATTTATGTATAGAGTATATAGCTTTAGGTCTATTCTCAAAACCTTTGGTAAGAAAGATAATATCAATTCCTCTTCTATATACTCCAAAAGGAGGATTCATAACTATTGTATCTATATCTCTAATACCTAGATGATTAATATCACTACATATGTAATGAATATTGGTAAATATTTGAGGTATGAAGTTCTTTGCAATCAATAGAGTGTTACAGTCAATATCAATACAATAGACGTTTTTAGCACCTAGAAGAAGCGATCCATAGCTTAAGATACCAGTTCCACATCCAAAATCAGCTACATTGTTATTAGCAATATCTCCATACATATATGCAGTCCAAAGTAATTCAGATGCTATTGTACTATCACATACATATTGCTCTAGATAACGATTAGGACTTGGAAACCTAGGTACTTCACTAAGAAGTATCTCTAAAGTCTTCTTATTTTCAACATACATTGGATCACCATGGATATCTATAGGAAGAGAAATTATTTTCTAGAACCATAAAGGCTTCACCAACAGTTAATACAGGTTTTCCATAGTCCTTAAGATCAAATGCTATATATGGACATGAGGTCACTACAATAGCATCATAATTATGTTCAGCATCTATATTAGCAAGAATTTCTCTATCAAATCTAAGACTCTTTACAACTCTGTATTCTTTTCCAAGACTCTTTAGCTTCTCTACTAGTTTCTTAACAATATTCTCTCGATACTGTCCATAGAATCCTGTAACAATAAGCCATTTTTTAGCATTAGAAGCCTGAAACATCTTCCACATCCTAGTTCTAAGGATTTTCTCTACCTCTGGCTCAGGATCTATAACACTTTGTATATATGGATCTATACAAAATATCCTAGGTTTAGGATTCATAGATAATAATGCTAATGACTGTGAAATGCAGTGGAATTTTCCTCCACTTATAATGACTATAGCATCACAGTTATCAGGATTCAATGGAATACAGCCATATATAGTTCCCTTAATAAAAATCTTACATCTCTCTACTCTATCTATAACCATATATATATCTTTGATGTGTTGCGCCGTTGTTGCTAAGCAGAGCTTAGATATATTTTTCTCACCACATATATCATCTAGAATCCTACCAATTGTTTGAATATCGATATTTAGACGTTTAACACCTATATAGAGAACATCTATTGATGGTCTATAACCTGGATATTCATAGTGTCCAAAATGTATAATTAGCTGTGCACCTATTTCCCTAGCAGAGTATTCATCTACTAAACAAGATCCATAGCTAGGGTTAGTCGATATATAGAACTCTATATCTGGGAACCTCCTCTTCAGCTCATCAACAACATTATCTATACAGGGCTGTAGGCCTTCAGGGAATTGAAGCAAGACTCTACCAATATTCTTATTTGCTAAATATCTATGTATTTCCTCATATTCAAAATCATAATATTTACAAAAATCCATATACTATCTACTTAAGAGAAACAATATCTATTCTACATTTAATTGGAAGTTTAGAGGAGGCTCTCGTAAGAGCCTCTTTAATCGCTTCTGCATGTTGTTTTAATCCGCGAATCTCTACAATAATAGTCTCAGGATCAACCACAGCACCAACACCTACAGGTTTTCCAAAGGCTCTTCTCATCCCCTCTTGTAATCTATCGGCACCGGCAAATGCCATCATTTTATGCTCTCTTAAAACTTGGTGTGGATATGTTCTTATAATTAGGGTAAAGTTTTGTTCTCCTGCTACAGTACTTAGATATTTATGTGCCATAACTCTTGCAGCTTCAAGAGCATTATGTCTTATTATTCCATGTTCTAATGAAACTAGATAGCCAATAACTTCTGGATTGAGATGTACATTGCCCATGACAAACTTTGTGATCTTTGGATATGGAACTCCATGTATATACTCTTTTCTAGTATATGGTGGTCTCTGTTGATGTGTATAACATCTAGCAGGTTTTAGTGGCATAGATTACACCTCTCTAACTATCTAACCCTAATCTTATTATAGATTCTCCTTATAAATGTTGTTAAAAGTCCTACTTCAGCTCGTGAAAGAGTTGTTCTCCTAATAAATCTCTTAAAGACAAGGCTAAAAGACTCTCTCTGCTTCTCATCTGAAGCAACTATATTTACAATTTCATCAATATATTTTTCAAGAATTCTTAGCTCATTTTCTTGCGCAGGTTCTATTCTGTCAAAAAGAGAGTGTTTCCTAAGGACTTTATATAGCATGTACAACGTTATTGCAACAGCATGACTTAGATTTAGAACAGGATACTCAGGGTTTGAAGCTATATGTACTAGAAAATCACACTTAGATATCTCTTCTCTTGTAAGCCCTACACTCTCCCTACCAAATACAACTGCAATACTACTATACTTAGATGCTATATTAGCAAATTCCTCTAACTCTATAGCCTTCCTAACTATATCTCCTCCATCAACATCAATAACCGAAGAAGTACATCCCGAAATTCCAATACCCCTTAAAGCATCATCAAGATTTTCATATATTTTAACTTTTCCACTATCAATATAGATAGCGCCATTAGCTGCAAATCTTCTAACCTCGTCAGAGAAAGGATCTATCTGAGGCTTTACAAGTATAAGTTCATCGACATCAAAATTTCTACAGAGTCTCACAATGAATCCTAGGTTAATCTCCCCTTCGGTACCCACAAGTATGACTCTAATCATTTCTTACACCTTGTGATGACACTACATATAGTCTCAAAGAAGAATTCTTTACACATATAAAACTCTATTTCGTTACACATACTAGATATGATATCAATTATTTTTCCTATATCCTGAAGTGAAGAGACTATGAATATTATCTTACAATTATCTCTACATATCCTGTAAGACTCATTAAAGAATTTACTCCAAACTGTGATACCATCTATTCCTCCACTCCATGAAATAGACAAAATATCGTTAAACTCTTCTACTGGGAGATACGGAGGATTGAAATATATTGTATCAATCGACATACTTCTTATACATGCACCAGCATCACATTGTATAACATCAACAAGATCGTCAATTCCATTTATCTTAGCCGATTCCCAGCTAGATCTAACAGAACATGGAGATATATCAACCATTATAGTATAGCTCTTTCTACACTTCTTCATCCTATAGATAGAAACATAGCCACTCCCACTACCGAGTTCAAGAGCTATAGATAAACAGTTATCTATATCGCTAATTGTTTTAGTAAGTATATAACTATCATCTGATGGATTATATACCTTATCGCTAAGAAGCAGTGCTATTTCACTTATTTCCTCTCTCCATTCTTTAGCTCTACATAGATATGTACCAACTTCTCTATATCCTTTGGCGATAGTTGAAATACTCTTTTCCTCCATAGATTTTGCTCCATATAGCTTAGCATTTTATCTACATACTCTAGATCAATACATCTCTTTAGAGCTTTATAAACATGTTTTCTTCTATAACTAAATAAGCATTTTGTCATCTCCTCAATTCTTTCAATTGTTTTATCATATATCCTCTTTCTAACGAGGAGTAATATAGATGAATCAACCTTTGGTTTAGGTCTAAAGAACTTAGATGGTATACCCCCAACATATTTAATATCAAAAAGTAGCTGAAGAAGAATAGAAATCTTTCCATAGCTTTTTGAACCAGGTTTACTAATAATTTTCATACCAACATCTTTTTGGACAGTAATTAAGGCTATATCAATATGCTTAGCTATCTCTATAAGTATGTCTGAGGTTATATGGTATGGAAGATTACCTATAGCTACATTACTTCGTATGACATCTATAAGCTGAATAGCATCTCCAATTATGATATCTACATTCCAAAAATATTCCTGAATCTCTCTCAATATCGCTGAAAACCTTTTATCAATTTCTATAGCAATGATATAAAGATTTGTACATTCCTTTGCAACATATAGTGTTAGTGTACCAGGACCAGAACCTATTTCAATAACACTGCTAAACCTATGAATAATGGATAGCTCTTTTAACATTCTTGCTATTTTTTCAAGTGTTTTTTCATTAAGAAGAATCACTTGACTTAATCTTTTCTTAAGCTTTATACCATATACTCTAAGTTTCTCTCTAACCCATAGAGATAAATCTCTCTGTGAATCTAGGAAATTATTTACCATGGCTCATTGTAACCAGTTCTGCTATATAGAAGCTCTAGATAGTTTAGAAATCGATACTCTGGCGATGGGGGATAGGGTTCAACGAATAAATAATATTTTTCAGTTCTTTGAAGCTCTAATATGATTCTATCGACAAAGAGTTTAGCAGGATCATTGATTTTTAATCTCTTTCTTATGTCATCAAAGCTATCAAATTTTTTCTTCTTTCTCTCCTCTAGAATCATAGCTAAGGTTTTCTTCCCTATTCCAGGAATAAGCTCAAGACTATGCATCCTAATATTAATTGCTTCTGCAACATTAAAGAATTCGACAAATACCCTCTCTTTCTCCTCAACAATTCTCCTAACAGTTTTTTCAAGATTCTCCCTAGCTATAGTAGTAAGATCTTCATATAACAGTCTATCGAATACTCTATGACCGGGCTCTCGTGGGGAGAATGAAAGTGGTATTCTCTCACCTATCACAAGAGTAGAGTTTTTCATAGGAACAATTTCAACCAGTGTAAAAAACTTTGTCCCTATCCCTTGTGCTATAGGGGATATTCTATGTTGTGAATGCTTATCATAGGGATTACCCATAGGCATATAGTCTAATATAACTGCAAATTCATCTGGAATAAAATGTCTTCGTGGTCTAGGTCTCATAGTATCATCCTAAAGAATTCAATAATTCCTTATACATTCTCAGTTTGGCAATATTGGCTTACCAGCTCAAGAATTCTATTCAGAATCTCCTCATCAGGAACTCTTTCCTCAAATGTAGCAACAACAAATTTTAATTCGTCTATTGTTTTTGGAAGTAGATTTATTATTAAGGATATAGTTAATTCTTTTAGATTAAAAGTTTTGAGTTCATTATAGAGCTTTTCACTTTTATCTACATCACACTTCGTATTACTGGTTAGATATTCATGTGTAACGCGTATGAGCTCAGGTACTATGTCCTTTGAAGAAATCTTCTCTATATACTCCTCAAGTATTTTTTTAGCCAATGGATTAGGGATATCCCTATACTCAAGAATTTCATAGCTCAAATAATTCACCTTGACCTAATATAGTAATAATCTAACTACTTAGAAGTTTTTACAAGTGATAGAAAAATTTTTCTCTGAGTCTGTCTAATTTTTGCAATACTATTGAGTTTATCTAAAACTTCCTTAATTCTTTCTTGGATAGGAAATGCAGGTTCTACATGTTCTGGTAAAAGGAATAACTTCTTTATCTTTGATCCAACCTTTACTTCAACTTCAAGAGCTTTACCTCTAAACCCTACTATCTTGCCAACCTTACCTATATACATTCTATGGGGCATTCCCTTATGGATAGATGGATCTACTTTTATGTAGACACTATCCCCTATCTTATAATTTATAAGTATTTTACTTAGTGGTGGAACTCTACCCCTCTCTCTAACGCTTTTTCTCATTAGCTTTCTGGTCCTATGTCTTAGGCCTTGGGGTGCTTTCACCATCGCTAATCACCAATGTGTATATGTCTAAATTTATAGATTAAAGTTTATATATTTATATATACTCATGAACATAGAGAGCATCTAGAGTAAGGCATAGAGTATTTGCATTGAGAACAGATGAAAAACTTGGTACTGTTCTCCCATTATCGCCTGAGATAAGTTCCTTTACATAGAGACCTCCTTCACATTTTATTAATGCCTCAAATACTCTTGGAGATATAACTCTAGTCTTAATCTCAAAAACTTTCCTCCTCCTCAAAACATCTTTCTTCCTTCTTAATACCCTAGTAGGAGTTCTCTGCTCAATAATTCTATCCCTAAAAAATTCCTCAAGCCTCTTTATATCCTCTATACCAATATCTCTATCTGCTACCACTATAGCTCTATATATTTTATAGGAGGTTCTACACCCCTTTTTAACTCTGCTAACAAAATCTCTATCAACAAACATATTCAATTCAAATTTTAACCACCTAGATATACTATTCAATCTATTTTCAATATCTTTTATATCGATATTCCTTTTTCTAGGTCTCTTAATCTCTAGAACAAATGGTCTACCACTACCAAGAGTTCTAACATCAACATCCTCTCGTCCAGCAATATGCAAAACTACGTCATCTCCAAAACCATCTTTAACTAACATCTTCGCTATTTCCTCTATGGATAATGGATACTTCTTTACACCATTCTTTGTTAGCCATATATTTTGAGAAATCATTCTACCGAGTTTCCAATAACGGCCATAGATTAAGAGGGATGGTGATTCTATGTAGATTCTATCTCTATCAATATCAATAATTATCATTGCTTCTGGATTCAGGAAATCTACCTTAGCATTAGTCATCATCTGTATCTTTTTACCTATCTCTCTCTTTAGCTCTCTCTTAATATTCTCCCAGTATAGCAATTTGAATTCATTGGCTATGGACTCCTCCTTTCTAATATAGCTAGTAACACCTCTGATACCAAGTACAAAGGAATTGATATGTCTTTCATTAATTATATCTGCAATTCTTTGGGAATATGTATCTATAATATCATTGATCTTGTTATCACATATAAAACATGTTCTAGGTGTATATTCTATCTCAATACCAAGATTCTTAATGAGGTTTACTGCAATAGGACCTATATTTGGTGATAATTCAACTAGCTGCTTCAAGGAATCTTTATCTCCATCAAGATACCTCTTATGTAATTCTAAGACTAAGGCTATTTTTATAGCCTTACCTCTCTCATCGTTACTAAGCCCTCTTCCTAGTGATGCAAATAATCTTCCTAAACACCTATCACATAGACAGTATTTTCTAAGAATATTATTTGCTATATCTATTATCGACATAGCATCCTACTCTCCTTTCCCAAGATCTATTTTTGACAAATCTATACCGAGTTTCCTTAGTAATCCATATCTTCTCTTCATATTTTTAATCATTGTATTTACAAGTTCATAGTATTTCAATAGCTCTTTAACATCATCAGCTGTAGTACCAGAGCCTATAGCTATTCTATTGATTCTAGATTTATCTATTATATTTGGATTCCTAAGCTCTTCGTATGTCATAGAATTGATAATGGCTAACCATTTATCCATCTTTTCTTCACTAATCTTAAGCTGTTTATCATCTACTGGTAGAAGAGATAATCCAGGGATTAGCTGAAGTATTTTTGATAATGGCCCAAGTTTTCTCATTGTCTGAATCTGGAGATAGAGATCTACTAGACTTATCTTACCTGTAGCTATAGCTTTTGTAAGTCTCTTCTCTAAATCACTACTCCTCTCAATAGACTTTAACTTATCGATTAGTGTAGGAAGATCGCCAAGTCCAAGAATTCTTCCAACAAATCTCCTAGGGTCAAAAACCTCTAGCTCTGGAATCTTTTCACCAGTACCAATAAACTTAATTATGGCTTTTGTTGCTGCAACAGCTGATAAAGCTCCACCACCCTTTGCTGTTCCATCGAGTTTTGTAATAACTATAGAGCCTATAGGTGTTGCACTATGAAATCTAAGTGCAAGATCATAAGCTTTCTGCCCAATTGATGCATCTATTATAAGCATAACTTCATCAGGATTTACAGCCTTAGCAATATCCTGCATCTCCTTTAATAAGTATTCCTCCTCTCCATATCCATGTCTACCAGCAGTATCAATGATAATTATATTTGTATTATTATTTATACAGTAGGATAGACATTTCTTCGCAATATCTATAGGATCGCTAGATTTAGGATCTCCACAGAAAGGTACATCTATTTGTTTACTAAGCTGGTATAGTTGTTCATATGCTGCAGGTCTATAGGTATCAGTACATATTAAACAGGGTCTATATCCATATCTCTTATAGAAATACGCTATTTTTGCAGCTGTTGTTGTTTTTCCAGATCCTTGAACTCCAACTAACATAATTATGTATGGAGTCTTTACTGGAAATACCTGTGGTTTTATATCACCACCAAAAAGTGATGAGAGTTCATCGTATACAATTTTTATAAACCATTCCTGTTTCGATATATATGGAGGTGGTCTTTCCTTCAAAGCCCTCTCTCTTATATTCTTCGTTAGCTCAAGTACAAGCTTGACATTTACATCTGCTCTTAGAAGAGTCTTCTGTAACTCTTTTACAAAATTCTCTACAGCAATCTCATAGGGCTCTTTACCACGTAAAAAATCTGATACTATTTTCTTAAGGTTCTCTAGAACATTCATAGCAACTACTACTCTATCTAACTCTATATATAAATCTTCTTCCTAAGACAGACCAGTACTCTACCTCAGCTCCAGGTGTAATCTTAGACCTTATACTTTCATCGTCAGGCATATCAACCTCAAAAGTCTCATAGTTCTCTAAATCCATAAGCTGAACCTTATCACCTAAAACAGCAACTACTTGAGCAACCTTTTTATCGATTATAGGTATCTCAACCCTTTGATCAGCAGGACCCGTTAGAGTCTTTCTAGACTTAGTGAACAATCCTATGGCAGTTATATGAACCTTTGCACTACCATGCTTACCGGTTTTTGCTCTTGACACTTCTACAACTCTACAAGGCTCATTATCTATAACTACATAGCTCCCCTCCTTTAATTCACCTAGTTCACCATACTCTATAGCCATATATTTCACCTAAAATGATATTAGAGATAACAGTTACTAAAAAGCTCTACTCTGTAAATAAACTTTGTTTAAGTCATGACAATATTTGATTTAGGGCGAAGATATTTTGAATTCTCTAACAATATATTTTACAGTATATTCAATTGAAGTCATATCTTCATCAGCTTTCTATATACTCTCAGCATCAATTATTCGATAATCATTCAAAGAATAAGAATAGAGTAATGAATAGTTCTAGACAACGTTATTTTATGTAAATAAATATAGAATTGAAAGTCTAATTAGTGTTATTGCCTTGTGAATAATTTATCTCATTGTATATAATGATTCTAATCCTATAGAGATGTTATAACATAAAATTTAAAGGTATTGTCTCTATATGATCTAGTGTGAGACTATTGGATCCTCGAGAAGCTGAAATGAGAGAAGCCTTAGTAGCTATTATGGTTAATACTATAGTCTGGATTCTAAGACTTATACCTGGGATTCTTGTTAATAGCTTAGCTCTTATAGCTGAGGCATGGCATTCACTTAGTGATAATATGACATCGATAATGGTTTATCTAGGTGGGAGACTAGGTTCTAAGCCTCCAGATAAAGAGCATCCATATGGACATGGAAAGATAGTGGATTTAGCTACATTGTTTATGGGTCTAGCTTTAATAGTTATAGGTATTTCAATACTCTATGAATCTATTCAACGATTTCTATCAGGCTATTCAATCGCTTTACAGTTTCTAGGTTCAGCACTTATAGTGGTCATCATAACAGGGATTATAAAGGAATTTTTAGCGAGATATGCACTAAAATTGTATAGGATTAGCGGATCTATGCTTTGTTATGCAGATGCATGGCATCACAGAGTTGATGCTTTAATGAGTATTGCTGTCTTTGTATCCTTTGTAGGTATAATATTCCTTGATACATATCTACTAGATATATTATCAGCTATCATAATAGCTGTATTACTAGGCTATGAGGGGGGAAAGATATTTGTAGAATCTGTATCTATAATAATAGATACTATTCCTAAAGGTATTGAGGCACGAATCATGGATATAGCTAAGAGTGTTACGGGTGTTGATGAAGTTCACGATGTTAAGGCAAGAAGCTATGGAGGGAAGATGTATGCAGAGATAAAAGTTCATGTAGATCCAAAACTAAGTATAGAAGAAGCACATGAAATAGCACATAAGATTGAGGAGAAGGTAAAGTCTGGTATACCTAATATTGAGGAAGTTCTTGTACATGTAGAACCATCCTCAGAACACGAAGATTAATCTGGAATAGAATATACTATAATAGTTTAAAACTAGATATTTCTAAGGAATTTTCATATGGCTTAATGATTATAAGTTCTCCATTCGATAATGGCTGTATAGCAATCTTTACAATTTTAGTTAGATACCACATTACTGTAGAAGATCCTGCTATAAATGTTTTGCTATCTATATTCGCTATATAGATATTGTAATATTCTCTCATATTATTATCATCTAGTACATCTTGTACCATGTAATTCAGTATAGCTATAGATATTTCCTTAGTCTTTTCATCTATTGATAAGATACTTAGATTTAGTGCTGATGTTGTAATATCCATATCTATTAACGATCTAAATACTTCTATTATATCGTTATTATTTAAGGAATTTAGATTCCTTGCAATAAGATTTGCTAAAAAGTATGAATCTGCATAAAGATCTTTAATATTATCTAAACCTAGGATTTTACTTATCTTCTCCTTATCTACAGATCCATTGTGTATAAGCCATAGACTTATCTTCCCAGGTATAGATACATAGAATGGATGGCTATTTAGAATATCTATAGGTTCTCTCGATGTTAATCTGCTGTGTATGTTAATTGCAATCCAATCTGCATCTAGGGATATGGTGTTTTTCAATATGGTCTCAACATCTCTATCCATTATAGGTAAAGATGTTTTATACCAAGATAGAGATAGATTGTTAAATCTTTTAGCAATATATATAAATCCCCATCCATGGTTATGCGATCTTCTACCATATCTAAGTTTCTCTAATGCTATATCGTTTATGGATGCTAGATAGAAAGCTCTTATGTACTCCTCTAGAAATTTATACTGTCCTATGGATACATAGATACCCAGTCTACACATTGATTATCACTGAATATAGATTTACACCTAAATGATATACTATGAAGATAATACTTATAAATACTGTTTAAGCCATATTTTATAGAGTGTTGTCCTAGAGATGAACTTACTATGAATATAGATGCAATCTTAACATCATTTATAATGATTATAATAGGTATTGTGATGAGCCTATTTGGATATGCTATGTCAAGATTGCTTACAGCTTTGGCTATGGCTGCAATAACCTTCTATCTATCAATACAATATCTATATGCACATACTCATAGCCTAGTATTTTCATCTATATTAGCCATATTCATAGCCTTAGTTATAGGGGGAATAAGCTTTGTGTTTTATAGAGCTATGCTAGGAATTGCTATAGGGATAATAATCTCTACAATTATCTCTAGAGCCTATGGATTCTCTGGTATACAGCTTATAGCCTTAGCTGTAGTGTTTTCAGCTATAGCATACTTTCTATCAAAATATATAGTTGTAATAGCTTTAGCATTACTAGGTTCAGCCATGATATATCTAGGACTTGTACGTCTAGGTATAGACATATTCTTCTCTCTAATAATATCAGCTATAATGTTTGTAGCAGGAGTATATATACAGTTTAGGGGATAGACTATGGGAGGTGTATATAGACAGCCTAAGATAGATTACTATGATTTTGGAGTTATAGTTATAGATAATAAGGAATACAACAGAGATATAATCATATCTCCATCACTTGGTATTATAGAGAACTGGTGGAGAGAGGAGGGCCATAGGCTAAAACTTATAGATATAAGGGATTATTTATTGGAAAAAGCAGATCTTGTGGTGATAGGCACAGGTTATGATGGAATGATGTATGTTGATAATGAAGTAATACAGTGGTTTAATAGCAGAGGAATAGAGGTGAAGATAGCAAGATCTAGAGAAGCTGTTGAAATATATAATAAGGCTGTAGAAGAGGGTAAAAAGGTATTACTCTTTATTCATTTAACATGTTAAAGACAAAGCTTCATATCTTAGATATAGGCTTAGTAAAAGCTAATATGTTGATCCAAATATGTTTCCTAATAGGTGTAGATAGCTATGTGTAATGATATAGATAGATATTTGAAGGATATACCTATATCTCTTCCCAAGGGTCCTTATGAACCATGTTGGGAGTCTCTCAAAAGCTATAGAGTTCCAAAGTGGTTTACAGATGCAAAATTTGGTATCTTTATCCATTGGGGTGTATATTCCGTTCCTGCCTTCGGTAATGAATGGTATCCTAGACATATGTATATGCCTGATAGACCTGAATATAAATATCACATAGAAAATTTTGGTACTCCTGATAAGTTTGGATACAAAGACTTTATACCTATGTTTACAGCTGAGAATTGGGATCCAGATGAATGGGCAAAACTATTTGAGAGAAGTGGAGCTAGATATATTGTTCTTGTTGCTGAACATCACGATGGTTTTGCTCTCTGGAATACCTCTTACAGTAGGTGGAACTCTGTTTTAATGGGACCTAAGAGGGATATCGTTGGTGAACTTGCTGAAGCTGTTAGAAGGAGAGGATTGATATTTGGTGTTTCCTATCACAGAGCTGAACACTGGTTCTATTTTGAGCCAGGTATGAGGATAGAGTCTGATGTTAGGGATCCTAGATATAGGGATCTATATGGACCTGCTATGAAGGCATCACTAAATCCTAGAGATCCTCCAGGTCCAGAAAATATATATCCAGATAGAGAATTCCTCATTGATTGGCTTCTAAGAGCTATAGAGCTTGTGGAGAAGTATAGACCTCAGATATTCTATTTTGATTGGTGGATTGAGAATCCTGCTTTTGAACCATATCTAAGGTTTTTTGCAGCCTATTACTATAATAAAGCTGAGAAATGGGATCTCGGTGTTGTTATAAACTATAAACATAGAGCATTTGTTGAGGGAACAGCTATTCTAGATGTTGAAAGAGGTAAGCTTGGAGATATATACCCATATCCATGGCAAACCGATACCTCTATAGACTATAGATCCTGGGGATATATAAAGGATGCTAAATACAAATCACCAGATGTAATAATAAGGGATTTGGTAGATGTAGTTAGTAAGAATGGCAATCTACTACTTAATATTGGTCCAAAACCAGATGGATCTATACCAGAGGAGGTAAAGAGGATACTGATGGATGTTGGAGAATGGCTAAGAACTAATGGTGAAGCCATCTATGATACAAAGCCATGGAGAGTATATGGCGAAGGTCCTACAAAGCCTATTGCTGGGGAATTCATAGAGGAGAAGGAGCCTCCATATACGTTCAGCGATATAAGATTTACAGCCAAGAATGTCTATCCATATGGAGAAATACTATATGCAATCACATTAGCGATGCCTAGCGAGGGAGAGGAGATATTGATAAGATCTCTAGGATCTCATCTTCGTCTCAGCAAAGAGATAGAATTTGTAGAAATTCTGGGCTCTAGGGAAAAAGTTGATTGGAGATTAGATGCAGATGGGTTAAGGATAAAAATTCCAAAAACAACATTGAAATACTCTATGGTTATAAAAATAGTGTTTAAGAGATAGTTCTTATTGTGTATATAGCTTAATACCCTTTTTATCTACTATATATAGTACTGAGTCAATCCTATGTCTAACACCCTTCATCTTCTTTACAATCAATTGTCTTAATGAGATAGGCATAGGTTCTCTTGATGGTGGTTGAACAACTATTTCTGTTATTATCAACCCATCAACAATGTATTCAAGTGAGAGTTGAAACTCTCTAAGCATCTGGGTAGATGTGTGTAGTATTGCAAGTGTTAATATATTTCTATTCTTAGCAATATTAGCTCTAACACTTTTAAGAAATTCTATAACTCTTTGTGGATCATAGTGAGATAGAAATTCATTAATAGAATCGATAACGAGAAAAGCTCTATTTCCAAGCTGTTTCTCATCTATAACCCTCATTAGTGTATACAGCACTTGATCCATATTCTGAGGATCTATTTCCTCAACTACACTCATATGCATTTTCTCCTTCTTATCCCTAATACGAAAACTATATCCATCTATAATCATGAATAGATTGTTTTTAACATATTCAATAACATCTACATCAAATGACTTTAGTCTAGCAGCAATAGATTTAGGATCATCATCTAGAGCTAGATATACAACCGGGAGTTTTCTCTCAAGGAAGTACTTAACCATGGTCATAGCCAGGACACTTTTACCTGAACCACCACTACCAGCTAGTAAAATGAATGAATTTCTAGGAACGCCCTCAGGAAGAATTTCTTTAAATGGCTCTATATCAAGTTCTATTAGCTCAATACCCATTTTTCCACCTATGAACTATAGATAGTGGTAATTTATAAACTATTTAGAGTATATATCTTACGAAACTATATTATAAAGCTTATTACTTTGAACTTTTCATTAATAGTATTGGCGATGGTCTTTGAATGCTATTGAGGTTAAAGATCTTAAGAAGATATACATCTCTAGAGAAGGATTTAGGAGGAAGAGATTTGTAGAAGCTCTTAAGAGTATAACATTTACAGTATCTAAAGGATCTATCCACGCTCTTCTAGGACCTAATGGAGCTGGTAAGAGTACTACTGTAAAAATCTTATCAACAATATTATTACCAGATGGGGGTAGGGCAAGTGTTTTGGGACTCGATGTTGTTTCTGAGGCTGATGAGGTTAGGAAGAGGATAGGGGTTGTTCTAGATGTTTCTAAGGGTTTCTACCCTTCTCTTTCAGGATATGAGAATCTTGTTTTCTATGCATTATTAAAGGGATTTTCCTTTTCCGATGCTAGAAGAAGAGCTAAGGAGGTTCTAGATTTTATAGGATTGGAGCAGATGAACGCTTCTAAAAGACCTTACTATACATATAGTCTTGGTATGAGAGCTAGATTAGCAATAGCAAAAGCTCTTTTTACAGATCCCGAAGTTCTTCTCCTTGATGAACCTACTCTTGGTCTAGATGTAGAGAGTGCTAGAGCAGTGAGAAAACTTCTAATAGATCTTGCAAGAAGTGGTAGAACCATACTTGTAACAGGACATAACATGTTTGAGATTGAACAAATAGCAAATAGTGTTACAATAATAGATAAGGGGAGGATTATTGCATCTGGAAGTCCACACGAACTTAAATCTCGTTTAGGTCTTATTCATAGAGTATCTATAAGAGTTAGTGGTAATGATAGACAAAAACTTATTGATATTCTCAAAGGAGTAATAAATATAGATAGAATAGATGTTGAGGAGCTAGGCGATGCTATAAAGATAACAGTCTATGTAAGAAGTAGCCGTGAAGAAATTGCTCAAATACTATTTGAAGTCTCAAGAAGACTAGATGTAAAGATTCTTGATCTATCTATAGAGGAACCAACTTTGGAAGACGCATATCTAGCTCTCATTGGTGTACATAGTTGAAGCTTATAGATGCAATTAAAGCTGTATCCTATAGAGAAGTTGTGTGGATAAGGAGATATATATCTGACTATATAGTTATATGGATAATGCCATCCTTTTTTGCACTATCAATGATATTCCTACCATCAATTATAGGTAGCATGAGTGAAACCCTAAATAGATTTGGTATGATTGTAGGTATACCCCTTGACTTGAGAAAAGCTCTAGTTGTAAGTTTTTCAATCTCTGGGATAATAGCTGTTACAGGGGTTGTAATTAATGATGTTATAGGTACACTATTTAGCGAGATAAGGATTATGGATGTTACACCAATTATCCTAGAATCTGTATCTATGAAGAACTACTTAATTGCAACATCTATTGTTAGACCAATAATAATGTCATTTGCCTCAACACTCTATATAGCGATAGCTCTCACACTTATTGATGGTATAAATGGATTTCTCACCTATCTATTTCTAGAAATAGCGATAATTATATCGAGTATAGTTCTAGGGCTATATTCTATGATATTTGCTATAATTTTGGTATTCTTCTCCAATATTAGACGTCCATGGACAATTGCAAATAGTCTTGCACCAGCTGTATTAGCTGGATCAGGACTCTATATACCTATATCAATGGTGCCACTCATATTAAGAATATTTGCATATACAACCCCCTTACCAGAAGTTAATAGTATTATTAAGATGCTGGCAACTATAGGTATATCGAATAGATTATTCATATCTTTTACCGTTATCACTATTCTATTTGCACTATATGTCTCATTGATTAGGATAATGTCTTATCGTGTTGATATAGGTGTAAGGAAATGATTATAGGTAGAATTATAAGACTTTTCTACATAGGTATAAATCTAGCTAAGCTCCATATAACAAGCTATATAGCATCTCTCATAAATGGTGTTCTCTGGTTTACACTAATCTTTGTTCCAACAATTTTCTTAACAGGGAGGATAGAATCCCTATTTCTCTTACTACCGGGAGTATTTGCACTAACTGTAAGTAGCAGTGGTATGTGGACAGCAACAGAGTTTTTGAGATGGTATGTAGACCAAGGATTAACAGATATGTTTAGAGAGAATGGTCTAAATGTCTTTCACTATATGGTAAGCGGGGTGTTCATCGACATACTATTTAGCTTCCTAGGATATATCTTAACAGCTATTGTTGCTACATACTATCTATCAATAGATATTCTATTGATAATACCACATCAACCCATTTACATGCTTATAGCTATACTGTACTCTATCTCTATATATCTATTCTATGGAGCACTAATAGGATATATCTATACAGTAACAAGGATAAGTGGAGTATGGACAAATATAATTCAGATGATGATAGCAATAGGTACAATAGTTCCTCCAAATGTTTTTCCAAATCCATGGATAAGTATAGTCAATCCTGCTTCAATAGCATCTGAATTATTAAGAGCATCTTATGGGTATAATACTCTAGGAATAGAATTATTGTTGGCTATAACACCAATAGCATTTATCCTAAACATGATTATATCATATATAATTTGTAGGCTGGGAGATAGATATATAGCTAGATATGGAATAGAATATAGAGCATAGCTACGAGGTATATATGTAATATGAGCACCATAAACATAGCAATATTAGGGGATATACACTGTGGCTTAAACACAGTTCATGAAGTTGTAGAGTATCTACGTTCAACATCTATAGATGCAATTATACTTGTTGGAGATTATGCATGTAGCTCTATGGACACTATGCAAAGTCTTGAGACTATAGTAAAGATTTTTGAGGTATTATCTAAGGCTAGTGATAGAATTTTTATTGTATGGGGAGATAGTGATATAGAATTGTTTCACAAGTTAACCCATCTCTATGGCTATTCAAGGAAGAGAGTATTAGAATTGCTAAAGTATTTAAATAATATGGATAGCATTATTGATCTTAGTTCTGGAGAAAAATATGAAATAGATAGAGGAATCTATATTACTTCAAATCGTGAGCTAGTGGATAGAAAAACAATATATGTAGTACATACAGATATCAATATCGCCACGAACTCACTACTACATGTTGAGGGCCATAGACACTATGGACAGATTAGAATTCCATATATTAATGCTGGATATGTATATATAGATTCTATAGATCGTAAGGGGATGTATTGGGTTGTAGAGGTATCGAGAAGAGGTATAGAGAGAATTGATATTCATATACTGTCAAGCGATATACATGAGTATCGATGTCCTATACATAAAGATGAAGGTGTATTCTATATAATGAGAAATGATATTTGTCCAGTATGTAAAGATGTACTTAATGCTAGATTCACAGATGATGCTTATCTAGCTACAGAATCATTATTTAAATCTATGTAGAGAGCTGTTTGATATATGATGAAGAAAGAGATCCTTAGTATAAATCCATCAGTATTATCAGATATATTTACTAGGAGTGAGGTTTGGGGAGGATATATTGATTTACCATATGTTATAAGACTTGATGGAGTTGGTTTTGGGAGGATTTTAAAGGATTTTGAGAAGCCTAGAGATCCTAGAGTTCATAAAGCTTTGGTTGATAGCTGTAGAGAGCTTATGAAGTATTTTAATGCTGATTTTTGTTATGTTGTTAGTGATGAGGTAAATATTTTTAGCTTTAGGTATAATCCATATAGTGGAAGATTCTTTAAGATAGTATCAATCTCATCATCTATTCTCTCATCACATACATCACTATATCTAGGTAGACCTCTATACTTTGATTCTAGAGTTGTAAAGCTAGATAATATGTATAGAGCTATTCCATATCTATTGTATAGAGCTAGAATTGGTTTTGCAAACTATGTATCAAAACTCTATACACTTTATATAGATAAACATACAGTTGATTTGAATGAGATGATTTTAAAGCTAAGGGAGAGGGGCATAGATATAGATTTTGATTGGAGATCTATAGGCACATGTCTATATATGTCTAGATACATAAAGAAAGGATTTAATCCTATAGATAAGGTTTATGTAGATGTAGAGCGAAGAGTTATACAAGAATCTTCAGATATTACTAAATGCGTAGAGAATCTCTTAAATACTGTTAAGAGCCTCCGTAATCAATAGTTTAAGGGCTTTATAGAAAGATAGCTTATTTTATGATATTGCAATTACTGGGGATCCTTTGACCTTAGCAGCCTTTAGATCTCTAAGTGCTTGATTAACATCATCTAGTCTATATAGCTTTATCTCAGGTTTCACAGGTATTGAGGATGCTATCTCTAGAAATTCTATAACATCTTTTCTTGTAACATTAGCTACACTTTTAATTTCTCTTTCCATCCACAGATGCTGTGTATAGTCTAGATTAACCATAGTCTGTTTTCTAATAACATTGATAACCAGTCTTCCACCCCTTTCAAGTAGTTCCAACGCCCTGGCAATAGTCTCACCCACGGGTGTAAAGTCTATAGCTCTATCAATCTTTTTAGGAGGGTTATCAGATGGTTTTCCAGTCCAATCAGCACCTAGTTTTTTAGCAAGCTCTCTATGTTCCTCACTTCTACTAAATACATAGATTTCAGATGATGGATAGAGTTTTCTTGCAATCTGAATTATTATATGGGCTGATGACCCGAATCCGAAGAGGCCAAGCTTAAGACCGTCTCTCATATTTGCTAACCTTAGAGCTCTATATCCCACGGCACCAGCACAGAGAAGTGGTGCAGCTTCATAATCACTAAATATATCTGGTATCCTATAGACATAGTCTGCATAGACAGCTACATACTCCTCGTATCCTCCATCAATATGGCAGCCCGTTGCCTTAAAATCGCTACAAAGATTTTCCTGACCACTTAAACAGAAATAGCATTTTCCACAGCTCCACGAAATCCATGCAATACCAACTCTATCTCCAATTCTAATCTTATCACCAACATTATCACCTATGGCAACAACTCTTCCAATAATTTGATGTCCTGGAACTACAGGTAGCTTACACTTTATTCTACCCTCAACTATATCTATATCGGTATAGCAAACACCGCATGCATAGACCTTGACAAGAATTTGATCAGATCCAATACTAGGGACATCTCTATCAACAATATCTAGAGGATCTCTCTTCAAAGGTAGATCAGGGTACCTTCTCTCACCACCTATATCTATCTCAGCATTCCCCCAAAGTACAGCGGCCTTCATATACATAACCTATATCTCATAACTACATAAAAAATTTATAAATCATAGGTCAAATGCAAGTAACAATTATTTCTACAATACACATAAATTCTTATAGCATAAAGTATATTTGTATAGAGTTTAGAAGGCGAGGAAATGCGATGATGAGCTCAGGCGGCACCAATTAGATGAGGACATCAGCCTTATCTGAGTACATAGTGGTAAAAATCATCTAGAATTTTATGAAGATATAAATATTGTTGGGATTAGGAGACTTATTTAGAATGTTAATGCTATTTGGTGTATCTAATGCCTTCACTAAATCACGTACAGATAGAAGAGGTTGCTAGAGTGGTTCAGGGGATGGGTATTGAGCCTATGAATCTCTACGACCCTCTATATTATCCTGAGAGTAATGAACCTATTGATAGAGTTTTAATGTACTTTATTGTTATGGTTGCAATGGACCATAGGTTGAGTAAGTATGGAAGGGTGTATCAAGTAGAGCTAGAGGGTAGGGTGTATAGAGGTGCAGATCTGCTATATAGACTTGGAAAAATTAGATATGATAAACATCCAGATTTCTTTGAGCCTATAAATCTCACAAAGATAGATGTTAATGATGTTATTAAATGGCTTTCAATAGGAGGTGCTTCACCTCCAGATCCAGAGATTAGAGCATTTCTACTTAGGGATATAGGTGAAAAGATTATCAAGGTATTCGATGGAGATCCAACAAATATAATTAGATATTCATCTGGATATCTGAGAAGAGACTATGGATATGGATTTATAGATATTCTAAAGGTTTTCAGAGCTTATCAAGATCCTGTTGAGAAAAAGTCATTCCTTTTAGCAAAATTTTTAAGCTATAGAGGTTTGCTGAAGATCTCTGATCCACTGAATAAGAGAGTACCTGTGGATAACCATTTGACTAGGATAGCAATTAGGCTTGGGCTAATAGATCTTGAGAATATATATAGGGAGAAGATAGTTAGGAATGAGGTTTTTACCTATGATGAAGATATTTTGATAAGAATGAGTGTTAGAGAAGCATATAGATATTTAAGTGATATTGCAAAGATAGATCCATTTCATTTAGATGATTTCCTATGGTCATTCGGTAGAACTATATGTGTCAGGGATAAGCCTATGTGTACCAAATGTCTATTTAAAGAGATATGCCCTTCATATAGAAGTAATCTGTTTTTAAATGAGCATAGATATGAAGATACTTGGTACTACTAATATCTAAGGTATTACATAGATAGAACGATAAATGGTATTAGACCTTTATCTTCTTCTAGCTAGAACAGCTTTAACCTTTAGCTGTCTCACTCTCTCCTCTCTCTCAATCTCATCAAATTTCATTGTAAGATATCTTATGGTATTAACTATTCTTGGTATAAGGATTTTCTCAAGCATTGTAACTCTTCTCCTAAGTCTAGATACCTCTAATGCTAATAGGTATAGAGTTTTCTCACTCTCTGCTAAATCTATTATCGTCCTAATTATCTCCTCTCTCTTTAGCTGTATATTTACTACCTCTAGTGGGAGAAGAGGAGAGTTTTGTGGAATAGATTTAACATCTATCATAGGTGCTACAACCCCCATTATATTCCTTGTCCCTGCAACAATTTCTATACCTATTGAGACTGGCAAAGTCCTTACGATTAACTCCTCATATCCATATATACTAAGAGCTTTGAAATACTGTGGATATATCTCTTCTAATAGCTGATTAAGCTTCTTTCTAAGCTCTATAGCTCTCTTTAGAGTTATAAACATTTCCTGTACCAATAGGGTCATTCTATCCCTTAGAATTCTATGGAATCTCCTAGCTAGTGCAAGTCTCCTTCTAAGCCTAATAAGCTCTGTCTTTGTAACTCTCGCTAATCTTATGATCTCTGTAGACATCTAGGCCTTCTTCCCCCTATATCTTGGATGATACTTCTCCAGAGTTTTAGGCGTTATTTGCTTAAGTTCATCCTCAGGTAATATAGCTAGTATATCCCATGCAATATCGAGAGTCTCCTCAAACGTCCTTCTCTCATACTCTCCCTGGTTAATAAATCTCCTCTCAAACTGATCTGCAAACTCCAAATACTTTCTATCTCTTGCAGTAAGAGACTCTGTACCAATAATTGTTGTAAGCTCCCTTAGATACTGACCCTCTGCATATGCGGCCATAAGTTGTGCAAAAACCTCTCTATGATCTTCTCTAGTCTTCCCAGGCCCTATACCATCTTTCATAAGTCTCGATAGAGATAGAAATACATCTACAGGTGGATATACACCTTTTCTCCACATATCTCTTGAAAGTACTATCTGTCCCTCAGTTATATATCCTGTTAGATCTGGTATTGGATGTGTTATATCATCATCAGGCATTGTTAGTATTGGCATTATTGTCATGCTACCCTTTCTCCCAGTGACTCTACCAGCTCTTTCATACATTGTAGCTAGATCTGTATACATATATCCTGGGTAGCCCCTTCTACCAGGAACCTCCTCTCTAGCTGCAGAAATCTCTCTAAGAGCTTCACAATAATTAGTCATATCCGTCAATATAGTTAGAACATGCATATCATATCTCCAAGCCAAGAACTCTGCAGCTGTAAGAGCAACTCTTGGAAGAGCAAGCTTCTCTACAGTTGATGCTGATGCAGTAGCTATAAATGCTATAGTTCTATCAAGAGCACCCATAGATCTAAGCTCATTTAGGAAGTAGTATGCCTCCTCATAGGTTACACCTACAGCTCCAAAAACAACTGCAAAACTTTCTCCAGTACCCCTAACAGCAGCTTGTCTAACTATCTGCATAGATATTCTATTATGGGGAAGCCCAGAACCTGTAAATATTGGTAGCTTCTGCCCTCTAACAAGGGTTAGAAGACCATCTATAACAGATATTCCAGTCTCTATAGGCTCTGATGGAGGTATTCTTAGAGCAGGGTTTAGAGCAGCTCCATGTATATCTAGATAATCTTCAGGTACTATAGGTGGTCCACCATCTATAGGTCTTCCAAGGCCATCAAAAATCCTTCCAAGCATATCTATAGAGACACCAAGTTTTAGGGTCTCCCCCTGTAGCTTGATAATAGTTTTACCAGGCATTATACCTGAGGATGTACCGAATATCTGTACCACTGTTATATCTCTACTCACGTCTATAACTTGTCCAAGTCTCGTATCTCCATCAACATCTATTTCAACAACTTCGCCATATCTTATACCTGGAATTGATTTTACTAGGAGTAGAGATCCTCTTGAACCAACAATATTTCTAGTAGATCTTACATATAGTTGCATAGACATTTTATTCACCACTTAATAATGTCTTGAACTCCTGTTCAATTGTATTCATAATCTCTGTAAACACCTTAGTCTTAAGCTCATCGATTGTATGATGCTTCGTTCTGGCTATAAGTGTTCTACTCTTAAGTTCTCTAATTCTTGATACAGGTATTCCCTTGGATATAGCTTCTCTAGCATATCTATAGAAAGTCATTATAGCCTTCATAATCATATGTCCCTTCTCTGGCGGTGAATATGCATCTGCAGGTACATATGCACTTTGCTGAAGGAAATCCTCTCTAATCATTCTAGCAATCTCTAGGATAAGCTTATCTTCTTCTGGAAGTGCTTCAGGACCTACAAGTCTAACTATATCACTTAACTCAGCCTCTCTCTGAAGTATTCTTATAGCCTCTCCTCTAAAGATGCTCCACTCACCATTTGTTAAACTATCCCACCATTTAGCTACATAGGGTACATACATACTATAGCTAGTCAACCAGTTTATAGCTGGGAAGTGTCTCCTTGTAGCAAGTCCATAGTCAAGGGCATAGAAACTCTGGACATACCTAACAGTTGCTCTAACAACAGGTTCAGCAAAATCTCCTCCCGGTGGAGATACAGCACCAAATATAGTTAGACTACCATATCTCTGAGGTCTTCCCAGAGCTTCAACTCTACCTGCTCTCTCATAGAATTCTGCAAGTCTTGATGATAAATAGGCTGGGAATCCTTCTTCACCAGGCATCTCCTCCATTCTACCACTTATCTCCCTCATAGCCTCAGCCCATCTACTAGTAGAATCTGCAACCATAACAACATCATATCCCATATCCCTGAAATACTCACCTATAGTAACACCGAGAAAGACACTTGTCTCTCTAGCAGCTACAGGCATATTACTTGTATTTGCTATAAATACAGATCTCTCCATCATCGGTCTACCCCTTCTTGTATCCATAAGCTTTAAGAAGCTTGTCAATGCGTCACTCATCTCATTGCCTCTCTCACCACATCCAACATATATAGCTATATCAGCATGGCTCCACTTAGTTATTTCCTGAAGAGCTACAGTCTTACCAGTGCCAAAACCACCGGGTATTGCCGCCTTACCACCCTTGGCTATAGGAAACATATAGTCTATAACCCTTAGACCTGTTATCAGAGGTTCAATAGGATCAAGCTTAGCTTTATATGGCCTTGGTATTCTTATAGGCCACTGTTGATACATCTTTATCTCAATCTTATTACCACCACTCTCAACAACAGCTATAGTATCCTCAACAGCATAATCACCATCATCTACAATCTCCTTAAGAGTTCCTGAAATCCCTGGAGGTATCATGATCTTGTGTATAACTATTGGTGTTTCTCTAACATATCCAATAATATCTCCAGGACCAACCTTATCCCCAATACTAATATTCTTATCCCTCTCAAACAACCACTTCCTACTTCTATCAAGTGCAGCTACCTTAACACCTCTGGTAATGAATATACTCTTAGTTACTTCACCTATAACCTTCTCAGGTCTCTGAAGACCATCGTAGATAGAGCCTATGAGACCTGGACCAAGTTCTGCTGACAATAGTCTACCAGTACCAATAACCTTCTCACCAACAGTAAGACCTGTTGTCTCCTCATACACCTGTATATAGGTTTTATCACCCTGAATAGCTATAACCTCACCAATAAGCCCCTCCTCACCAACATAGACAACTTCATACATCATAGCCTTTATATCCTCTGCTACAACGAGAGGACCGGAAACTCTATATATCCTACCAGTTTTCTCCATAAAATCACCTAAGAAATATATATCTCATAACCAATATACCTACGTACAAGACTCCTATAAAACTCTATAGGTTGAACACTTAGATACTCAAGTGAATCGGGTATGGCTATAAATATTGGATATATATCACTCCCCTCTCTCATTACATATTTGGCAAAACTTTGTTGAACAATAACTATACCAATACTTCTATCCTCATAGATTTTCTTAACAATCTCAACAATATTTTCAGGAGAATCAACCTCATATACATTATCTATACCTAGAATTCTCATCAGAGGAGAAAACCTTTTGTCAACAATAGCTGCAATCTTTCTAGTAAAAACCTTCATCTAGCACCCCATCTCAGTCCTTTCATAGCTAAAAACCTTATGACTTTATATTCATAGAATTTATAGATGAGTAGATAGGTAAGAAATGTAGGAACAGTATTCATAGGCATAAGAACATCTTTAATTTGTATAGGTAGATATAGAGATTCATAGATAAAATATGTTGATGGATCTTTAGAAGCCTTGGACTCAATTTCCGATACAATCCTATTAACTATAGCTATACTCTTAGATATAGCTATACTCCTCTCAGGACCATCAAAATCCTTAAACAGCTTCAAAACCTCTATATCTCTACACAACTTTAGAAACATACAGTTAAGTCTATGGCTAAGATAGCGAATAAGTGCAAAGGTGTATAGAGCTACTCTACACTTAAGATAATCCTCATTTGTTGAACGAATGAATATCTTTTTTAGTGCATCATCTATTCTAGAAATATAAATCCTATAAAAACATTCTATACTAGGAGCTTCAGCACATTTACTATACTCCCTAGATATTCCAATACCTATTTCACTAACTATCAATAGAGTTGATATAGGGGTTATATGTAGTGAAGATCTACTACGTAGAGATGCTATAGATAGCGCTTTCTCAATATCGTAAATCTCATAAAATACATCAATATATCCAGCATATTTAGATCTGGAATAGATATGGAGAGAGTTCTTCAGCTTTACATAGAAATCATACAGTGTTTCCTCAAGATCATCCAATCTTCTTATCTGTGAGAAACGTGAATAGATTGGAGGCACTAATCCTAGGGCAATAGCAGAGCTTATATCTATATCTTCGCTAAGGAGTTTCTCAGATACTCTATCAATCCTTGGAGAATTTACTATTATCGACGTAAGAAAACCTAGATATGCTTCATCAGAAAGCCCTGATGTCATGAGCTAAACAGCCTTTCCTGTATCTTAGGTGCATTAATAGTTAGTATTCTTCTCAATCTAGCTTCATAGCTATTATCCACGATAATACCTGTATCAACATCTTCAATAATAACACCTCCAGATATCTCTATAGGTTCTACAGATACACTAATAGAATGCTTTGTAGCTATATCCCTTGACAACATCTCAGCAAATCTTAAATCCTTATTAGAGACCCTTAAAATAATCCTCTTACCCCTAGAAATCTCTATAGCTTGAAGAGCCTCCATAATAAGATTTCTTAGAGAAGCAAATCGCCTAGCATCATCAAGATCATTTAGTAGTCTAAGAATATTCTTCCTAAGATCATTCAAAACACTACTCTTTGCTTCAGCAATAACCTTTCTAGCATTTGCCTTTGCTTCAGCAAGCCTCTGCTCATATCCTATATCACTAATAACCTTCTTTTTAGCTTCTTCAACTAGCTTCATTCTCTTTTCCTCAGCTTCACGAACAATCCTCTCTGCCTCTTTCTCTGCCCCCTCAATAATTCTTTTAGCCTCTTCTTCAGCTCTTCTAACAACTATATTCTTCAGCTCCTCAACACTAGACATCTATTAAACACCACAATACATAGACTGTGTAATAGTTATACTGGTCACCCAGCAATAATGCTTAGCATTGTCATGCCAAATACCATACCAATAATTCCAAATAGCTCTTCATAAGCTGCGAGAATAATAGCATCTGAGAGAATTCTACCTTGGGTTCTAAGGAGCAATACTATACCATCTCCACATACTAAACCCTGGCCATATGCTGAAAACAGCTCTGCAAAACCTACAAGAAGACTTATCCCTAATATAGCTAGACCTATGCCCAAGGGTATTGCATCCATACTTCCATATTTGCTAACGAGAGATGGTAATACGTTAGAATAACAAAAAAGCATGTATACAAATCCATAAGCAATAGTTTGCGTCATTGGAAAAGCAGCTAAAGCATATGCTTTAACTCTCAACCTAACATCTTCTGCTATTACACTTACAGCTGCTGAAGCAGCTTTTTGTGTACCAAGGGCTGAGCCGATAGCAGCCAAGGCCTCTGCTAAGGCAGGACCTATGTATGCTATTGCACCCGACATCAGATTATATCACCAAAATATATATTCACATCCCTTGTCCTTACATTCCTATAGGATTAGGTTTAAAAGTTTATGTCCCTGATATGTTATCTCCTTGGTGTTGGTGTTAGGGTGAGCTTAGGTTTTATTGAGACTCTAATTGGATTTAATCTTCTTCCACCCCCTTCATAAAATTTTGTAAGTATCTCGTAGAAACACAGTCTTAGTGAATGGACAAAGGGTCCTAGGGGGTACATCATGAAGAGAAATAGATGTACTACTATTCCCAGTATAACTCCTAAGGCTATAGCTATAACTATGTTTAACGCTAGATAACTTGTATAGACACCATATATCATACCATTAAATGCTACTGCAAGTAGAGCTGAAGCTGAACCAACACCAGCTATCCTCATAAATGAAAGCACATCGCTCATGACACCAGTTATATCAAAGATCCATAAGAATCCACCTATAGACCCTATAGATTTTACTCGTCCCACTATCAGCATAACTATACCTATACCAACCATTACCTTTATAATACTCATATAGTTTTTAAAGATTCCCACATCTATATGGATATAGTCTGCAGCCCAGATGGAACCAAATACAAGTATTAAGATTATTCCAGATTCAAGTAATGTTCCACCTAAATCTCTTCCAATGATGGCTTTTGCTAAAGCGATTACATGTGCTATAGTTATCCAAATTAAACCTACAATGAGACTCAATCCTATCATGAACAACACATCTGTTGTATTTATAATAGGCTGTGGTATTGGTATGTATTTACCGAGTAAATCTCCAAGGAAACTCTTAGCTAGAAAACCTATGACTATACCTCCACCTGCTAATATGTATAACATTCTCTGGAATTTTCTGAAACCTTCTGTAGTAGGATCGTCAACAAGTTTTGGAAGAATATACTTACTTGCTAATATAAGTCCTATACCATATCCAATATCGGCAAACATTAGTGAGAAGAATAATGTGAAGGCATATGCTATAAGTGGTGTTGGATCCCATTCAGATGGCGATGGAACTCCATAGAGCTCTGTAATAAGTTCATAAGGCTTAAATGGTCTTAAGTTGTTGAATTCTACAATATTTTCAGAGGTTCTTTCAGAAGCTATATGCATAGGGTAACTAGATAGATATTTTTTAACATCATCAATTCTAGTTTCAGGTACATAGCCTATGACTAGAGCTAGATATTTAGATCTTGTAACATTCTCAATAAGCTTTACCTTTTCATATTCATTATCTAGAACTATTCTGAGAATAGCTATATCATCTATATAGTTACTCAATAACCTTCTCTTCTCATTAAGTAGTCTTTGGATAGCATCTCTCTTAGTAGCTATCTCACTATCTATTTCCATAACCATTCTAGAGAGAGTTGATGGCCTAAGATTTTCAATTATTTTGGGTCTCGATATAGCTTGTCTATAACTCTTCAAAATAGTGTTATATGTCTTTGAATCGAATACGGCTGTAAGTAGAGATATTTCACCACTACTGGTTCTAGCTATGATTTGTATAGCTAGTTTTTCAATAGATGGAAGAATATATTGGGGTACATAGAAGGTGTCAATGGATAGTAATGTGCCATAGAATTTCAGTATAGATGTATCTGTATCGCCATATCTATTCATGATTGACGCTATATGTTCTCTAACCAGCTGAAGCTCTGTGATAGAAGTATTGATACTGTTTATCTCTGTATTTATAGACTCAATATCTTTCACAATATCTCTTAGTTTCTCAACTTCTTTCTCAAGGATATATCTAAATTCATCTGGATTCAAGGTGTATTTTATTTCAACTATAATCTCATTTTCAAGGTTAGCTATAAATGCATCATATATCCTCTTTGCCTCCTCTAAAAGGGATACATATTCTGATAGCTCTTTAACCTCTCTAACCATCTTTTCCTTGGAAGGTGTAATAACTTCAAAGCATCCAAGTTTCATGAGATCCATAGATATTTTCTCTATGAGACTCTCATCTCTTGGAACAACTATATAGAGTTTATATACATGGCTAGGACTCGATAGAATTAAATATCTTATTCTAGCCAATCTCAACACCAGCTATAATGCTTGCTAACTCCTTTGCAATACTCTCTATCTTGTTGCGTGCTCTCTCAATGATCCTCTTAGCCTCTTCCTCAGCTTCACTTAAAATACTCTTCACCTTTCTCTCTACCTCCTCTTCAAGCTTTCTTCTATACTCTTCAACTTCAGCTAAATAGCTCTTCTCATCCAGTATCTCTTCAGCTCTCCTTTTAGCATTCCTTAATATTTCTTCAGCTCTCCTCTTAGCCTCATCAATAATCTTCTTGGCTTCAGCTTCAATAGACTCTACAATAGAGCTCACTTAGAATCCCGGGCTATATACCATGTTCCGATATAAAAATTTTAGTGTTAGAACAAGAATATTGTTTTTGGTGAATATCTATAGAGATACATGATGAGTCTCTAGAGAAGTTATTGGAGTATGAGTTGAGATATGCAAATAAGCATCTACCCATATCTAGAAAGACCTTAGCTCAGCTTCTATCTGAGGAATATCCACATGTGGTGTGTAGAGATGGATCTATACACATGTTTAGAAAGAGTGAGCTTAGAGAGCTTATGAGGTATGTATCTAGTGAAGAGGCTGAGAAACTTGTATTACCTATAATCATAAGAGTTGATACAGATTTAGAGCAGTTAACAGGTTTTATAGATGACGAGCTTTCTGCTAAGATTGTAGCTAGAATTCTCAATATAGAGTATAGCAAAACACCATTAACATTATATAAGCCTCAGATAGCTATACTAAGGGAGAGATTCTCTACAGCATTCCAGATAGCTATGTATATGAGCTTTAGTAGAGAGTATGGGGAGATTTAACGATATTAGATTAGGTATATAATATTTATTAATCTCTAAACATATATTCTACTAGGTGATAGAGATGAGTGAAATACAAACAAAAGAAGTTGTTCTTCCAATAGAGATACCCGTAGCACCTCTATCAAGAAGAGAGATGAAACAACTAGAGGTAGCGCTCATTATAGGTACTGTGCTTCGTAAAGATGTTTTACAGAGTATTATGAATAGAGAAGAGGTTACAACATGGCTTGATAGTCTTGCTGTAGCTGCAGCTGCATTTGCTATGGATAAAGCAGGATATCCGCTTTCACAAATAGCTAATGAGCTTGGAAGAACAGAAGCTACAATTAGAAAACATTTAAAGGGAGAGACAAAAGCTGGACAGCTTGTTAAGGAGACATATGAAATGCTTGTTAGGGGAGAGCTAAAGATATCGATTCCTATAGCTGGTGTTACAGAGGATATAAATAAGCTTATGAATGAAGTTGAAAGTCTTAGAAAGGAGAATAGCTTATTGAAAGATAAACTTAATGAGATTGTGAATATCGTCTCAAGTGGCTTATCAGAGCTTCAGAAGATTGAGGAAGGAGTAAAGAAGGTTAGAGAAATCTTTCAGCAAGTTATACAGAAATAGGGATTAGGATACACAATAAACTATTTTTATAAAACTAATTCTCTATTAAAAAATGCTATCTTAGCCTAAATATCAAATTCTATTAGCCCGGTATAGCTTCCTCCTCTTCTGCTTCATACGTAGTTGTCTCCTCCTCTATACGTCCCCTCTCAACCCTTAGGGTCTTATTATGGTATACCACTATACCCTTATCGGTAATCTCAAATGGATGTCTCTTCATACTATGTCTAGTTCCTCTCATCTTCCATACAATTAGGCTCCTCTTAAGCTCTCCTCTAATCTCATCTAGATCTAGTCTAACTATACCATCAGCTGCATGCTCTACCCCAGGTCCACCAAAACCTCTTTCTGTTACTGATACCTGGCTAACTAGAAATGCTGTTACACCCAATCCACTCAAAACCTTTTTAATCTGCATAACAACACTTCTAGCTACTGAGGGCTTTGTTATATAGAGTGTTGATACAGAGTCTATAACTGCTCTCTGAGCACCTAGATCTTTAATAGCATCTCTAATAACATCTACCAGATGTCCAACATCTGATGGATCTGGGACAACATATCTCTCCCTCTTAGCATATTCACCAACACCACCTGTAAAAGCATCAACAATCTCAAACATATTCTTCTTCTCATATTGAGTAACATCCCATCCAAATTGCCTCATATTAGCTTTTATCTGTGCAGGATGCTCCTCAAGAGCAACATATATACCTGGCTCACCAATCTGAAGTCCATTCCACAAAAATTGTTGGCTCATAATAGTCTTCCCAGTACCAGGACCACCACTAATCAAAACTATATTCCTCTTAGGTATACCCCCATACAGTATCTCATCAAAACCAGGTATACCAGTCTTAACCCTTTCAGACATAGCCATCTCCAGAAATTCTACTAGCTCTAAACCTTAATAAATCTATAGAGACAAACATCACTTTATAATGAATATCTAATAACAAGAAGCTATATAGTTTGATCTATATACTCTAATTGGTAGAAAGTTTGTTCGGGGAATTGATGTTAAGCTTATATGAGGAAGATAAATATTGTTGTTGATTGACATGAAACTATAGGTAGTCTAGCTATAGCCAATAGACTTGTTCTTGAGGATGAAATACTTCACCCTGTCCATGTACTTGTTATAGACTTTTCAGAGGAGTTAGATAAAGATTAGAGGGTCTAGGACTTTCAAAACAAATTATACAAGATTGAAATATTTTGTTAATCTGAATACAAAGGTAGGAGAGATTGAGGTTACATGAATATTATGATTAGAAAAATTGAAAAGGTTGTTGCACTAAGTATATTAGTCTAGTATATGAGATGATGATTGGGACCCTCAAGCGATTGATGAGCTAAGGTCAGAGATGCTGATCTTAGATAGCTAATCGCTAAGTGTTTTGCAAAGGTTTTGAACAAGATCTTCAACATTCTCAAATATTTCTATTTTCGACAACAATCTATTGTCTATATATGGCGATAGATATTGTAGTTTATCACTATCGAGACCTGTTTTAAGGACAAATACAGGTTTCCCCTCAGTATAAGCTGTAACAGCTTCTTGTATAGTTCCAGAGGCACCACCTAGAACAACTACTGCATTTGCTGATCTAACCATAGCAACACTTCTCAATCTATAGCTTAAACCACTCTTTATAACAATAACATTTTCTGGAACCCTAACATCTTCCTCCTCAATAGGGAGAAAGAGTACAACAGGTAGACCAAGTTCTACAGCTTTATCAACAACTATCTTCATAACACCCCAGTAACCACCCAGGAGAAGAACAATATTCTTGCTACACATATTCTTTATAAGCTCAATAAATCTCTCCACACTCCTTCTATGACTTATATCTATATCGCCACTATATCCAGCTACAGCTATCTGCTTCATTATATATTCACACTATAGTAATAACTGGTTGACTCCATAAAAACTGTAGAGCATATTGCTCAGTAATCTATAGTTTATTCCTTTTCTTCCTATATAGTTTGAGTAGTATAGCTAGAGATAGTAATGCAACTGATGAGGATATTGCTGAGGATAGAATTACATAGCGATAACTACTTGCTATATCCCTTATAACACCACCCACTATAGGTGCTATTGTGGATGCTATCATAACTGAGGTATTAATAATACCAGAAATTTTACCAATATTTCTAAATCCATATAGCTCTGGAGTAACTGCCCAATGTAGAGGTGGTTCACCACTATAGGCTACAAGTCTCAAGATCATTAACACTGTTAATATCTCTCTACTCCATCCATATGTATAAAATAATAAGAACATTGATATGGACTCCACTAGATATATAGTATAGTAATGTTCTTAGAGCGCCAACTCTATTGGGTTCGGGTCTGAACACCACTCTTAATTACTCTTAGATGTTCTTAATCGCTTTCTTCATCCCCTCATATCTCATTCCCCCACTCCCTCGGGTTTCACTGTTCATCGCAGGGGCTCTTGGGGGTGACCCAGGCACCCCTGCATACGCTTCTAACGCTTTTAGCCAGATATTTATAGCACCTATCTTATCTCTATCAGCTATGAACCCACATCTATGGCATATCCCAAGTCTTCCGAAGTATTTAATTTTTGATCTGCATCTTGGGCATTTTGAAGATGTTTTCCTCGGGTTTACAAATATTATGGGAACATTGTATTCTATAGCTTTGTTCGTTATTGCTTCCTGGAGTTTTCTATAGGCAAACATTGTGAGTTTCCATACAACTTTATTATTTTTATCATTGAATGATTCTCTGAATTTCTCTAAATCTTCTAATGCTATTGTATAGCTATATCTCCTAGCTTTCAACACAATTTCTTTTGCAAATTTTCTACACCAATCTACAATGATATTCCTAGACCTCCTATGAAGTTCTCTAACTCTATTCAGAATCTTCTCATTGAATCTTCATCTCTTAGGATACTTCCTCTGGATCTCCTCGGCTCTAGCCCTCTTACCCAGAGCATCTATAAATCTAGTCCTATACCTTCTAACCTTAGATCCATCACATGATACAATATGTCTAAAGTTTACGTCTAGAGCTACAACACCCCTAGGAATGTATGGTGTATATCTTGTCTCAAACACTATACTGATATAGAGCTTACCATTATAGTACTTAATATGAACTTCTTTCCACTTCAAATCCTTGAATCTTTTAACATATTCATCTCTATGCCTAATTCTAAGACTATACCCTCTATCTCTAAGAATAATTCTAATAGTTCTACTACCCAGATCAACCCTAGCGTCCTGGTAGTCCAGTCTAGCAGAGAGTCTTTTGATAATAGGCTTTGAACCTCTATTACCTTTAGCAGACTCTATTAAAGCTATAGCTGTGTTATATATGTTTCTAGCTATATGAGCTCTAAAACCATAGCTCCTAAGCATCTCATAGAACATTTGGTGAACTTGAGACTTCTTAGGTATCTCCCCCAAATCCCATAGCACATCTATAACTCTCTGAAGAGCATACCTATGGACTACTAGATCCCATAGCAAATCCTCTAGATCTCCCTCAACAACCTCTGTTACAGCTTTTAGAGTTCTATGGTATACTCCCTCAGGCATCCACCGAATACTACGGTGGATAAACGCCTTCATTGGGTATTCACTAGAAGATATTATTAGTGTATAGATTTATAAGCTTTTATGCACAGTTCATATCTTGGTGAGTGAATATATGTTGATATATATATTCAAAGCTAAAGTGGTTAAGAGTAGCACAAGATACTTGATATACCCACCAAAGGAGTATCAGGAAAAGCTGAAGAAGCTCCACGGAAAAGAAGTTAACGTTATAGTCATAGAGGAAAGTGATTAAGAATATTTGAGAATATCAAGAAATTATATAGAATAAGCTACGGCTATAAATCCTCATATCAGAGCTGAAAATATCTGAAAAATTCCAGCAATACTCATGATCTCTGGTGCAATTACCTTCTCTGCTATCTGTCTATCAATACCACTTAGAACTAGGCTCTCTGTAAGTATAGGTGCTAAGAGCTGTACAATACTAATCGATGATAATGCTACAAAGAATATAGCTATGAGTAGCAATAACAGCTTAGTATCTATGTAAATCCCTCCACCATTAATATCAATCCCATTGCCAGACCCAGAAACTCTCTTCTCTGGAGGCTTTAGAAATGCTGCCCCTATGAACATGGCTAATGCTGTTATAAGTAAAGTGAATTGATATGCTTTAAAAACCCCTATATGCTCTATCAATACCACTATTAGATATGGCCATAGAGCCATAGCAGCATTTGAACTTGCCATTAGAATAGATGACGCAATAGATACTCTATCAGGGAACCATCTCATAATTGTTGGTGTAAGACTTATAAATGATGCTGAGAAACCAATGCCATTTATAAAACCTATAGAATACCAGAAAAATTTCGCACCATCCCACGACTGTTGAAACATCATGAGATTTAGAATAAGTCCTGCTACAAATGAACATAGACCCGATATCATCAGTAGTAATCTAGGTCCAAATCTATCATATAGAAGTCCCATGAATATTAAGAATATAGCTGAAGTTAAACCAGATATTGTTGAAACCAATAATATAGGTGTAATAGTGTTTAAACCAAAATGTTGCTGAATACTTTGAAAGAAGATGGATATAGTCATACCACTACCAGCAATAATATTTATCATAATCCCTACTGCTAGATACAGCCATCGCCTCTGCAATAATACCACCATAAGGACTATATAGTGTTATTGATTGTTCCTCATAAACATTATATCATTGATCAGTATTTTCAGGTTATTATGAGACTAAATTAAAAAATCCTGTTGCTATATATAAAGTCTAGTCTTGGGTTGTACACCTGTGCGTTTTCCATATGAAAAACCTAGACCAGGACAGATAGAGCTTTCAAGAAAGATCATTAGCCATATTAATAGAGATTCTATCATTGTTTTAAATGCCCCTACAGGTTTTGGTAAAACTGCTGTTGCTCTATACTCTATTGGGAAGCTTATTGATGAGGGTATTGTTGATAGAGGGATATATGTTGTTAGGACAAGGAATGAATTGGATCCTGTTATAAGGGATTTAAGGTCTATGGATATAAGGTTTACTGTTTTGTATAGCGGTAGAAGGATGTGTCCAATTGCTATTGATAGAAATATATCTCCAGAATCATTCTGGTTTACGTGTAATATCCTGCGGATAAAAGGTGTTTGTTCTTACTACAAAAGACTAAATCAAATGAATCTCAATGCATTGTTGGAGGCCCTACATAGTATTTCTGACCATATTTCCTTCTCTAGAGTTCTATCTGATAAACTTGGGGTATGTCCATATTTTGCATCTATAATGCTTATAAATACTGTTGATATTGCTGTAATGACATATCCATATGTGTTTAAGGAGAGGATAAGAAGGATTGTAGAGGATATAGATCCTACAACAACGATTCTAGTTGTTGATGAAGCTCATAATCTAGTTAATATAGGTGGGGTTATGGGGGATAGCATATCCAGAGATATTGTTGATAAAGCTGTTAGGGAGATAAATAGGTTTTTCCCTGGTATATATAGAGATGTTGTTGAGGTTCTTAATAGATTATTACAGGTGAAGCCAGGGGATAGAGGTTATAAGTTTATTGGTAAAGAATCCATTGGATTTACAAATGATATTGCTAGAGATATTAATGTTATTGCTAGTGAAATAGCTTTTAGATATGTTGAGATGTATAGAGGGGTTGAGGAGAATGCTATGGGTATAGAGTTTTCAACTGCACATCTAGCTAAGTTTCTTAGTATGCTTATTCAGGATGGATTTGAGCTCTTTGTCTCTACCGATTATGGGGGTAGGGTAGAGTTCCATGCACTGCCTATAGATCTTAGTCTCATAGGTAAGATTATAGGGGAGTTCTATAGTGCTATTCTAATGAGTGGAACTACACCCTCAAAAACATTTCTTGTTGATGTAGCTAAAGTTAATAGAAATGTTGTTGAGCTGGATGCTGTTGATGTTGGTGCTATTGATTATCTTAGAGAGAACTCCTATGTAGCTATATTTACAGGTGCTACAACTATGTATAGATATAGAGATGAGGATACATATAGAGTATATGCATTGCTTATAGAGAACATATATAGGGAGATAATCAGAGGTGTTTTCCTTGTGGTTTACCCCAGCTATGAGGTTATGTATAGCGTCACAAAAATGTTTAGCGATATGGATGGTATATATATAGAGTCTGGAGAACCTCTCTCCCACTATTCTAATCTTGTAGAAAGATTGGGGAGAATGATGATAAATACTGTTGCTGGTGGGAGGCTTACAGAGGGTATAGAGATTGTAGAGAATGGTGAAAGCCTTATAAAGGTTGTGGCAATTATTGGAATACCTTATCCACAGATTGATGACTATATAGATATCATCAGAAAGAGTTTTGGTGATGGAGACACAAGATTCTCGGAGTATCTAAAAGAAGTTGCATCGATAAGAATTCTCCAGGCTGTTGGAAGAGCTATAAGATCTGATAAAGACTATGCTCTTATAATCTTATCAGATAGGAGATATCTCGATAGAGATATCCTCAGCAGACTTAGGCTCAGAGTAAGGCTTGTAACACAATCTATAGAGAGGATAAGGGAGATTGTTAGAGCTTTCAATAACCAATATCTATCCCAAGCATCCTAGCATCTATCTACCTATACAAAAATTCATAACCTCTACACAGTAGTTTTTATATTTGGTGAACATTTTGAAGCCTATTGTTGGAGTTACTATGGGGGATCCTGTTGGTGTAGGACCTGAAATAATATTGAAGGCTTTAGCGAAGAGGGAGGTATTTGAATATGCAAAACCTATTGTTATTGGTAATCCAAATGTGTTTAATATTGTTAGAGATAGATGTGATATTGATGTTGATATAGTTGAGGTCTCTGAGAATAGAATTAAAGATCTTGAGTATAGGGTTGGCAAAGTCTATATAATACCAATTAGACAGCCTGAGTTGAGGAACATTACATTTGGTGTTATGAGTATTGAAGCAGCTGAAGCTGCTTACAACTCTATTGTTAAATCCATAGAACTTGCATTATCTGGGGCTATAGATGCTGTAGCTACAGCTCCTATAAACAAGGTTGAGATGCGTATGAGATACCCAGATTTCATAGGACATACAGAGCTTTTCCAGAATATGACAAGATCTCCATTTGTAATAACAATGTTTGAACTTGAAAACATGAGAGTATTTCTAATGACCCGCCATGTAGCTTTGAGAGAAGTCTTTAGGTATATCACTAGGGAAGCCATATTGGAAGCCATAGTCAATGCACATAGATTTCTAGAAGCATTGGGAATCAACAATCCGACTATAGCTGTAGCTGCTCTAAATCCCCATGCAAGTGACGGTGGTCTTTTTGGTGATGAGGAGGACAGGATTATTAGACCTGCTATAGAGGAGGCAAATAGAATGGGTATAAGAGCTATAGGTCCTATAGCTGCAGATGCTATTTTCTGGTTTGGTAGACAGGGAAGATATGATGCAATACTATCTCTATACCATGACCAGGTACACATAGCTCTTAAAACACTGGATCTACCGGGTACAGTAGGTGTAACACTGGGTTTGCCATTCATAAGAACATCACCTGAGCATGGAACTGCATATAGTAGAGCAGGTAAGTGTACAGCTATTGAGAGGGGTATGGTCAACTCGATTATAATTGCAGCAAAATATGCATATACATGGAAAAGAAATTGGCCCAAGATAAAAACATATTTCGAAACCAAATAGTTAGCTACTAGTATATCTCTATCCTGATTTTAGTTCAGCTATAATATCAAGAATAGCTTTTCTCGCATCTTCAAAATACATTAATGTATTGTCATATGTAAATAGAGGATTTGGTATACCTGCAAATCCTGGAGCTAGAGATCTCTTGATTACAACAACAGTTTTTGCCTTGTATACCTGGACTATGGGCATTCCATAGATAGGTGATTTGGGATCTGTTTCTGCATATGGATTAACAATATCATTTGCACCTACAACAATTGCAACATCTACTTGTTCCATAATCGGATTTATCTCCTCTAAACCCTTCATCTTCTCATATGGAATCCCAGCTTCTGCTAGAAGAACATTCATATGGCCGGGCATTCTACCTGCAACTGGATGTATAGCAAAATCTACCTCTATACCCATAGACTCTAAAATATTTACAAGTTCTTTCAATGGATAGTGTGCTTGTGCTACAGCCATACCATATCCTGGGACTATAACAACTTTTCTAGCTGATCTTAGAAGCTCTGCAACATCCTCTGCTGAAGCTCTCTTAATCTTGCCCTGGTATATATCCTGAGACTCTATAACCTTTGAACCAAATCCTCCAAGGAGAACATTTATAAATGATCTATTCATAGCTTTACACATAAGATTAGTAAGTATAATCCCCGATGTCCCAACAAGACTACCAGCAATTATCAACATAGTATTCCTAAGTACAAAACCTGTTGCTGCTGCAGCTAGCCCTGAATATGAATTTAATAGAGATATTACTACAGGCATATCAGCACCACCTATAGGCAACACTAGGAATATTCCAAGTACAAGAGCTATTGCTGACATTAGCCAAAACATATTGACATTATTTGTATATGGTATTAGCACTCCAAAGAGAATGGATAGAGCTAGCAGTAGTGCTGTTACTATATGTATTCCTCTAAACATTATCGGTCTTTCAATTCTATGCCACTGAAGCTTTGCTGCTGCCACCATACTACCAGATAGTGTTACAGCACCTATAATACCACCAGCAATTACAGAAGCTATATAGTCCATCGATAAACTCGTCTTTGTAACCTCTATAGATTCTATTAGAGAGATTCCAGAGACGAGCATTGATGCTCCACCCCCTAAACCATTTAATATAGCTACCATCTGTGGCATAGCAGTCATAGGAACTTTAAGTGCCATTATAGCTCCAATAAGCCCCCCTATAGCGATTCCTGATATAACTACTGATATATTGGCAAAGCCATAGTATAGAACTGTAGCTATAACAGCTATAAACATCCCTATGCTTCCAATAAGATTTCCAAAAATAGCTCTCCTAGGCGATGAAAGCATCTTAAATGCAAGGATGAAGAATACTGCTGCTAAGAGATACAATAGATTTAGTATAGCTATATTCATTTCCTTCCACCTCTCCCCTTTATGAACATCATTAGCATCCTATGTGTTACAAGAAATCCTCCAACAACATTTATAGTTGCAAATACTATAGCTATAAACGATAGATACATTGTAAGCTCTGTATAGCCATACATTGCAGAGACAATAGCACCAACTATAGTTATACCAGATATAGCATTTGAGCCCGACATCAGTGGTGTATGGAGGATAGCGGGAACCTTCCTAATAATCTCAAAGCCTACAAATAGGGATAGTACAAATATTGTAAAGAGTGTTACTATATCTACAACATATATCTCCTGCATTTACCTAACCCCTATCAACTCCTTAAACTTTTTACTAACAATCTCACCTTTATACATAATAAGTGTATCTGATATAATTTCATCACTAATATCTATATTGATAGCACCACCCTTTGATATATATAGCAAGAAATTTGCTAGGTTTCTAGAATACAAAATGCTTGCATGGTATGGAAGCTGTGATGGTAGGTTGATAGGCCCTATAATTATAACGCCATATCTAACCACAGTCTCTCCAGGTTTTGTAAGTACACAGTTTCCACCTCTATCAGCAACAACATCGACTATTACAGAACCTCTTTTCATCCTCTTAACAGCTTCCTCTGATATGAGCTTAGGTGCCTCCTTTCCAGGAACTGCAGCTGTAGTTATAACTATATCGAAATCCTTCAATATCTCCTCAAAGAACTTACGTTGTTTGGCATAGAAATCTTCTCCCATATATCTAGCATAGCCCTCTCTATCCTCCACATCTCTAGCCTCTATAGGCATTTCAACAACCTTAGCACCAACACTTCTTATCTGCTCCTTAGCAGCAGGTCTTATGTCATATCCATATGTATCAGCACCAAGCCTCTTAGCAATAGCTAGAGCTGTTAAACCAGCTACACCAGCACCTATAACCAAAACCTTTGCAGGTGTTATCAATGCAGCAGGTGTTGACATCATAGGTATCATTTTCTGTAGATATGAAGCTGCTAGAATAACAGCTCTATACCCAGCTATAAAACCCATAGATGTTAGAATATCCATACTCTGAGCCTTTGATATCCTAGGTATTAGCTCGAGAGAGAATAGAGTAAGTTTCCTATCTACATATCTAAGCAATTCCTTTGGATTATCATAAGGATTAAGACCACCTATAACTATGGCCCCCTCTCTAAGCCCCATATCTAAAACCTTTCTCGATAGAGCAAAAACAATATCGCATCTCCCCACCATCTCATCTCTTGCTCCAATAACAGCTCCCCTCTCGATATATTCATCATCAGAAAACCCTGCAGATACACCAGCACCACTCTCTATCACTACATCATAGCCAGCCTTCTTAAGAGTTGAAACAACATCTGGTGTTATTGCAACACGTTTCTCTACATCATTTGACTCATTAAAACAGCATATATTCATAGAACTATACCTTTGACCAATGAAAATGCTGTATAAGGTTAAAAGCTTTATCCACTAAAGACCATGTCTACAGCTTTATTAAAACGCTATGTTATTCTAATCCATGCCTTACCCCTCCTAATATATCTACCTCTAACCTCTCTAAAAATCTCCATCACATATCTATAGAAATCCTCATCACCACACAACAGCTTTCCATCCTCAAGAATCTCCATCACAAAGGGCTCACCCCTCTTTAGCTTAGATAAGAACACGGCTGTATTCATCCCCAATGGTATAAGCCTAGGGTTATCAGAGTCGAAAAGCTGTTGAAAAGCCTGTCTAGGATCGTTAGACAAGTTATCTGAAACCACAAGAACATCTATATCACTCTCATCAGTATAATCACCCCTTGCATAAGAACCAAAGAGAATCACTAGCCTAGGGCTAAACCTCTCATACTTTCTACAGATATCCTGCAACATGGCTTCGAACCCACTCAATTATCCTATTGGCACACTTCAAACACTCTTTTCCATCATCTTCAGTATAATAATCCATAGGAGCACCCTCATCAAATACGTCAGGGTATCTAGAAGGTATATAGTGTTTATCAAGTATATAGAAACATTGACCTACATCGCTAGGAATATCAATATTTTTCCCCGTGATTTCATGCACCAAAAATACTAGTGAGTGACCTCTCCTCTCAATACCTAGGCTATTGAGAAGAGCCTTCAAAGCTTTTTCAGCAGCTTGATGAGACTCAAAGCATGTTTCTTCATATAGTCCATTCTCGAAGTTTATCTCAGCTGACTTTAGATTTCTTAGAGCTTGTCTAAACCAGTCAGATACTCTACGCATCTCCATACCTCAGATATATAGTTCCTAAAATCTAGTTCTCTAACCTAGGTAATATCTCTGTTTCTCCATGAAGCAATAAATATATTCTCCTCGTATGGTTGTGGACAGAGCGTGTTTCTAGGAGATAGATATCATAGTCATCGGGTAGGAGTAGTTTTGATGATTCTATAGGTACTGCTGTAGATGTTGATATAAATGTGGAGATTAGATGTGCATATGCATTTCCATGTCTCCATATCGTAAACGGTACAAGCTCTGTGATATTGTTTAGAAACTGTCTCTCTAAACCTCTCTGAAGAACTACGAGTGCAGGGGTTGCACCCTCTATAGAGAGTATAGCTATACCCCTAGATATACCTGCTCTCCCTATCTCCTCCTCTATATATCTCCTAAGTGGGAAAAGCTCCATAGGACCCCACGTCTTTACCTCAATTATCTTTGAATACGCCTTCAAATACTATCACCACACTTTTCTCTCCAGCTATATTCGATGTATCTATAAATACTATTCTCTTGAATGTACCTAGAAAAGGCTTTCCACTGTGTATAGGTATAACAACACTCTTACCTATCAAAGCATCGCATGTCCCTAGCTCAACACATTTAAGTCTCTTCATAAACTCCTCTAGATCTGCTAGAAGCTCAGGCTCATACTCTATCATAGTTACACTACATTTCTTCTCGGGCGTAAATACATATGCTAATCCATTGTCGAGTTTGTATTTATTTGCGAGAGATTCGACAATATTTGTTATATCTATAGCTATATAACCTGTGCTCTCAACATATGTTTTAACCATCTTCAGTCTAAGCATTTTCATCACATCTAGGTAATGAGATGTAAAGTCTTAAAATACCCTTCGCTATCCATAGCTATAGAGATATGGTGTGTATATGGTTGATAGAATTAGAAAGCTGTTGATAGCGAATAGAGGGGAGATAGCTATAAGGATTATAAAGACGTGTAAGAGACTTGGTATTAAGACTGTTGCTATATATACATATCCTGATAGAGATTCTCTACATGTCAAATATGCTGATGAGGTATATTCCCTAGGTTCAGATCCATATGGATATCTAGATGTAGAGAAGATAGTTTCTATAGCTAAGAGGAGTGGTGTAGATGCTGTACATCCTGGCTATGGATTTCTATCTGAGAGAGCAGCTTTTGCAAAAGCTGTTGAGGACAGTGGAATTATATGGATAGGACCTCCGTGGAGTGTTATAGAGCTTCTAGAGTCAAAGTCTCGTACAAGAGCTATAGCATCTGAGGTAGGGGTACCTGTTATTCCCGGCACTCTAGAGCCTGTCTCTATAGATATTGCAAAGAGGGTTGCTGAAGAGATAGGTTTTCCTATTCTTATAAAGGCTGATAGAGGTGGCGGTGGTAGGGGGATAAGGATAGTAAACTCCTTAGAGGAATTAGAGCATATATATGAGATTGCTATAGAGGAGATGAAAACTGCTTTTGGATCTGATAAAGTCTATATAGAGAAGTTTATTCCGAGAGCAAGACATATAGAGCTTCAGATTCTTGCTGATAAACATGGGAATATTGTTGTTCTTGGAGAAAGAGAGTGCTCTATCCAGAGAAGATATCAGAAAGTTATAGAGGAAGCACCATCACCTATAGTTACAGATAGAGATAGAGATTATCTATATGAGTTAGCTGTAAAATTCATGAGGAGAGTAGGCTATGTCAATGCAGGCACCATGGAGTTTCTAAGAGATCAAAACGGAAACTACTATCTTATAGAGGTCAACAAAAGGATACAGGTAGAGCATCCAGTAACAGAGATGGTCACAGGTATAGATATAGTTGAGCAACAGATAAAAATTGCTGAGGGAAGAGAGCTAGAGATAAAGAACCATATAAAGAACTTTAATGGGCATGCAATAGAAGCTAGAATATATGCCGAAGACCCCGAGAAAATGCTTCCATCACCAGGCACAGTAACCTTTGTAAAATTCCCATCCATAGAAAACATCAGGATTGACCACGCACTTGCACCAGGGATCGTAATACCACCTTTCTACGATCCAATGATAGCAAAGGTTATAGCTTGGGGGAAAACAAGAGGGGAAGCCATAGATAGATTAGTAAAAGCATTAAGAGAATTCCAGATAGACGGAATAAAGACATCTATACCACTACTAATAAGGATTCTAACAACAGAAGAATTCACCAATGGCAACATAGATGTACAATTCTTTGACAGAATAATAAAAACTAGATAATACTACAACACCCAACACACAACCCCTTTCACACCACGGAAATCCCCAGGTTTGCACCACATTTAACCTGTTTAAATCTACATATCTTGGAGCGTTAAAAAAAGCCCGGCTAGTTCTATAATATTTCTAGCGGGTGTAGCTAATATGGCTATAAATATCTTTGGTAGATTGGGTAGGAGGGGTGTTGCTGTTCTAATTGCTGTAGCTATAGCTATTCCTGTTATAGCTATAACAACTATTTCAACTCCTCCTGCTGGTGTCTATATTGAGTTGAAGCTTTTTAGAGATGTTGGTGGAGGTATTAAGTCTCTTAGTATTGGTAGAGATATAGGTGTTGCTATATCTGTTTTAGCTATATCTCCACCAAATTATAATGGTAGTGATTTTATTCCTATATATGCTGGTAAATATACTGGGGATCCAATATATATACCTGCTAAGGGGAAGCTTTTAGATATAGCGAGAGCTTGGGAGGAGGAGCATAGGGTACATGGAGCCAGGATGGATACATTTGAACACGGGCTAATAATATTCATGCATATTCTAAATCTAACGGCTATCAAAAACAAGGAATATGATAAGGTGGAGATAGCTAGATATGTAGATTCAATACCTATAAAACCCATAGATATTGTATCTGGAAAAGCAATCCGATACACAGTTTCTCTAGCTGTAGGAAGTGAAAAGATTGCTAGGCTAACCTCTATAGATAGGAAATATCTATCGATAGAACTGAATATACCCGGTATCAGAAAGATATATGCAGCTACACCAGTGGAATTACCATCAAGTGAAGAAGATAGGTGGTGCATAAATGCTATTGAAGATTCTACTGTTGGTATATGTTATCGAAGAAAGTATTATATAGGATCTGAGAATTTAACAACAATATTACCACAAGAGTATGTATCTCCATGTATTTCAGATAATAGTAAGATGTGTATGAAAACACCGATAATGATGATCTACAACCAATATAATTATTCAGGAACCATAGAAATAGCAATAGGCATCTCCGCGATCTTTAGAAGTAGTGTATATCTTACATGGAGTCTTGGAGATCTTACAGCAGGTCTAATCAATAATAAGATATATCTTGCAGGCCGTACCATAAGCGATAATTTCTGTTTTATAGAAGGTTTTTCAGTACCACCAGAGTCTAAGCGTTGGATTTGGATTCTTGCAAGACCTATATTTGCAGAGTATGAAACATACTATGCCTATGGTGGTGCTAACATTGGAGAATTTCTTGTTGGCTATCTTGATAAATATCTCAATGAATGTAGCGTTGGAAGTTGTTGTGATAGTGGGTGTTTTTTGTATAGAGCAAATAATACAATTACAGCCACCATCACATACATAAGCTATAATGTTGTTAACAACATAAAATACATTGTAGGAGGGCGTGAATATGGTGAACCTAAACAAATTGTTGATATGATGTTTAATGGTACTGAGGAGCAATATGTTAAGAGATTGAATACAAGTCAAAGTCTGCTGTTTGACGATATATTTAATACATATGATGCTATAGATTTCGAGATTGGAGTTCCTGTAGGGGCTGTGGCAGCAGTATTCCTAGAATACTCTGGATTGATAACAAATTCGTCTGTATTATCATTTATAGCGGGGTTTAGTGTAGATATAGCTCGAGAAGGTTTAGAGACTTTCAGTGGGAGTCTATATAACGCAGGTGATGACCCAGCTATACCAAATGATTACAATGTATGGGAAGATGTGTATATAAGGGTTAGTAAATATGAATATATTAAGAATGGCTATAGATTTAAGGTGCCTATAGGTATATACTATACTTTAAGAACAGTATAGTCAGTAGTTTTTCGGTATATGGTGCACAGGTTGTTGATGTAAACTATTTTCTATTTTTATTCTCTGATTTTCTCCAAGGTTTCTAGACCTAGGTTGGTGAGTCTATAGTATGTTCTTTCATTGTCTGTAATCTTTATTGGTTCTATGAGTGTATAGCTTATTAGTTTGTTTATGTGGTAGTGTAGTGTTTGTAGAGATATGTTGTATCCTCTGTTGAGTAGTTCTCTCCATATTGCATAGAGGTAGAGTATATTTTTCTCGTATAGTATTCTCAGTATTTCTCTCTGTATCTTGTTGATGCTATACCTATCTATATCCATGTTTCTTATCCTTTCGAAGGCTTTTTCATCTTTTTCGATAAGGCTATACAGTGTGTATGGATCTTTAGATGGACTGCCACTAACTATGGCTATAACGCTTTCGTTTCTATCTATAACACCCCTCTCAACAGCTTCAACAACACCTGCTAGTGATGTTGCTCCTATGGGATCTATATACACACCCTCTCTCCTTGCTAAGCCAAGGGCACTTCTAATTATTGTATCTCCATCTACATTTACTATGTGGAGCACATCTTTATTGGCGATATTTTCTATGAATCTCTGTGTAGGTGTCTCCCCAACCCCTAGCTCATATATTAGATCAGGTGTTGCTCCAGGTATAGAACCTGGTTTATCTGTATATAGCTTAACCCCGAGTATCCTAACATCATCTATATCCATGTATTCTGATAACTCATATAGCCCTTTGTATATAGCTGTAGCTAAAACTCCTTCGCCTATGGGTAGAGCTATCCATCTAACACCTCTAGCTATATATCTATAGAGCTCAAAAACAATTGTTCTATAGCCATCTATAACAGTTGGTGATGAGGAGATAGATAGATATATCGATCTATCTCTATATCTCTCCAAAGCTCTTCTAAGTTCATCTACATAGCTATCAACAAGATTTATCCTTGATCCATGTATAGATATTCTATATAGCTTCCAAAGCTCTATATTCCTAGGTATATAGTGAGTAACCTTAATGCTGTAACGTGTGGCATATGTTGATAGAGAAACTGCATAGTCTCCCAATGAAACAGATACAATGTTTCTAAAGCCATTTCTATATGCATAGGATACATCTACAGCTACACCCCTATCAATAAAAGTACCTGTAGGATTTAGAGACTCATTCTTGAGTAGAAGTCTTATGTTATATTCAGAGCCAAGGTTTTTCACCTCTATAACAGGTGTCCACCCCTCACCAAGACTCTCACCACTATCTACAGGTAGAAGAGAGCCGAAACTCCATATACCATATTCATGTCTGAGATGAGCCTCCTCTATACATCTAATGAAAGTATCTCTATCTAATAAGCTATATTTAGTAAATAGTGGTGCTCTACACTTTGGACACAGCTTTGCATATGGATTAAATTCATAGGTAGTTTTACACTTTGGGCATATAAGCTCTATTCTATCCATAGCTATGCATCTACTATTTCACGTTACTATAGACACTACCGATTTAGTTATATATACCGGATTTTATGTCTAAAATATTGTGACATACATTATCGGGTATGTCTCAGCAACATATGGATGTATTGAAGGATATGAGAAGCTTCTTCCAGAGGGTTTTCAACAGCTTATTTCATAGTCACTACAATTGATCCCTACTATAACGCTATTCTCATAGTCTCAGAGAAAATCCCTTGGAGCTGGATGTATATATCTATAGATAGTTTGGAGGATTTTCATAAAACTGTTTCTAGGGCAATTAGCTGTGATTCAAATAATACTGCTATACAGAGATATATTGATGGCATTGTGGGTAGTATAACAGGTGGATGGATAGGTTTAGAGAATTCTTAGAATAGCTTATCTCTCGGACAAAGTAATAGGATATGAAATGGGAAGAAACTTTATAGAGATGATAAAGAGGTTCGAGAAACATGTATATGGATCTATTCTTTGGAGAGATATATGTCTATATAAACATAAATTTGTAGCAATGGTTGGGATATGCCATGGATAGAAATAAATTATTTATCTACAAAACATCTTATGCTGTGTTGTGTTAGGTGTTAAAACAATATGGATAATGATGTGATAATTAGGTATGTGGATTTAGTTAGAGTTGAGATTGATGATAATATTAGGGGAATTGGTATTAGGGATGTTGTTGCTGATGAGGTTTTGGTTGATATAGATCTAGGTAGTGAGAAGATAGAGGGTTTTTCGACATCGCCTTATCTTTTAGAGGAGCTGGGTCTTGGGGCTGCTGTTGCAAGGGGTTATAATGTTAGATTTGCGTATGTTGATATAGTTGGTGGGACTATAGTTGTAAGGGGTATTTCTAGGATGGGGTTTGATAGTAATAGGATTGATAGCTCTAAGAAGCTTTTAGTTCATATAATTCCTAAGATGGTTAGAGAGTCTATGGAGAAAGCTTATAGATTTCAAAAGACTGGGTGTTTTCATTTTGCATCTGCTTTTACTTTTAATGGAGATTTTATCGGTATTGTCGAGGATATATCTAGGACAGGAGCATTATATAAGTTACTTGGCTTGCTATTGAAAAGAGGCACATCTTTTAATGATATTGTACTGGTTATGTCTAGCCGTGTTAATGAAGAGCTTATGAGATCCATAGCGATTAGCGGTATACCTATAGCCATATTTAGGGGTGCACCAACGCTAAGAGCTATAGAAGTTGCTAAGAGGTTCAATACAACGTTGATAGCTTTTGCAAAACCAAATAGATTCAATATCTATTGTTGTTATGAGAGAATCTTATTTTAGCTTAATTGTATATAAATGTTCACTACATTCTCAATTTCTATAGTCTCAATGAAGCCACCATATAATTATAATAATCTTCAGTGTATTCTCATATCCTATGATGTAAATTTATAATAGGAAAATATATTATTTTCCTAATAAAGTAATAGTAGGGTTTAATGCTATGTGTCTTGGAGTTGTTGGTAGAGTTGAGGAGATTATGGATATGGTTGCAAAGGTTAATATTGGTGGTGCTATAGTTGAGGTTATTAATGCTATTGAGGATTTAGCTGTAGGTGATCTAGTTATTGTTCATGCTGGTCTAGCTATAGAGAAAATATCTAGGGAAGGGCTTATAGATAATATTGTATTGTTTTACGACATTCAGAAATATCATTATATAGCTAATGGATATAGTGAAGAAGAAGCAGCTAGAATGGCGCTAAATGATATAGTTTCATATGGTGCTGAACTAGGTATTAGTGTGGATGAGATTATTAGTAGAATCTCTCTTAGTTCTAGATATGAGAAATATTTTGGGGATAAATGTTAATGCTTTTTGAAATCTATGGCAATATATATGCTGTAGGAGATCTACCTGCAATCTATATCAAGAGATTTAATACTCTAGTTGTTGCAGATATTCACCTAGGTTTTGAGGAGGATATGGCTTCAAAAGGAATATTTCTTCCAAGGGTTCAGCTAAGAAAATCTATAGAGATTATAGATAAGGCTCAAAATGAGACAAAAGCTCTTCAGCTCATAATAGCTGGAGATGTTAAGCATCATTTTGAGAAGCTTGGTAGAAGGGAGGTTAGAGATTTGAGAGAATTCTTTGAATATGTATCAAAGAGATTTGAGAAGGTGGTAGTTGTAAGAGGAAATCATGATACATTTATGTATTCATTCTCAAGGAAGTTAGATGTAGAGTTATATGATAAGCTTTGGCTAGACAATATCCTTATAGTTCATGGACACAGAGAGTTAGATAGGGATGACACATTTGATATACTGATAATGGGGCATGAACATCCATCAATATCATTAAAAGATCCTATAACGGGCTATGGAATAAAAATACAATGTCATTTACTTGTTCCGTTAAAGAGGGGAGGGAGGGCATTGGTTCTTCCAGCTATGGGGGTATATCAAAGTGGAACCTCAGTATCAATATCTAGAGAAGCTTATCTCTCACCAATACTGAGAGATGAGGGGATTCTTGAGGAAGCAAAGCCATATGCTATCATAGAGGGGGAGGGAATATATGAATTACCTAAACTATCTTCAATAATAGATCTTATGAAGATTATCTAGAAATTTTGAGATAGTGTTTCTATATAGGATTACTACTATTATTTTCGGGTATCTCTCTGTTTTATAATCTTTGTATTGAAAGTAATAATATAGTAGTCCTAGAGTGTTACCGAGGATTATAGTGATGCTTACCCAGACACTTGATATAACGTTAGAGATGTATGATTTTATTAGGGGGAAGATTGATGAGAATCTTACTATTGATAATATTGAGAGGATAAGAAGTCTATGGATTCCATATAAACCATGTAATAATCCTTATCTAAGGAAAAGATCTGTTATAGCAGCTATTGATAGTGGTTATAACTATATAGAGTATAGAGGATATGCACTATATGTTGTTAATACCGTATGGGTAAAGCTTGATCCATGGTCAGGTGAGGTCATTGATGGTTTTGTTGATATGGATGTTGTTGGTGTTCCTAATATTGAATATGAATTATCTCTATTGTCTATGGCTATGGAGATAAATACTGCTCTAAATATTATTAATGATGTGGATATTCTGTTAATGGATGGAAGTCTTATTGCTATGTTCTCTAAGCTTAGGAGAGCATCTATTGAACATGGACATGAGCTTTTGGATGCTAAGAAGATTGATGTTTCAAGAGTTTTAAAGGAGTTGATATATATGGTTTCTCTAAATCCAAGGAAGATTGTTTTTATATCGAAGAACTCTAATGCTAGGGATCTTCTAGGGTTTGTTAAGGGGGATATATACTATTTTGAGAGATATACAGATGGTGTTCCAGGGTATAGTAGACCTATAGATCTTGTATATTCAAAGCATTTGTCTATTGCAACAATAGCAAGGGTGTTTAGGAATTATAGCAGGAATGTAACAGGTCTGAATAATTCTATAGGTCTTAGCTATATAAGATTTGAGCCATTTTCTAGAATATATAGAGTTGAATTTGTATTTGAACCCCATGAATCTTTAGATGATATACTGAAATCGTTGATTGACAGTATATCAGAGAATACTGTTCAGGGATATCCCTATCCATTGATGAGAGCAGATCAGATGGCTAAAATAGGATTTGAGGATATGGCTAGAGTAGCGGCACTTCTTGGGGTTATAGAGGATCCTAGGGGTAGAGAACCTCTCTAGGTGTAGCACTATGTCTCTAGCAAAGCAGAGTAGGGGTATTGAGGCTAGTAGAGAGCTACAGCTTGAGCTTGTTGGATATATTGTTGGTGAATCTAGACCATATAGAGCAGAGATAGTTGCTTTTAGACCTCTTATGATGGGTGAATATCTCTATATGGAGTATTATGGCTATAGGGTTCTAGCAATGGTTAGTAGCTCTATTACTGGAAGTAATGTTATTAATAATAATCTTGTTGATCCAAGGGATATAGAGAGACTCGTGAAGAATATTAGAGTTGGTGAGAAGATCTATTACTATAGAGGAACCATAAAAATTCTTGGAAGTATCAATGGAGATGGAGATAAGCTTTACATACCTCCCATACCTCCACCACCAGGTAGCGAAGTGTATAAAGCTCCGAAAAGCATATTGTCAAGTATCTTTAGCCCTGAGAAGGATATGTATATAAGGATAGGGACACTTCTAAGAGAGCCAGATGTTGAGGTTAGGGTTAATATTAATAGGGTTGTATCTAGACATCTAGGAATTCTTGCCATGACAGGTATGGGGAAGAGCAATCTTGTTGCATTATTAGCGAAAAGAATTGCTGAAATTGGGGGTACCATTATAATATTTGATTACCATGGCGAGTACCGTTTTCTTAAATCTAGATACCTTAATGTTATAAAACCTAAGTTAGATCCGTGGAGACTTGATCTTGAGGAGATTGCGAGGCTTTTAAATATTCCTAGGAATGCTACACGACAGAGAATGGTTTTACATGAATGTTTAGAGAGTATTGGGAATACAGGTAATGTTTCTTTCTTTGATGGGTTGAAGAGATGTATACAGACCAGGATAGGGAAGTATGGAATATCTGCGCAGAAGGTTCTTGATGCTCTTATAGCATATGAGGGGTATTTGAAGAGATTTTTGGAGGAGGGGATAGGTGATGTTATTGATAAGATAGTTCTCGGATATATAAATGTTGTTGATCTTAGTGAGATTCATGTTCATCAGGCAGATGCAATAATTTCTCACTGGCTTGAGAGACTGTTAGAGGGTAGAAAGATAGGTGTATGGAGCAATGGTTCAAAGGGTATTCCAACACCAATAATAGTTGTTATAGAGGAGGCACATGTATTTATACCTACTGATGAGGATTCAGCTACTAAGAGGAGTGCATCTTCTATTGCTAGAGAGGGTAGAAAATTTGGGATAGGACTGGTAGTAGTGTCTCAGAGACCCAGGGGTCTAGATCCAACTATACTTAGCCAACTTGGTAATCTAGCTATATTGAGAATTGTTCATCCTGAGGATCAGGCATATGTAGCAAAGTACTGTGAACCTATAACACAGGACTTATTAGATGAATTACCAGGTCTAAATATTGGTGAAGCAATACTTCTAGGTGAATGGGTATCTATTCCAACGATAACAAAAATAGATCTAGTTGAAGAAAAGGTATCTGGATTTGATATAGATGCTGTTTCTATTTGGAGAAAATCGTTTTAGAACTGAAAATCTTTATATGTTAATTTTCTTCTTCCCCTACTACTCTCTATCCCTTCTATCTCCTCACTGAGGATTTCTTCCTCAGCTCTTACTTCTCTTAGACATCCAAGCTCCTTTAGCTTTAGATAAAGATTTCTAACTGCTTGAAAGACCTCTTCCTCACTCTTAGCACCTGTTATAACCATTTTACCACTGCTAAATACTAGTAGTACTACATGTGGATCTGTCATTCTATAGATGAGTCCAGGAAACTGTTCTGGTTCATACATAGTATTCTCTAATAGAAATGCAACTTTTTCTAACATTATTTCAGAACCTAGATTAGCTGAAGCAACAATATTTTGAATCTGTATCCTCGGCTTAGACGTTATAGGTATATCGTATTTTAGCAACGTTCTTACTATTCTCTTGACAGCTTTTATTAGATCTGCAGTACTCTTTGCACCTGTGACTACCATTCTCCCAGATCTAAATATTAATGCTGTTACCTTTGGACTCTCTAATCTGAATACAAGTCCGGGGAACTGGTCCGGGTCGTACTCAACATTTGGTAGAACTTTATCTAGGTAGTCTAGATCTATTGTTTGATCTACCGAGACTGTAGCTACTATATTCTCTATCTTTACAGAGATATTTGGATTACCTAAATCCATTATATACTTTGAATAGAGCTCTCTATGCAAGGAATCAAGAGATGAAATATTCTCACACCCATAAAACTTATATCTCGAGCTTTTAAAATATAAAAGCCGGTTTATAAGCTTTGCGCTACTAAAACCAAGTACATCAAAAGATTACACTATATTCTATAAATATACTAGCCTAATAAATAATTTAAGACTGTAGCAGATATTTCAGCTATAGAGGTTGAGAATGGTGATTGTCAAGGAATGTTATAGTGATTGTATTGATATTATTAGAAATGTTATAGAGAGGTCTATGGGCTGGTTTCATGCATACTATGCATCTGCATGTATAGATATTGGTAGATGTGGAGGTGTTGTTGCTCTAGATAGAGATGTTGTAGGTGTAGGAGTATTTTATAAAGTGGATCTCAAACCATATGCAATTGGTGTAATATACTATGTAGCAGTTGATGAAAGATATAGGGGTAAAGGGATAGGTAAGATGATAGTATCATCAATAGAAGAACTCCTTGACTCAGACTCCCTAGGTTACTATGTAGCATCAACAAGATCTGGTAATATAGGTTCGAGGAAAATGTTTCAAGATCTTGGATATATAGAGGTATATCTAGACGATCTAGATAGTGATTTATATGAAGCAGTACTCCAAGCTGTATGTGCATATGAAGATGATATTCTGTCTATTAAAACTGTGAGGAATTCTATTGAATATCTATATAAGATGTTAAGAGATGAAAATAATCTAAAGATTGTTAGAGATGTATGGAGAGTTCAGTGCTATGGGCTTTGGAGAAAGCTTAGAGGGGCATAGTTCTACCAATTTCCATTTCCCTCATTTGGTTCTATATGTATAGTTACATCTATCCCTAAATTCTTCTTCAGATCATTTTCTATAGAATCAGCGATTCTATGAGCTGTTTCAATATCTGTATTTGGAGGAAGTTTTAAAACTATATCGCCATGGTAAACATCTTCAACTATTCTTCTAATTCTAATCTTATCAAATTCTACACCATATTTCTCTATAGATTCCCTTACCTTTTCAACAATTTCTTTTGGTGCTTCATCACTTACTAATGATAGTATTTCTCTAAAGCTTTTCACAAGTTCTATGAATAGATATGAGGCTAGGGCTATAGCACCTACAAAATCTATTATATAGCTAACAAATACTCCCCCAAGAGATGCAAATACTGTTGTTAAACCCTCTATAAGCTCTATAACTGTAAATCTTGCATAGAGTATAGCTGAACCTCCTATCCTTCTAGATATAGCTATACCTATTAGATATGGAGCCATTCCTAGTGTAGCGAATATTGGGGCATAGATATATACTGTATATGTAGTTCCAAGACCTTCAACAATATCTAGCAAGATTATTCCTCCAACAAATGAATATAGAAGTAGTGTTGATATAGATCCTCCTAGGGCAAGTCTATGATGACCATATAGATGATCTCTATCTGGAGGCTCTAAGCTCATCCTAAAGTATTTATATATTAATAGAATTGATATGGTGTTAGCTATAGAGGTCATAGCATCTACAAATACAGATTTTGAATTTCCAAGTAATCCTCCAAGTATTTTGAAGATTCCTCCCAATATGCTTAATATGATTACTATTATTATATCCTTGATGCTATTAGACATTTTCATCAATTATTCTTTGATAAAAATACTATATATATTTTATGAGAAAAACTATAATTATCTTTATTTAGGGTGATACTCTTAATATGGATTCTAACACTATCTTTGCAGCTCTATCAACATATCCCTTAAGCTCTTCTGCAGAGGCAAAGCCTAGTTCCTCAACAAGAGAATCGCTGACCATTAGAAGTGCACCTGTTTTTATATTTCTCATTGCACCTAACATGAATAGACCTGCACACTCCATCTCAACTGCAACAATACCTCTACTAGTCCACCTCTTAACAAACTCTGGATCCTCTGCATAGAAAGCATCACTACTCACTATAGGTCCTACAACATAGTTTACATTAGCCTTTATAGTTTCTTCAACAAGAGTTTTAAGAACCTCGAAATTAGGTGCACATGCCATACATACATTATCTCTTAGATACTGATAGAAAGCTCCACCAGGATGGTACGCAGCAGCTGTTGGTATAACTATATCACCTATCCTAAGCCCTTTCACCATAGCACCACAGGTTCCAAATCTTATGATAATCTTTGCACCAAGCATTATTAATTCCTCAACTACGAGCATAGACGATGGATGTCCAACACCATGCATAGCTACAGATACTGGTACATCCTTATACTTCCCTGTATATACCAACAATCCTCTATTCCTATTCACAAGCCTTACATCACTAAGCATAGATGCAACTTGTTCTACTCTAGCAGGATCTCCAGCTATAATAACTCTCTCAGCTACTTCACCCTTCTTTGCCTTGATATGAATAGGTCCAATCAAACTATTCACCAGAAATAACAATTAGACATAACTAAATAAAGCTATAGTATACATAGATATGGATAAAACTAGGTAAATAAGTATAACAGCTACACTCATTATAACATATTATATCTGATAGTACCGCACAGCATATAAGAGTGTTATCAGTATACTATACTCGGAACAGGTGGTAGACATGGCAAGAGCGAGTATAACTGGAATACTCAATAACACTATTAGAGAGATAAAGAGCATTACAAAGATATTTGGTGAACATAAGACTACTAAAGAGGAAAGAATATCAGAAGCAACCTCAGTAATAAACTATATTAGTAATAGAAAGAGGAATAGCAGAGAGACTGTATGTACTCCATTTGTAAACGCATTTATATGTTATGAAATAGGTCCAGAAGGGGTAAAGATACTCTAAAAATAATAACTATAATCTGATATAAAACAATATTCTTTTTTATGTATATCATAGATTTTTATATTTGTCTTAGTCTATCTCTATATGTGGTTTTTATGGTCTGTATAGAGAAACCTATAACTTTTTTGAGTAATAATTATGAACTTTTTGGAGTTATTCACATACCTTCAACAGGCTTCAACTCTTTTACAGTAATGTTCCACGGATTTACAGGTAATAAAGTCGAGGCAAATAGACTTTTTGTAGATATAGCAAGAGCTTTATGTAGCGATGGAAAAGCTGTACTTAGATTTGATTTTAGATGTCATGGAGATAGTCCATTACCATTTGAGGAATTTAAACTTGACTATGCCCTAGAGGATGCTGAAAATGCTATTAGATATGTAGAAAATGTATTTAGGCCATCGAAAATAGGTTTGATAGGTCTTAGTATGGGTGGACATATAGCTATAAAGACAGCATATAGATTTAAAGATAGGATATCTAGTCTTATACTACTTGCACCAGCTATAGATATTGGTAAACTTCTTGAGCAGGCAATAGATAGGTTGCCAAAGATTAATGGATATTTTGTCTTTGGTGCATATAGATTGAAGAAGGAGGGTGTAGAGTCAATATTAAAGTCAAATGCTATGGATCTAGCTGAAAACATTGAATCACCTACACTCTTAATCCATGCTAAAAACGATGAAGTAGTTCCACATACACAATCTATAGAATTCTACAATAGGCTAAGAATAGAGAAGAAGAAACTAGTTCTACTAGATGAGGGAGGCCATGTATTCTCAACAATAACATCGAAATCTAGGGTTGTACAAGAAATAGTTGAATGGTCTGGAGAAACCCTTTGAAACAACATAGACTTTTAGTACTTTTTGGAATAGCGTAAAGGCTATAAGTGCTATAGGGTAATGTTTTATAGAGCTTGATATAGAGTGGATTAAAAGGATGTTTTAGATATGGAAAGATTTGAAGAAGCTAGAAGGTGGTTTGCACAAGCATTGAGAGATCTTAAGGCAGCACGAGATAGTGCTAAGGATGGTAATTATGAATGGAGCTGTTTTCAATCTCAACAAGCAGCTGAGAAAGCTCTTAAGGCTCTACTCTATGCTTATGGCAGAAGTGTATGGGGTCATAGCCTAGTTGAGCTTTTTGACTATCTAAAAGAGATTGTTGTTATAGATGAAGAACTCTATGTAGTTGCGAGAGAGCTTGATAGACATTACATACCATCGAGATATCCCAATGCTTTTGAATCTGGCTATCCTGGTATGTACTATGATATTCATACTGCTGAGAGAGCTATTAGAGGTGCTGAGGTGATTATTGAGTGGGTGAGAAAACATTTGAAAAATCTTGGGCTAGAGTTGTAGAGGAAGTTGTTAGAAGGATTTCAGCAAAATTTCCTCAGATAGAGGCTGTAGTGGTATTTGGGTCTTGGAGTAGGGGTAGAGGTGGTGAGTGGAGCGATATAGATATACTCATAGTTGTTGATGAAGCTGAGAAATATGGCGTCTTAGAAAGATTTGCTATTGCTACAGAGCTTGGGGTTCGAGGTACAGATATATTTATCTATAGCTATAGAGAGGTAGAGTCGATGGCTAAAAAGGGAAATCCACTAGTGTTATCAGCACTTATAGAAGGTATTAAAATTATTAGCAGTGAAAGGATTGAGAGATTATCTAGAGATATAGCTAAGCTCTATACTAGAACCAGAAGAATGTGGAAACGCCTGGATAGCCCATAATCTGATAACCATAGTATATTGGTTAGGGGCACCATCATAGAAATGTATATTGTTTGTGAAACAATGATATGGTTAGCCAAGGGGTTGAATATACACTTCTAACGGGATTACAATAGGTGTTATCGATACTACTATAGATGATATTAGTAGTGGAAAATCTCTACGAGGATTAAACAATATTGGTTTTTGTATCTTTGGCAAACCATATAGATATAGTGATTCTGCAATAGATCTACTGTTAAGTATTGTCTCTATTATTAGAGGCTTTATCGCTAGAAACAAACCTCTCCTACCATATTTTAGTCTTATAGTTGTAATAGCCTCAGAGAACTGTATTGCTGTTAGTGGTAGTTGTGAGAATGCTATAGTTATTATAGAGGATAGTTTTGAAAGCCCTAGTCTCTCTGCTATATAGACTATCTCCCTCAATGATATCAATTGGAATATCATTGAGAGAGCAATGATTATTCCAGCCATTCTAGCACTATAAACAATTAGTGATAGGGGATCAATACTTATGGGACTACCTATATAGGGCGATAATATATTTATTGCAAATCCTATGGCGATTATTATCAATACTAGTGTTAGAGATGAAACAAAGTTCTTTATTCTTGTAAATCTCCATATCAATATAAATTCATATATGAGAATAAATAGTATATGGATTCCTAAAGGAGCTTTCCCAGGAAGTATATAGGTTATTGAGAGAGAGGATAGTAGTATTATAGGTATAGATATTCTTGTAGCAATACCATAACCCCTACTTCTCTCTGAAGATATGAATAGATATGCAAAGTTTCTAACAATAGACAATCTATTCACCATAGCCATAGAGTTTCTTAGATATATTTACAAGTGATAGTGTTTGACTCTTAGAGATATGATCATCGCTTATACTAGCCTTCTCTAGATGGCCATTGCTGAGGATATAGAGAGCATCTATATCTAGTATATGTATAGAGTCTCTAGAGCTTAACGAAACTATCTTGGTCTTTGGAAGAGAGTTAATTATCTTGGCTATACAGTATCTCTCATAGTATGTAAGACCTGTGAAAGGCTCGTCAAAAAGTAGAATATTTACATTGTCTATAAGCATTGATAGTGCTATAGCTAATCTTATTTTTTGTCCCCATGATAGGTTAAATGGAGATATATCTAGATCTATATATAGCTGTAAATCTCTTAGCAACTCAATAGCTTTTCCAAGGCATTTATCTCCAATTCTATTGTATTTACATATAGCATTTATCTCCTCTCTAACAGTAGCTTCAGTAAAGAAGAGATTGATATTCTGTGGAAGATATATAGCTCTACCAAAAATCTTTATAGAGCCTTTAGATGGCTTTAGATACCCTGATATAATCTTTAGTAATGTGGATTTACCAGAGCCATTCAATCCATATAAAGCTATAAGTTCACCTCGATGTGCAACCATATTCACATCTCTAAGAATCCATTCACCATCATATCTAAACCATAGGTTACTAATCTTCAGAATCTCTTCCTTCTTAGAAAATCCATTATATCTCCTATGATTATATTCCAATGGGATTTCTCTAGGCTTTAGCATATCCTTAGATATCTCCTCAAGCACTCCATCTCTTAGAATAAATATCTTATTGGCTAGATCTAGAAGGGGTAGAAATCTATGCTCTAAAACTATAATAGACTTTCCAAGTAGTTTAAGCATATTAATAGATTTTCTAAGGGAATCCACACCAGTGTCATCAAGCCACATAAGAGGTTCATCAAGTATTATTACACTGGGATTAGATATCAATGCCTTTGCTATAGCAGCTCTCCGTGCTTCTCCACCAGAGAGCTCAAAAAATTTTCTATCTAAGATATTCTCAATATCCATAAGCTTTACAATATTTTCAACAATAGCACTAGCCTCCTTCTCATCATAGATACTCTCTGCATATCCATAGAGATCATCTCTAACTCTATGCTCAATGAAATGGTTATATGGGTTTTGACTCACTAGAGCTATATACCTATTTATGCTATTTGATATACTCTCAATAGATTTTCCATTGATATAGATATCCCCTTTCACTTCACCTCCATATATATGAACCCCAATACCTGTTAGAGCTATAGCTAGAGTTGATTTTCCAGATCCACTCCTACCCAATACAAGAAGCATATCTTCATTATCTAGATACAGATTTACTCCTCTAAGTATCCAATCACTATTTGGATATCTATACCATAGATTCTCTACAGTTAGCATTAGAGCTTTATCCCCAGACGCTCTATAATCATATATATGGATAGTGCTATTGGCACAACATATAGAGCTACAATTGCATTGAATGATGCTATAGCTGGAAGATACATTAGTGTAACTCTATATGCTTTATCATAAGGCCATGAATACGTCATTACAAGCCAATATGGGGTTACTATATAGTTTGCCAAAGACATGACACCCACCCTTGAGGCTAGCGATACCATTATTGCAACTATATAGAGCCCCCTCCTAGAGAGTCTATTGCGTAGAACACTATATGTGGGTGCAAGGGGTACAAATGTTGAAAACTCTGCTAAAACCTTCATAGAAGCTCCAATAATATCAGCTCCCAACGCTATAATGCTAGGCAATACTACTAGAGATGCTACAGCGGCATCACCAACACTATACAGAGCTATAACTGCTAAGGGAATACCTGTAGCATCAAATTTTAGGAATGGAGCTATAGGAAAAGGTATCTTAAATATGTGGAGAACTATTGCTATAGCAGTTAGAGATGCTGTTAGGGATACTCTAAGTATGGATATTCTAAAGCCCTGGTATCGGGGTCTGGATACAGATATACTATGAGACATGTACTTCACCCACCTCTCTACACCGACTCTCTTAGATATATAAATCTTTATAGAACTTGGTTCTAGATCATAAGAATATAAATACCTTATGGCAATAATCATTAAGATACTGTCTATAGAGATACCCTAGGTCTATTCTATATATAGTTAGAATATCAACCATTACCTATATAAGTCATGGTGGGGTTAAGATTATAAGCTTAGCATAGCTTTAATCTATATGAATAGTATTTTGTGGTGATAATAAGGTGTTTATCCGTTTGGATAAGAGGAATATTTCTTTAATTATACTCTGTATAGCTATAGCAATATCGGTGATATTCATATGGTTTACCTTTGTCAGAAACACACCTATGACTATTTCTAGTAGTAGTATTAGGGATATTCTAAAGGAGTATGTCTATGCTATTGCATATCTAAACCGTAGTTCCTATGCACTTAAAAATGTTTCTAGGGGTATGGACTATATAGCTCCATCTAGAGATGAGATAGTATCTATCGTTGAAAATCTTCAGCAGTATTCCATAGGTCTATACCTTCCCCCAGGATCGCTAGGAGAGTTGTTGGCTAGATCTGCAGAGACCTATCTATATATATCAAATGCTTCTATAGATATAGTAGACTCTCTTAGTGATATAGACACCACTATTCCTATTATGAGAGAAATTCTTGTAGATGTACGTAGCTGTAATATTGATGAGGCACTATCAAAGTATTTTCAAATTAATAGAACTGTTATAGGTGTTATATATAGGCTTTCAGAATCATATTTATATCTCTCTAACGTTGATAGGGAGAAGCTTCTATCAAAGAACCACAGTATTATTGTTGAAAATTCAAGGAATATAGTTAGATCTGTACTAGATTCATATAACAATTTTGAGAAGATAATGAGATTAGTTGCAACATATAGAGATCTTCTAAATACTCTATGTTCTATTAGAAAGAATAGCTCTATAGATATAGAGACTATTAACACGTTGTTGAATAGACCAGATATACAGAGTTCTATTAATGAATGTAGAGCTTCTATAAATAGTATTGAGGCGAAAGGTGTGCTCTCTAGAGATATAGCACAAACTAGAAATTTCATTGAAGAACTCCTAAAGAGATATTCTCAAAACCAACAGCAAGGGTCAGGACCATCTGGTATTGGTGGTGGTGCTGGATATGTTCCTCCAGAATCAGATGACTAGAATCATGTTTTCTAATCCATATGCAATAGCTATAGGTATACCATTAACAGCATCTCTATTAGCTATATATATGAAAACTAGGAAGAATAGAGAGACTGTAGCTAGGAGGCTTATCCTAGATATGGATTTGAGAGCTATACACCTTCTCTCAATAATAAAGATATTCGCGTTAATAGCAATAGTAATAGCGATGTCTCAGCCATATATCGAGACTATTACTGTTATACCAATAGAGTATAGCAATGCTCTTGAGACATATCTAAATGTTACAAATATCTTGATATTGCTCGACATATCTAAGAGCATGGGTATGCAATATGGATATGGATCGAGGTATAGTATAGCATTAGATGTTACTAGAAATATTCTTGAGATTGCCCAGAGGAGAGGGGATATTGTTTCTATAGCTGTATTCAGCTCTACACCTAGGATGCTGTGTAGAGGAGTGGGTATGAATATATCTGTTGAAGATTGTCTATCTATGCTAAATAGTATTGAATTTGAGAAGTATACAGCTATAGGTGATGCAATTATATATGGAGCTAACTATGCATCTCTAGGTCTACCAACAGCAATTATAGTTATAACAGATGGTGCACAAAACTATGGAACTCCTATAGAGAATGCTATCGAGTTTGTTAAATCTAGAGATATTGCCTTGGTAATAGTCCTCATAGGCGATGACTCTAGGGCTCAGAGATTGAGGGATGTAGCAAATATATTCTCTATACCACTAATAGATGTTCCTAGCTATAGAGCTGGAGAAGATGTTGCTATAGATGTATCAGAGCATATCTATAGAGAATCCATAGTATCATCGCTAAAAGCATTTGGTAGAACAGAGGTGTATATCTATAGAAACGACTTTACACCTACATATATAGCTATAATAATCTCTATAGTGCTATTTATAGCATCGATAATTGAGGGGGTGTAGCATGAGGATAACAATCCAAAATCCGCTGATGGGAATAGTGATAGGGCTTATATTGATAGCCATAGTATTCTATACACATAGAGCTTTCCCAAGGCCTATATATAGAAAGCTGTATAGAGTGGGCCATACATATCTATCCTTCTATAGAGGAGAGAGACAGAGGAGAAGCTCTAGACTCTCTACACTATTTATAAAGATTGCTATAGCATCTCTATTAGCAGTAGCATTAGCAGGTATAAGCATTGTTGAATATGTTAGAATCCCTATAGAGTCATCATCAATATCATCACTATCATTCAATGCTAGGACACCTGTAGTAATAATAGTTGATACATCGGGTAGTATGGCGGATAACATGGATAGCGTTAAATATGCTCTTAGGACAATGGTATCACTATTCAATAATACTATTGATATAGGATTAGTAGAATTTAGTCATAGTATAAAAAGTGCTATACCACCAACACCCAATAGATCTTATATCGATATGGTTATAGATCGTATGGAGGCTGGTGGAGGAACTATGTATAGTTTTGCACTCTCAACAGCACTTTCATGGCTTAGACCATATAGAGAACTAAATGTATCTGCATTCACTGTATTTATAACTGATGGACTACCCGGGGATCCTCAGGACTATAGACCACTTCTAGATGAGTATAACAAACTTGGAATACCAATATACACAGTCTTTATAGGTGAGGATCCAAGGGGTATAGATGAGACAAAGCTTATAGCTAGTAAGACAGGTGGAGAACAATTTACCGTTGAGAGTATTGACAGGCTTTCAGATACTTTAAATACGATAGCATCTAAGATAAATACAATTATAGCAAATATAAATGTGGAGATATCTATGTATAAAGAGATAGAGATGTCAAAACCATTAACACCATATATACTGGCTATAGCTGGAGTCCTATATACAATCCTTAGGTTTTTAACCTATAGAAAAACCTCTTTATCCTTCTAATCAACGAATCAATAGATCTATATTCGTGAGGTTCATACATTCTGTGTATAGCAATACCAGAGATAAATATTATGAGTAGTGCTATAGCTCTCCCTATCTGCATTTTAGATGGACTGAGATATACAACTAGAGTGTTATCTAAATAGAAAAGATTTTGTATTACAGCTTGAACCATATTTACTATAGACGTATCTGCACTATTTAGAAGCTCTATAAGTGCTCCCAATGTGTTATTGGTAACAGTTATATTGTAATGAATAGATAGAATCCAAGTTGTATGTTGATAGATTTGATGATTTGATAGATCCGTATTTCTATCCATACATATATTCGCTACGACTACCTCTATAGGTGGAATAAAATTGTATTCTACTGCAATCATATTTCCACTACGATTAACATGTTGTACAGTTGTATGTAGCAAGCTAAACCTCTTCAACAAGGCGAGAACCTTTGTATAGGTTTCTCTGTCTATAACTAATGAAATTGGTGAAGTAAGTTTTATTGAGGATTCTATGTATAGTGCTGTCTGTTGTGTTAATCCATAGATATCTATGCTTCTAACCCCATTTAAAACAGTTCCTGTTGGATCATTAATTGGATATATTTTTAATGAATACATAGCTCTATAGCCATCTAATTGATTAATACTACTTTGTGTAGATCTAAGCTGTATTGAGAAAAGCATACATATACTATTGTTGTTAGGGTATATAGCGAGAATCTTCGACATTGATATTGCTGTATATGCTTGGTATACTGCGGGAGAGAATTTTATTGTTATAGCAAATACTATTAGTATCGTTATTACTGTTGCTATTGATATAATTAGTAGAGGTCTAAGCATGTCTATCACCTATAGATCTATCTTCATAAACCTTATAAAAGTAGCTATAGCTATGGCTATGGTTAGCACTATAGCAATTACATATATTGTTGTAGTACTTGGAAGCTGGATAGATCTATATGGATATGGATAGGATGTAGATGTAATTGTAAAGATATGATATGTATAGGGCTTTAATATGGCTATGGGGACAAGTAGAGTGTACCAGATTGGATCATTTGTAGATTGAAGCATGCTTCCAGCAAATGGTAATAGGAATAGAAGTGGTACTGCAATAATAATGCCTATTACTACTGATAGATTCTTCCTCCTAGTTATAATTGATATACTGAATAGTAGAACTATGAGTTCTACTATCTGTATAGACATATATAACATATTCTCTATGAGCTTTAATGCAATATTTTGTGGGGGATAGATGATGACTAGAGTTAGAATGTGTGATAATATGAGTGCTAATGGGAATAGAAGTAGTGCTAATATCCATGCAAATAGATATTCATTTCTTTTCAATGAATGTGCAAGAAAGAGTGTTGTTTCACCTCTCTCTATCTCATCTATAACTGTTGATGGTATGAAAGCTATGACCATCTCTATAACCATTAGAAGTATGATTGTACCTGGATATATGTCATAGGAAGGTGTAGTAGGGCCTACGGCTATAGATGGTATTGCGCTTAAAATCATTAGACTGTACATAAATGTGATGGCGATTATTAGAGCTATTAGCCATCGAAGTGTTTTATTTGTAATATAAACTAGGTATATGTAGACCCTCTTAATGTTTACCTGAAGCAAGTTTTTCATATATATCACTTAGCTGAGCTGTTTTATATCTATAGCTCCTAATAATCCCCTCTTTAATAAGTTCATCAAGATATCTCTCAACAGCTTTAATATTTCTGCTATCAATCTTAATCTCTATTCCATTATCAACAATATTTATACCCTCTACAAACTCAATAGATGATAATTCTGATATAAGTTTTCTAGTATTTGTTGTCTCTATAAACATAATCGACTTTACATTATATCTCTTTGCAAGATCCTCAAGAGATCCATGGTCAAGAATTACACCTCTATCTATAAATATAGCATAGTTTGCAATCTCTTGTAGCTCTGGTATTATATGGGATGAAATTACCATAGATACATCTAGATCTCTGTGAAGAATGTTGAGGAGTCTTAGTATTTCTTGCCTAGCCATAGGATCGAGATTTGCTGTAGGTTCGTCCAGCAATAAGAGTTGGGGATCTCCGAGAAGTGCTTGTGCAAGTCCAAGTCTCTGTAGATATCCTCTTGAAAGTGATTTTATCTCCCTATCAGAATAGTCTTCAAGTCCTACAAGCTTTAGAACCCTATTAACATCGTTTTCACCAACACCTCTAATTCTAGCTAAATAGTTTAGAAGATCCTTCACCCTTATCTTTAGTGGATAGATAGGTTTTTCAGGTAGATATCCAATAAGACTTCTAACCCTATCCTCCTCTACAAATGGATCCATAGACAATACTCTAACACTACCCCTATCAGGTTTTACAAACCCCATAGCTATCTTCATAATAGTTGTCTTTCCAGCTCCATTAGGACCTAGTAGAGCTGCTACAAATTTTCCATTAACTCTAAAGCTTACCCCCTTAAGAGCCTCTATCTTTCCATACCTCTTATAAACCTCTATAAACTCTAGCATCTAGCCACCCCTTGCAAACTTTTTAGCTATTTCAAGACCCTCTCTAACTACATCTATTCTAGCCTTAAAACCTCCTCCCCTATCAATAACAGTCTCCATATTCGGTATAACCCTGTGGTTAAATACATAGAAAAGAACGTGATCAATATCATCAATTGTCACCCTCTGGGATCCTCTCATAACTGCAAAAACCTTTGCCATTCTCATAAGCGCTATAGCTGCTCTAGGACTTACACCAAGTTCAAAGTATTTAGATATCCCCTCATTTATCTCTGGTCTTGTAGCTCTAACAATCTTAACAATATAGTTCATAGCTATACTATCAATCTCAATATTTTTAGCTATAAACTCCTGTGCCATTACAATCCAGATAGGATCTAGAATCTTCTCAACATCTTCTACAGGTTCTGAAACTCTCTTCATATGGAGCTCAAGAATCTTTCTCTCATCCTCTAGAGTCTTAGGATAGCCCATTATAACTCTAACCATAAATCTATCTATCTGTGCCTCTGGTAGGGGATAGGTACCCTCCTGCTCAATAGGATTCTGAGTAGCTATAACAAAGAAGAACTTGCCCTGAGATCTAATCTCTAGGGGATATGTTTTTCCACCTATAGTAACCTCTCTCTCCTGCATAGCTTGGAGAAGAGCTGACTGTGTCCTTGGTATAGCCCTGTTTATCTCATCTGCAAGAAGTATATATGTAAACACAGGTCCTAAACGAATATCAAAACTCTTTGTAGATGGATTAAAAACCATTGTACCAATTATATCCGCGGGCATGAGATCTGGAGTAAATTGTATTCTTGAAAAACCTTTGTAGATAATATCGTTATATACATGGGCTGTAGATTCAGATAAACCAAGACATCTAGCTAGGGCTTTTGCAAGAGTTGTCTTAGCTATACCTGGAACACCCTCTAGAAGTACATGGCCATTAGCAAGAAGAGATGCTATAATAATCCTCTTCTCCTCTTCATACCCAATAACAGCTTTGTTCAGCTGTCTATATATCTCCTCAATACTTCTCCTTATATCATCAATATCTATTTTCATAGCCATGGCAATACACATAGTCCTTGTAATAGTTATAGAAAGAAATATATAAGTTTTGCTCAATAGTATTTAATATCTCAAAGTAGTATTGTGGAGAGGGCTATTGGCAATGTCTAGAAAGATGTATAGTTTGGATGAGATAAGAGATGCTGCTATATATGATAGTGAAGGGCTTTTCTATGGATATGTAAAGGATCTTGATATTTCGTTGGGTGTTCCCAGGATTATAGCTGTATATAGGTTGAAGATAAATGATATTGGGGTGGATGTGGAGAAGCTTATAGATATTCTAATGTCTAGAGGTGTCGCTAGGGGTTCTGAGCCTCTAGAGGTATTAATTTCTATTGCTAGGAGGGAGGGGATCGATATACCTATGAAGTCTATTGATAGAGAGGCAGAGGTTGTGAAGGGGTTTATAGAGGTAGATGAGATAGATCTTATAGATATTTCAAAGATTGTTAGAGGTGATAGAGAGGAGCTGATTAAAATAGTTCTTTTATCGACACCTAGAGAAGCAAATTTTAGGGGTCTGCCAACTGGTGATAGGCCTCAGTATAGGATTAGTGATATTATTGGAAAACTTGTTGTTAGTAGATCTAGGGGAGTGCTGGGATATGCTGAAGATATAGTTGTATCGAGTAGAGACTTTGGGGTGAGAATCTATAGGGTAAGGGGTTCGAAGGGATATATAAACTGGATATCATTTCTATCAGCATTGAAGAAGCTAGGTTTTTCTAAGATCTATGAGAAGCTATATGAGTTTAGAGATCCATATAGATTCAATAGACTTGATATATCTTATGCTAAAACTATTGAGGATATGTTAAAAGAGTTAGGTGCTTCTAAGGATGTCTATGATCTTCTAAAGAGTAGTATGGTTTTTGAGGAGCTTCCAGGTGAATATATAGATATCTCGATTAAGAGTATATTGAAGGTTGGTGATATAGTTATTGCAGAATAGCGATATATGTAGATTAGCAAGAGCTTATTCCAGACTTGGAACAATACATGCAACTTCACTAGAGCTAGGAACAAATAAAACACGTTTTCTTGGTCCAGGGATTGAGTATAGAGATTTTAGGGAGTATCAGCCAGAGGATGACTATAGATATATAGATTGGAATATATCGCTAAGATCTATAGATCCATATACAAATGATATAAAGCTATACACAAAGCTCTTCACAGTTGAACACAAGTCAAAGGTGCTTATAGCTCTAGATATATCGAGGTCTATGGCTATAGGGGAAAAGATTAGTTCTATGATATATACAGCATCTCTAGTTCTAGAGACTGCACATAGATTGGAAGACAGTATAACACTTATGCTTCTGGGTGCCAAGGCTAGTATATATCATGGGTTGAGGGGGAGGGAGGCACTAGAACTTATAGTCAACACGATATGTAGAGGAGCATTGACAGAGACAAGTAGGTTAGATGAAGTTGTAAAGCTATTAAGAAGGGGGAGAATGAGGATAGATTCTATAATACTATTTATAGACTATGGACATAGTATAGAGAGCTTCATACAGCTTATCAATACAGCTAGAACCCTGGAGACACCTCTAGCAACAATATTTACAATATATAGATGGGAGGTGGAGAAACCATTGGATAGAGGATCGATTGTGTTCTTCGATATTGAAACAGGTGAAGAGATATATGTAGATATAGATAATGTTTATAGAGATATAAGGAATCATATCAATAGAGTTAAAAGCTATATAGAAGCATCAGCAATACCATACATAGAGATACAAAGCCTTAGAGATGCTATAGACAAAAAGGTTAAGGTATTATATCTCTATATAGCATTGAGAACACGTAGAAAGAACATCTATTGATGGGTATTACCTAAGAGGTGTTTTAGTGTGATTGAGATATATGTTGATGATGTTTGGAAGATATATAGAGGTGGTGTTATTGCTCTTCGAAGTGTTAGCTTTAGGCTTTATGGAGAGAGATTAGTTATATTAGCAGGTCCTAATGGTGCTGGCAAGACATCTCTTATTAGAGTTATGGATGGTGAGATTAGTCCTTCAAAAGGCTATATATCTATAAATGGTATGACCCCTGATGAAGCTAGATTAAAGGGTTTATTTGGTGTTATGCCTCAGGAGGCACAGCTACATGAATATCTATCGGTTAGGGAGTATCTATACTATCTTGCATTGATCAAAGGTTTAAGGTTTGGTGAAGCTAGGAAAGAGGTTAATAGACTGATAGAGGATTTTATGCTTAGTGACTATGCTGATAAAAAGATAGTGTATCTATCTGGTGGATATAAGAAGAGGGTACTTCTTGCACAAGCATTCATAGGTTCTCCACAGATATTGTTTCTCGATGAACCTACAGTTGGTCTAGACCCCGAGATGAGGATGAGGATGTGGAGTATTGTTATGGATTACCTCAAGAAATATGATGCTATAGCTATACTTGTAACCCACTATCTCGATGAAGTTAAAGAATATGCTGATAGAGTATTGGTTCTCTATAGAGGTAGTCTTATTTTTAATGGAACTACAAAGGATCTTATTAATAGACTTGGATATAGGTATAGGGTAAAGATAAAACTTGTTAGCAATAAGTATATAGATGCTCTGCCAATTGATAGATATAGCTATAGAGACTCAGAGATAGAGGCATTTGTTCGTAGTGATGATGAGCTTATAAAGATAATGCGGTTTATTGAGATGTATAGAGAGTATATAGCTGATTTTAGTATTGATAGACCAAGTCTTGAGGAGTCATATATAGAGGTGTTGAGATTTGGTGAATCTTCTTAGGGTCTACGCCATAGGTATGCTATATGCAAAGTGGATGCTTAAGAACAAGATATTCTATTTATATCTAACACTATTTCTTCCATTCTCAATACTTGTACCATTCTATCTCATAGCATCTGAATACAATAGATCTTTTATAGCTATAGGTACACTGATATTTACATTACTATCAAATTCCATGGTTACAGCTTGTCAAGATCTAGCTGTAGATAAACTGCTTAAAAGAATAGAAGTTTTATTGTCAAAGCCGATAACATCTATAGAGTATTTCCTAGGACAGATACTCTCCAATGCTATACAGACATTTCCAGCTACACTAATCATGATAATAACACTCTATATACTCAACATCCTAAGTATAGCCAATATACTGCTATTCTTAATAGGGTTAATACTTGGTTGGTATATAGCTACAGCAATAGGTTTCACTATAGCCATAGTACTTAGCTCAAAAGACTATAATACAATAGTTATAACAAGCAATGTTATTTCCTTCATATTAGTATTCCTAGCACCAATATACTATCCACCATCGTATATCCCAGAACCATTTAGATACCTCGCATTAGTTTTACCATCAACACATATAGCAAATATCATTGGTGCATCATGCAGAGTTAACTACAACATAGATCTACTAACATCACTAGTATATCTATTAGCATTAGCCATAATTTTAACCATGGTAATAGCCATGAAAATTAAGCTTAAAGATATATACTGATCTATAGCCCATGAGATTCACATGGTATATCTCTTATGGCATTTCATTGCACTTGGTATCATTGTTACTAGGCTTTCATAGTATTGTATCAAATTGTTTAAAACATTTATATTTATCATCATTATAATCCTTGTATAGAATACAAAGATGTTTCTAAGTGATTTTCTTGATCTATAGTTTATCTTGTTTATAGCTATAGCCTCTTTTAATACCTGTGGTAATCCCTCAAGAGCTTTTAGCGCTATGAGCAATAGCCTTAGTTTCTCTCTACATATAAATGTTTTTGCTATATGCCTATAGAGAATTGTTATAATTGTCATCATCCCTAGAGATATTGTTAATATGTTTATAGATATCATGGCAATACCATATATATCTACTGTGTTTAGAGCCAGTATCTGGAGGATTATCGTTATGGTGGTGTAGATGGCTATGAATATAGCTATAATGCTAATATATGTCTTCACCATCTGCATCCTAAAGATATAGACTATTGTAATTATTGCTATGAGTATAGCTATAGAGCTGATAATATCTCTATAGAGTATCTGTAGAATGAGTAATAATGCTATAGTAGTTATGGGGAGGATTTTTCTAGCTACTGTTTTTATCAAGGTCTATAACCTTTGTCGGATTGAAGCTATATGCCAGGTTTTTGTCATGTGTAGAGAATACTATGGCCTTAGTCTTCTTTTTTCTAGTCCACTCAAATAAACTCTTTATACATTCAATAGATTTTGTGTCAAGTCCGAGTAGAGCTTCATCTATAAAAACAATATCTCTATCGCTATATATAGCCATATATATGCCAAATCTCCTCACTTCACCTAGACTTAAGCTATATGGGGTAAAGCTATGTTTCTCCCATAAACCCGTATATATAAGAATCTTCTCATTGATACCAAACTCCCTTAGTATAGATATGAGATCTCTTCCAATCATCCAATAGCTAGTTAGCTGAGGAATATAGAAAGCATCTCTATAGTGTTTCTCAACCCTACCTCTCCTAGGCTTTAATAAGCCGAGCATGAGTTTGATAAGAGTTGTTTTTCCAGAGCCATTAGATCCAACTATAGCTACAATATCACCTCTCCAAATATCTATGGATAGATCTCTAACAATCTCTCTATCTCTATAGCTAAAAGATATATTGCTAAGTCTAACAACTATATCGCTATCATCATAATCTTCATGCGGTTCAACAGCTATACAAAACGTCTTATCTCCAAGCCCTATATAGAGATCTATATATTCTCCAAATAGCTCTTTTCTATGGTCAGTAAATATTATTGTAACGTTATTCTCTTTTGCATATCTCCTTAGCTCAGAGACTATCTTTGGCATAGATATGCTGTCTATATATGCCGAAGGCTCATCGATGAGAACAATCTTTTTCCCTAGATGTAGAGCTAGAGCAAGCATTACTCTATATCTCTCTCCAGCGGACAAAGTGTTTATGGGTCTCGAAGCTATATCTACAGCACTAAGCATTCTAAGGATATCGTCATCTATATCTATGCCATAGAACTCTAGCTCTTCTAAAAGAGATGTTGTTATCATTGTGAGGGATATGTCTTGTGGTATATAGATGGTGTATCCCTTTTCTAGAGCCTCTATAGGTCTATATCCATATACATATATATCTCCATAGATCTTTAACCCAGGATATAGAGCATGTATTATACCAGCTATAGATTTGAGGAGGAGACTCTTACCAGATCCGCAATCACCATAGATGAGAGCTATATCGCCTTCACCAACCTCAAATGTTATGGGATCTAAGATCTTATCCCCATAGATATTCTCTATATACATATCTCTAACAATTATAGCTCTACCCAACAGCTATACCCCTCCTATACAGATACCTATAAATCTCTCTAGCAACTAGAATAGCTATAAGATGATCCATGAATATATCCTGGGGTAGAAAAACAAGCATACCTACTATAAAGCTCATAGCTATTGGCGATATATTTGGAATACCTATGTATAGAGATATAGCTTCAGCCCATCTATACAGTGTTGGCAATTTGAATATATATATGTAGAGAACAGCCACCCCAAGAATATATGTAGGTATCATAGCTATAGAGACTAGTGCAAGGAGTATAGCAACATTCTTCCTATCTATATCTCCAAGGCTCTTCCCAACAGCTTTGAGATACCGTCTAGAGACTAGAGATAGGAGTGGTGCAGATAGCAGGAATCCCCATAGATATCCAGCTGTATATCCATACAAAACATGGATACCACCCCTAAAACCAGCAGCTATAGGCATACCGATAGCTATAAGCAGTAGATATAGCCCTATAGCACTAAAGGAATATCTCGGTGGTAATAAAAGCCCTGTTAATACAACGCCAAGGTTTTGGAATGTATATGGTATTGGACCCACATAGAAGGAGATCCATGAGCCTATAGCCATAGCAACAATGCTGAAGGACATGATTAAATAGGAGGTATGTCTAGTTAACCCACTCATAATTTACCACATGATCTGTTTACATAGCCTAGGCTTGAGTATATAAGGTTTTCTAGTAAACTGTTTATAGTAAGCAATATAAGTTGGAGAGAGGTATGTATCTAGGATTTATATGGATATAGAGAACTATATTGTTAGAGCATTGTTGGAGCGTCTTAGAGTAGGGGATATTGTTAATGGGAATAGGATTGCACAGGAGCTAGGAGTCTCTAGAGCTTTGATTCACAAGGCTATAGACTTCCTAAGGAGTTTTGGTCTCCCCATAAAATCTGTTCCCGGTAGAGGGTATATTCTTCCTATGAGTGATAATCTTAGTGATGCTATACAGCTTCTAGAGATGGTAGGAGTTGGAGCAAATATTGTTATCTTTCCAAGGTGTGATAGATCTTCACAGGATATAGCTAAGGAGATGGCGTATTCCGGTGCTTCTGAGTGGAGTATTGTTGTATGTGAGGAGATGTTTCGTGGTAGGGGTAGGCTTGGTAGAATGTGGTACGCTCCTAGAGGTGGTCTATGGTTCTCCATATTGCTGAGGCCTAGATATATAGATAGGTTGCATTTTCTTAGTATTGTTGGTAGTCTTGCTGTTGCAGAAGCAATAAATATTCTTCTAGGTGTTGGTGCAGGGGTTAAATGGCCAAATGATGTTATTATCGGTGGGAAGAAGGTTTGTGGGATTCTTGTCGAGGGTGAGGTTGAGGCTGATAGAATTAGACATATAGTTATTGGCATAGGTATCAATGTTAATAACGATATACCTAGCGATATTAGGGATATAGCTATAGCTCTAAAAGATGTTGTTGGTAGATATATTCCTAGGGCAACCCTCCTAACAGTTATAGTTGCAAGACTTTATAGATACTATGGATATATGTTGACTGGTAGATATAGAGATATTGTATCTAGGTATAGAGAGATGTTGTTGACTAGGGGGAGAGAGGTGAAGGTAGTTCTAGTGAGTGGTGAGGAGATTATTGGTAGAGCTATAGATGTTGATGAGATTGGTAGGCTTCAGATTGATACAGGTAGAGATATAGTTAGTATTGATGCAGGTGATGTCTATCACCTTAGATAGCTCTATACATTCCTTCTAATAATATTCTTTAGCTCATATCTAGACATAAGATCTATCATAAGCTCCTTCCAATCATCAATAACCTTTCTATAAACATCAATCTTCCTCCTAAACCCAGGGATAACAGCATCTGTATAGCTCAATGAGCTTAGAGCATCATAGATATTCTCAGCAATCTCCATAAACTCCATAGCCTCTCTATATCTCTCCAACCTAACATACTCAAGAGAAACCCTCTTCAGCTCACCAATCAGATCAGCTAAACCAAGAACAAAAGGTATTGGATGAACATCTAACCTCTCTATACCAAGCAACTCTCTATTCTTGATAATGCTATAAAGCTCCATAGCCTCAACATACTCGGATGCTATAGAGTAGAACAAACCAGAATACAAAAGCTCAGGCACATTCCTAACAGTTTCAACAAGCTCTCTATACATATTCTCTAAAGACATAACAAGAGCATCAACATTATCACCCTTAACACATCCATGAACAACTCTTCTACAAAGCTGAAGAAAATCCCTAGACCTCTTAACAAGATTCTCCCTAACACTATCAATCCTATCAAAATAATTCCTAAGCTTATTAACCTCATCCACTAGCTCCAAAACCATCTCCCCACAATAAATATTATTACCGTAAAGCTCTCTTAAAAAGTTATAAAGCTCTTTCAATAGTTAATACACTTAAAGGTGGTATCTGTTTGATATTCAAAAATCAAAAGCTAATCTCACTAACAATGCTAATAATATTGGTTTTAAGCATATCACCACTACTAATAGCAGGATCATCAGCACAACAAGCACCTAGAGGTCCATGGGTAGATGAAGTAGTATTTATAGTTGAATCAGATGCTAGTAAAGCTGTGGATATGATGATTAAGAATGAAATTCAAGTGTATTTTGACGATATTGGAGATGTAACTCTATTTCAAAAGGTGAAGGCTTCTCCAGAACTAAAATATGTTAGATCCTTTGGACTATACTATGATTTAACATTTAATCCTTCAGGACCAGAATTTAAGAACGGTAAACTAAATCCATTTGCTGTACCAAGAATAAGAGAGGCTATGAATTATATAGTGGATAGAGATTATATAGCCAATGAGATTATGGGTGGATTAGCTGTTCCAAGATATACAGCATTAGCACCTAGTTTTCCTGATTATGGTAGATATGCTGATGTTATATATCAGATAGAGACAGAGTATAGCTATAATTTTGAGAAGGGTAAACAGATTATATTTGAAGAGATGAAGAAACTTGGAGCTGTGTTTAATGAAGCTGAAAATAAGTGGTACTATAAGGGAGAACCTGTAACCATTATATTCTTAATTAGAACGGAGGATGCTAGAAGGCAGATAGGAGACTATGCAGCATCACAGCTTGAGAAACTCGGATTTACTGTTGAGAGAAAATATGGAAGGAGTAGAGATTTAGCACCAATATGGATAGCTAGTGACCCTGCTGAGGGACAGTGGCATCTATATACAGGAGGCTGGATAACAACTATTGTATCTCGAGATGAGGCTGACAACTTCGGGTATTTCTATACACCTCTAGGTAGAACAGACCCCTTATGGCAGGCATACAAACCTGATCCAGAGTTCTATGAAGTAGCTAAAGCTTTATGGATGAGAAACTTTAAGAGTATAGAGGAAAGAGATGAGCTTATGAGAAAAGCATTGATTCTATCAATGAAGGATTCTGTAAGGATATGGCTAGTTCATTTAACGACTATATGGGTATCTAGGAAAGAGATATCATTAGCATATGATCTTGCAGGTGGTTTCTCTGGCTCAAGATTATGGCCACATACACTAAGATATGAAGGTAGAGTTGGCGGTAGTGTTAAAATTGCTATACCAGATATATTGACACAGCCATGGAATCCCATTGCTGGTACTAACTGGATATTCGATCAAACAATTATTAGAGCTACAGGAGAATATGCAGTAATGCCAGATCCTTACACAGGACTCTACTGGCCCTCTACAGTAAAGAAGGCAGAGGTTACAGTAAAAACAGGATTACCAGTAACAAAGACACTTAACTGGGTTGATCTAAAGTTTGCTGATGAGATAAAGGTTCCATCTGATGCATGGTGTGACTGGAACTATACTGCTATGAAGATTGTTACATGTGGAGAGAAGGGTATAACTAATGCTACTACAAAGGTTGTTGTCTATTATCAGGATGATCTATTCAGAAATGTTAAATGGCATGACGGAAGTACATTTAGTATAGCAGACTTCATAATGAAGTACATACTTTCATTTGATGTTGCAGATCCTAATAGCCCAATATACGACGAGTCCCAGGTACCATCAGTTGAAGCATTTAGAGAAACATTTAGAGGTTTTAGAATTGTTTCACAAGATCCTCTTGTGATAGAATATTATACAGATACATGGTATATGGATGCAGAGTGGATAGCTGAGGTAGCTGCAGATGCATTCTATCCCAACTATGCCTACGGTCCAGGGCCATGGCATGTCCTAGCAATTGGATGGCTAGCTGAAGCAGAAAAACAGCTTGCCTTTTCATCAGATAAAGCTGATGCTCTAAAGGTTGAGTGGATGAATATGATTGCAGGTCCATCACTAGATATATTAGCATCTATGCTTGATAGAGCTATCTCAGAGAAGTTCATTCCCTATAAAGAGGTTTTAGGAAAATATCTATCAGAACAAGAAGTGGTAACAAGATATCAAAATCTAAAGAAGTGGTATAGTGAGAAAGGGCATTTCTGGGTAGGAAACGGTCCATTCTATCTAGATAAAGTTGATCCTACAGCAAAAATAGTTGTATTAAAAGCATATAGAGAATATCCATTTACAGCAGACAAATGGCTAATGTTTAGCGAGCCAATGATAGCAGAAGTAAAAGTATCACCACCACCATCAATAGCCATAGGAACTAGTGCATCGATAGACATTACAGTAACATTCAAGGGACAGCCATATAAATTAGAAGATATAAGCTTTGTAAAATATATGCTAGTACATCCAGGAGGAGTAATAACAGGTACAGCAACACCAGTTAAAGACGGTGTATTCACAATAACATTAGGACCAGAAGATACAGCAAAACTACAACCAGGACCAGCAGAAGTTACAGTCATAGTAGTATCTAAACTTGTTGGTATTCCATCTATAGCCAAAGGAACATTCATAATCACAAAAGCACCTACTCCTAGTCCATCTCCTTCGCCAAGTCCATCTCCATCTCCAAGTCCTTCACCTAGCCCAAGTCCAAGTCCATCTCCTTCGCCAACACCTGTTCCCGGTGCTACCACCATTACTATAACAACAACTGTTGTATCTACATCAACTATGGCAACAACTGTTACAGTTCCAACAACAGTTACAACATCAACAACAGTAACAGTAACAGAATGGACAACAACAATAATACTAGCAGTAGTACTACTAATAATAGGATTCGCAATAGGATACTTCATAAAAAGAAGATAAATATACTCCAAAACATTTTTTAACCAAAAACAAAACACTTTTTTATAAAGCTTAATATTAGGTATTTAATGATGGGTGTAGGTGCTTTAAATACTGTAAGATACCTTATATTTAGAGCTTTGGTATTAGCTGTTACTACGATTATTGCTATATATCTTACTATTCTAATTGCTAATATGGGTGGACAGGTAGATGAGATTGTAAAGGCAGAACTTTTAGCTGCTATATCTGAGAGTGTGAGAAATGATCCTAGTTTAAAGGGTCGTGATCCAGCTTTTATTCAGAGTATCATAATGGAGAGATATAATAATTCTCTGAAGGCTTTAGGATTGGATAAACCATTTTATTATAGGAGTTTTAGATATCTTTGGGATGCTATAACATTAAATCTTGGTAGAGCTTGGAGATTGACAAGTAATAGTGGATCTAAACAGGTTAGAATAATTATACTTGAGAGATTACCTGCAACAATTCTTCTCTTTACATCGATACAACTTATATTGTTCTTTTCAGGACTTTTTGCAGGTCTATATCTATCGAGAAGATATGGAAGTAAACTTGATAAACTAGTTGTATTACTATCTCCACTATCCTCAATGCCTGGATGGTTCTATGGTATATTCCTTATAATAATTTTTGCATCAACCCTAAGAATTCTTCCATATGGAGGTATGGTTGATGCCCCACCACCCCAGGATCCTCTTCTATATGCTCTAAGTGTTTTAAAGCATATGATACTTCCAATGCTATCATGGTTTATAGCTTACTTTGTTTTTAATGCATATTCTATGAGAACTTTCTTCCTAATATTCTCTTCTGAAGACTATGTTGAACTTGCAAGAGCTAAGGGCCTTCCTTCTAGGGTTATTGAAAGAAGATATATTTTAAGACCTGCAATGCCACCTATAATAACACAACTAGCTTTAACAATAATTGCTTCATGGATGGGTGCTATAGTTACGGAGAGAATATTTAATTGGCCTGGAATAGGGTCTCTATTATATACTGCTATAGCGGCTAATGATCCTCCTGTAGTAATAGGGATTGTTACTATATATGCATATTTATTAGCGATAACAGTATTCATATTGGAGATAGTATATGTATTGATAGATCCAAGGATAAGGTTGGTGGGGAGGGAATGAGTATTATTATTAAGAATATTGGAAATATAGTTAGGGAGATGGCAAGAGCATATAGAGCATCAGTAATAGGCTTAGCTATACTAATAACATTGGTTTGTATATCTATATATACAGTGATAGTATATCCATATGACTATGTAGTCAAGATCTGGAATTCACAAGAAGTTTGGCAAGATAATCCAAGAAATGCATTACCAAGCTGGATAAATATATTTCTACCAAAAAAGTTGCCTGAGACCATAGTAATAAATTCATCAGTAAATTCTAATAGTGTAATGAAAACAAAGTCCTTTGTTAGCGAATTGGGAGCTTATAAAATTGTAATAGACTTTAGAATTCCATATAACTATGATGATTTTCCCACAGGTGTTAGGCTATCAATTATACCTAGATATACATCTTTCTACCCATTAGCATCTATAACATGGATAAAGCCTGACGGTACTTCATATTATATTCAACAAGTAAAAATCAGAAGAGAGTTTATATATGATATATCGAGTGATGAATCACTGTTGAGAAATGTAGTAGAAAGTATTGAGGAAAGAGTTGGAAATTCTATAGGTTATCCAATAACATTGAATGAAGCTCTATTTGCTCAAGAAGATCATACTATTCTATCTAAGGATACAATTAGAGTATTAAAGGGCGATTATAGAGTGGTAGTAGAGGCTATAGTATTTGATGAGAATGACGATATAGATGCAAAACTTGTAATCTATGGAAAGGTCTATGGGCTTGCAGGAACAGATCACTTAAGAAGGGATCTACTTATACCTATTCTATGGGGTACACCGATAGCCTTAGCCTTTGGACTAACAGCTTCGCTATGTATTGTTCTATTTCAAATGATATATGCTGCTATAAGTGCATGGTATGGTGGTTTAGTAGATACTGTTATTCAGAGATTAACTGAGATTATGATGGTTCTGCCTTTCCTTCCAATAGTTATGATGATCTCATATATCTATAGAATAACAATATGGACGTTACTTGCAATAATAATAGCTCTAAGTATGTTAGGTTCTGGTGTTAAGAACTATAGGGCTATGTTCCTCCAGCTAAAAGAGTCTCCATATATAGAAGCTGCAAGAGCTTATGGAGCAGGTAATCTTAGAATTATATTTATGTATCTAATTCCACGAGTATTACCAACAGTATTACCATCAATTATATACTCAGTTCCAGATTTTGTTTTTCTTGAAGCAGTATTAGCGCTACTCGGAGTAGGAGATCCATTAGCACCTACATGGGGTAAAGTGCTAGAGGATGCTCTTAATAATGGTGCTCTCTATAAAGGTTATTACTATTGGGTTCTAGAACCATCGGCATTATTAATACTTACATCACTAGGATTTGCTCTAATAGGCTTTGCACTAGATAGGATATTTAATCCAAGGCTAAGGGAGATGTGATATGGATACAATGTTGCAAGTTGAACAGCTTAAACTATACTATATAACATTGAAAGGCGTTGTTAGAGCTGTAGATGGAGTTAGCTTTGAGATAGATAGAGGAGAGAGTATAGCTATTGTTGGTGAGAGTGGAAGTGGTAAAAGTTCGTTGGCGAGAGCAATATTAAAGCTTCTGCCAAGAAATGTATTTCTATATGATGGTAAAGTTATCTTGGATGGTGAGGATATTTCAAAGTTAAATGAAGCTGAACTTAATTCTAGAGTTAGATGGTCTAAAATATCTTTTGTTCCTCAAGCAGCTATGAATTCTCTCAATCCTGTTATAAAGATTGGTGATCAGCTAATAGAGCCACTAATATATCATAAAGGCTATAGTAAGGATGAAGCAATTAAGAAAGCTATTGAGATGATTACATATGTTGGCATTCCCAATGAATTTATTAATAGATATCCATTTGAGCTTTCTGGTGGTATGAGACAGAGAGTAATAATTGCTATGGCTCTCATAACTGAGCCGAAGATAGTAATATTAGATGAACCTACATCAGCTTTAGACGTAATAACACAAGCTAATATCATGAACTTGTTGAAGAGAGTACGATTGGAAAAAGGTATTAGTTATATTTTCATAACTCATGATATTGCTCTAGCAAGTGATTTAGCAGATAAAGTTGGTGTTATGTATGCAGGTAAAATTGTTGAGCTTAGTGATGCTGATACGTTCTATACAAAACCCTTGCACCCATATTCACAGCTATTGTTGTCAAGTGTACCATCGTTAAGAGAGGATAAGAATATAACATATATTAAAGGTACACCACCAAGCTTGATTAACCCTCCTCCTGGTTGTAGATTTCATCCTAGGTGTCCTTTTGCTATGGATATTTGTAGGAGGGAGGAGCCTCCTCTAATAAGTATTGAGAAAGGTGTGTATGTTAGATGTTGGTTATATGGGGGGAAGTAACATGTTATTAAGTGTTAGAAATCTATATATGTGGTATCCAATAAGGAGATTTCTCTCTATTGTTGGATATGTTAAAGCTGTAGAAGATGTTTCTTTTGATTTAGATAGAGGTGAAATTTTAGCTCTTGTAGGAGAGTCTGGAAGTGGTAAGACTACTGTTGGAAAAGTTGTACTAAGGCTCTATAAACCGACAAAGGGAGAAATACTATTTGAGGGAAGAAATATAGCTAATTTAGATGGAAAGGAGCTTATGTGGTATAGGAGACAAGTTGGATATGTTCAACAAGATCCATATGGAGCTCTACCACCATTTATGACTATCAAGAGAATTTTGGAAGAGCCTTTAATTATACATGGTATTAAAAAGGAAGAGAGAATAGATAGAATATATAAAGCTCTTGAAGAAGTAAGACTTACACCTGTTGAAGATTTCCTCAATAAATATCCACATCAATTATCAGGTGGACAACAACAAAGAGTTGTTATTGCAAGAGCATTAATATTAAGACCAAAACTTGTTGTAGCTGATGAACCAGTCTCAATGCTCGATGCATCTGTTAGAGTAGAAATACTAACTCTATTTAGAGAGCTTCAAAAGATTCATAACCTTGGAATCATATATATAACCCATGACCTTGCTACAACAAAATATTTCTCTGATAAAATAGCTATCATGTATGCTGGTCAACTTGTTGAGAGAGCTCCAACACAAGATTTATTAAAAGAACCTTTACATCCATATACACAAGCGTTGATTAAAGCTATTCCTGATCCAGATCCTAGAAATAGGAAAATATTTAGAGAGACTCCTGCAGGTGAACCCCCAAGCTTAATTAATCCTCCTCCTGGTTGTAGATTTAGATCTAGATGTCCCTTCGCAATGGATATATGTATGAAGGATCCCATTGAAATTGAAATAAAGAAGAATCACTATGTAAAGTGCTGGCTTTATGCAAATAAATAGCCCTAGGTTTCTCCTAATAACAGGATTTCTATTGATACTCATATGTTTTATAACTCTTTTAGCAATAATATCACTAAGGATATATATTGATATTCCATTTCTATTAATAATATATGCAATCTCTTTAGTAGGTCTAATCATAGCACTTTATGGAATATATATGAATGTCATAATTAGAAGATCTACAATAAATTCAGTGTAGGACCACTTCATCATTCTTCAGCCGCTCGACAGTTCTTCATCGTATAGTATATAAGGTTTGTAGAAAAATATAGTTTTATCTGATGATGATAACTGGGCCGGTGTTGATTGATGAAGAGCTCCTGCCCCATGCTGAGACAATTCATTGTTTTGGTTAACATCTTATATTTGTATTACTTAGGAGAACTGTAATAGGATGCTCTATGGCTAATACTGATAAGGGTATAATTATTAGTGTTGCTATGGAGGTAGCATTTGAGGGATCTGCAAATTATGCTGGTGGTCTAGGGGTTTTAGAGGCTGATAAGTTTTATGGTGCTGGAAAAATTGGTTTGCCATATATGCTCATAGTTCCATTTTATTCAAATGGATATGTTGATTGGGATATAGCTAATAAGGCTAGACATGTAGAAGTGAGGCATAGACATACATTAGCATTTCTATCAAAGCTAAGATATATAGAGTCTATGGATGTTAGAAGTAGGAAGGGGAAGCTAATAGCCGAGGTCGATTTATATGAATATAGCTTTGGTTCTGCAAAAGCAGTTCTATATAGGGTGAAGAGACCTCTATATACAGCAAGACTATTTAGATATCTCTATAGGCATCACTCTGATGAATGTACATATTATATAACAGCTGCAGCAGTATCAAGTAGAATTATTGAGAAGATATCTCAAACAACCCCTGTCTCATATATAGATATACAGGAGGCACATCTAGCACTAGTTCCATATCTATTGCCCGATAATATGAATATAAGATTTGTTACCCATACCCCTGGCCCATGGGGACATCCAAAGCTTTGTAGAGAAGCTGAAGAGGTATTAGATATATCGTTACCAAATGTTAAGACTATGACAGAAGCTGCTATGGAGAAAGTCTCACAAGTATTTACGGTATCGAGGAAACATCTAGAGGTGACAAAAAGTACTTTTCCTAGATATGCATCTAAGATGAGCTATATAACTAATGGAATCTATCTAGATAGATGGCAGAGAATTGAAGGTAATGTTGATCTAAATAGATTTGTGGAGTATAGAAATAATTTAAGGAGAGAATTCATATCTCTTATAAATGTATTATCTGGTAAGAATGTTGGAAATAGAATGATCTTGGCATGGACTAGGAGGATAACAAAGTATAAGAGGCCATATTTTATTGAGTGGCTTATTGAGGAGAATAGCGATTTAAAGGATAGAGTGTTTATAGTTGTTTCAGGAAAGCCTCATCCAAGCGATGAATGGGGTAAAGAGATAGCAACAACATTTGTTAAATTCTCAAAAGCTTTAAGCAACTTCTTCTTCTATCCAAGCTATGGAATAGAATTTGCATACTATTCCCTATCAGGATCAGATCTACTGCTATTTACACCATTTAGTTGTTGGGAAGCTAGTGGAACTAGTATGATGAAAGCAGGTGTAAATGGTATTCCAACACTTTCCTCAAGAGATGGTGCAAGTCTTGAGCTTATAGAGGATAACTCTAATGGTTGGTTCTTTGGTGAGGAGCTCGATAAGATAATAGATATTAATAGTGATGAGGCTGCAAAAATTGATGAGAAAGACTATAATGATTTTATAAAGAGACTTACATATATAGTTGATCTATATGAAGAGGATAGGGATAGATATATAGAGATAGCATATAACGCATATAAAACATTTACACCTATGGTGGATATTAAAAGAGTTCTTAAGCAGTACTACCCTATCTACTTCTCTTCATAAATCTCATAAATCTATCCATAAACCCTATACCAATAAACATCTTTTCACTTTCTAAAATCTTTCCAAGGATGTATAGAAGTAGTAGAGCTATAGCAATATTGATTATTATTACCCCTATAGCACTTACTATATAGCCTAACATCAATGATATCATGATACATATTGGAGCCATTATAAGTGTGATAGAATATAGAGACAGTTGTAAAGGTTCTAGTGGAATTCCAATGAATTGTATCATAGTGCCTATAAGTATGGCTAGCAATGTAATTGGTGTAGATACTATACTTGCAGTTCTTGTATCTCTTGCAAATACCCCTATTATGAGTCCAAATACTGTGAGAGCTACTATAGCAATAACTATATCTATCATTAGAAATACTATAGGCATTGCACCAAGCCCCATAAAGATGTTTCCGTTTGCCAATCCTATGGAACTAAGATAATACATCCATGATGCTATATATAGAGATGCTTCAGTTAGCGCAAGCACAAGAACTCCAATAACCTTAGAGATACCTATATCCCTCCTAGAAATTGGCTGTACAGCTAAAATCTCAAGAGTTCTCTCCTCCTTCTCCTGAGCAATAGATATAGCTCCATACTGAAATGATAAGGCTATCGCAATACTAAAGATAAGTGACGACATTGTTATCAATGTTGTTAATCTAGAGAGAGCTCCCTCATCAAAAGATTTATCACCTATAAAAACAGTTTTAGATGAACTTACAGATATATCGAAACTAGATATATTTACACCAATGTTCTGTGCAATAATACTTCTCATAGCTGAACAAAGTGTTGATGACACATAGTCGATAATGCTATTTCTACCCACTATTGATGCTGTAGATAGAGAGCTTATAGAGGTATAGCCATATACATGGCACAGTCTATTAACATATATATCCCTTGAAAAACTTTCTGGAATCTCTATAACTACGCCATATCTATCCAAAAGACCTCTAACATCGTTATCCTCAACAACTATAATCTTTATCCCCTTAGAACTATTTATATACTCAATAGCACTACTAACAATAGCACTATTATCTCTCACTATAGTTGCAATACCAATAGCAACAACTCTTTCAATCTCATGCTGTGTAGTCTCAATACCATATCTTATTGATCCAGCCATAGAGATAAAGAGTATTGGTATAATCAATATACTGATAATTATCTGTATATTCTTAAATGTTAGAAGAAGCTCTTTTTTAATAAGCTTTGCTAGAAATGGTGAAGCTATACCTAGGGATCTAGATCTAGCCATAGACCTCTTCCATTAATCTTCTTAGCTAAGAGAGATGATAATATGTAACGTCTTAGGTATTAGATGTTTTGGACTCCTTTATAGAGTATATAAATGCTTCCTCAAGATTCTTAGCACTATATCTACTCTTAATCTCATCTATATATCCCTCAGAAACTATCTTCCCTCTATATATTATAGCAACTCTATTACATAGATATTCTACCTCAAGCATATTATGGCTACTCAAAAGTATTGTCGCTCCATAGCTTTTGCTATAACTTGCAATAGTATTTCTAACCTCTATACTCTTCTCAACATCTAGACCTGAGGTAGGTTCATCGAGGATATATAGCTTTGGTCTTTGTGCAAGGGTTATAGCAAGATTAAGTATTCTCTTCATACCCTTGCTATAGCTTCTTATAGGTCTATATACGTCTCTTCCAAGTCTAGATATCTTTACAGCTTCCTCAACATCTTCTTCAAGTTCCTTCCCCCTAAACCTTAGACCAAGGATAAAGGTTATATATTCTAAACCTGTCATATCTCTATATGCACCAGCATCCTCAGGGAGATACCCAATAATCCTTCTAACTCTCTCAGGCTCTCTAACCACATCAAATCCATATATGTTTGCATAACCACTAGAAGGCTTTAAAATAGTTGCAAGAATCCTAAGAGTAGTTGTCTTACCAGATCCATTGGGTCCTATAAGACCGAATATCTCTCCATCATAGACAGAGAATGTAGCTCCATCAACACCTCTAACACCATTTGGATAAATCTTAACAAGATCCCTAACATCTACAGCTATAGACATAGTAGCTACCTCTGGAACATTATCTATAGCTAGATAAAAATTTATACCAGGTTAAAAACATGTTATATCTAGTGATGAATCTTCTGAAAAAGGATTTGATGACTGATTTGCCGAGTGCTGATATATAGCCATGGCTTTGAGGAGATTACTTTCAATGGATATTGATGATACATATTAGTTTTAGAATAGAATATTTCGCATAGGTGTTGGACTCATCACCACTCAGACCACGGGAATAGCACATCCGATATAGATATAGCCTCAGTAGAACAAAAATTTTTATTCTAATTCATTGTAATTTCATATACGTTTAATTCATGAAAAAATACTTAGGAATAGATTGTTGTAGGTATCTCCATATATCTTCTCTATGTTCTATGTCTATATCTTGTATATAGATATAGTAGTGTGGATATTATTGTCGTTATAATGAATATCGTTATGAGAACTCTATATAGAGTGATTTGCTCTAAGCCTTGAGTAATAGTTGTTGTTGTAGTTTTTGTAGTGGTTGATACTTCCACCACTTTTGATGTTATAGTAGTTGTGATTGTGCTTACTATTGTTGTAGGTTGTGTAATCGTAGTTGTTATTGTTGTAGGAATAGTGGTTGTTGTATAGATAGTTGTTGGAGATGTTACTGTATAGATAACAGTTATAGTTGTTGTAGTTGGTGATGGACTTGGTATAATAGTTGTTGTGGTTGTTACACCATATACGCTTTCCTCTATTGCACTAAGTATATCTATTCTATTATCTATAGCAAAAACATTGTCATTCCATGCCCATATACCTATATATGCAGGTGTAACACTTTTATTGACTAAATCACTAAGTATATGTCTATAATAGATGCTTGTTATATTTGGATTATATTTTATCTTCCTATTCCCATTCCACGGCTCTATATATGCTTCTTCATCATTTACTCTAAGTCCTATTTCACCTAGAATTACATTGTTCCACCCAACTCTTTTAGCAATTTGATTCAATTTGTTTAGTAGGTTGCTACTAAGTGTAACTATACCATTATTATAGCTGAGCTCCCATATATCTATTCCTATAAGATCTAGATTAGCTTTTTGATATAGCTCAACAAGTTTATCTATACTATCTCCTCCACCACCATAGTAATATAGCTTTGCATCTGGAAAGATATTCCTTAGATAGCTATATATATCAATTAACTTTGATAAACATACATCATTATTTACACATGCAGTTAGCTCACTAAACCCTATATACACATTTTGCCCACTTCCTATAACATTCTTTAGCTTTTCAATAATCTGACTAGGAGGTTTAGTAACATTGGTTAGTGTTCCTCTCCATATATAGCTTGGCTCATACTCCTCACAGAATAGATTTATAAATACAGTTCTATTCAAATTATATAGCTCCCTAAGAAAATACATGGACATACTCAGCCATTGCTGAAGTGATGATGTACATAAGCCACAGTCCATATCATATGCTATAACTATCCCTGGAATAAATCTTATTGGAAAGGTACTAGGATTATAGAATCGTCCCCAGGGCGTAATCCACAGTATTACTGATGTATTTAACGGAGTTTCTCCAGCTATAGACCATGGATATATAATAGAGTGCTTCTCTATATGTAACGACAATGGTAATAATGTCAATAGGAGAATCGATATAGTGAATACATATAGAACTACATTGCTTAAACGTATATAGCTTTTCCTCATATACATAGACATTGATGTTACACCCAGTTACAAGCTATACTAACTATGACGAGAAGTACTATATAAATCTTAGTATGGAGTTGTATCAGCTAATATTCTCATCATCTTCAGACGATGGCGTACTCATCACCTATATGAATCAGTTTTGAATCAGTTTTAATATCATTGCCTATATCTTATAAACGAATTAAGTAGTAACTATATTGTGTTGTGAATATATAGCGCTTAAAAATTCCAGCAAGATCCTATATACTATAGTTTATGCTATATCTAGTATAATATTATATACGTTAATTTTAGCAATGGGTGCTGAATAGACAATGCAACAATACAAAAATGTATTTACCAGGCTAATAAAATTTTCTCTTAGTGTGTCTTGGCATTGGTTTACTATATCAATTATTTTTACAGCTATAGCAGTATTTGCATCAACATTGATTCCTATGTTTACGAGGTATGCGATTGATGAGGGTATAATGGCTAACAATTTTAATATCATCTTAAGATATTCTCTATATGTTCTTTTAGCAATAATTATTAGTAGTTTATCAAGGATAGTATCAGCTTACTCAGGCTCTAGATTTGCACATGGGGTTTCACATGAGCTTAGAATAAGAGCTTTTAGCAATACTATTGAACAATCATTAGACTTTTTTGATAGGTTTACCACTGGGCAGTTTATCTCAAGGATAACAAATGATAGTGAGAGAATATCGATGTTTCTAAATGCTATGTCAAGATTCTTTATAAATGATATACTAACAGTAATTATAGCTTCATATTTTATGTTTACAATGAATGTTATGCTTGCTATAATAAGTATTGTGATAGCTATAATAGCTTCATACATAAGCTTTAGAAGTGCTTCAATGATTAGACCTCTTATTGATGATTCTAGAAGGATTGTTAGTGAAATTACATCTATAGCATCAAATGATTTGGCAAATATAAAGACTGTTAAGGGTCTTGCTCTAGAGGAGAGAGAGCTTAGGGTATATAGTGATAGGAATAGAGATCTATATACAATTAATATAAGAATAGCACGCATGAGAAGTATCTATGGAAGTATGCCATTTCTTCTCATAGGCATTTTAGCAACGTTTATTTTATTCTATGGCAGTATAATGATAATTAGAGGATTGATGTCTATAGGTGAGTTAACAGCATTTATGTCATATCTCTTTATGCTTATGTTTCCTCTAACTATGATTGGAAATATATTTGCTGATTACCAGGCAGTTATAGTCTCCGCAAGAAGGTTGTTCGAGCTAATAGATATGAGACCCAATATCACAATAAACAATAATATATCTTTGAAGAGTATTAGAGGTGAAATATGTTTTAGAAATGTGTGGTTTGGCTATGTAAAGGGGAAGTATGTTATTAAAAACATAAATCTTAGGATAGAGCCAGGAGAGAAGATAGTAATAATAGGCCCACCTGGATCAGGAAAATCAACACTACTAAAACTCTTAATGAGATTTTATGAGGTTGATGAAGGGTCTATAACCATAGATGGTATAGATATTAGAGAGATAAACATTGAAGATCTAAGAAGAAATATAGGTTATGTACCTCAAGAGCCATATATATTCAATAGAACTATTTTTGAGAATATAGCTATGGATAGAAAATGGATAACTTTTGATGATGTTATAAGAGCTGCTAAAATAGCTAAGATTCATGATTTTATTGAGACTCTTCCAAATAAATATAATACTATAGTCGGGGAGAGAGGATTAAACCTTTCAGGAGGTCAGAGACAGAGGATAGCTATTGCAAGAGCTCTTGTAGGGGATCCAAAAATCCTATTGCTAGACGATCCTGTGTCAAATCTAGATGCAGAGACAGAGAAACAACTTGTTGATGATCTTGAGGAGGTTCTAAGGGGTAAAACAGCTATTATAGCTACACAGAGAATATCACTCACAAAACTTGCTAATAGAATCATAGTTATGGATAATGGAGAGATAGTTGAAGAGGGAACACATGATGAGCTTATTGCTAGAAAAGGTCTATACTATAGGATATATATGTCGTTTCTTGGTGAAGGTGATAGAATTGAAGAGAGATAAAATGGATGGAGATACATTTCTATTAGTGAGGAAATTTCTATCAGAGATCTTAATAGAGAAAAAGCTACTGATAATGTTGTTAGTAATAGTCATTATATCGACATTACTATCCCTTATCCCACCATATATCATTGGAATTACTGTAGATAGATACATAATTCCTAGACGTATAGAAGGGCTAATTCCAATAGCTATAATATTTCTTACTATAATGATAGTTTCATGGATATTACAAGTTTTAAGAGGATACTATAGTTCTATGCTCACTGAGAAGGTTCTCTATAACCTTAGGCTAAAGATGTATGATAAGTTGCTTCATGCCCATATCAGTTTCTATAATGATAAACATATAGGAGATCTTGTATCTAGGATAATAAACGATACATCGAGTATAAGCCAAGCAGTTGTACTTGGTTTAATTAATATAGTGAGTGATATTATAACTATCGTAGGCGTTATTGGCGCAATGATGTTCTTAGATATAGGGCTAACGCTAGTTATTCTAATTACATTACCACCCATGATAGTTATAGCTAGGGTCTTTGGCACGAGAATGAGGAGAGCTTTTAGATCTGCACGTATATCTATAGGAGATCTAAGTACTATTTCTGAAGAAACTTTTTCAGGAATATCAGCAATAAAATCATTTAATGCTGAGAAAGCAGTGTCGGAAAGGTTTATAGAGGCTTCTTGGAATTCTGTAAAGATGTTTGTAAAAGCATCTATATTAGCAAGTCTTTTCTGGTCATCTATGGGATTATTATCAACTTTATCAACAATAATTGTGATTTCATATGGAGGATATTTAGTGATTACAGGTTCTCTGAGTATGGGTATAATTGCAGCTTTTATACAGTATGTAGGCAGGTTTACTGGACCCATAAATGATTTGATTAGTATGTATGATCAGCTACAAATAGTTCTAGCATCTTTTGAGAGAATATATGAGGTTATAGAAATTGATAGAATTGATGATCTCTCTGGATTGAGTAAAGATAGTCTCAATGGGGAGATAGTATTTGACCATGTATGGTTTAGCTATAATGGTAGTGAATATGTATTAAAAGATATAAATCTTGTTGTTAAGAGAGGTGAGACAATTGCAATAGTAGGTCCATCTGGTGCAGGGAAAACGTCATTAGTAAATCTTCTTCTGAGATTTTATGAACCTACAAAGGGTAGAATACTCATAGATGGTATAGATATAACTAAATATTGTAGGAAATTCCTTAGACAGAGAATAAGCTATGTACCTCAAGAGACTTACCTCTTTACAGGAACTATTATGGAGAATATTAAAGCAGGAAAACCTGAAGCAAGTGATGATGAAGTCATAGAAATATGTAAAAAACTAGGAATACATAGCTTTATAGAAAGATTGCCAAAAGGATATTATACAGATGCAGGTGAAGCAGGAAAAAGACTTTCAGCAGGTGAAAAACAGCTTATAGCGATAGCAAGAGCTATGCTGAGAAATCCAGATATAGTAATTCTCGATGAAGCTATGTCAAATATAGATGCAGAAACAGAAGAACTAATTAGAAAAGCTATTAAGAATCTAATGATAGGAAGAACAGGAATTATAGTAGCACATAGGCTAACTTTAACAAAGGAATGTAATAGAATTATAGTGATAGATAATGGTAGAATAGCTGAGGAAGGATCATTTGAAGAATTGATGAATAGAAGAGGGTTATTCTATAAGCTATATATGTCACAGGTTGGTGAAGAAGAGAAAAGATTGAGAGATATGAATACATATATAGCTATCTGATAGTTAAGGGATACAAAGATAGGGAAAATACTGTTTATAGGATTCATCGATGTTTATAGACCTAGGGACTGTGTAAGAAGTGTTGCTAGTACAAAGTATGTTGAGACTGTTGCTATATCGCCTATAGTTGTTATTAGTGGTGCTGAAGCTGTTGCTGGATCTATCTTCATTTTTGCTAGGAGCAATGGTAGGAGAAATCCTATGAGATCTGATATATAGCATGAGACTGCTAATGAAAGAGTTACTATGCTGGCTATTGATAATGCTTTAAATGATTCTAGTCCGCCTATCATTGATACGAAGAAGCCTATTCCAAATGATATTGGTGCTAAGAATAAAAGCATTAGCGATGTTACAGTGAATTCCTTTGTAAGAACTTTGGCAAGATCTCGTATAGATGGCTTTATCTCTCCAAGTACAAGAGCTCTTAGCGATAGTGACGATGCTTGTGAGCCTATGTTTCCAGAGTTATCTGCTAACATTGGTAGAAATGCTGCTAGGATAGCCACTCTCTCTATAACTGATGTAAATGCTGCTGTTATAGAGCCTGTTATAGTATTCATTAGATAGAGATATGCTATCATTGGAAATCTCTTTATAGCTAATCTCAATGGTGATGATGCTATATAGCTACCGCGAATAACCTCAAGAATACCTCCGTATTTCAATAGATCTTCTGAGAACTCGTTTACAACTACATCGAGTATATCATCTAGTGTGACTATACCCACAAGCTTATCCCCGTTGTCAACAACGGGTATCTCCATAAGATCATACTGTATTGCTATCCTTGCAGCAGTCTCTCTATCAGCTGTAGCTCTAACTACTGCAGGAGGTTTTTGAGCACATTCCCTAAGTCTAAGATTCGCAGGTTTTGTTAGAAATGATCTTACATCTATCCATCCATATAGTTTTCCATCATTATCAACTACATAGACATAGTAATGCTTATCATATAGCTTCTTAGTATCCTTATCAACATATATCTTTCTAGCTTCACCAACAGTCATATCCATTGGAAATATAGGTATCTGTGTAGTCATAATACCTCCAACGCTTTCAGGACTATACCTCAGCAAACGCTCAATCTCAGATGCTACATCCCTTGGAAGTAGACGTAGAACATGAATCCTCTGTCTATATGGTAATCTCCCAACTATATCTGTAGCTTCATCAAAAGGTAGATTAACAATAGCTTTAGCAAGCTCATCAACACCACGAATAGTTACAAACTGGAAGAAAACCTCATCGGGGAGCTTATTCGCTATAGTGAGAAACATATCTATAGGGATAATGACAAGAAGTTCAGCTCTATAATCACTATCAAGCCTAAGAATAAGATCAATAAGAGTTCCACTATCCAAGGATCTTAAAATTGATATAACTCTTTCATGAGCATTCTCATCTAGAAGTCTTGAAATCTCATCAACAAGATAATCAATAGACACTCCAAAGCTCCCTCCAGATCTGTTATTCATATTATTACTCTTTATGGTCATAATCTACACCAAGCTATTATAGTTGCTCTCATATAAACTCAGGATACGGGTAAAAATACGTATTGGTTAAGATGAAATCAGTAATACATCAATATATAGATTCGATATAAGATACATTTCCTATATACAGAAAAATTTATATAGTACCTCCAATATAATTTTCTCGGGGTGTATACTAGTGTCAAGCTATATACTAGAAATTAGAAGATATATTGATATGGCTAAAGAGACAGACTATATAATGCCTATATGGCTACCCTTCCTACCAATAATACTATTTATAGTATCTATGATCAGTTTTGCAATACCCTTTGTAGGACTTGTTCTAGGGTTTGTAACATTAACCTTGGTTCTAATAATAGGCGGGATAATAAGTATATATGTTGTGTACAAGCTTGTTAAGAGGAGGAATGAACATTTTAGAAGAACACATCTGTTATATGAGAATCTTGTTAATCTGCTTAGAGAAAAAGAAGGTTCTTCACCTGAGGTAATATCCATGCAATCCACATTACAGGAGATGAAATCTGAAGAAGGTGAGAAGAGTGCTGGTCTCTACGCAATTTTAGTACTATTCCTCGGAGTAATTATATGGTTCTATGTCGCTCACTTCCTAAACAAAGATTTTAGGAAACATGAGATTAGAGAAGCAAGACTTCTAGAACTTGCATCAAATGTTTTAAGGAAATATGGAGTTACAATGCCTATGAAATTCGAAAAAGAGTTTCCCAATAGAAGTACTGGGCTATACATAGTACTCAGCATAGTGACTCTAGGTATATTTATGCTGTATTGGGTATACACACTTGCAAAGGATCCAAATGAACACTTCAAACAGCATAGCATGATAGAGAATAGATTGTTATCAGCCTTAGAATCAGCTAAAATTATATAATAGATTTTTTCATTAACATCATGTATCAATCCATTTCTATAAAAACACTTATATCTATGAAATCTTCTCTTAGTTGTCTCAATAATTGTTATCCTTTGTTTCTTTTCAAAAGAAGCTGGGTATTCCCTACCTATATTTTTCTCACCATGGGTTTCAGTAAAATATGGTGTCTCTATATCATTGGGAGCTAGAGGTGTTAAGAAGGAATATGGATTTGGCATATTTGATTATCCAAGGAGAATAGATCTAAAGGGTTTATAGGGAAATCTTTAAAGAGAATCATTGAGAAAACCTTTAGTATTGCTATTGAATAGATTTCTAAGCTTTTAAAATTCTTTCAATATCTGTCTATGACATATGGCATTCTATAGATAGGTGTGATACTATGATATATAAGTATTGATAAAAGTTGTGATTGGGGATAGAGTAGGTATTGGTTGCTATAGTCTATAGAGAGTAATAGCATTTTCGTACAATAGGTTTCTACCAATTTCAATAGCTAGGTTAGTGTCAATGAATCTCTCTATAACCATTTCGGTAAGTACATATGCTATCTGGGTCTTAGCTAATACTGCTTTTCCATATACCCAGTCTGCTACATATGCATCACTAAAGAATCCTCCTATCTTATTATATGGCAACATCTGTAGGCGTATCCTTAGATATGACCTTATGATCTCTGGATACATTGAGTACCACCAGTAGCCACTTAGGAATACATTTGGATAGTTCTTAGCTATTACAGTTAGCATATGGTTCATTGTTGCATCAGCTATAAATATATCAAAATCTATATCTGGGTATCTAGATAGCATTGTTACTAGATCTAGTAATTGGTTTGGATTTGCAATTGTTATTGCATAGTCATGTGGATCTGCTCCTGGTACAGGTCTTTTAACACCTAACATGAGTTGTACAACAATTTTTCTCTCTTTAACATATTCAGCAATAGTATTGAAGATATATGCAGATACTATATTTCTCCCAAACTGATCCAAAACACCTCCAGCTTTAACAACCTTGAGATATGGCTCTACATGGTTTTCTGAAGGATATAGAGAGAGAAATGTATCATCTGGCTGAAGACTTATTGTCACCGCTTTTATATAGCTACTAAATCTATTCATAACACTTAGAATACCTTCTCTCAGATCCCTAGGCCTTTTAATCTCAATACCACTCACCTTCTCTAGAGACTCTAGATTCTCTTTAGATAGATTTGGTATTAGTGGATCCATTCTAAGTGCACCAACAAATATATCTCTATCATAGCTTGGTATTGGCTCTAAAGGATTAAGTGTTAGAAATGATTTGTATATAGGCACTCTATTCTTGAGTATATCAAGAGCCCTCATCTCATTACCTAAAACACTCTCTATACTCCTTACAATTATATCCATGTTATCCTCTGTTATATCCCTTACATCAACGCCATACAAATCACTGAGAATTTTCCTAAGACACCAGAATGTTGTGGTAGATCTTATATACTTCATATATGGTAGTGATTCTTTTAATCTCTCTATTCCTTTCAATGAATACATTTTATCTCTAGGTACTCCAGCAGCTATAAGCTCTGTCACAAGATAGTGATAAAATATTATATCGTCAATTGCTCTAGGTGCTAATGCCACAGGATTTAGATGTTGATGGACATCTACAATCCTTATATTCTTTAATTCATTATAAATCTCATTGAATATCTCTTCTCTAGACATATATTCTAACACCATGACACTAGATGTTATAGAGATATAAAAATATTAATCTATATATTAGTATTTTGTCTATCTATTTACTATGGATAAATTTTCTCTCCACCAATGTAAGTCTCTAGCACCTTTATATTCCTTATCTCCTTTTCATTAACACTAAATGGATCTCTATCAACAACTATGAAATCAGCTAACTTACCTTCTTCAAGCGTTCCCAGATTCTCTTCTTCATTTATTATATATGCAGATCCATATGTATAGGCATGAAGAGCTTCATCTATTGTCAAAACTTCTTCCTGTGTATCGCTATAATATGTAATTCCCTCGTGTCTCCCCCTAGATATAGCAGCATAGATAGTTTCCCACGGATTCGGTGTCTCTACAGGTGCATCTGAGCCAAAACCTATAACAATACCCTTTCTAATCATACTCCTAAATCTATAGAGCCACCTAGCCCTCTCCCCGACTCTATCCTTAGCCCACCAATCAGATATTATAAAGTGTGGTTGTACAGAAGCTACAACACCTATCCTAGCCATTCTATCAATTTGATCATCTCTTAATAGTGATGCATGTTCTATTCTATGTCTTCTATTCCTAACATCTCCAAGTCTTTCATAGACATCTAAAATCATATCTATGGCTCTATCACCAATACCGTGAACAGCTAGCTGAAGACCAATATCATTAACCTCCTTTGCAATGAGATACAGAGTCTCTTCATCAATATTCTGTCTACCGTATGTAGTAGGATCATCGCTATATGGTTTTGATAACCATGCAGTTCTAGCACCTAGACTCCCATCAGCTATAACCTTAACTCCACAGATCCTAAGCATATTGTTACAAGAACAGAGACTCACACCTATAGTCTTTAGAGCCTCTATAATATTTCTATCTGGATTCAGATAAAGTCTAATCCTTATAATAACCCTATTCTCGTTATTAAGCATGTTTAGAACCTTCATAGAGATATCATCACAGTTAACAAAAGCTACTGTTGTTATACCATAAGATGCTAAGAACCTCATTGCATCTATAAGAATCTTCTTATAGTCTTCTATCGATAGAGTCTTCATAAAATATTCAAATACATGTTTAAGAGCATCCTTGACAACTATACCTATTGGAATACCTCTCTCATCCCTTATAACCCCAGGGATATTACTATTGATAAGACCTGTTATCTCCATAGCCCTAGTATTTAGTACAGCTACATGAAGACATGTCCTTGTGAGAACTACAGGTCTATCACTAACAACCTCATCTATATCCCATCTAGTTGGTAGTCTCCTCTCATAGAATAGCTCCTGATCCCATCCATGACCAAAAATCCACGATGTTTTCACCCTTCTAGAATATTCATATAGTAGTCTCTTTATCTCCTCTATACTTCTAACACCTCTAAGATCAAGAGCATTTAGATATAGCCCTAGGCTTGTAAGATGTATATGGGAATCTATAAAACCTGGAAGAACAACTCTACCGTTAAGATCTATAGAAACTCCACCAAACTCCCGACATATCCTTTCAACATATCTACTAGATCCAGCATATATAATTCTACCATTTGCTACAGCAATAGCCTCTACAACTCTCCTAGGAATATAAGAGACATAGATCTTTCCATTCAAAAAACACTTAATATTACCCATAACATCACTCCTTAGACACTAGATATTATGGAGTGGATAAGCTTTAAATTTATAGATCTAGGATACAGGATATTTAGTGGTGTATAATATGGGAATACCATTTAGAAATAATGATAGAATAGTATTTGTAGGTGATAGTATAACAGAGAGTGGAAGATTTTCCCAACCTCCTCTAGGCAATGGATATGTATATATATTCTACAATCTATTGCTAGCCAAGTATCCAGAGATAGATGTAGAAGTAATAAATAGTGGTATTAGTGGTAATACTGTTAAGGATCTTATGAATAGATGGGACGATGATGTAATATCATTAAAGCCCAACTGGATCTCTATAATGATAGGCATAAATGATATTCATAGATATCTAGGTGGGGTCGATCCAGATCTAGATCCAGAGTCTTACTACAATATCTATAGATCTATACTTGAGAAAACCACTAGGGCTTTACCCAATGTAAGACTTATCCTTATCTCGCCATTCTATATAAGTATTGCTAAAGATGGCTGGAGGAAGAGGGTGTTGGAGACTATACCTATGTATATAGAGAAGGTGGAGAAGTTGAGTAGAGAGTTCTCCGCGATATATATAGATATGCATAGAAAGTTTATGGAGATATTAAGGTATAGAGATCCAATGACATATACACATGATGCAATACATCCAAACTTTGCCGGGCATATGGTAATAGCTCTAACTATTTTAGAGACTCTCGAAAAGCTGTAGCGAGAGAGGTATTGATCTAGATTTACCACATCTATTTTTATACTAAATCATTGTGTTCTACGGAAAACAGTTCTAGCTAGAGAATTATTTCTTTAGACAATATAGATCTGCTATAATAGTTATTCATAGTGATAATAGTGATATGTGTCTATAGCTCTAAAGCCTTAGGCACTATATTGTCATTAGAATTATATCATCCTATTCTTAAGAATATCATCATATAGATCGCTAAATGTAACAACTTTTGCTCTACCGCTTAACACCATATTATTGATATAGTCACATAGCTCTCTAAAGACTTCAGGATCTATTCTATGGATTGTAATTATAACTATTTTATCATCTATATGGGTATAGCTAGATTCAAACCATTTTAAATATTCTTTCCATCCAAACCAACTACTGGCTAAAGGTGTTAAAACACTCTTTAACCTATATAGATCTAGAGCTCTTAATGTATTTATACCCTCATCCACGGTTCTATGCATTACATAGAACCTCTGTATCTCCTTTATAACCTCATCATTGTATGCACCATAGGGTGATGCAAAGAATTTAGCACCCTTGGAGAAACCGTGTTCATCTAGCCATCTTCTCGATTCTAAGAGTTCATATACTACGGAATTTCTATCGATTTCTGTAAGTCTTGGATGTGATAGTGTATGGCTTGAGATATCCCAGCCATCTCTATCCATTTCATTGAGCTCTGAAATACTGAGAAACATATCATTATTGCTATAGTCTCTAAGCCATTTTATTACAACAAACTCTACCCCTTTAAATCCATATCTATCCATTATATTCTTAGCTATATAAAAATGATCTCTATAGCCATCATCAAATGTTAATACTATAAACATATCGTAATACCATGGATCTTCTAGTGCTTTTAACAGAATAGTATTCACTATGGTAATCCTTATAAACTTTTTCATTGGGATAATATATTGTTAGAGAGGTGAAGATCTATGGAGCTAAAATTTTCAACAGGTATATGGGTTTTAGGCCCAGGATATGAGAGATTTGCTCCACAGGGATATAGATCTGCTAAAGATGTTGTTGAACTTATAGCACAGGCTTCTAGGGTTAGAGATCTAAAGGGTTTAGAGTTTCACTATCCAACAGAGGTAAATGAGTCTAATGTTAAAAGTGTTAAGAAGGCTTTAGAGGATTATAACCTTGTTGCAGCAGCTATACCCCCAGTTCTTTCTCAGGAGCCCATATGGGCTAGAGGAGCACTTTCTGCACTTGACAATGATGTTAGGAGGAAGGCTATTGAGAGGTGTAAGAGGGCTACAGATATAGCTAGAGAGCTTGGAGCTAAAGTCCTCATTATATGGCCTGGTAGAGAGGGGTTTGACTTTCCATTTACAACGAATTACAAAAAGCTATGGGATAACTATGTAGATGCATTAGCAGAGGTAGCAGAGTATGCATCTGATCTAAAGGTAGCTATAGAGTATAAGATGGAGGATCCAAGTAGCTATCTAATACATGGGTCTGCAGGTAAGGTTGCAGCTACAATTCTAGAGCTTAGACAGAGGGGTATCAATAATGTTGGTGTAAATATAGAGTTTGCACATGCCAAACTAGCTAAGGAGTATGTACCAGAGGCTGTAGTATTTCTATCAAGGATAAACGCTCTCCAGCATCTCCATCTAAACGATATATTTACAGAGGTAGACCTAGATCTATTCCCAGCAAGTGTACATCTACTAGAATACTTTGAACTTCTATACTGGCTACACGAGATAAACTATGATGGTTGGATGGGACTAGATCTATTCCCGAGATATCTAGACCCTGTAGAAATGCTTCAGCAAAGCATAGACAATATAAAAGCTATATACAGCACTCTTGAAAGAGTTGGATGGAGCAAGATAAGATCAGTAATAGAGATGAACTCACCTATAGAGACACAGAAACTCTTGAGAGAGCTACTCACAGGCTATACCAAATAACTATTTTTTAACTACTCTCTATAGCACAAAAGATATAAACTTAAATCTGTACCAATTCTACTAGAGTCATAGATGTTTTAGGGCCCGTAGCTCAGCCAGGATAGAGCGCCGGCCTCCTAAAGATAGATCCAGGGAAGCCGGTGGTCGGGGGTTCGAATCCCCCCGGGCCCGCCACACAACACAGCTGTAGCCTTACCCACATCTCTCTCAACAATTCTATTATCTATCACTTTAAACCCCCTCCTTAGAGAAGGCTTTATATCTAGTCTCTCAAGTCTCTTTCGCCTAATCCAAGTATATGTACTATCACTATCAACCATGGTAAACACCTCTCAATAGAGAAGCTGTTAGAACAGCTCTCGAAAGATTTTCAAAGAGCTAAAAATAGATTATTGTGTTGAAGATATTGATAACTACAGATAGGATGTGTATTTAGTTCATTCAATAGTTATCTTACATATGCTTTACTTGTAAATACCCTTCTTTCTCTATATATCTTTGTGCCTCCAATTACTGATATCTTTGTCTTTAGAATTGTTTCCTCAGCATTCTTATTTATCATAAATGTATATTCTCCTGGTTCAACAACATAGTTCATATCCATGTCATAGTATGCCAATAGCTCTAGAGGTATTTCGAATACAACTGTCTTTTTCTCTCCTGGTTCAAGTGTTATTCTTTTGAATCCCTTTAGCTCTGCTACAGGTCTTGTGACAGATGCATAGTCTCTAGATATATATAGCTGTACAACTTCATCTCCCGCCATACTCCCAACGTTCTTCACATCTACACTAACCCTTATAACTGTATCAGGATCTCTAACCTCTGTTGATTCTACAACGAGATTCTCATATGCAAACTGTGTATAGCTTAGTCCATAGCCGAATGGGAATAGTGGTTTTGCTGGATACTCTACATAGTCTCTAAAGCAATTTGGTTTTCTGCTATAGTATATAGGTAGCTGTCCAACGTCGTAGGGGAGAGATACTGGTAGTCTTCCACCAGGGCTATAGTCACCAAACAGTATATCTGCAATAGCATTTCCACCCTCTTCACCAGGTCTCCAAGCCTCTACAATAGCGTTAACATATGGTAGTATGGATGAGAGTGCAAGTGGCCTTCCATTGATTAGAACAAGGATTATTGGTTTACCGAGAGATGCAAGCTCCTTCAAAAGCTCTTCCTGGACTCCTGGAAGCTTTAGTGATGCTCTATCTACACCCTCTCCACTTGTAAACATCTTCAGATTGAATAGACCTGATCTATCACCCATAACAGCTATAATTATATCAGCTCTCTTAGCAATTTCTATAGCTTCACCAAAACCGCTCCTATCATCGCCAATAGTATCACAGCCCTTTGCATATAGAACCTCTGTAGATGGTGAAACCCTACTCTTTATAGCCTCCAAAACAGTTACTATTCTTACACTCGGAGATATTTTTCCATATGTACCATCAAAGCTACCTATATGTGCATCGTAATGGTAATCGCCAAGCATTGCCCAAGGATCATTAGCGTTAGGTCCTATGACAGCAATAGTCTTTATATCTCTCTTGAGTGGGAGGATACCATCGTTTTTAAGCAAAACAATAGCTTTCCTTGCAACCTCTCTAGCAAGCTCTCTATCAGCCTCATTATCAAGTGTTGTAGGAACCTTTGTCTCATCTATAAATGGATTTTCGAAGAGACCCAACATAAACTTTAGCTTCAGTACTCTCTCAACAGCTCTATTAATAGTGTCCTCATCTATCAAACCCTTTCTAACAGCTTCAACAAGCTGTTTAAAACATTCCCCACTTGGATACTCAATATCTACACCTGCTTTTATAGCCTTTACAGCAGCCTCCATACAATCTCTTGCAACTCTATGTATGGTATGCAGCTGTTTAACCCCCTCATAATCAGATACAGCAATTCCTTTAAAGCCCCAGGAACCTCTGAGGATATCTGTTAGAAGCCATTTGTTTGCATGGCAAGGAACATTATCTATATCGTGATATGCAGGCATGATACTAAGAAGATTTGCCTCCTTTACAGTGGCTTCAAATGGATACATATATATCTCTAAAAGTTCTCTCAGACCAACATGTATAGAAGCTATATTTCTACCGCCCTCGGGAACCCCATGTCCAACAAAATGTTTACCTGTTGCTATAACACCATATCTAATATCGTCGCCCTGAATACCCTTTACATATGCTATGCCCATGGAGGCAGCTAGGTATGAGTCTTCGCCATAGGTCTCCTCACACCTGCCCCACCTAGGCTCTCTACAGAGATCTAGAACAGGTGCAAGTGTATGTCTAGATCCTATAGCCATTATCTGTCTCCTTATAGCTACAGCAACTCTATAGACAAGATCTGGATCCCATGTACTTGCAAGAGCTAGGGGTATTGGGAAAACAGTTGCTGTAGGAGCCAGCAAACCAGCTATACTCTCCTCATGAACAATAGCGGGTATCCCAAGTCTTGTCTCTCTTGTGAGAAACCTCTGGATAGCGTTATATATCTCTACAGCTTCTCTAGGGCTAAGCCTAGCAGATGATCCACCTATACGTAGTATCTCTCCAACACCATATTTAAGAACCTCTCTCGCCTTCTCTACAGAGAACTTCTTCCCATCTAAAACACTCTCTAGGGGGATAGATATTAGCTGAGCAATCTTCTCCTCAATACTCATCCTACCTATAAGTTCCCTAACCCTTTCGTCTATATCCATGTTAGACACCTAGTAGGGATATTCCAAGCTAAAGGTATAAAAATCTTATCTACAATCTATTTATGTATATATCAGGTGTATATACTAAAGTATGGAATAAAGTATAGAAAGAACTATAAAAATTAGATGAGTATTTGGGGCTGTGTCATATGCATAAACTCATCTGGTATCTCCTTACTGCTTGCAATCTCTCTAAACAGTAGTGCGCTTGGCCTTAGATACCTCTTCTTGGTCTCGAAATCGACATGGACAAGACCGAACCTCATTCTGAATCCTGATGACCATTCATAGTTGTCTACAAGTGCCCAATGCAGATATCCTCTAATGTCAACACCTTCGCTAAGGGCTTTCCATACCTGGTATAGATGTGTTGCTAGATATCTCGGTCTTAGCCTATCTATTGCATCGGCAGTTCCATTCTCTGTAACTATTATTGGTAATCTATATCTCTCCCAACATCTCTTAAGCATTATATATAGACCCTCTGGATATGTCTCCCAGCCAGCATCATTACAGGGTCTACCAGCTAGAGATGTTCCACCTGGTATACATGCGAATCCATATCCCGGTAATACTCTCCATGCATTTCCATATCTCTCAACAACAAGTCTAGAGTAGTAGTTTATACCGAGCCAATCAAGATGTTTCTCAAGATCCTTCCTCTCCCCTATAGACATAGATCTACCTATCGTTATAGAGTCTAGGAAATCGAATACAGCTTGATACATAGCAGCTTCAGCAACATCTCTATCACTCTCTTTCAGAGGCTCATGATATGTAGTTACATATATTATACCAACAGGTTTATTTGTAAACCTCTTCAGAACTTCATATGCTCTTGCATGAGCCTCAACAAGATGTTTCATAGCTTTTGAAGCAGCTTCAAAACTTAGATAGCCTGGGGGATAACCAATCTTTATATTTATATACCCAATCGAGTATACAACATTTGGTTCATTCATAGTACACCAAAGATCTGGTAAATCGCCTAGTTTCCACGCTATATAGGCAACATATTTAACAAACTCTATAACTGTCCTCTCATCAACCCAGCCCGCAGGTGCTCTATCAATACCAAGCTTCCTAACCTTTATAGGATCGTGGAGCCATAGTGGAAGTGTCCAGTGGTATAGATTTATAATAAGCTTCTTACCCCTGTTCTTCCAATCGCTGAGAATCTCTCTATAGTGGTTAACAGCATCTTTATTTGCAATCCTATCCAGTTCCTCTAAAGCTTTTTCAGCTACATCTATATATACTATATTCCCCCTCTCATCCCTAGCGACATCTACCTTTACATCAAATGTTGGTTTTGAGAATATTCTGCTCCACTCAATACCAATTCTAGCTCCATCCATACCAAGCCTCTCAGCGATATCATGATCCTGTCTATATAGATGCCAATAGCCAGGTCCATTCTCAGGAAAATCACCACTCACAAGTGTTGAAGCTATATTCTCTGGGTCGTGAACCCATACCCACCAATCTGTATTAGGATCTTCAGATCCTGGTAAACCCATTTCGAATTGGAATCCAGACTCTGAAAATCCAAATATAAATTCCTTTGGATATTTAAGCCCCATCTTAGATCGACCAACTATATACTATGTGGATATAACCTAAAAAGTTCTTTGGCTAGTTGGGATGCAGATAGAGTTGGAGAGCTATATGTCTATGACCTAGATATATAGCTTCTATAGAGATCAGCTATATATCTAATCCCTATCTCTATATCCTCAATAGATGGTCTTGCAAAACATATTCTAATAGACTCTCTACCACTGTTATCTATATAGAATGGTTTTCCTGGGAGGAGAGCTACATGGTATTTCTCTATAAGTTCTTTAGCAAATTTAATACCGTCTATACCTGGTAGATGGAGCATTATGAACATTCCTGCTATAGGCTTTACATATATCGCCTCACTTATATATGTGTTAACCGCTTCGATTAACACATCTCTCTTTGCTCTATATATAGATCTAGATCTATCTATACTTATATCTATAAGGCCCCTCCTAAGAAATTCTAGAGCTAGATACTGTGATATTGCTGGAGCACAGAAGTCTACTGTCTGCTTAATGCTTATAGCCATAGATTTTATTGGCTCCTCAAGTACTGTCCATCCAACTCTAAATCCTGTCCCCATAACCTTGCTAAGTGTTCCTACAGATATAACCCTTCTCTCTCTATCCATAGATTTTAGCGAAGGTATATAGATATTGTCTAGAACTAGATAGTTATATGCAGTATCTTCAACTATGATGAAGTTGTATTGAGATGCTAATTCTAGTAGATGTCTACGTCTATCTAAATCCATCGATATACCTGTAGGGTTTTGACCCAAGGGCATTGTATATACAAGTTTCACTCTATTGCTATCCATACTCCTTAGAATTTCTTCGAGAGCATATGTATCCATACCCCTTGAATCCATTTTAACGCCTATTATCTTTGCGCCATAGCTTTTCAATGCATGTATAGTGTTTATATACGATGGATTTTCAACAATAACAATATCACCTGGATCTATAAATAGCCTGAGTATAAGGTCTATAGCTAGAGTAGCACCACTTGTAACTATGATATTATCATAGTCAACTCTATATCCATCATATCTATAGATAAAATTTGCAATCTCCTTTCTAAGATCTTCAATACCCTCGGTAGGTGTATATAGAATTGACGATGGATTCTCAGCCAATATATCTGCTAAAATTTTGGAGAGCTCTTTAATGGGGATTGCACTGGGGTCTGGTTCTCCAACAGCAAATGGTATAACTCTATAGCCTCTATTGACGAGGCTCTCAATTTTAGAGACTATTTCTGCAAGCTCTGATGACTCTATATATCTTGTTCTAGTAGATAATAGATCTATCAATAGCTACACCTTTTGTTTAATGGTTTTATCTATGCATAGATTAATATACTTTTATAGCTATGCCAATACATATTTATATCGCTAATATATATTATTTCTGTATATACCTATATGTAGCCTAGTTATATATAAATTTTTAAATTCTTCCATAAAACTTTAGCCAATGTGGTATCATGCCAGAGAAAAAACTTCCAACAGAGAATAGCAGTATATTGACAGGTACAAGAACTAGAACTACAGATATAACCCCTATAAGTGGTCTCTGTGCTCTATGTATAGGTAACTGCCCTGTTCTATGTGAGGTTGGTAAAGCTGCTATTAGGGGTAGAGAGACTCTCTATCCAGAGCCTGAGGAGTTTGGTAATAGTACTGCTGCTGCAAATAAGGATTATGGACTTGATTGGAGTGATCTACAGTTGGTGCCAAGGCTTACAGAGGTATTTGGTGTTGAGCCTATCCCGGAGAACATGATCTTCTCTAAAGTCGATGTCTCTTCATATTTCGGAGGTATAAATCTTAAGCTACCTGTAACAATAGCTGCTCTTGGATCTACCGATGTAGCTAAGAGGAATTGGGATGGTATTGCTATAGGTGCTGCAGTATCAGGTACACTACTTGTTATAGGTGAGAATGTGTGTGGTATGGATAGAGAGGCTGTTATTGTTAATGGGCAGGTCCAGAGCTCTAAGGATATGGAGTATAGGGTTAGGGTCTATAGAGAGTATTGGAATGGTAGATATGGTGATATAGGTGTTCAGACTAATATTGAGGATGAGATGCTTGGCGTGGATATCTATGCAGTTTCAAAGCTTGAGGTTAATACTATAGAGAAGAAGTTTGGTCAGGGAGCAAAGTCTATTGGTGGAGAGGTAAGGGTTTATGATATAAATAGAGCTATAGAGCTAAAGAGAAGGGGATATATAGTTATTCCAGATCCAGAGGATAAAAATGTTCAAGAGGCATATAGGCTTGGGATAATAAGGAGTTTTGAGAGGCATAGCAGAGTTGGTAAACCAGATGTCGAGAGGTTTATGGAGAGAATAGATAAGCTTAGGAGTATGGGTACAAAGAGAATATTGATAAAGACTGGATGCTATAGACCAGCAGATGTAGCATTTGTCTTAAAACTAGCTTCAGAGGTAAAAGCAGATGGAGTTACATTTGATGGAGCTGGAGGAGGCACGGGAATGTCACCTGTTGTTATGATGAATGAAAGTGGTGTTCCAACAATATATCTAGAGGCATGGGTTCTAAAAGGAATTTTAAAGCTAAGGGAGAAGGGGAGACATATACCTGATATAGCTATGGCTGGAGGATTCTCAAATGAACATCAAATAGTTAAAGCTATAGCAATGAGCAACTTTGGCGATGGCCCATATGTAAAAGCTGTTGCTATGGCAAGAGCACCTCTATTAGCAGTTATGAAAGCTAAATACTTTGTAGAGTTATCAAAGAAGAATGCTCTTCCACCAGATTTTGCAAAGAGATATGGTTCAGATCCAGAGAGTTTCTTTATAGCTACATATGAGCTATTTGATAGATATGGTAAAGAGAAACTAGATCAAATAATAAACAGTGGTGCCGTAGGGCTATACACATATTTCACAAAGATTGCAGAGGGTATGAGAATACTTATGGCTGGTCAGAGAAAATATGCAATTAAATATCTAGATAGATCAGATCTAGCAGCACTAACAGAGAGAGCAGCTAGAGTAACAGGTCTTCCATTAATGGATGAAGTAGATAAAAATGTATTCGATGTTATACTAGGATAGATAAATCACAACACATATCATTTTTCCAATATCAATCATTTTATCACCTTATTTAAAGCTTAAACCCATTAATTTACATAGGATGATAATCTATTTATAGTGATGCATATGGACAAAGTGTCAAGATGTTCTAGACATAGAGATGTGCCCGATAAGGTTGCAATATTAGCATAGGTGTGTTAACTACATGGACACCTGTCCATATATCAAGATAGAAGCGCTTATATATCTGTCCATTTTCTAAGGTGTAGCAGAGTGAGTATATTGACAATAGAATTAATTGAAAGAGTAAAATCTAGTAGGATTAGATGGCTAGATCTTCAGTTTACAGATCTACTGGGATATCTAAGGCATGTAACTATATCAACAGATATGTTGACACCTGATAGTGTTAGAGATAGTCTTGGGAAGCTCGATGGTAGTAGTGTTAAGGGGTTTGTAGGTGTAGAGGAGAGTGATCTTGTTTTAAAGCCTTTTCCAGAGACTTTTGCTTTGATTCCATGGGTTGAAGGGCTTGGTAGAGTTATATGTGGTGTTTATTTCCAGGGGGATAGACTATCTAGGGATCCTAGATATGTTGCTGAGAAGATTGATAGTATGCTAGTTTCACAGGGGTTAAAACCTTTTGTCTCTGCAGAGCTAGAGTTCTATATATTTGACAAGGTCTCTGTATCTATAGATTCATGGAGACAGTTCTTTGAGATTATGAGTAGTGAGGCTCCGTGGAATGGTACAGCATTTGTTAATAGGACTAAGGATGGATACTATAGTGTTTATCCAAAGGATAGATTTTATGAGCTTAAGATGGAGATAGGAGATGTTCTGAAGAAGTATTTTGGTATAGATATTGAGGTTGTACACCATGAGGTTGCAGCAGCTTCTCAGCATGAGATAAACTTTAGAGGCGGTATGACGACATGGGAGGCAGATGCTATACAGACTGTAAAATTTGTTGTTAGGGCTATGGCTTTTAGAAAGGGGTATATAGCAACGTTTATGCCTAAGCCTATATATGGTGATAATGGTAGTGGTATGCATGTCCATGTAAGTATATGGAGAGGTGATGATAATCTCTTTTACGATGAGAACGATGGCTATGCACATTTGAGTGAATATGCAAGATATTTTATAGGTGGTTTGATAGAGCATGGAAGAGCTTTATCAGCTATCGTCAATCCTACTGTAAATAGTTATAAGAGGCTTGTACCAGGCTATGAAGCACCTATATATCTTGTCTGGAGTAGGGGTAATAGGAGTGCAGCTATAAGAGTACCTATGTATAGCAATTCGAAGCGCTCTATAAGGATAGAGTATAGACCTCCTGATCCAAGTGCAAATCCATATCTAGCACTAGTAGCAATACTTCTAGCTGGTCTCGATGGTGTTAAGAAGAAGATTAGTCCTGGTGATCCTGTTGATGAGAATATATATAAGCTTTCACCAGAGAGGAGAAAAGCTCTAGGTGTAAAGGAGCTTCCAAGGTCATTGGATGAGGCTTTAGATGAGCTTGAATCTGATTATGAGTGGCTTAAACCTATATTCTCCCAAGATCTTATTGAGAGTTATATAGAGCTTAAGAGGGAGGAGGCGAGGAAGATAATGTCTTATCCAACACCTATAGAGATATATCACTATCTAGATGTATAGGGTCTTTACATGTCTTCTCAAGATTTTTTCTATAGAGATGTATATCCATTTAATAGTGTTCCAAGGATAATACCTAGTTCTAGAGAGATTGAGGAGAATCTTAGGAGTATATATATAACTGATACTACTCTTAGAGATGGTCAGCAGGGATGGAGGAACTTTAGTATTGAGGAGTCTGTTAAGATATATGAGCTTTTAGTTGATATCGGTGGTAGAGGTGCTATAAGAGCTACAGAAGTGTTTCTCTATACTGATAAGGATAGGGAGGTTGTAAAGATTTTGAAGAGCTATGGATATAGATATCCAAAGGTTATATCATGGATAAGAGCTACAAGGAGTGATCTTAGACTTGTTATTGATGCAGGTCTTGATGAGACAATTATGCTTACATCTATATCTGATTACCATATCAGATACAAATTTGGTTTATCGAGAGAAGAGGTTATTGGTAAGTATCTAGAGGTTATAGAGGAGGCATTTAGACATGGAATAAAGGTTAAGTGTTCTTTGGAGGATATAACTAGAGCTGATATACATGGTGCTGTAGTTCCATTTATAAAGAAGGTTCTTGAGCTAGGTGAAAAATATGGTATTGAACCAGCATTTAGAATGCCTGATACACTTGGCCTTGGACTACCCTTCCCTGAGGTGCCTCTGCCAAGGGGTATACCAGCTATTGTGACTACAATTAGGAGAGAGACAGGTGTTTCACAAGAGCAGTTGGAGTTTCATGCACATAACGATTTCGGTCTTGCTGTAGCTAATCAACTATCTGCATGGATGTATGGAGCTGCAAGTGCTAACTGTACTCTTCTCGGTATTGGTGAGAGAGCTGGTAACTGTCCATTGGAGATAATAGCTATACATTATACAGGTATAAAGGGCTCTAGCGATATAAATCTAAAGGCTTTGCCAAGAATTGTAGATCTATTTGAGTCTATGGGATATAGAGTAAATGATCATTATCCTATTGTGGGGAGAAATGCGTTTAAGACTAAGGCAGGGATTCATGCAGATGGTCTGTTGAAGAATCCTGAGGTATATCTTCCGTTCAATCCTATGGAAGTTCTTGGAAAACCTTATAGCGTTGAAATAACTCCTTACTCTGGAACTGCAGCTATTGTTCTATGGATAAAGAACTATCTTGGGTATAGCGATATATCTAAGGATGATCCAAGGGTAAAGACTATATATAGAGAGATTCAGGAGCTCTATAGTAGAACTGGTAGGAGGGAGCCTCTATCAGATACTGAGATGATGGAGATAGTATCTAGGTATTTCTTTAGAGAGTAGAGCTATTTAGTTCTCCTCCTATTGCTATTATTGGTAAGCTCTATGAATTTTATAGACTATAGAACTGTTGTAGATGCTATAGACTATGAAAAGGCTGTAGATATAATAATAGGTTTTATTAGGGATAATGTTCTAGGGGCATCTGCAAAGGGTGTTGTTATAGGGGTTAGTGGTGGTCTTGATTCAACTGTTACATCTATACTTGCTGTTAAGGCTCTTGGTAGAGAGAATGTTCTTGGGGTTATAATGCCTAGTAGATATACACCTAGAGAGGATATAGATGATGCTCTATATATAGTTAATTCTCTTGGGATTAGATATCTCTATATAGATATAGACCCCATACTTGATTCCTATATCAAAAACCTGCCAGGTTTTGACCATAGCAATAGGCTTGCAACTGGAAATCTAATGCCTAGGATTAGAATGGCTATACTATACTACTATGCAAATCTATATAACTATCTAGTTCTTGGAACAGGTGATAAGAGTGAAATTTTATTGGGGTACTTTACAAAGTATGGGGATGGAGGTGTAGATCTATTGCCAATAGGAGATCTATATAAGGTACAGGTAAGGAGATTGGCAGAGATTATGGGTTTTGAAAAAATTGCTAGGAAACCCAGTAGCCCAAGGCTATGGCCAGGGCATAGAGTTGAGGAGGAGCTGGGGGCATCATATGAGGAGATAGATCCTATTCTCTATGCATTATTTGATCTTAGAATACCTATAGAGAAAGCATATCAGATATTTAGAAGGGATCTTGTGGATATGGTTATAAGGAGATATAGACAGTCTGAACACAAGAGAAGAACACCGCCAATAGCAGATCTATCAAGTGCTAAGAAGATGGTCAGAGAGGCCCTCTGATCACTATTCACCCTGACATGCACTCATCATCCCGTGTAAACCTCTATAAAAATCTTTATAGCTTCTGTATATAGCTATAGACTAGGCGTGTCATTTGAGGAGAATATCTGTTGTTGCAATACTTATATTGTTTATGTCTATCGCTATTGTCTATGCCGAGAAAACTTCATGGGTTGTCCCAGGGAGATATGCTGAGTATAGAGTATCTATTGTGAATAGCTCTACACCAGGTCTACAAATAGGTGATGCTGGCTATATAAAGTGGTTGGTAAGGACTGTCTATAGCGATAGAGCTGAGATAGAGATTATTGTTGATGTAGTGCCAGAGCCTGGGGATATAAAGATAGATAATCTGTTTTCTAGATATTATCTAGAAGCGTATCTATAAGAACATGGGTATATACAGAGAATATGAGGATCTATATAGGTAGTTCTAAAAAACTTGGGTATTTCTCATAAGGTCAGCTACCCCTGGATCAACAGGGAATATAACATTTGAAGAGATAGAGACTCCAGCTAGATACAACTGCTACAGGGTTACACATGAAGCAGATGTATTTGGAGCTATATTAACAGCTATAGGGTGGATAGATAGGGAGACAGGGATAATGGTGAAAACAATATACATAGTGAAGACAATACATGGAGAAGCAACAATAGAGATACTACTAACCTCAACAGGAATAGCAGAGATATCGACAAACACATTAACATGGATAGCAGTATCACTAGCAATAACAGCTATAATCATTGTAGTAGCAATACTCCTATACAGGAGGCGTAGAAGGTATAGGGGTAAGGGAAAGAGAAAGAAGAGATAGAATAAGGCAATAAAACTTTCATCTAACTCTCCATGGAACAGAAACAGATTTTAGATCACATCCAGACTCTAGATATATAGGGTTGGAGTATAATGTCTGTGGATATTGCTGAGCTTAAAGCGAGGCTGTTGAAGCTTTTGGAGGAGGATACAGAGTTTAGATATGCTGTAGCAGGCCTCATAGGTTTGGGAGAGATTCTTAAGAGACTTGATAGACATGAGGAGGAGCTTAAGAGGATTTGGGGAGAGATAGCTAAGTTATGGAATGAGGTAGCAAGACTTAGAGAGGATATGAATAGAGGGTTTGAGAGGCATGATAAAGAGATTGAGAAACTCAGAGAAGATATGTTGAAGGGTTTTGAGAGACACGATATGGAGTTAGCTAAGCTTAGAGAGGATTTGAATAGACTTAGGGAGGATTTCAATAGAGCTATCCAAGTAATTGAAAAGAGGTTTGAAGAGATAGATAGGAGATTTGATGAGGTTAATAAGAAGTTTGTGGAGATAGATAAAAGGTTTGAGGCTATAGACAAAAGATTTGAGGATATAGATAGGAGGTTTGAAGCTGTTGATAGAAGGTTTGCAGCTATTGAGGAGAGACTGGATAAGATGGATGCTAGATTGAGTAGAGTTGAATCTAGATTGGATAATGTTGAGATTAGGCTTGCAAAGGTTGAGGAGAGATTGGGTGATATGAGTGTTAGGCTTAGTAATGTTGAGAGGGCTTTGGAGAAACTCACTTTGGATATTGAGGAGGAGGCAAGGTCTATTATTAGGTATAGGCTTAGAAATGAGCTTGGCATAGATATAGAAATTACATCTCTCCATCTACCTGATGCTGAGATTAATATCTATGGGTGTAGAGACGATATATGTGTTATTGGAGAAGCAAGTGTCAGAGCAGGTACATCTGTTTTAGAGAAACTTGAGAGCGATATAGAGATTCTGAAGAAGAAATATCCAGAGAAATTAAAGCCAAAAACAATTCTAGTTATATACACAAGTCTTGCAATGCCAGAGCTTGTGAGGGAGGCTGATAAGAGAGGTATATGGGTACTGAAGGCGACGGGAGATATATACAGACCAGATCTCTCAAAGATTCTCAGCTAGGCTTTGTTGAAAGCTCAGTCGAAACCTCCGAGATCATCTATCTCTTCACTACGAGATCATCACAGCTCTCTTCCTACTATCAAATACTTCTGTATTTATATACCGATCTATATATAGCTGATGTTCAGTGGCTCTATATGCCCATAGTTGTTGACCTTAGGATAATCCCTGTAGGCACATGTACAACAAGTCTAAGTACATATATAGCCGAGGTAATCAAAACATTGAAAGAGCTTGGGATTAGGTATAATATACATGCATCTGGTACAAATATAGAGATAGAAACATTTGAACAGCTATCACAAGTTCTAAGGAGGTTAACAGAAAAACTAAGCTCTATGGATATCAAGAGAATATTGATAGATATATCGATAGATATAAGACTCGATAAAGAAAATACAATAGAAAACAAGCTAGACTCGATAAAGAGAAGACTCGCAAACTAAACAACACAGATACTATACAAATAGCCATTCACCTCATCACGCAACAGAGATACCACCCCCATAGGAAGACCCTTTGCCCCCATACAGCATTCAGAATGAGACTATCAGAACCAAGTCTTTCAGCTTCTTCTTATTGCTTCTTTTGGATACATATATAGCCACAGCTGTGGTAACAATGGAAAACCATATAAACTCACTAACACTATACTAACATTGTGGAAAAATGGATTTAGAAGAGCTAGACAAGTTCATAGATAGACTTATAGATAAGATAGATAGGATAGCTCCAAAAATAATAAAATGGACGTTGTATTGGAACTTGCTAAGACTAGGAATAGTCCTAGTCTTTCTAGCTATAGGAGCGATAATAGTTATAGTTATATTGATATCATTGATATCAAATCTACCCCCACCACAAATACCATACAGATAGCATTAGTATACACAAACGCCTTTCTACCCCTTTTCGGGTTTAAGTATTCTCAAAGTTATTCAACAAGCTTAAAATTTGTAGTATGTTGCTATGGGGTGGCTCTGGGTAAAGGTATTAAGAATAGGACTATAAGTATTAAAGCAGATATTTCAACACCTGTATGAGTTACTGTCACAATGGCTACAGACTTAGAAAACGGGTTGAGATCATCTGGATTGATGGCGATTGATAGTGGTAGAATAATTATTGATGAAATCCGTGACTGTAAACATCTTTCCCTTCATGTAGAGCGAATAGGTGTTGATGAGAGATAAACTCTCTATATTTTAGCTCAATCTAATGGTTCTGGAAAATGCTTATATACTCTGACTATGTATACATTGCTTAGGTATACGGTGAGTCTGGATGTCTACGGAGGTTCTATCTGTGAGGATTAGGCGTGAGCTTAAGGAGGAGGCTGAGAGGCTTGGGATAGATGTGAAGTCTGTGGTTGAGAGAGCACTTGAGGCAGAGATTCGTAGAGTTAGGAAGCAGCGGTTTAAAGCACTTCTCGATGAGGGGCTGAAGAGTATTGGTCTGACTGCTGAGGAGTGGGTTGAAGCTGTGAGGGAGACTAGGTTGGAGAGGTAGGCATATATGTATACAGAATATCTACTCGATGCCTCGGCTATATACCCCTTGCTACTAGAATTAAGGGAGAGGTTTATAGACTATGCCCATAGATTCTCAGTACTAGATTTAACTATATATGAAGTCGGCAATACATTGCTAAAGGAGTTTAAGAGGGGCAGAATCTCGAATCTGAGAGCTATAGTAGAGCTCTTCAATGAAATATTCAGCTATGTTAACATAGTCAGAACTCATATCGACATACCCAAAATAGTTGAACTAGCACTAAATGAAAACCTTACATTTTATGACGCTTCATACATATATACAGCCCGCCAACTCGGAATTAAACTTGTTACGGATGACAAGGATCTTCTCAGATTTCCCGAATCTATCAATACCCAGACCCTGATAGAGATTCTGACTCGAGAAAGCGAAGAATCTCGTTAGGCTATAGAGGTTTTTAATTGTTTCACGAGAAGATTAAGGAATACTGTAAAGAGTAAGAATAGTGGGTATCCTAAATCTTAGGGGTGTTGGCTTGAAGACGTAGGATTGCTACTTTTCTATTTGGTTTGCAATTGTTTGTATTCTAATCTTCCATAGCATCAATATTGTGAGGAACTCAATTAAGATTATTGTGAATAGTAGTGCTATGGCAACTGCTCCGAGGATGTCCCATTCTGAGAAGATGTAGAAGAGTATTAGGAGAAGTATTTCAATAATTGATAGTGCTGACGCTAGATGGCACCCCGTTATATATTCCTTTATAAGTCTTATATCAACTTTATCCGAATGCTTGTCTATCTCCTTGGTAGATAGAATTCCTAGATACAAGAACGCTATTAGGGAGAACGATAAGGCAATGATAACAGGTAGGATTATGTCTTCTAGTGGATAGATAAAGAATATCTTATTAGCTGGATAGGTTTTCTTATAGTTAATGAACGGGGTTAACACTAATAGGAAAACTATTATTGCAACCCATATAATCAGTGGTACCCTCACCTCTTTCCACCCCAAATAGTATTTATACACAACTCCAATATAGATCCTCTACCCTTCAGACTTTTCTAACTGATTCTATACAGATATATAAAGATTACTATTTCATGTAGTCAATAAGCTTCATCTTTTATTTTAGTTTTTTCTAATTGATTCATCAATAGAAACAATGATGTTAACATCCATACAATCTTTCTACTCCCTTTTGGGAGTTTCTGTGTAGCACACCTCTCACATCCCCGAAAGAACTGAAAGTATAAGATATCCCAATAAGATACCAAATAAGAGTGATGCTGCGATAATTAGACCAGCTTTAATATCCTTTCCAAATTTCCTAAACATTATAATTGATATAGATGCTATTACGAAGTTTAAAAGTGATAGTAGTAATCTATTTTTGAAAATTTCAATTATTTTTCCTGATATGAGGGAAAACGCAAATCCGATTATAAAAGCTAAGAGATATGATGGATAGTTCATTGCTAATACGCTCCAATGTATCCGCATACTATAGTAGTAGACTTTGGTAAAAAATTAAAATTTTTAGAAGTGGTTTTTCTTTTTGCTATGTTGACAACTTCTGTTGTCTTCTTTGGTAATAAATTAAGGGGTTCAAGGCATGGCTAAAAGATCTCCAATTCAGCAGGATTTTCCTGAGTTGGCAGTGGTTTGTGTAGTAATTTGCAGAACATTCTATGAGATCATTATTGCTGGAACAAGCTGCAATGTTGCAGAAGTACGCTACATTTACCCACAATACTCTTATACAAATATTCATTGCTGGACAGTACCCATAGCATCTAGATAGGGATGTCCATGCACCAAGAACAGTATTAGACATACAAACAATATACATCCAAGTCCTGCAGATCCTATGCAAATCACTGTACATCCAACTATACCATCAACGCTGTAGTGTTTCAAAACTGTTCATTGTTTAACCTCCTCGATATCCTCTTTATATGTCTGTAGAGTTCAATAGCAGCAACGAGTGATCCGATGACCATTATTATGTGCATCCATATTTTCATCTCGAAAAACAAACCCAATACACCGAGCAAAATTATGGCGAGGTATTTAACGGTTAGCATTCTGCTGGAAATGTTTTTCTCTGGAATTGTACCGATTCCAACATATATCCAGAATACACCTAGCCCGATTTCCCCTTCGAGCAGGTTAGAAATACATAGTAAAAAGAATAAAATGGAATATATTGTCGATAGAGTTAGAGCCTTACCTGTGCACATCATTAATGCATCACCGTTTGGGAGTTTCGTACGCCAAAGCCTTTGTCGTGGCACTATACGGCCGGCCTATACAAGTCTTTATGTTATCCGGAGAGTGCAACTGGGTAGTAGAGTCATTTCAATTCTTCCACTTGCTTAAAACGGAGGTCAAAGACATCAAGACCAAGGGCATGGTGCAGATGGTGTGGATATTCGGAGAAGTGCATCCATCGTATGTGGACATAAACTTCGACAAGATATTCAGCAATCCTAAGAAGATAGCGGAGTCGTGGCTCGAGCTCAGGGAGTACGGGATAATCTCTGAGGAGTTCCACGTTTAACCAGTTCCCTTGTTGGAGAATCGCAAGGAATTTAAATTCCTAGTACATAAGCCGAAACAGGAAGCGATCAGAAAAGGCTGGAACCCCCGAACCCAGTCTCCGGGGTGATCAGCTTTAAGCGATCTGATAGCTGCTGTGGATTTTAGTGTGAGCTTCAGTTACATAGGTTTTGTGGCTGCTCGGGAGCACGTCGTTAAGAGGCGTAACTTTCTGAGCAGAGATGGGTGAAGCATGTAGCTGATCTGCCCCGGTTGGAGAGGGCTCTGTACCTACGCAAATTCCCCGAGAGGTTCTCCAAGCTGAAGGAGTTCCTGGAGTATGTGAGGTGGTTCAACAACTTGGATAGCTACAGCAACCTCGTAGAGAGGCTCAGACCCGCCGTGCTCATAGTCGATCCGAAGCTATATACATACATCAACTACCCTCGCAAAATCCCGGAGGACAGAGTTTCGAGGAGACACGAAAGGGTGCTAGCTCTGCTGGCTGACAACGTTGCTTACTACGCGTACTGGGCCACAGAAGTCAGAAAGAAACCGCAGCTCATAGAGCGGATACTGAAGTAGCGGCCCCCTCACGGCAGACACTGCAGCTCATCTTCACTCACCGCAGCCGCCACTCGGAGGCCGCAAGAGCTGTGAAGAAAGCTTGAACCACTGACCCAAAAACTGCTAGTTTTGGGAGCTAAAAATCTTTTCTGCATTAGTAGAGTGGAAAGAGCCATAGCTGTTCTCAGAGGCCTTCTCCGATTGCTTAGTAGAGAGGAAAGTTCCTTGAACAATCAGAAAAGAGTGGAAGATAAAAGATATTAAATTCTGAACCTCTAAACCAAGACAGAGAAGTGCGATGATTAGAATCGCCACTTTCTACTCCCTTTTGGGAGTTTCATATAAGATTCTTGAATGGCACAAGGGGATATGTATCATATGTATTCATCTTTCTACTCCCTTTTGGGAGTTTCTAGTGCATAGTCTGTTGAGCAGGCGTATATTCTTTTGGTGTATGAGTCTAGCTTTCTACTCCCTTTTGGGAGTTTCGCAGTATCATAGGAGCATCTAACAATGTTGTTACACCATGATTCTCCTATCTTTCTACTCCCTTTTGGGAGTTTCCGATGAGTAGTGTTCTGCTGTCTCTGGACTATATATATTATATCTTTCTACTCCCTTTTGGGAGTTTCTTCTCAGTGATAGCTCTGTCAAGTCCATTGCGTCTATATCTGATACTTTCTACTCCCTTTTGGGAGTTTCTACACACTATGGTACGGATGGTTCGACGACTATGACGGATTTGGTTTGTCGTTCTTTCTACTCCCTTTTGGGAGTTTCTGGCAATAGATATATCCATGCAGGTGCATCTACATCTATATCAAATCTTTCTACTCCCTTTTGGGAGTTTCTTAGGGCTAGTTGGTGTAGCTTGGCTGCGTGGATATATTCGTGGCTCTTTCTACTCCCTTTTGGGAGTTTCAATTCTTTAGGAATTGTTATATACTCCGACATAGAAGCTAACATAGACTTTCTACTCCCTTTTGGGAGTTTCACAAATACAACTATAACATATGTAAAGCCAGCACAGCCACCGCCACCGCCTACCTTTCTACTCCCTTTTGGGAGTTTCCTGAGTTGGGAGGACTCGGAGACAGGGAAAAGAGTAGCATTTCTAATCTTTCTACTCCCTTTTGGGAGTTTCGTTCCACAGGAAGTGTTGAGCAGACACTACCTGAAGCTGAGCACATCTTTCTACTCCCTTTTGGGAGTTTCTTGAGAATGTTAAGATATGTGTTAATGAGTATAGAGATGTTAACCTTTCTACTCCCTTTTGGGAGTTTCACATACCTAATAAAACTGCTTTCACACCTAATGTTCCTCTGCGAAAACACCTTTCTACTCCCTTTTGGGAGTTTCGAGGACCCAATAGCATCAACAGATGTTGTAAGGATAATACTCCACTATGCAACTTTCTACTCCCTTTTGGGAGTTTCTTAAGCGCTTCCCTTCTCATCGCCTCATACTTTCTTCTAACATCTTGCTTTCTACTCCCTTTTGGGAGTTTCATCTATCATGCTTTAACCCATGGGCGGCGGTGGCTGGGCCTTTCTACTCCCTTTTGGGAGTTTCGTAGCAACTGGAACGGATAACCAATGACGTAGATGGTGCTAGTCTTTCTACTCCCTTTTGGGAGTTTCAAGAAAGCTATATTATAGAATCATGTTCAGGAAAAAGAGGTGGTGTAGATCTTTCTACTCCCTTTTGGGAGTTTCGCAACAAATGTGTCTACAAGGAGGTCTGCGACAGAATAGACTCCGCTTTCTACTCCCTTTTGGGAGTTTCTTCTTGATCTCCTCTATCTCCATCATTAAATATCCTATGTCTAGACTTTCTACTCCCTTTTGGGAGTTTCGAATATGTTATAGACTCGTCTTTGTTCAATATCATTATAGTGACCTTTCTACTCCCTTTTGGGAGTTTCGATTCTGAGAGATAGGATGGAAGCTCTGATAATGTGATGTAGATCTTTCTACTCCCTTTTGGGAGTTTCTATGTATTATGTTTATATATCTGTTTATAAGTTTATATAATTTTATCACCTATATACATTATTGGAACATCCGTAAAGTCGTTGATTAGTGATAGCAATAATGTTCTAATGAAAAACAGTAGAAACAATGAAACAATTCTAATTGTGAAGACACAATAACCATAACATGGGTGTTCTAATGGGAAAGGATAGAGGTTTGCTCTATGTTATAGGGCTGTGTCTAAGGGTTAGAGAGAAAAGCTTTTTGTGGATATGTTTTGTTAGGTGGTTTGATATGTTGCCTCGATGGGTTTGGGATTATGTTAGGGCTACAGCTGGTGATGGTATGTATGCTGAGGTGCGTGGTTGGAGGTTTGATGTTGTTGGTAGTAGGTTTCGTGCTAGGCCATCGATATCTGAGGTTGCTAGTCCTTGTCCTACGAAGAGGGATGTTTATCTTAGGAGGGTTTTGCATACATATGTGGATTCACAGGTTCTTAGGCTTGGTAGGGCTGTTCATGAGGTTTTTCTATTGCCGTTTAGGTATAGGGGTAGGGATATCGAGTGGCTATATGGTATGTTTAGACGTAGCTTAAAGGATTATGCAGATCTTCGTGGATATTGGAAGGCATTTGAATCTGTATTTAGAAAGTCTTTGGCGTTATCTATGATTGCTGAGGAGGAGCAGATGCCTATATCTGTAGAACCCTATATTCCTGGTGGAGCTATTGGGCTATCTGATTTTGTTAGACCTGATCTCATGGTCGGTTTTATGCCTATAGATATAACGCTTTCTCTTGGTGGTAATAGCCTTGAGAGAAAGGAGCTTGCTTTAGCTGGTTATGCATTGGCTATAGAGGCTTGGAGTGGTAATCCTGTTGATATCGGTATAACTATAGGTATCTCTATAAATAGTGATGTAAGATTTCAGTGGAGGGTTGTAAGGATTGATGATAGTCTTAGGAGGAGGTTTATTGAGGCTAGAGACGATGTTGCTAGGATTATTGAGTATGGGGAGGATCCTGGAAAGCCTTCCCAGTGTCTGAAGATGTGTCCCTTTAGAGAGGTTTGTGGGGTATGAAGACGATATTCATAGCTGAACCTGGCTCTAGGCTTTATTGTCGTAGGGGAGGTGTATATATAGCTACAAGAGACGGTAGGAAAATAGCTATTACACCTGATGTTGATCAGATAATAATAGCTTCTTCAAGAGTTGGAATATCGGCTAAGGCTATTAGGTATCTAGCTAGAGAGGGTATAGATGTCGTTATCCTCGATGTAAATGGATATCCTATTGCAAGGCTATACATGCCTTATATAAATAAGACTGTTGCTACAAGGGTTGGTCAATATGAGAAGATTTTGAGTGGTCTTGGTATTGAGATAGCGAAGGAGCTTATATATAGCAAGATTATGAATCAGGCACAGCTGTTGAAGTATCTAGCTAAGAGTAGTCGTGAGGAGTGGCTTAGGGATCTCGGATATGAGGTAGAGGCTATTGCAACAGATCTCTACTCTGCAAAGGATCTAGATAGAGATAGGATAATGGGTTTTGAGGCACATGCATCTAGAAAATATTGGCAGGCTATAGCATCTCTCATCCCCGAGAACCTCGGTTTTAGGGGGCGTGACCCAGATTCTCTAGATCCATTCAATATGGCTCTCAACTATGGCTATGGAATTCTATATAGCGTCTGTGAAAAGGCTCTTGTTCTAGCTGGTCTAGATCCATATCTAGGTGTTCTCCATGTAGCTAAAAGCGGTAGACCTTCTCTAACCCTAGACTTTGTAGAGATGTTCAGACCTATAGCTATCGATAAACCTCTTGTTATAGAGTCTAAGAGACTTAAGATAGATGTTGTTGGTAATAGGCTTGACTATGAATCTAGAAAGAGGATAGCAGAGATAGTTCTATCCAATCTTAGTGCCAAGTATAGATGTAGCAAGATTGATAGATCTATGTCTCTAGAGGAGCATATAAGGAGAGAGGCATGGGACTTGGCAAAGTTCTTCAGAGAGGGATCTGTGTATAAAGGGTTTAGGGTGTATCTATAGTGCCATACATAGTTGTTGCATATGATATATCAGATGATAGAAAGAGGCTTGAGGTATGCGAAAAGCTGAAGTCTATGGGCTTTACAAGAATTCAGAGGAGTCTCTATATAGCTAGAGGAGGATCTTCAAAGGCAAAAGATGTTGCAAGAGCTCTACAGAGATATATAGATAGATCTACAGATAGTGTCCTAGTCATGGTTATACCGAGGGAAGTTCTTGAGAAGACAATTACAATTGGTGTAAATAGGGTTGAGATAAATGAGCAGAGCTATGGAGTTATCTAGTATCGAGATACCCATAGTATTGATAAAAGAGTATGTCTACTGCCCAAGAATAGCATTCTACAAATACTTTATGTATTGGGAACCACCAACAGAGTCAATGAAATTTGCAAGATATTCAAAGATAGATATCCTGAAGATTGTTAGAGGCTATGGAATAGATGGAGATATATACATGGAGTATCCAGTAAAATCAAGATCTCTAGGGATATATGGAAAGATAGATATTGTTATAGATAATGGGAAGAGGGTGAGTATAGCAGAGATAAAACTGGAGACATCTAGAGCAAGGCTATGGAGAAAATCGTATCACCACCTAATACAGCTAACAGCATATACAATAGCAACAGAAGAAACATTTCACAAACCAATAGACAGAACATTTATAGTGACACAGATAGGGGGAGAGATTATAGAGATAAACATATCTCCAAACCTAAGACGGACAACTATAAACATTGTAGAGGAGTTTAAGAAATATATACAGCAACAAAAACCACCACCAAAAACACCTATGAAAACAAGATGCAACCACTGCTTCTATAGAAAGATATGTGTATAAAGTTCGAATCGTTAGTTTGTATTATTCATTTCAGTTTCTTCACATCAATACTCAGAATATCTACATGACCAAGTCCTATGGATCTGTTCTTACCTACACCCACCATTTCGGCAAGTCTTAGAAAAATATTTAATATAGGTACTCTTTCCCCATGTAATAAAACAACGTATGTGGCTTTACCCGAAAATGTTTTTATATGTCTCTCAGCATTATTTGATGATTTGCCAATGTATATCTTAACAATATTAATTTTTTGAGATGCAATTTCCGTGTTCATAATAATATTAATAGTATCTTTACGAAGATTCACATTGAATATATCGTATAAATCTCTTGCAATGGAGAGAAAAAATCTTGTAGGAGAGGGGTATAGAATTTCCAAGCCCCTATATTTAAAGACTGTTGGAGCGAATTTAAGTTCTATTCTAGCCATATATTTCCCATCAACATCTCTCTGTCCCAAGATAGGAGAGTTAAATACGGATTCTTCAATTCTTACGATTCGAAATATAGGATTATTGTTCATATTATTGCCTAACGCTGTTCTAAATATATCTATAAGCATTGAATCTATAGTTGAAAACCTAAACATATAGATTTTATCAGGCTCTAGCATGCCAGAGGTAATAAATTTTCCATCATCACTAAATATAGGCGATAAATAAAACGGTTTTCTATTCCTATGTTCAAATCTAGCTCCATAAGCTTCAAAGAGGTTAAGTAACTCTCTGTATAGGTACATCCCACTCCAGACAGCTAACGGAATTAGTTTCATCGGTGTGAAGTAAACTCTAGCTGTGTATAGCATGAATTCTCACCTTCCAGCATTCTGCAGGAGTACTCTTGCCATCCATTTAGTATCCTCAGACGTCTCTCTATCGCTTAGAACTGATGCTAACTCTCTGAGAGCCTCAATATATAGAACGTCGTTGCCAGAAACCAAGTACTCACCCAGCGTATTCAGAAACGATGGAACCTCGAAGACCAGCTTTGGTAGGTGATTGACATATGCGAGCATAGCCCCTACGAGTCTAGATGGAAGCAACCTCACATCAACCCTATCGAGACCAAAGGCTCCAGCGATCCTGATGCTATGCCTACCGCCCTCAAATGAGTGCGTGTATATGTTCAGTTCGAGCTTCGAGAGGATATCAGCGCTCTCCGCAACATCTCTGATAACAGGTGAAAGCATAGCCAAGATACCTAGAGTTGAGAGCTTCTCCTTCACTTCGCTGGCCTCCCGACCTGCGTAGCTCACGAAGAGCGACGTAACGTACGCAAGCCTCCTCCCGATCCAGTACAGAGCCTTGGCCTCGGCATGGCCTAGATAGTCTTTCGGAGCCACATATGCGAAGACGTGGTGGCTCCTCCTCTCTTCAGCGATCTCCCACTTGAAGCTACAGCAAGCCCACCCGATCAGAGCGAAAAGCAGGCATGCGGAAGCGCCGCCGGAATCTCCAACGTCGGGGTAGAGACCGCCCTCGTATGGGATTCCCGATGTTGCGTATTTCCCGAGCTCCGGAGCGAGGATGAGGGAGGGTGATTTTCCGGTGCTACTGCGCTTGTCATGTATCCTCTCTGCGAATATCGAGCTGAAGACTTCGCTTTCTGATGCCTGAGTGGATTTTCGACCCTTCCCGGACTTGCTTACAGTCGACAGCGAGGTCTCCTTGCCTGTGAGGTATTCAATATACCTGCAGACAGCCGGAGCATTGAAGTAAGGGTCGGTACCCGATGATTGGCAGACGAAGCCAAACCCATCCATAGCTCTGTAGCGCTTGCCCTCAGCCCTCACTATTTCTCTGCGCTCCCTTTGTACGGTCTCCGCCAAATCCTGCGCCAGCTCTCGCTCGCTCTTGTCGGTCAGTAGCTCGACAGTGTAGGTGTAGCCGTGCACCCGAACACGGCGGATGATGGCTGTCCGGAACCTACTTGCTACGTGCAGCATTCCCAGCAAATTATATTTACTGTATGTCGGTGTGACATAGTGCGTGTATATGGGAATTAATTTGAGACCTCCCATACCAATCCCCTCACCCGTAGTACCTGCCGATCAGGGACGCGAAAAAGGATTCCTCGCCTGTCGAACCCCTGTGGCGCGCGGCGAGGTTGTCTGCGAGCACTAGAACCCACGTCAGCGCCTCAGCCAGCTCGAGGACCGAGGCGATGGCTTCGTCCATGCTTACTCTAATGGATCCACCCTCCCGTCTGACGTTCAGTGCTCCGAACTCGTAGTGCAGCGTGGCAACGTACTCTATCGCTCGACCGAGCGTCGTCGAAAAGTTCCTGCGAGTAGCTGGAACAGGGATTCGTACGTTGAGGTTTCGTCCGACCTCTTCTGCGAGACTCCGCAAGAGGTCGAAAACGGATTCGTGGAACGCAAGCTCAGTCAGCGAATCGACATTCTTGGCTAGGGCTATCGTCAGAGGCGTCAGAACCTCGACGAAGGACAGATCCTTGTAGTCGTAGTACTCGTGGTGTAGGGCTATCGCGGTCAGGGACGAGTCGAACATGACCTCCGCCGCCCTGACACTAACGCCGTAGTTCCCAGTCAGCGCCTCAACGAAGCCCTCGAAGATGTCGTCGTTCTCGACCACGAAAGCCACCGAGGCGTAGTTGTGGGGCACCCCCACTCTGTCCACCGCTCCGTGAGCGTAGAGCTGATAATGCGCCTCAGCCTTCCCTATGTCGTGGTAGAATGCTGTGAACAGAACCAGGTACCGCACGACCCTCCTAGCGTTTTCGGGGCTCAGAGCAATGTCGATCTTGCGTACTATCCTTGCGAGCGTGACTATGTGATCGCTCAGCGCCGAGGCGTAGCGGACGGTCAGCATGATGTGACTCATCAGCGTCTCCCGTCCCTCGCTCTCCTTAGGTCTGTAGGAGAGGTATTCCTCGACTCTGCCCCCGGTTAAGGCTTCGAGCCGCTTCACAAGGTCACCGAACGACGAGTTCAACCTCTTCCACCTCTACAAGACCAATCTCCGGCTCGAATCCGGGAACGCGCTTGCAGATCAGTAATCTGCCGCAGATGTCCTCCACGCCTGGTGCGGCGTAGACTCTGCCGCTCTCGTCCAGCTTCTTCAGCACCAGGAAGCCGATTTCGACCTTCCCTCCACGCACCGAGCGCACATACGTCACAACATGCTCGTCGCCCACGGTCCACACGCATTCCCTTGGCAGCATGGCAACAGTATACTTGTCACCGCCGATCTCCCTCTTTCTGAAGTGGAGCGCGTATCTAACGCTCCCCTCGATGAGTTCGCGCAGCCCCTCACCGGGCTTGGCAATCAGCTCGCCGAGCCTTCTCTCGAATTCCCCGATGTCAGCGACCTTCTCAAGTTCCGAGGTCTCTTCGCCGAGTATGCGCAGAGCTACGTACTCTCCGAGCCTGAACTTGAAGCTCTCAAGGATTCTCCGATGAACTACTGTTGCGAACGGCGGAACGAACCTGCTTGTGTCGAGGATCTGGTGCGCTCGGTTCACAAGTATTTCTGCCCATTCCTTGGTCTCTGACTCGATAGCCTTGAACTCCCTGTCCACCCAGTCGGCGACGTAGATTACGTCCGCAACCCTAGCGGGGTCTTTGCTGATCTCCCCCACGAACTCCCTTCCAAGGTCTAGAGTACTTTTCGCGTACACGAAGAAAGAGGGGGGTGTACACTCCGAATCGATGTCGCATTCGAATGCGATGGGCGGCAGAACTAAGGCTTCGGAGTGTTGCCCCCTGATTCTACCAGCCCGCATAATCCGTTGCACTAGCGCTGACGGCGGCGCAAGCTCAGCGACCACATAGTCGAAGCTGTAGTCGAGACCCACCTCAGCCACCTGTGTCGCCACAACTATGAGGCTCCACCTCTTCTCCAAACCTTCCTCAGTCATTCCACTGCGTATTCTCCTCAAACTTTCGAACAGCTCTTCGCGCCTCCTGCGCACGCCCATGGGAAGCCTGCCGTGAACGAGCACCAGAAGGGCGATCCTGCCCTTCCCATCGTCCTTCAGAGCCCTCTCGACATCGTCCTTATCCTTCACCTCAACTACGGTGAATGCCTCCTTCTCCAACTTCGTAGCTAACACGTTGTAGACCTTAACGGCAGCTCTGACCGTGTTGAAGACCAGCAGCACGTCCTTACCACTTCTCGCAGCATCATTCGCAACATTGAGGATTTCGGCCATAGCCCGCTCGAAATCTGTGGTGGGGGCGCTGTCATCAACGACGGATACGGATATTTTGCCGGGAATCGACGCGCCACTATCAACAACCTCTCTCACGAGGTCTCCGTCGAGACCCTTGCTCAGATCCTCGACGAACTTGTTGGGCAGAGTCGCGGACATGATCACGATCGGGGTCCCGGATCTAGCCATGGTTTCGACGAGCTTAACGAACACCCTCTGAGAGTACGTGTACGAATCCTGCACTAAGTGCGCCTCGTCGAACACCACGAGGCTTGAGATCAGGGCTCCGCGGGTCGTGAAGGGCCTCCACGGAATCGCCCTCCTGGCGGTCCACGCATACGCTACAACGTCATATGTGGACACCGTGAACCTAGGAATCAGATACTGTGGATCCACGTCCAGCCCGTGCTCGGCCACGGGGTTCAGCTTCTCCCTCCATGACTTGAAGCTCTCGTATGCTGAGGAGAGAGCCTCGAGATAGCCCTCGAACCTTCTAACCATGCTATACAGTAGCGTCTGTGTAGGGGTGGCGTAGATGATCCTTGGGAGGAGGATTTCGCCCGAAACGAACTGAGCCAAGAAGGAAGCGATGGGTGCCTCTGTTTTGCCCCTCGCTGGTGGAGCCCGTACAATCAGCACGTCCAAGTCACCGCTAGCCAGCCTCTCGAACTCTCTGAAGGCTTCCAGCTGGTATCTGTAGGGCGTAACGGCTTCCTTGTCTAAGCCTGCACGTCTTGAGATCATCACCTTAAATGCCTCAACCGTTGTATCGAGCATTGAATCCATCGCGAGCCTACCCCCTCTTGAGGCATTCAAAGCCCGCGGAGGTGAACACGAGTCTGGCGTTCAGTGCTACGCTCTCGACGCAGGCAACCTTCTTGCGTAGATCCTCTAGTAGCTCGGTTCGTATGTCACCGAACCGTATGGGTCTGTAGAGGTCTTTACCGGCGGGCTCGAGGGGGTTCCACACATAGCATACATCAGCGGTTTCACGCCCACCCCAGGGTGATCTGGGAACCCTTCCGCACTGCTCTATAACTCCGTGGCGGGGCAGATTATTTACAGAGCTAGAGATCATCTGCGTCATGTACCCATCTCCGCACTCTTCGGCGCTCTTTACTGAGAGCCCCGATTCCAGTGCCCTGATGCCAATCAGCGATTCGCTGTTCCCCAAGTACTCAATAGTTTCAACAACCTTCGTTAAGGTTTCGTTGTTTAACCCGTTATAGGCAATCACACCCACGAGCCTGCCGTGCATATAGACGTACTCGCGGAGCATAGCATCGGGGCGGGGTTCTTCTTCGTCCTTTTCGAGTCTCCAATGCTTCAGCAGAACCACGAACTTCCTGAACGATACGAAGCCTCTGTCATCCACGGGGAGGACCGCAAAGCCTGCATACGCCACAGACCTCAAGAATTCAGACAGGGAATCCTTGCTGTATGAGCTTGAGGTTTCCCTTACGTAGTTCCTGTACACAGCCCCCAGGAGCGCAGACGGTGGGGGAAGCATGTTGGAGGCCTTGACCTGGTAGGCGATGGGTGCCTTGTAGGAGTAAAAAAGGGATTTGACTTCGAACAGGAGCACCTTCATGCGCTGCTCAGCCCCGCTCATCCATTCGATTTAGCTAGCCTGGCTCGGCTTCAGCGCTTCCTCAACATCCTTGGCAACGGCGTCTAGTAGCCCGTAGTATGTATCGAACTCTACGAGCTTCGACCTCTCATTCTGTAGCTCCGCATACGCCTTCCCATACTTCAAGCAGTACACCTTCTGTATTCTGTTACCGAGTGGCGATTTGACGAGGCTCAGCAGATCCTTTGCGTAGTCCTCGTAGAACGGATGCAACGGAACAGGTATAGAGCCGTTGGAACGTATTACAACCAGATCAACGACCTTGGACAGGGGTAGGGCTCTAGATGTGTTGGCACCAAGATGTCCGCTTAGTAGTGCTACAAACGCTAGTATTGCGGCTTTGGCGCGCAATGTAATTTCGTCGAATGCAATTTTATTACCGTCTTTGGTAAGTAGCGGTTTTCCGAGCCATGAATTGGAGCTACTGTTGCGTTCGAACTGCGATCTGCCTATAGATGCCACGTCTAAGATTGTCTCCCATCCGAACACTGTGCTTCCGTATTCTCGCTTAAAGAGCATCATTTCCTTTGGATCAGCAGTAACTCTGTTATGTGTTATCGCAAACTTTAGCTGAAGATATTGCTCGGTGACCTGTTTGACCTCCTCTTCGACTGGAACAGCAAAACTGAACTTTATGAGTGATTCCCTCTTTAGTTGAACACCCGCTTCGGCTATGAGATACCCGTGAACATCACATATGCTGCATTCATTAACGAGCCCAGCCTCAGACAGTTTGCTCTTTTGCTCTCCTTCGCTCCCAAGTCTTTTGAGGGAGAGCCTGTACATGTCTGCGAAGTGCGATTCGTGAATCTTTTTACCTCCTAGGCTAACATACGTTTCAGCCATTGCTCTTGCATGCCAGTTCTTTAGTGCGTTGCCCGTTATGACTGGGACTGGTACGTGGAGTGGACCTCTGCTGGTATTTACTATCACATATCCCTCCTGAAGCTTTGTATAGTTGCCTATGGCACCACTGGCGTTAAGCGAGCTCAGCTGTAGCTCTACGCGGGCTAGAACGTAGAGCTTGAGGTTTGGAGTCGTCAAGGTTTCATCCCTCTACCTCTTCCTTCTCTTCTTCTTTCTCAGTCTCCTTCTTCAGCTTGGCATAGTATTTGGGATATTTTGACAGAGCCCTCTCAACAAGTTTAAGCGCTACACTCTTCACCTTGCCTTCATCGCATAGCAGGTCTCTAACGTTTTTGCTGTGCTGATCGAATCCGTGGAGGAACCACAGTTTCAGACCCAGCTCTTCGAGCTCCTCCATAACTTTGTGGACATGCCTAAGCGCCATGTCGTAGTACATCAAGGCTTCTTCAGGTCTATGAGCATGCATAAGTCCGTCAATAGCGCCCCAGTCCTGCTCAACTGCCAGGAAGGCGGCTAGGTATTCGCCAACGATGTCTATCGATTCCTCTATAGAGGGTTTCTCTTGAGACACGGTTTCAAACCTCTGCAACTGAAGATACGTTCTACTGAGCTTATAAACTTTGTCAGTGAGTTATAGCTATATAGCATATAGCTACAGCTAAGGTGAGTCGCTTGAGGAAGGTTGTTGTTGTAAGTGTTGGTATTTCGTGGGAGAGGGTTGCTAGGGCTATTGGTAGAACTGGTATTGGTGAGGGCGATGTTGTTTTATTGTTTAATTCTATTCCTAGGGTGTCTGATGCTGAGGATGCTATGAATAGACTTGATCTATGGCTTAGAGAGGTGTATAGAGAGGTTGTTGTTGAGATGTTTTGGCTTGATCCTAGAAATGGTTTTGAGGAGAATGTTGCTCTGATTAGAAGAAATGTTGAAAGATTTGCTCCCTGCAAAGCCTATTTCCTAGCTGTTGGAGGTTTTAGATGGCTTTCGATGGCTGTTGCCTATGCAGCATTTGCAACACATACACTTTCACATATCACAAATGTCTCTGTAGAGACACTTGAGCTTGAGCTAGAGGAAGATACAAAGACGAGGGATATAATAAGACAGATATTCCCAACACAAGAATCAAGAGTAATAAGAATACCAATACTACTTAAACTAGCAGAGATAGACTATACAGAGCTACAGATATTGAAAGAGATAGCAACAGGAACAAAAAGAACAAAACACCTAGTAAAGAAACTCGGCATACCAAGACAAACACTCCAAAGAAAACTGGTAAAACTAGTAAAGAAAGAACTTCTAGAATATGAAAAGAAAGGAAAGAGCTATGAATATATACCTACAGACCTAGCAAAAATGTTGCTCTAGCAATCAACTCTTTTCCTATTAGAACACCTATGGCATGGTTATTGTGTCTTCACAATTAGTACTGTTTCATTATTTCTATTCTTTTTCATTAGAACACTATTGTCGTTGCTAATCAATGACTCTACGAATGTTCCAATAATATCCATTGGTAATGAAATCATATAGACTTATAAACAGATATATAAACATAATACTCGGAAACTCCCAAAAGGGAGTAGAAAGCACAGTCAGGATCGCAGCGACAGAGCCAATCATGATAGCACGCCTGAAACTCCCAAAAGGGAGTAGAAAGATTGTTGTTGCAACAATCAGGGCACAGCTATTGACGAATGTCTATTGAAACTCCCAAAAGGGAGTAGAAAGGCTTACAGCGAATAGATCTATTATCTGCGAATACGTCTTATATAGAAACTCCCAAAAGGGAGTAGAAAGTCATGATGACAACTATTGTTAATATCAATGGCAATAGAGATGTTAGTATCCCTGAAACTCCCAAAAGGGAGTAGAAAGGTCATGATCGGAAGACAGCCCATTGAGGTTATCCATGTCCAGCAGAAACTCCCAAAAGGGAGTAGAAAGTTTAATCAAGATAGTTAATCGCAAAGTCCGCAGATCACAAGCCAAGAAACTCCCAAAAGGGAGTAGAAAGGTAGTCTCTGTAAGCCCCAAGGAAATAACCTGCAAAGGCAATTGAAACTCCCAAAAGGGAGTAGAAAGAGGTCTAAGTACAATAGCTATGATGATCAAGCTCTTATTGTTGCTTGATGAAACTCCCAAAAGGGAGTAGAAAGATATCTTTGAGAGCTCTCCTAACGACCAATACGGATTTGTAAATGAGAAACTCCCAAAAGGGAGTAGAAAGTCTTCGTGAACGTCAACATCTGGCCTACCCACCTCGATAACTCTACCACGAAACTCCCAAAAGGGAGTAGAAAGATGGAACGCTACTCTGCCAGAAGGATAAGATCGAGGAATCATACGTGAAACTCCCAAAAGGGAGTAGAAAGCTAGACATAGTTACATACTCATTACTTGTAAAGCTCGGCATGAGGAGAGAAACTCCCAAAAGGGAGTAGAAAGTTTTTCCAAGGTATACATAGTCTCTTCCCATCTTCCCACCTCAAAAAATGAAACTCCCAAAAGGGAGTAGAAAGGCATACTACAACTTCCTAGGGCTAGAGCCAGAGACATATGTACCCAAAGCAGTAGGAAACTCCCAAAAGGGAGTAGAAAGTCTGCTCCAAATATTTCCTTATTGCACGGGGAAGCCTGACACATATCTGGAAACTCCCAAAAGGGAGTAGAAAGGTTTCTGTGTCTCTTTGGAGTGTTTATATTTGCTATAGGCTATATCCTGAAACTCCAAAAAGGGAGTAGAAAGCTCTGATGGATGCTATAGCCTGTAGCACCTGTCCATATATCTGAAACTCCCAAAAGGGAGTAGAAAGATACGCAGTTACGTAAACCGTATTCCCGCTACTATCTATGTAGAACGAAACTCCCAAAAGGGAGTAGAAAGACTCGATTGCGTATAGACTAGATCTCGAGTCTATAAATAAAGTGTTACAACAGAAACTCCCAAAAGGGAGTAGAAAGTATTTGTCCGTTGCTCTGAACCAGAACTGCGGATTTGATACAGTTAAGAAACTCTCAAAAGGGAGTAGAAAGACGTCCGCGACGCCGACTATGACAGCTGATCCATAGCTGCTTGTTAAGAAACTCCCAAAAGGGAGTAGAAAGGTTGTACCACGAAACAAAAGATGTAATGTTTGTGTTTACAGAGAAATAGAAACTCCCAAAGAGGTAGAAAGATGTGTTGGGGTTTAGGGAGTTTTGTCCTATGGTTGTTTATTTTTTGGGTTGTGAATGTGGTTAGATGGTGGTTAGATCTAATGGAGATGTTTTGTGTTGTTTTAGTCTTTGGCTAGTTTAGCTATTTTCTCTATTAGTTCGGATATTGTCTTTTTGTCGGATTCGCTGGGTAGTGATCTCATAGAGATTATAGGTTCTATTACTGTGAAGCCGGCTTTTTTGATTATGTCTTCTGTTTCTCTGTGTGTTGGTGCCCATGAGTATGTGTTTATTATTGCTATATATCTTCCTCTGCCAATATTCTTGATATAGAATAGATATAGTAGGTTGTATATATATGGGAATACTGAAGCGTCGTAGGATGGATATATTATTACTAAGACCTTTGATGTTACTACATATTGTAGGACAAAGGATTCGTGTACTCTAGAGGCATCGATGGAGACTATATTTATGCCTTTCTCCCTAAGGCTATTCTCAATGGTATCTACAATACTCTTTGTTCTACCATACATAGAGCCGTAGATTAGTAGAACATCTCTATGCCTTGAGGAGTCTGTCCATAGGCGATATAGATCTATTATCCTTCTAGGGTTGGATCTATATATAGGTCCATGTGATGGAGCTATAATCCTTATATCTATCCCTAGCTTCTCAAGCTTCTCTATAGCATCAATAACATTTTTAGAATATTTAATCACTATATTTGAGAAGTATCTCTTGGCTTCATCTAGATAGAAATCTAGATCTACCTCGTCATCAAAAACACCGTTTTCTAGAGCTCCATAGCTACCAAATGCATCACATGAGAATAGAATTCCATCCTCCTCAAGATATGTCATCATTGTCTCTGGCCAGTGGAGCCACGGTGTATATATGAATCTAAGCTTTTTTCCACCAAGGTCAATCACATCACCATCTTTTACAGTCACTATTCTCTCCCTAGGGATATTGTATAGAGAGTTAGCTATGTTCATAGCTATAGAAGACATAACCAATCTAGCATTTGGCAACATCTTTATCAGCTCCTCTGTAGCCCCATGGTGATCAGGCTCAAGATGATTTACAACTATATATCTAACCCTAGACAGATCTCTAACAACCTCCTGCACCCTACCGATATACTCATAGATATAGTGCTCATCAACAGTATCTATAAGTGCAACATCTCTATCCCCAACAACAACATATGAATTATATGAAATACCGTAGGGTAGAGGCCATAGCCCTTCAAAAAGATCCTTTAGATAATCATTAACACCAACCCAATACACATTATCTACTATCATTCTAGGCCTCAATTTCTACACCATGTACTATAGTTTCTATGGAGGAGATAAAATATTTTAATGAAATGAACATTTCATCTCAATACAAACCCTATGTCATTAACATAAAGCTCTAATTCCCACACCCTAAACAAGTTATGGCTATATAGCCACATATTGTCTCTGGAATAGTAATACTGTTTTAGGGTAGGGTATAGCTATCTCATGTCCTTCTCCTAGCCACGATATATCCTATCGCTATACCGATTAGAAAAACAGATGTAGCGATAAACAGTGCCTCAATATCTATTCTCTTCATTGTTGTTGTTACTGTTGTAATTGTCTGTGTTGTCGTTGGTGTGATTGTTGTGGTAGTGGATTTCTCTATGGTTGTTGTATAGATGGTGCTAGCTGTATATATCTCTCTATACCCTGTATAGTGTTTCTCTATCTTGAATAGATCTGGGGGTGGTGTATATAGATATACATCCTCTTGCTTCATCCCTATAGATTCAGCAAATATTCTAGTCCTCATAACAACTCTTAGTAGGTTGTATGCACATCTCTGTAGATATTCTATACCCATCTCACCACTGTTCAGAGCGTTAGCCACCTGTGTCTGTACAGCTCTATAGAGATCTGCATCATATGGCATTAAAACATCGTTTCCAGCTATAAATGCTCTATAGTTGTAGCTAGCAGAGTACCAATCAGTCATAACAAATCCGCTGAATCCCCACTCAAACCTTAAAACACCTTCGATGAGACTCCAGTCATTTCCTGTATAGACATTGTTTACCTTGTTATACGAGGTCATTATAGCCCATGGATCAGATGTCTTTACAACAATCTCAAATGGCTTTAGATATATCTCTCTCAATGCTCTTTCAGATACAATTGAATTTGAGCTATATCTATTAAACTCCTGTTCATTTCCAACAAAATGCTTTGGAACAGCTCCAACACCATTAACACTCTGAACACCTTTAACAATAGATGCACCAATAACACCACTAAGCAGAGGATCCTCAGAGAAATACTCAAAGTTTCTACCACCAAGAGGATTCCTATGTATATTGAGACCAGGTGCAAGCCATAGCGATATCCCTAGATATAGAAGCTCACGACCTATCTGATACCCATAGACCTTAGCGAGCTCTATATCCCATGTAGCAGCGATAATCGTTGCAACAGGGAATGCTGTTCCTCCAGGGTTTGGTGAAGGCCCTTGTCTAACACCGTTAGGTCCATCTACATGTCTAAGCTCTGGAATACCATATCTATCCACACCCCTTAAACCAATGAGCAGATCAACAAGTTCTCTAGAACTCATCTGAGCTACAAATTGTTCTAATGTGTATCTACCCTCAAAGACATCTCTAAGCTTTATCACAGCATCGGGAGGAATACTCACGTTGAGGGGCTTTGGTTTTTCAGGCCATCCAGTTCTATTCGTTGTAGGTATAGAGCTTGGATCTATATAGATTCTAGGGGCAGATCTATACTCATCTAACTCCCCCTGATAAGGTATGGGCTTTGCATTTAGAGCCCACTTGCTAAGCCTATTGATATGAGGTGCATGTAGTCTATTCTCAGTGTCTTCAACTATAACCATTTTGTTGAGAATGAGTATAGCAGCTATATGTGTATCTCTAGACGAGTTTCCAACTCTGATAATATACTCCCCTGGCTCTAGAACCCATGCAGAGAGCTCCTCTGAGTATGAAGCCATAGACCTAACATCAAATGTTATATCTATATACTGGCTCTGACCAGGTTGAAGAAGATCTGTCTTAGCAAAAGCTATAAGCTCTTGATAAGGCTTCTCAAGAATACTATCAGGTTTACTCACATATATTTGCACAACCTCTTTACCCGGGTAACAACCTGTGTTGGTAACCCTCACCCTAATCTTTACATAGTATCCATTCTCAATACCAATATTTTCAACATCTATCCTAAACCTTGTGTATGAGAGACCGTATCCAAATGGATATGCAACATCTATACCAAATGTATCGAAGTATCTATAGCCAACATATATATCCTCCCAATATACAGATTCATCAACACCGAAGTACTTTGTGGATGGATAGTCCTCTAACCTGTATGCCCATGTATCTGGTAGTTTACCAGATGGAGAGACAAGTCCTAGGAGGATAGCAGCAACAGCGTTTCCACCCTGTTCACCTGGGTATCCAACCCATAGAATAGCATCTATATCTGGACTATCCCAAGACATATCTATAGGACCCGGGGTGTTTAGGATAACAATGGTTTTGTTGAAGTATCTCGAAACAAGTTTTATGAGGTTTAACTCCTGTGGTGTTAATCTATAGCCCGGGGCAACAATTGATATACCTCCCCATGTAGAGATAACCCCTTTCTCTGTCGAAGGAATATCTCCTCCCTCCATAGACCATCTAGATATGACAACTATAGCAGCACCGTTTCTCTCAGCATAGTGCTTCACCTCATCATCACTAAAACTAGGCTCATCAGCAATAGTTATATTCCACCAATGAACCCTATATCTATATCCATATCTCTCAACCCACCTCCTATAGAAATCAACAAGCTCCTCATCAACAATAAAACCAGCGTTCCTCAAACCCTCTAGAAGTGTAACAACTCTATCAGGGGATACAGCTACATATCCAGATCCACCGCCATGGTAATACCAAGCCCAGTGCTGAGCAACACCAAATACAGCTATCTTCTCATGATGGTTGAGAGGTAGAACACCATTGTTCTTTAGAAGAACAATACCTTCAGATGCAATTATATAGGAAAGCAGAACACCATCTCTAAAAACATCTGGGAGCATAGGGTCTATAGAATGCTTAACAAAGTCGGGGATGCTATGGCTCTCTATAAACATCTTTACAGCTAGATCTGGAGAAAACCGCTCTGCTATAGATATAGATAGTGGCGATATCTGTAAGACAAATATTATTGTTGTGATAAAAACAACTGTCTCTCTATATAGATGAGACACATTCTATACCCTGTACCTAGGTGGATAAACCATATGCATAAACTCATCCGGTATCTCCTTACCACTTGCAATCTCTCTAAACAGCAATGCACTTGGCCTTAGATACCTCTTCTTAGTCTCAAAATCAACGTGGACAAGACCAAACCTCATTCTATATCCCTGTGCCCACTCAAGATTATCTATAAGATTCCAGTGGAAGTAGCCTCTAACATCAACACCTTCGCTCCTAGCTCTATGTATCTGGTATAGATGTGAGACTATGAAATGAGGTCTTAGTGCATCAACAGCATCTGCAATGCCATTCTCTGTAACATATATTGGGAGTCTATATCTATCCCAAAGCCTTTTGAGTACATCGTATATACCCTCAGGATATATCTCCCAGCCAAAATCGCTACACGGTCTACCATCTATAGATATTCCCCTTGGTGTACATCCATATCCGTATCCTGGGAGAATCCTAAAGCCCTGTAGAGATCTAGGGTCAGAGACAACAACATTTCTAGTATAGTAGTTGAGCCCTATCCAATCTAGATGACCCTTTAGATCATCTCTATATACATCATCTAGATAGCCATTTACAGCTACTTCTATTGGCCACAGATTATATCTAAATCCCTTCTCTGCAGCCTCTCTATCACCTTCTCTCAGAGGTATCCAGCTAGCTATAGACTCTACAATTCCTATAGGCTTCTTCGAAAATAGCTTTACTGCTTCATAGCCTCTTGCATGGGCTTCAGCAAGATGTTTAACAACCCTCTTATAGCAGTCAATATCTAGATAGCCGGGTGGGAAACCAGACTGTATCTGTATATATCCAAGAGAGGCAATAACATTTGGTTCATTCATTGTATACCACATATCAACAACATCCCCAAGCTCATGAGCAATAAAAGCAACAAACTTTGTATATTCAACAACAGTCTTCTCATCAACCCAACCCGCAGGTGCTCTATCAACACCAAGCTTCCTAACCTTTATAGGGTCGTGGAGCCATATGGGTAGAGACCAGTGGAAGAGATTTACTATAACCATACCTCCACGGCTCTTCCAATCCTCTATAATCTCCCTATAGCGTCTCAATGCATCTCTATCTGCATAGCTCCTAAGCTTCTCTATATGTTCAACATCTATATATACACCCTTAATACCCTCGGAATCCCTATCAATAGGTACAACAACATCTGTTGTCGGTCTAGGGAATATCCTTGCCCATTCAATAGTTATCCACATAGCATCCATACCAAGCCTCTCAGCAATATCATGATCCTGTCTATATAGATGCCAATAGCCAGGTCCATTCTCAGGAAAATCACCACTCACAAGTCCAGAGACAATGTTTTCCTGGTCATGGAGCCACAAAACCCAGTCGCTAACAAATTCTGATCCAGGTAAACCCATCTCATGCTGAACACCAACTATAGAGAATCCAAATCTAAAGTCTTTCCCAAGCTTTATAGACATAGAGACTCACATATACTGAGATAGCACCAAAATGATAAAAGCATTAATGAATCTTGAAACAGCTCGATGTAGGGTAAGGTTTTTAAGTCTTGTACCAATATCTATCTACTGAGATTGGGATGTGTAATGGGTATATCCCGTAGATATATAGTGGGAGTAGCTCTCATAGCTATAGCAATAATGGTTATACCAATAATATCCTCAGTATATTCACAGATGCCAAATATAAACATATATATTAGAGGTGTTGAGAATGGTGTTGAAATAGATATAGATGCTAGCTATAGAGGTAGTGCCCCAGGCGATACAGAGAGTAAGATGAGTCTAAATGCATATACCACATACATAGACTCTAGATATACAGGTTCTGCAAGTTTCTCAATAGATATGGTAAATCCATATAGTTGTTATGGCGGGAACTTCTCAATGGATATTGTGGCTAGTGGGAGTGGAGGAGACTATATAACCAATGCAAACATGACTACCTATAACTTTAACCCTGCTAAAGATAGAGTTGAGGTTGTGAGGCTCTATCTATCAAGTCGCTCGGTAATAGATGAAAAATACAATGCTCTATCTACATATAGTGGATATATAGAGATACCAGCTGGTGCGATTCCAAGAGAACAGCTATCAATGTTTTCAATACTTACCCCAGATATGATGAACATGCAGCTTATGTCACAGGGAATCAACTGGGTATCGTTTAAAGATATAAGGATATCTGTAGAGAGTAGAGATGATGTAGATGTAATAAGATTCAATGTTTCTACTGCCGTTGACCAGATAGCTATGGCTCTATATATGAATATAACAAATATTGATCTTGTTAAAAAGTATACCGATATGTATAGAGCTATTCAGCTAAATAATATTGTACAGCTTAGAGCTGAGGGCACATCTCTTGGAGATAAATGCTATACGAAAATGGTTAGCAACATTAATTTCGATTATAATGGTCTTACAATAGATTTTGCTAAGATTAATGCCAAGCTGATTACAGAGGCTATATCAAATCTTGTATTATCTAAAGAGGGTAGAGAAGCCCTTGGATTTCTACAAGAACTTGTGCCAATACCATCAAATATGAGTATATCCTTTGAAGGTAGTATAGGTAAAGGTGTAGCCGATGTAAGTCTTAGTGCAAAGGGTATAAGAATTATACACTCAACCCTATCAGGATATGAAGCTACAAAAAGAGTTGTACAAATCATTATATCAGTCCTAGAACCAGTAAAGATGCTGCTACCAATGAATATTGTAACAACTATTGATGTAGCATCTGATCCAGCCATTACCTCAAATATCTATAGAGCTGCAACTCTTGCATATAGCGGATCTCTATTTACACCAACATTTAGCACTCTTATCAGCCCATTAACAGCTATAGGAGGTATAGGAGCAGTAACAGAAATATATACACCTACAACAACATATTATACAACGACCATACCAACACAACTACAACAATACACAACACTCACTACAACAGTTACACAGACTGCGACGAAAATAGTTACAGAGAGCATAACTATTCCAACAACAGTTCTACAAACCATTACACAGACAGTTACATCTATAGTCACAACAACAACTGTATCCATATCTACAACAACAATAGAGAAAATATCTATGACAACAATAGCTATAGGAGCTATAATAGCTATCATAGGAATAGCATTAGGATTTATATTAAGGAAAAAGTAGTTCTATTCAAATCATTTTTTTAGCTATATCCCAAACCTTTTCATAGCCATATCTATACCTAGTAAAAAGTATTGACTGTCTATAAAAACATGCTTACGGATACACATATAAGTTCTCTAAAGCGATATTATAATAGGTGTTACAATGGTTGTAGATATAGCAACTATAGTTGCCATAGTAGCTACAGCTATATCTATTCTAACAACTCTTGGAGGAATGATATATTGGCTAGGTAGAAAATTTGCAGAGATTGATGCTAGATTTAGAGAGATTGATATGAGGTTTCAGCAAATAGATGAGAGGTTTAAGGAGATTGATAGAAGATTTGATGAAATTAACAGAAGGTTTGAGGCTATAGATAATAGATTTGATGAGATGAGAAGATATGTTGATGACAAGTTCAACTGGTTGAAGAACTATGTAGATTCTAGGATTAATAGGATTGGAGAAGCTTTTAGGTCTTATCAAGAGTTCTTTATCGAGTATATGGTTTCACAAGGTATTTTAAAGCCATTGGAAGCAACTATGATTAGGAATGAGGCTTCTAGAGTTGTTAGAATTGCTATGATGAATCCTCTTACTAAGGAGGAGTGGATGAGGATAAAAGAGCTTTTAGAGAAGGATGAGCTTACTCTTGAGGAGGCTCTAGAGCTTAGGGAGTTGGCTAGAAAGGTTACTGATGAGTATGGTGATAGACCTGAGGCATGGAAGTTACATATATATGCATCTATAATGGTTGGATTAGCATATAAGAAGCTTAGGGAACAGCAGGAGAAGAAGCAGGAGGAAAGAAGAGAGTCTTAGAGACAAAATATTATGTGCTATATATGTAGATCCACTGGTTTATCCTTAGACCTTGTAGATATGAATATAGCCTTGCTCCACAGCTCCTCTACTGTTCTCGCCCCTGCATATCCCATGCCAGCTCTAATAGCTTCTACCACATCTTGTATAACGTTATAGACAGAGCCTCTATATGGTACAAGACCCTCAACACCTTCTGCAACCCTCTTAGAAACTCTACTATATCTATCAACAGCAAATCTTCTCTTCATAGCCCCTATACTCGCCATACCTCTATACGGTTTATATAGATTATCCCCTATAGCTATTATAGGTGCAGAAGCTTCATCTGTTCCAGCAACTAGATATCCAACCATAGCACTACTAGCACCTGTAGCAAGAGCCTTTACAATATCTCCACCTGTTCTAATACCACCGTCAGCAATTATAGGTATATCCACCTTCTGATCCTCTAAAGCATCTCTAACCTCTGCAACACCCCATAGAGTAGGTATATATGCTCCTGCTACCTGTGGTGTTGTACATATAGATCCTCCGCCAAGACCAACTCTAAAAGCATCAACTCTATCTATATGGGTCAAAACATCTATAGTAGCATCATATGTAGCTATATTACCAGCCACAAAATCTGCAGAGATCTTCTTAACAAGTTCTTTAGATGCTCTAATAACGTTTATGTTATGGAAGTGAGCTACATCAGATACAAATGCATCTACATATCTATCGAGCTTCTCAGCTCTAGCAAAATCATATGGAGATATAGCTGCAGCTACAAGTAGAGAACCATTTTCATCTAGCGATGGTGTAACATCTAGGAGAGCATCGTCAAGTGTTAAGGTACCGAGGTAATCACCGTTATGACTAACAATAGCAACTGTATCCATAGACCCCCTAATAACGCTATCTCTAGCTCTCTCAATATCTCTAACACTATATATCTCACCAGACCTCATACACATTGCCACAGGTTTATACATAGACTCTCTATCCAATACATCATGTATATATACATAGCCAACAACCTTTGTATCACTATCAACTACAGGTATAGATCTAATTCCATAGCTCTTCATAATCTCTAAAGCATATCTACAGCTATCACCTATAGATACATAGATTCTTCTAAGTCTTATCGGTGGATGCTCCTTCACCTTCCTAACAATATCTAGCTGTTGATCTATAGACATATTCCTATGGACAACACCTATACCTCCAAGAAGAGCCATAGCTATAGCCATATCAAGCTCTGTAACTGTATCCATAGGCGATGAAACTATTGGTATCTTTATCCTAATATTCCTAGTAAATCTTGTACTAGTATCAACCTCATTTGGATCTACAGGTGATAGAGATGGCCTTAGATAGATATCTCCAAAATCTATAGCTCTTATAGCATTCGAGAGCTTTTCTCTAAACCCCATACAACCACCTCTACATATATCTAACTACCACATCTATAACCCTCCTACTAGAGACATCTACAAGACCTTTAGTAGTGAGTCTAACCTCTGGAATAACAGTAAGGCTTATGAGTGATAAAGATATGAGGAAATCTCTAGGGGGAGCACCACTGAAAAGCTCTATAACACTATTCTCAATACTCTTCATAAATCTATACACAGTTTCAAGGGGTTTAACACTCATAACACCCCCTATCCCAAGATCTAATACAGCTACAGGTTTTTCATCAGCTACAACAGCTATACCTCCACCAATCCTTACAACCTCGTTTAAAGCTATATACATGTTTATGGGGTCAGAGCCAATAACAACAATATTGTGTGTATCATGGGCATAGCTCTGGGCTATAGCACCCCTTCTAGCCATAGGAACAATCTTTATAAAGCCTTTGCCAATATCTCGACTAGCTCTATATCTATCAACAACAGCTATATGTAGAATACCTCTACTTGGATCAGAAGCTATATAGCCATTGTATATAGGTAGTTCAGCTATCTCAGCTCTACTAATAGTTTCCCCAGGTCTAATAACAATAACCCTTACAATAGCTCTAGAAACATTATCTGGAGCACTAATCACAAGATCTCTCCAGCTAGCCATAGGATTGACATTCATAACCCTAAACTGTTTTGCTAAAGAATCATCGATCTTCCTCGTATCTATATCTCTAACTCTATCACCATTCCACACCCTCATAACACCATCCCTTATAACGCCAAAGACATCAACACTCCTAAGATCTCTAAGAATAACCATATCAGCAAATCTACCTGGGGCAATAATACCTACATAGTCATCTATCCTCAGATATTCAGCAGGATTAATAGTTACAGCTTGTATAGCTCTAACAGGATCTAAGCCATATTCTATAGCCTCCCTAACAACTCTATCCATATAACCCTTTTCAACAAGATCAATAACAGATATATCATCTGTTACAAGTATAAGCCTCCTAGTATCAATCCCACTCTTAGCAATCCCAGGTATTATACGTGAAACATCATCCCAAGCACCACCACCTCTAACCATTGCATATACACCACGTCTAACCCTCTCAACAAATTCTCCATATGTAGAAATCTCATGGTCAGAGCTTATACCTGTTGAGAAATAGATATTTAGAGCGCCAATATCATTTACTGGCATATGTCCGTATACCCTAAGTCCATGATCTAAACTATATATGACCCTGTTAAGAGTATCTTCATCGCCATTAACAATAGATTCAAAATCCATAACCTCTCCAAGACTATGAAAACCCTTCTCAATGAGAATAGCTATATCATCCATAGATAAGATGGATCCAGGTGTATCAAGAACATATGAATCTTTTGATGGTGGTACACAGCTAGGTATCTGAACCAATAGCTTTATACATCTATCACCACAACCAGTAATAAATTCTAGCAACAGCTCTAGAAATCTTCTCCCACCAATATTAGCAAGCTCATGTGGATCTATAACAGCTAGCGTAGTTCCATGAAGCTCTGCAACCCTTGAGAATTCCTCTGGCGATAGAAATGACGATTCTATATGGACATGAGCATCTATGAACCCTGGAACTATATACATACCCCTAAGATCCACACTATTTAGAGCTCTTATACCTCCAACTCTTTCCTCTGAGACTATAGCTATATACCTATCAGCTATAGCTATAGAGACTCTATCAAGTATCTCCCCCGTTACAACATTTACAAGAGTAGCATTCTCAAGAACAAGATCAGCAGACTCTCTACCAAAAGCAACATCGATAACTCTCTTTATAGCATCAATAGATTTTCTAAAGAGCTGTCTATATCCTATGCCCATGTGCTTAGATAGATACTAGATGCTTATAAGTCTTCTACATAATATCTATGAAGATTTCATCTCATTACCATCCTTCTTCTAAATAATGCTTAGGGATTCGCTCTGAGATCTATATACAATAACCTTTTCAATATCTTTTCATACACCCTTCTCTAACGACAGTTAATATAGATTATCTTAGTGACAATTCTATTATTTGGTTCTTGAAATATGGCTCTATAGCTATCTTTGTTATCTGAGCCTTCCCATGTATTGGTACTACAACTAGCTTTACCTCATTCTCTCTATCTAGGTATGGCTCTGGCAGATAGAATTTTGTTTGCGGTCCAACCCAATAGTATCTACCTATAAACCTATTATTCAAATATATCTGAGCTACGACTTCTCCCTCTATCTCTAGATACATAGGTGCAACAATATTCTCCTTTCTATCTAATCCAAATCTTATAACAACTATAGAGGGTTTCGATATCTCTATTGGGATCTTTGTATCTCTATAGTTTTTAGAGTCAACAAATCTATGTATAGAAAATCTCTCGATCTTGTCTCTATATATAGCTACACTACCTCTAAGCCCTATCCCTGGTTTGCCATCTACATTATATAGATGTAGCCCAACAATAACCTCGTTTTCACCATCTCTAAGAATTGACGGATCTATGTAGATCTCTCTATCGAGACCTCTATAAATCTCTATACCATTGACCAGAACAACTATGTGTCCATATGAAGGATATCCAGAGATATCTAGTCTCAATACAGATGGCTTCTTTTCACCAATAAACCTAGACTTTATATATATGATACCTGTCCACTGTCTGAGTTCCGGTAGCTCTTTATACCATATAGCTCTAGAGACAAACTCTCTTATCTCTCTATTAATTAGATAGCTATGGCTATGGGAAGTAGCTATACCTGGTCTATATCTATGTCCAAGATCTACAAGTCCATAGCCAACAACCTCTAGATCTACACTCCTAATCTTCTCAACTAGTATAGGTGACAGCAAACCTGTGAAACTTGGTACTATACCATCATTTGGATGACCAAGAGGCTCTACAACTATATCTATATCACCTCTCTCAACCTTTGTAGATATAGATATAAACCCTGATGCAATAATCTTTCCATTATTTATAACAGCTATATAGTCATTTGCCCTAACATAGATATCGCTATCTCTATCAATATGTGTTGAATAGATATAGTAGTCATGTCTATATATCCCAAGCTCCTCCAGAGGAGCAACCCTATCTATATCCAGTATATGTTCCTTGGATAGAGGTGCTATAGCTATAGACAAAATATCTATCTTTGGCTCTACAGGCTCAGAATCAAATACTATTCTACTCATCTTAAGACTCTCAATATATTCACCAACACTTGTCTTATACGGTATATAGAGGATATTTCTACCTCTAGAAGCTTCAACAACTATTCTATCCCTATTCCAGTCCCTAACAAGATATGTATTAGAAACAATAAACCTGTTATCTATAAACCATGTTCTTTCAGCCATATGCTGAGGGACTATGAGAATCCTATACTCCTTACCCCTAGATACAACTAGGCATCCAGCAACATCATCTTCTAGAACACTACCCCTAACAACATATCTATCTCCATCTACATCAAGAGAAGCATTGCGACATACGCCACTATCTATACCTTTAACAATAACTCTATAGCTATGGCCAGGAACATCATAGAGTATAACATTGTTTTCAATAACATTCAATAGATTTAGATTAGATTCAACAATCTCTATATCTCCAACAACAAGATTATAGACAATAATCTTTGTATCTCTTGGCTGAACAATTATATCTCTATCTATCCAAAGCTCATCAGAGTTATTTATATAGAACACAAATCTTGTTCCACCACTCTCCCTAACTATCCTAATCCTATTTTCGTCAACAAATTCCTCTGAAACCATTTTACTTCCAGCTGATAGAAATGCTATTGGTGCTAAGAGCTTAACCCTATAGTATCTATCCCACAGCTCTCCCCACTCCCTTATAGAAGCCTCATAGTCATATGTTGTAGTAATCCATCTCCCAGTCCAATAACCAAAGTTTGTACCTCCATGAAACATATAGAAGCTTATGAGGTCAGCACCATAGGCAATAGCAAGCGTTAAAAGCATTTTTGTCCAGTTTGGTGGAAAACTTCCTCTCTCCGTGGGCAGGGGCTTACCTATGGCAGAGAACCAACCACCTTCATATTCCATAATCTTTAGATTTCTCCCAGGTTGTGTCTCTAGTAAATCTTTGAATGCATTTATAACAGATTTTATATCCCATGGGCGTGGATATAGATCTATAGAATCTATAAAATCTGTATTTCTTGCATATCTATTCATATTTGTATATAGATCAACATCAATACCAACCTCTCTAGCAATATCCTTAAGCCTCATATGATATGGTATATCTCCCCAGAAATATTCGTTCTCCAATTGAACAGCAACAAGATTACCACCCCTCTTAACACTATATCTACTCAACATAGACAATACAAATCTTAGCCATCTCTCAGCATATCTAAAATATGAAGGGTCTAGAGACCTTGGAACAAGATCTTTACTAATAAGCCAATCAGGAAGACCACCATTATCCCACTCAGAACATATATATGGACCAACTCTAGCTACAACATATAGACCAAGATCCCTAGCAATCTCTATAAACCTAGTAAAATCCCTCTCACCACTAACATCAAAAACACCTGGCTCAACCTCATGATAATTCCACGCAAAATAGATATTAACACAATTAAAACCAGCTCTCTTAAGCTTCAACAACCTATCAAACCATAGACCGCTAGGTATCCTAAAATAATGCATCTCACCACACAACAAAACCTGAGACATACCCATTACACCAACCTAGACACTAGAAAGTGGATACAAGGATTAAAATTAAAGCTTTATACTCTAGAACCTCTTAATAGAGATCCAAGAAGCTATCAGCACATCAAAAACATTGGCCACATTTATACATGGAATTAAGATTTCTTGGCTATGAATCTATCAAATGCTGTCTTTCCTATGCTCATAGGTTTTGATATAGCTTCTACCCTTATTATAAGTGGCTCTCTAACTTTTGCTGCAAGTGATTTTACTAATGCCCATCCCCTTGGCAATACCCTTACTCTTCTCGCTATACTCCCCATTATCTCCTCTATTCTCTCTAGATCTATGTCTTCAACTCTGTGAGCAATTATGTTTTGACCCATTTGTGTTGTTATTGTTTTTGATATTAGGCTTGGCCTCTGTGTAGCTATGAATAGTGTCACTCCATTTCTAGGACCTGTAGTTGCTATTAGATGTATCGTGTCTCTAAGGTTTTTCTCTATCACTTCATTTGATGCTAGTGATATTCCTCCTCTCTCTGGTGCAAATAGATGTGCCTCATCTATAGCTATTACACAGCCAAATCCCTCATCTGCTAGAGCCTCGTTGTATATACTTCTAAGCAAGTTGTCTAGAATTAGATATGCATTGTCAAAGTTTCTAGTTGTCGATAGATCTATGTGTACAACAGTCTTTGTCTTTACTAGCTGTAGCAGTGTTTCAATTGTATGGAATTTTGTATTTGGTTTAGAGACCCTGATCTTCCACTGTGCAACTCTTGCCATTATCTCGCTTCTAACATCGCTTGGTATCTTCGGCAGAATTGTTCTCTCTACAAATTCTGGTGTCAATATATACATATCTTCATCTAGAGACATAACCGTCTGTGTCAATGCCTTAGCAGCTTTTGTTCTCTTATCAACAAATCCTAGGGCTAACAACAGCTGGTCTATATACATATTCTTGTCTCGATACTCCAAAGGCTTTACCATATCTATATCTATCCTCTCATATCCATCAATACCTGTAGCATCTATAAGCTCCTTTGTACCATACTCACCATCTTTATCGATGATAACGATATGAGGCTTTCCACCAAGCCTCTTAACCTCCTCTATAACCCTTATAATAACTGTAAGCATAGTCGTTGTCTTACCAGTCCCAACACCACCAACAATAAGTAGTCCCTGTCTCATAAGCTTCTGTAAATCTAGCTTTAGCTGATGTTTCCAACTTGGATATATATAGCCTAGAGATATACTTGGTCCAGAGGGCGCAAGTAGCTTATCTATAACCTCTGGTGTAGGTATATAGACTTCGCTCAAAGGCTTTATATGCTCTATAAGCATAAGGAGATCATCTATAGATGTCTCCCCACCTAGTAGCTTCTCCAAATCATCTATATATCCTATCTGTCTAGCTCTAGCCCTAGGATAATTCCTAGACTCATCCTGTAAAGGCTTTCCAACTCTAGCAAGATCCTCCTCATAATCCCTAGCCTTTCTCCTAAGTGGAACCTCTATAACCTGGTAGAATACAGGTATACCCTCCTTCGATGGATGTTCTATACAGACTATATCACCTATCTCTACCTTTGAACCTAGTTCAACTGTAAATGTTATTTCATCTGGTAGATAAACCCCATCCTCTGAAAATATATAGCCAATCCTCTTCTCAACAATTGTACTACTAAGCATTTCAACCACCCAATTCTCCAAACTCTGGTAGAATTGGGATTAAGGCATTGTATCCCCTTCCACTAAACTTAACTATATATTCATGTCTTACATCGTCATAGAGATCTCTTATAAGCTTCCTAGACATCTTAACCTCCTCATCAACCTTCATAACTATATATGGTATCCCCTCCCTAGTTCTAGATGAATATAGATAGCCTAGAATATCTCTAAAATCATTCTCTAGTTGGCCAAACTCAACTCTATATGGGGGCATAGAGCTAGAGAATCTTGTATATATAAATCTAGGCTTTATAATATCAACAATATCTCTAATCTCATGCCTTCTAATAATATCTGGCTCTGGAATAATTTCTCTAGGTATAGATGGGAAGTACTCTCCATCGCTAAGAAGCATAGCTAGTAGCACATGGTCAAAGACATCAATACTACATTCACTATACATCCTCCTAAGATATCTAGATCTAGGTCTTTTAACAAATCCAACAACATCTATATCATATTCATAGGACATCTTATGGAATCTAAGAACAGCATCTCTATATCTCTCTAAAGCACTTCTCTCAATATCTTCAAATGCCACTATCCTTCCAAGAGCTGAATAGGGTGCTAAGGGACCATCTATAACAATCATATCTATACCTTTATCAAGAAGATTAGCACTAGTTTCAAAGACTAGAGACTCCCTCAGCTTATCTATAACACTATCAATATCTAGTTGTGTTGGGAATAACGATAATTTATCAACATCCTCAGGAACTATAATAGGTTCAGCAACAACTCTATCAACAACTCTATCACCATCGATAACTATGCCTATAGCTGCAGCAATACCTATATACCCAGAGTTAAGAGCTATTATAGTACTACCACCATCTACAACCCCTATTCTCCTAGGTCGCCATCCACTACTCTTTATCCTATCCCTAGAATCTTTAAGTCTATTAAGACATTTCTCAATAGCCTTTGGCTCAATACAGTTGGAGGCAATATTGCTAAAGAATTTAAGAAGTTTTTCTCTTATGAGATAGATTAGATTTGGATTAGTATATATCTTCTCCTCTTCTTTATGTATAGACATAGTCTCAATATATCTATATAACAGTACAATAGCTATATTTTGTGAGAGTATAGCAAAACTAATAGATTGAATCCTTTGAAAAAATATTTAGAATCTACTTAACTCCATATCTCTGTTGAAACCAGTAGATAAAGTCTCTAAGAGTAGCTCTATAGCTATTAACATATTTGGATGTATATCTACTCTCTAACTCCTTTGCAAATGACTCAACAGTATTAACATCTATTTTATCAAAACTTATACCTCTACTCTCACACCACTCAAGAAAACTTCTAACCATTCTAATCTTTGTTTTCTGTGTATGTTCAGAGTACGAGGATAGACTATTTTCATATTCTTTAGCTATTTCATCAACTGATAGTAGAAGCATTCTATTCTTATCAATCCATTCCCTCAATATATTACTAACTAAAGTGTTTATATCTACCCCCAGCTTCTTAGAACCTATGCTAAGCTTCTCATAAATATTTTCATCAATTGTTAAACCTAGTTGAATACCCATATTCTCACTAATATCAAACTCTACATAGAAAAAGGTATAAAAACTATACAGCATATCTAATAGACATTTAAAATCTATTTAATATCTGCTGACTCAATAAGATATCTATATATAGTTCCCCATATATATCTATCATTTCTTAGCTTATTCTCAAAGTTATTTATCATAGCCCATTCATTGAACACCTTCTATGTCTCTTCATCCCATAAACATTACATATACATCTTTGTATATAGCTATCAGGAAATCCAAGTTGGTACTAAGGACCAGCTGTAACATATATCTCCTTTAACAGTAGTTATTATCCCTAGAAGCAATTTCATAGCTATAGCCATTATATATGTAACAATAACTAATTCAAATGATGCTAGTAATCTATTCTGATGATTACTGATGAAACATTACATTTATCTAACACTAATGAAAAGAGAGATGGAGGCTACATCGACTTTATTTGGTATTGACCATAATGATGTTGTTCTACTCTTATATTATCTTGTTGGTAGGAATTCTGCTTCTTCCTCTGGATTATACATATATGTAGCTTTTCTTTTCAGTAGCATTGATAGTGAGATATAGAGTGCTGGTGTAAATGCTATGAAGCTTGCAAGACCTCCTATAAAAGCTGTATTGCTTTGTATAGCTATTGTTGTACCTATTAGACTTGCTATGATTGTGCCTGCAATAACTCCTATCAATGCCTTAGTAGCATTCTTTATATTGAGTGGATACTCTAGATATAGTATAGTTCCATCAGCTGCATCTACAATTGCTCTAAATATGTTTCCTTTATATGAATACTCTATTTGCCAGAATGGATAGTGTGCTAATCCTATATATCTAGATTCATCAGCAAGCTTTATATCTGATGAAGGACATGCCTCTCTAGCCTCGTTCATAGCCTCACTAATATCTCTTCTCTTTAACCCCTCAAATATTGCTATAGGGTCTTTAACTGGTTGTAGATATATATAGTTTCTAGAGATTGTAGGTTTGAAATATTCCCTCATTCTAGCTGGAAAGCCATAGTCTGTAGGTAGAGCTATTGGAGGGTTATCAATAGCAATCACAATATATTGATTATATGATTCTCCGCCATGATACTCCTTATCACCATCTCTACATAGAGCTCTTACCCTAGCCTCATATAGATATATAGGTATGTAGAAGAGTTTTGAGGATACAAAACTAGCTCTATCAATAAGATCCTTCTCCGCACCAACCTGCTGAGATGCAAAGGATTTTATAATGTTGAAAGCCTTCTGATCATCTATGAGAGCCTTGAATAGATAGTGATCTATCTTCTCACTAGGGTTATCCAGTTTAAATGTTGTTCCACAGTATGGACATGTAGCATATGTAACAGTTCTAGGAACTCTATATCCAGCACCACAATAAGGACATTTAATATCTATAGACTCAGACACTAGTCTACACCTTAACTACTACTCTAACAGGTCTTAGAGCCTTTTTAGCAGAATACCAAGAGACTATACCCCCAAAAACTATTAACAATATTGCTATTGCTAGCGGTATAGGAGTTGTTGCAAAGGGTATTATAAGCCCCACTAAACCTCCTATACCCCCAGCTGTTAAAACACCTAGAGATAGCCATAGAGCTCTATATATAAGGCTAACAGGTTTCTCTATAATCAATGGCTTTAGATCCCACCCCGTCAAAACAGCTTTATATCTATTTCCAACATCGGTAAAGATATATAGTGGAACTAGTATAGGTGGCGATATATCTATCTTTATATTTCTAGGAGTTATCCTCTTCCACAGTATATTCACAGATATTGGTGTACCGTGGATTAATGCTCTAGCTCTAGCTTCACTCTTTATCCTATCTTCAACTGTTTTACGTAGTGAATCCAGATGTTTATCTAACACAAGATCTCTTGTATCATCATGTGAGAGATCTATCATTAGTATAGATCTAGACTTGCTTCTATCAATATTCGCTTCACTAAGTTTCACAGTTTTAATACCCGATGATAATATGTATTTAGATAGTGTCTCTATAGTCTTACCCCTAACCCCCTTTCTAGCGACAATAGGATATCTATTGTAATATCCATTAAGAACTCCATCTACATGAATCCTAATACTTCTCGATGTACAGTGTGTTCTTCCCTTGCTATCTGTTGTACATCTCTGGACAGTAACCCTTGTCAATGCTTCATAGTCTGCATCAGCACTAGCTTCAGCGATATAGAATGGTATGAATAATACTAGAGGTCTATCTATAGATGATAATCCTATGTATCTCTTTGCAACCTTTATAGCTTCATCTTCATCAACACTTTTAACTATGTATATATCACTCTTTAGATCTCCTCTAATCCAATTTGGATATCCACAGTATGAACATATTGCAACTATTGTCTCAGGAGAAATCTCTAGGGGTGCTCCACAGTTGCTACATCTAAAACCATTACTGCTCAATAGCTACACCACAAACTGGGCAGAATCTAGCTTCTACTGGAACTATATGTCCATTTCTACACCACTTTATCTGGTGGCCACAGAATGGACAGAATTTTGCTCCCTGTGGAATGGGGCTACCTCCACAATATGGGCATCTAGCTACATAGCCTGTTACAGCTCCAACAACACCTCCAGCAACCCCTGGCTGTTGTTGTACTGGTTGTTGTGCTGTTGGTGGAGGTGGCTGAAGTGCATAGGGGATAGCAACAAGACCTGCACCTATAGCTGCTCCCCCAGCCTGGGTCTTCTCTATAGCTTCAGCAAACTTTCTTGCAGTTTCTTGCTGAACTAGATATGCAGCTGATGTCCCTTGTAATAACCAGAACATTCTCTCTCTATATTCAGGTGGTACCTCTAGACCCTCGAAAACAACATCTTCAAGCATAAGACCTATCTCCTCAAAAGGTTTTCTCAAAACAAATAGAGCTCTCTTCCCAGCTTCCTCAATCCTCTGATAAACATCTCTTATACTTGTCTGTGCAAGAAATGCTATGAGTCTAGACATAAAGTATCCCCTTATATATGAATCAAGTTCCTCCGTGGTAAACCTGTTGTCAGGTCCAACAACCTTATTCACAAATAGAGCAGGATCTACAACCCTATAGTAGTAACTGCCATGGAATTTTATGGGGATAAGCTCAACAGTTTGACTCTGACCACCGAATCTACCCTGGAGCCTATTGACATTGACAAAAATGACTATTGCCTTAAATATGTTTTCTCCATAGAGACCCTCTACAAGTCCTTTTAGAAAAGGTACATTTTGTGTATCTAGAACATGTCTACCTGGATCGAGAACACCATATACCTTTCCATCTCTATAGAAGACAACTCTCTCCCACTCCTTAACAATTACCGTAGATCCCCATGGAATAACCTCATTAGGAAATCTCCAAACTATGTCCTGAGGAGATGCATCCTTCCACTCAATGACAATAGGTTCAAATCCTGTTGCCTTCCTACCTATTGTACCTATACCCTTACCTATTTTGTTTAGAACCATTATCTAGCACCCCACTCTCTAAGTAGCTTCTCTCTCTCAAAGATAATATCTCTAACCCTAGATATAAGTGCTTTTAGCTCCCCTATCTTAGGTCTTATAGGATTTCCAAGCTCTGCCTCATTAAGAAGCTCACTACTCTTACCCTTTATATCCATGGCAATAGAAACCAGTTGTTCATCTATCTTCCTTATCTTCTCAAGATCATCCTCTCTTATCTTGACAATATCATAGTGAGGAGAATAGCCATGTTCAGCCCATCTAATCTTATCCATAACGAATCTCAGATCCCTCAAAAACTCATTTAGAATATCAGCACCGCTAAAATCATATGTAGCTACTCTCGCAATAGCATTCTCTATATTTCTAACACTATCAACCATAATCCTATATACATACTCCCTAATAAGCTGATCATCCTCCCTCAGATACTCCTTTGCTTTATATCCATGGAAACCTGGTAGAAGCTCAAGGAGCTTCTCCAAAACTGTTTTCTCTCTAGCCAAATATTGTCACCATATACAACTAGATTTGTCTATACAAAGTTATTAACTTTTATGCATACCGATAAAGAGTATTAGTAGTCCTATACCAATAAGAAATACTATCAATCCATATATAAATTCATAGATTGATGCGATGATTATAGATATAGCTAGAACCAGTGTTAGAAATCCCCAAAACATATAGAATATCCTCTCCCTCTTAACAACAGATCCATATACTAGGAATATCGCTGAAAATATAGATAGATCTATACCCACTACAACCCCTATGTTAAAACCATGAAGTATAGCTAATATGGTAAGGGCTAGTAGAATAAAGAATGTAGATGCAATAATAGTTGAGATGCTTATTCTCATCTATATCCCCAGATCATTCTACAGAACAGATCTATAGTGTAAGGGATATAAATATTGTTATGACGAAATATATAGCTAATACCAAAATCTCCTCAACTCTCTTAACCCTATTAACTATAGGTATATGGATGAGGAAGAAATATTTTTCCATATCTTTTATCCCCTATACTGCTAATGCAACTATAGTGAATATCAATAAGATTTTAGAGAATAGAGATCTATTATATAGAGAGAGTTTTTAAGGGTTGTCCAAGTTCTAGAGATTTGGATTATATATGAACTTTATTGATACTATAGCCATACTACTCCTAGTCACAGCACTATTAATGGTCATAACCCTATATATATCTTGGAATATGCCTTGGATAACTGGGTACTGGAGACCTAGGGTATTTGGATATAGCTTTAGGAATCTTAGGAAGATTATGATTGTATCTGATGTTCATCTCTGGAAATCTAAGGGCGTTAATAATATTGGTAGAATTGTTAGGGAGAAGAATATTGATGTTGTTATAGTTGCAGGTGACCTATTTGATGAACCTATAGAGATTTCTAGTACTAGAACCATTGTAGAGGCTTTAAAGAGAGCTATTAATGCTATGGATCTTCACAACACTAGACTCGTATTTATACCGAGTAGAAGTTTTCATGACTTTAGAGCACTATTTACAAAACCTCTATTCTTTAAATATAGAGATATAGATATAGTGGTTATACCAGATATAGCTGTATTCAAGATAGATAGATGTAATGATTATATTGTTGTTACCCATGGAGATTATGCATTTAGATCTGGTGTAATAGCATTTCTCCTAGATATTATGGGGATCAAACTATTTGGAAGACTTCCAACTGGTGAACTTCTAAGGAAGCTGTATTCTCTTGGTAGAAATGTTTGGCTTGTCTATGGACATTCACATATAGGCTATATAGACTATAGCAGAAAGATTATAAATACAGGTTGTTGGAAGCCTATGGAGCTTCTAAAGGTTATAAAGATTAGTAGTAGTATTAGGGGTATAACTATTTACTGTAATAGCTATGGCTATCTAGAAATAGCACCTATTACAACAATATAAACAGGTTTTGTATATGGATAGATTAAATAGAGTCTATCTGCTTATTACTATAGCTATCATTGCTCTAGCTCTAACAGGTCTTGCAATATATCATATATCTAGATCTAGTAGGATAAAGATATTTGTATCAACAACAACATCTCTCTACCAAACAGGTTTACTAGAGTATCTAGCCATGAATTTTAAGAGGTATTATCCTGATGTAGATATAGTTTTTCTACCTATTGGTAGTGGAGAAGCTCTGGAGAGAGCTTCTAGGGGAGATACATGTATAGCTCTTGTCCATGCACCCTCTCTAGAAATTAAATATCTTGATAATGGAGCTCTATATAGACACACAATATTTGCATACAACTACTTCATAGTTATTGGTCCTCGGGGTGACCCTGCAAATGTTTCTAGGGCTAGTGATGCTATAGATGCTTTTAGAAGGATATATAATGCTACTGAAAGGGGGTTAACAGTATTTATTAGTAGAGGGGATAATTCTGGTACTAATGCCAAGGAGATTCAGCTGTGGAGGATGGCAGGACTTAATCCATTTGGTAGGAGATGGTATAAGGAGTGTGGATGTGGGATGGTTCAAGCCCTTATACAAGCTAGTGAAATGGATGGCTATACACTTAGCGATATATCAACATTTCTAGTACTTAGATATAATGGATCTATACAAAATCTAGAGATTCTCTTCCACAACGATACACAGCTAATAAATATCTATAGTGCTTATCTCTCCTCTAGATGTAGTGGACGTGAGCTTGAATATGCAGAGAAATTTATAGAGTTTATTGCTGGTGAGGAGGGGCAGAAGTTCATCTCTAGCTATGATATAGAGAGATATGGTGTACCACTATTTAGCTCAGTAGCTGGGAGAGAGCAACAGCTTCTAGATATATGGAGCCAACTAGCACGGGAGCAATAATATACATAGATCGATCATATAGCTATAAGATTCTTGTGTTAGCTATAGTGACTAGCTATAGATCCTTGGTGAGCTATGTGGATGAGATAGTAGATATAGCTATAAGATCTATATTGGTATCAGGAACAGCAACAATATTATCATCTCTCTGGAGTCTACCCCTAGCGTATACAGCTGTTGTAAGGCCAAGGCTAAGAATCTTAATCCCTATCATGGAATCTCTCTCAGGTATTCCAACAGTTCTAATAGGACTTCTCCTCTATCTATTACTCAGTAGAAGTGGTCCTCTAGGCTTTCTAAACCTTCTATATACACCTTATGCAATAATAATTGGACAGTCAATTCTTGTAACACCGCTAATCATAGCTACATCGTTTGGAGCTCTAAGAAACGTATATGAACAGTATGGAGAACTTGCACTATCTCTAGGAGCTAGAAAGAGCCAGGTTATGGCTACAGTATTTAGAGAGTCATTCAATATGGTTATAGCATCAATAATGATAGCATTTTCAAGAGCTTTAGGAGAGCTTGGAGTAGCTCTACTGGTTGGTGGAAATATTAGGTGGGAGACAAGGGTATTCTCAACAGCTATAGCACTATATGTAGAGATGGGGAATTTTGACTATGCATTAAAGCTAGGAGCAATATTGTTGGCTATAGAGATTCTTCTAATAGTAACAATAAGATTGTTGAGGGGTATGGAGAGATGATTAGACTTATCGATGTATGGTATAGATATGAAGATATGGGGAACTGGGTTGTTAAGGGTATAACCATAGCATTTAACCCTAGGGAGATAGTTATTCTTAGGGGAGCTAATGGGGCGGGGAAGACAACGCTTATGAAGATAGCATCACTTTTGTATAGACCTAGCAAGGGTGTGGTACTTGTTGATGGTGTCAATGTATGGAAGACCAATGCTGTGGATATGTATAGGAGAAGAATTGTTTATATCCATGATAGACCAATTATGTTTAGTGGTACTGTCTATGACAATCTTGCATATGGACTTATAATAAGAGGTTATAGTGATAGCTATATAGAGAAAGCTGTAAATGATATAGCTGAGCTGCTAGGGATAAAGAGTCTTTTACAGGAGAAGGCAAAGAACTTGTCAATGGGTCAGAAACAGCTTATAGCTATTGGAAGAGCATTGGTATTAGAACCAGAGATGATGTTTATTGATGAACCATTTACGAATCTAGATAGGGAGAAGAGGAATAGAGTGATAGAGATTCTAAATAGCTATAAATTAAAGGGGAGAGGAATAGTGATAGCAACACATCTATATGAATCTATTGAGAGACTCGACATAGATAGAACTATTTATATTGATAATGGAGTTCTAATCTCTGAAGACAGATATTCACTAGAATAAGAGAAGTTGGGATATGAGTATTTGTGGTGTTAATGAGTCTGAGGGGATTAGGATATATTGTCTTAGATTCTAGGGTATATCTCTAATGAGAATTATGATGATTTATTACTGGTTTAAGCAATTATTATTGGTAAGGTGCTTTCAATGCCTAAGGAAGCTATGCTATATAGAGTTATTGATGAGTCTAAGAAACTTGTGGAATGTAGTGCTTGTCCTAGGAGATGTAAGCTTTTAGATAATCAATATGGTTTTTGTGGTATTAGATGGAATTTTGATGGGAAGCTCTATCTAGTTTCCCATGGACTTGCAATAGCTGTTGCTATTGATCCTATAGAGAAGAAGCCTCTATATCAATTTAATCCAGGTTCAATGGTGTTCTCAATGTCTACAACTGGCTGTAGCTGGGGCTGTGTATTTTGTCAGAATTGGGATATTAGTCAGAGGAGGGTTATTGCTGGATGGAAGCTAGAGCCTGAGCTAGCTGTAAAGCTTGCTACTGCTTATGGTGCTCAGGGAATTACATATACATATAACGAGCCTGTGGTATTTATAGAGTATGCATATGATGTAGGTATTCTAGCTAGGAAGGAGGGGCTATTTAACACTATGGTTACAAATGGATATATGACTGATGAAACTATAGATCTAGTGGTAAAGTTTATGGATGCAGCTACAGTTGATCTGAAGGGCCATGGGGATAGAGATGTTGCAAGAAAACTCTCTCTAGTTCCAGATATAGAACCTGTATTTCAGGCTATTGTAGAGCTTAAGAGGAGGGGTGTATATGTAGAGATTACAGATCTAGTTATACCAAGATATGGAGATGATCTTGAGAAGGCAAGAAAATTAGCTAGATGGGTTGTTGAGAATCTAGGTCCTGAAACACCTATACACTTCCTAAGATTTCACCCAGATTACAAGCTACTCGATATTCCATCAACATCTGTAAAAGTTTTAGAGAAACATGCTGCTATAGCTAAGGAGGAGGGTCTTCACTATGTATATCTAGGTAATGTTCCTGGCCATGAACTTGAAAATACCTATTGCCCAAGATGTGGAAAGCTATTGATAAGAAGAATGGGGTTCGATATAGTGGAGGTTAATTTGAGAGATGATATGAGCTGTCCATACTGTGGATATAAGGTTAATATAGTTGGGAGGATACATCCAACATATAAACTAGATAGATTTGCATATATTCCTCTAGAGGTATATACAGAGTTTATCCATATACCTAGTAATAAGGTGAGGGAATTTGTCATCGGCAAGAAGCAGGGTGGTTCTTGATGCACATTGCCACCTTCATGAATATAGCGAGGAATCTATAGAAAACGATATTGCAAGTCTTGGTATATACGTCCTTGCTGTTAGTGATGACTATAAATCTTCTCTAAGGACTCTTGATCTCAGTAGAAGATTTCCATGGGTTATACCTGCTGTAGGGCTACATCCATGGAATGTAGGGGATAGCTCGTTACAGGAGGCTAGAAATATTATTGATGTTATTGAGGCTAGAGATGTTATGGTTCTAGGAGAGATAGGACTTGATAAGAAGTTTAGATATGAAACATTTGATAAACAGATAGAGATTCTGAAGATGTTTCTCAGTATTGCAAGGGATAGAAATCTTGTTGTCAATATACATGCTGCAGGTGCTTGGAGAGAAGCATTAGAGCTTCTATATAGATACGATATATCTCTAGCTATAATCCATTGGTATACAGGTCCTATAGAGCTTTTGAAGGAGATAGCTGATAGGGGGTATAGAATTACTATTAATCCTGCAATATCTATACAGGAGAAGCATAGAGAGATAGTTAGAGCAGCTCCACTAGAGGTTATGCTTCTTGAGAGTGATGCACCATATAGGTATAGGGGTATTGATATGCATCCAAAGATGGTATTAGAGCTATATAGAGTTATAGCCTCTATAAAGAGTATCGATATAGACTCTGTTATAGATGTTATATCGAGGACAAGTGAAGAGTTTTTAAGAAAGGTAAAAAGGTTTTAGAGAGAAGCTAAATATTATCTATGTAGTGAAGTTTATGCCTCAAGAAGCTTTACTCAGATTAAAATCCCTAAGTCTACCATCTAACTATCCTGAGCCAGATATCATAAGGCTAATTAATCGTAAGGCATTTGAGGGATGTATAGCAAATGAAATTAGATGTGCTATCATGTCTATACTTGCAAGAGGAGTATCATCAGCTGCTGAAATTGCGAATGCTTTAAATATTTCTAGAACTGCTATATATAGGCATCTCCATGTTTTAGAGAGAAATGGATTTATTGTATATAGAAATGGTGGTTTCTATGTTGGTGCAAGAATGTTTCTAGTGTATGATCTGTCTATAGATGAGAATAATAATCTTATAAAGATAAATGTCTATACTGATAAGGGAGGTTTTGTTGATGGGAAGCTGGGATTTGTTTTTGTAAAGGGTGATAGGTGTAGGTGTGAGATCTGTATAGTTAGAGATGAATGTCTGAGAGCTGTTAAGGATTTAGCTAGAAAACTTGATATTAAGATAAGATCTGAAGTACCTATAGAAGGTTTTAGAGAGATAGTTACAGAGATGATCAGGAGGGATGTTGCTAATCTGATAAGGAATGGATATCTAATTGTTAAGATACCTGAAGAGGAAGTAGAAGAGTCATAGGGTAGTGGGAATATATAGAGATGAAGAAACTAGTATTTAAACTAGAATATGCAGGAAAGATACTTACAGGTGAGAAGAAAACAACAATAAGATTGAATACAGATCTAAAGGAGGGTGAAACTGTAGAGGTATATGTAGGACATGTAAGAATAGGTAGAGCTATTATAAAGAGAATCAATAGAAAGAAGCTAAATGAGTTAACAGATGAGGAAATAAAAGCAGATGGATTTTCATCAAGAGAAGCACTACTGAGAGAATTAGCAAAGATATATGGTATGAAGAGAATTAATAGCAATCCAGATGTATATATAATAGAATTCTCACTAATATAGAAAGGTACTGAAAAACTAAAAAGCTAGACACAAGAGAGTAAGATAATGATAGATTAGATGTGCGGGGGTGCCCGAGCCAGGTCAAAGGGGTCGGGCTTAGGACCCGATGGCGTAGGCCTGCGTGGGTTCAAATCCCACCCCCCGCACCAATATTCTCTAAAAGATTTTTATTGGTTTTCATGAACAGATATCTTGTGGTATTATGGCTCTTAGAACTACATATATAGTTGTAGCCATATTGGTTGTAGCGATAATTGCTATGGGTATATATATTGGTGTGGAGATGCAGAGAACAGGTACATCTGTTACAATAACAGTATATCAAACAGCTGTATCAACAAAAACAGTATCTACAACAGTTACAGCGATACAAACCATGTATATCACAACTACTCTACCTCCAGAGACGGTAACACTAACAGAAACTCAAACCATAACCACATATATCACACTATCTCCACAGATCCCTACACCAAAGATACTTGAATATCCTACACAAGGTCTATACCCATCAACAAATATAGATATCAACAATGACAATGTTCCAGACTTTAGAGCTTCACTCAATCTCTATGGAGTTAACTCTGCTCTGGGCTACCAAAGAATGTATATCTATATCCATAATCTAACCATTAAAATTGTTAGCGATTTACATAGCATTCAACCTGTTCAGTGGGTCAATGGATATCCAGAGATATATGTTGGTAGAAAGCCTTGGGATACAAGATATATTGATGGCTATGGAGTTGCATTTCCAATAAATGTTGATAATCCAAGGCAATTCGTTGTAAGTTTCTATGTATGTATAGAGGATTTGGATCCAACAATGAATTTTAATATAGCTGCAGATGCATGGATTGTGAGGGAATCTGTTGCTAGAGCTCCTGGTACACCTCCTGGTAAGGGAGATATAGAGATTATGGTATGGCTATTTAGTCAGAATCTAGGTCCTGCTGGTGATAGGGTTGGTGAGGAGATAATACCTATAGTTATAAATGGAACTAGAATTGATGCTAAATGGGATGTATATCTACAGCGATCTGTCCCATGGGGTGGATGGGACTATATAGCATTCGCACCAAGTGGATGGAGTGTGAGATGCGGATCTGTTGCATATGACCCAACACTATTTATACAAGCAGCAAAGAAATATGTATCTATGTCAGGATACTATCTACTAAACTGGGAGATAGGAACAGAGTGGGGAACGCAAAACAATGGAGGAGCATCCGCAAGATTTGTTGTCACCATAGCAGATTTCAAGGTTTACTATGGATCAATATAGCTGTTGATCCAAGGTCTAGAACCTACTGTGTTATCTCCTGTTACACATATCGATTAATCTTTTTGATTCTCTATAAAAAGTATTCCAGTTGACTCTATAGCTATAGCTATCCTCAAGCTCTCTAAGAAAATCTTTTAGTAGGTTCAATGCCTCTTCAATATCTCTACATCTATATATAAATTCTTTGGCTAGAGGACAGAGACTATCTATCACTGGTCCATGTATAGAGTCGAAAATTAGAGGATATATTGAGCATCCAATAGGTTTTATAGGATATATTCTACAGCCGTTATCGTCTAGGAATATACATCTACCATCCACATTTCTAAGCCTATAGAAACCATCTCTAAATACAGCAAATCTATCTATATCTAGCTCTGTAAACCTCTTTATCCTCTCTATATCGCTTGGCAGAAGAATCATCTCTGTCTCTATACAGCACTTTCTACACATTAGACATCTAGGATCTTCAAAAGGCATTGCATCCAGCCTTTCTAACCTTTATAGCTATATATAAACCTTAGACACATAAATATTTTAACCTGGTGCATCTAGCCAAATAGTAGGTGTACATATTGGTTGATAGAAATCTTATTGAAAAAGCTAAATGGTTTCACGGCCATATATGTCCATTTCTAGTCCTAGGTCTTAGAATATCTGAAATAGCTATGAAGAGACTTGGTGTCTCTAGGGCTGGTGAAGCTGAGACTATTGGTGAAGAGCTTTTAGCTATTGTTGAAGCTAATAACTGTATGGCTGATGGTGTTCAGATAGCTACTGGCTGTACATTGGGTAACAATAGTTTGATATATATTGATGTTGGGAAGAATGCTTTGACCCTTGTTAGGAGAGGTACTTGGAGAGGCGTTAGGGTGTATATAGATGCTGAAAAGCTTAGATCGAAATACTTCTCTAGAGAGGCTTTAGATCTCTTTGATAAAGTTGTTAGGAGGAGAGAGGGGAGTAAAGAGGATAAAGAGAAGCTACACAGGTTATGGGAGGAGATAGGACTTAAAATGGCTGAAGTCCCAGAGGAGGAATTCGTTATTGAGGAGGTTGAGGTTGAACCAATTGAAAGAGCACCAATATTTGAAAGCATTAGATGTGTAAAATGTGGAGAACTTGTAATGGCTCCAAAAGCTGTAAAGATAGGCGACACATATCTATGTCCAGTATGTGCAGATAGATTATTACAGGCTGTTATTGGGCGTGGTATAGACAGTATCAGATATCCTATTAGAATATCGAGAGGGTGATCAATATGAATAGATCTATAGTCTATATAGCGATAGTAATAATCATAGCTGTTATCGCCATTATCATTGGTTATTATATTGGAACAACACAGAGAGGTGCAACTACAACAATATCTACATCAACAGTGTTGGAACCATATATAACAGTAACTGATTTTGCTAATAGAACTATTAAGATACCTAGAAACATAAGTCGTATAGTTGCTATAGGACCAGGAGCACTAAGGCTTGTAGTATATCTAAATGCTACTGATATGGTTGTAGGGGTTGAAGAGATTGAGAAGACTTGGGATCCTGTAGGTAGAGACTATGCTATGGCTGTCTACAATAGATTTAAAGATCTACCTACTATAGGACCTGGTGGCCCTGGTCGTACACCTGATCCAGAGAGAATCTTAGCGGTTAAACCCGATCTTGTGGTTATGAGTCTCTACTATGCCCAACTCTATGACCCTGACAAGCTTCAGCAGGAAGTTGGAGCTCCTGTAGTTGTTGTTGACTATACCCCTGCTACTTCTCCAGATCTATCAGCATTCTATAGAGCTCTTAGACTACTTGGCACAGTTCTTAATAGGAGTGAGAGAGCTGAGGAACTCATAAACTATGTAGAGAATATTTTGAATGATCTTAGGCAGAGGGTAAAAGGTGTAGATACATCTATGGTTAGAGTATATGTGGGAGCAGTATCATATAGAGGTGCACAGCCGTTTACAGCTACACAATCTCCCTATCCGCCTCTCTGGTGGCTTTCAACAAAGAGTATCGTAGATAACGCTACATCTACGAGAGGATTTATAAACATAGACTTTGAATACCTCATATCTATGCAACCAGATATTGTATTTATAGATGAGAATAATCTTAATGTTGTTTTACAGGACTTCAATAGATCCTCAGATAAATACTGTAGTCTTAAGGCATTTAGAGATGGTAAGGTCTATGGACTTCTACCATATAATTATTATCACACTAATCTAGCAGTTGCACTTGCTGATGCATACTATATTGGAAAGGTTCTATATCCAGATAGATTTACCGATATAGACCCGATAGAAAAAGCTAATGAGATATTTATGAAGTTTCTTGATGAACCGCTATACCAGAAATATATTGATGGTGGATATCTAGGTTTTACCAATCTATCAGATCTATTTGGATGTGTGGGTGAATAGAGATTTCAGATAGTACAATAAGATTTTTAGCTATAAACATAGCTCTCTTTTCACTTATTATACTCCTAGTAATTTTATCAATATCTATGGGAGGATACTATAAGCTTTCTATCCAAGATCTACTAAACACTATACTTAGTAATACACGTGATAGGGCATTGGCTAGTGTAATTGATATGAGAATACGTAGAGCATTAACATCAATAGCTGTTGGAATAATACTTGGAGTCTCATCTATATCACTACAAAATATTCTTAGAAACCCTTTGGCATCCCCATTTACACTAGGTATTCAGCATGCAGCTGCTCTAGGTGTTGGTATAGCTATGTCTGTACCCGGTACACTATCTATAGTAGGTGCACGTACAGCTTCTACATCTATGATAACAATAACTAACTATTATATTGTTGTTGGCTCAGCATTTACCATGGCTATGATGCAATCCTTTCTAATTCTAGTTCTATCATATGCAATAGGTCTTTCGATCTATGGAATAATATTAGCATCAATAACATTATCATTTGCTATACAGGCAACACTATCGCTTCTTCAATATCTATACTTCAACGAGATACAGGTAGCAACACTACTCTTCTGGACATATGGAAATGTTAGTAGAACTGCATGGCTAGAGGTATGGATATTAATGATAGTGGCTATAGCAGGGATTATAGTATTTCTAGCTCTTTCAACAGATCTAGACCTGGCTGTGTTTGGAGACGAGGTTGCTATATCGAGTGGTGTTAATATCAAGATTCTTAGGATTGCTATTCTATTGATATCCTCTCTACTAACAGCCATATCTGTATCATTTGTAGGTGTAATAGGTTTTGCAGGTCTTGTAGCATCTCATATAGCTAGACTTACAGTTGGTTGGAGCTCTAGAAGATGTATCATATCGTCAGCTCTCTATGGAGCTATAATAATGTTGTTAGCAGATTTTATAGGTAGAACAATTCTAAACCCGGTTACACTACCCGTTGGTATTACAACAACTCTTGTAGGAGTCCCTCTACTCATAGTGCTTATGTTTGGTGGTAGACATGGTGTTTCTGAGAGTAGATGGAGTTGAATTTAGTTATAGGAGTATAGATGTTTTAAAGAATATAAGATTTGATGTTGACAGAGGTGAAATTGTATCTATTGTAGGACCTAATGGATCTGGAAAAACAACTCTTCTAAGAGTTATAGACGGTATTCTAAAGCCTAGGAAAGGCTCTGTATATATAGATGGGAAGACTGTTCATAGCCTTAGTAGGAGGGATATAGCTAAGATATTTGGATATGTTCCACAGAGACTAGCCTCACTACAACCAGTAACAGTTATAGAATTTGTTGTTACAGGTAGAAAACCATATATATTATTTACACCTACAAAGAAGGACTATGAAAAAGCATTTGAAATCCTTAAAGAGATAGGTATGGAGGATAAAGCCAATAGGAGGATAACAGAGCTTAGTGGTGGAGAACTACAAATGATATTAATAGCAAGAGCACTTGTATCCGAGCCAAGGATATTGCTATTAGATGAACCAACATCAAATCTAGATCCACACCACCAAATAGAGATTATGAACCTGATAAAGAGGATAGCGAGAGACAAGAATATTGCTGTGCTAATGGCTCTACACGATCTTACGCTAGCCTATAGATACTCAGATAATGTGATAATGATGAGAAGAGGAGAGGTATTCTCAATAGGCCCACCTGAAAAAGTCTTAACAGAGGAAAATATTCTATATGTATACGGTGTGAAGACCATGGTCATACCAGAGCTAAAAACCATTGTATTCCTAGAGAGTATAGCAAAGTATTAGTATAAATGTTGTTGTAATCCTTTCAACCACAAGAGATGGGGTTGCTATTGAGAAATCCGATTTATGATATATAACTAGAATAGATTGTTAGCATTGTTTCTCTTTTTGTTTCTCTCTTTCCCTCTGCTCCTTCATCTTCCTTAGATTATATCCTATCCAGAATCTTGCATAGAATAGAAGTTTCCATGTCTCTGATGTTCCATATTCATACACAAGCTTATTCGCTATCTCATAGAGTTCCTCAGCTTCCTCAAGTGTTAACTCTTCCTTCTCTATAAGCTGTTTCAATCTTTCAACCTCCTCCTTGGTCAATGGATTTGTATACATAGATACAACCCTAAATATTCTACTAATCTCATGTCTAATAACATCAGATGCCTCCTTCCTCAAAACACCTTCATAAGAAAGAAAATCAATCATAAACTCTTGAGAAGATTTAACAACTTCAACAATTCTCGATACTGTTATTCTCAGAGATCTAATTTCATTTTCAATACTATCTAATCTCTTCTCTAAAGCCTCAAATCTTTTGTCTATAGATATAAATCTTTTATCTATCTCCTCAAACTTCTTATCATATGATTCAAATCTTTTATCAATTTCTCTAAACCTAGCATCAATCTCGCCAAACTTTTTGCCAAGCCAATGAGCAAGACTAGAGATAGAGATAACTATAGTGGCTATAGAGCCTATGAGAGAGATAAGCCACTCTTGAATAACTTTTTCACCTCTATTAAGAGTAAATTTATATAGAGTTAAAATGTTTTTAGGTGACAGCAAATTTCGGTGTATATTTTTGTATCTAATGATAAGATTTGGCAAAGATCTTGAGATACCCGTTCTTGTTACAGATGATAGATTTTTTGATAGGATAAAAACTATTTTACCTATCTCCTCTATAGCTAGGGTGTGGAAGGAGGAGGTATATTTTGGTATAGGTCTAGAATTTGATGGAGAGACAACTACATATGTATCAAGTGGTTCTCTTGCTTATTGGCCTCCTGGAAAAGCTTTATGTCTTTTTGCATGGGCTAATCAACCATATGGATATGTAAATCATGTTGGCTGGTTTCTAGGGCCTAGACACTATGTGTTACAGATTAAGGATGGTGCTAATGTTAGTGTCGATCTAATTGATCTGAAGATATATTCTAGGGAGAGTGTTAGGGTTGTAGAAAAGCTCCATTCTCATGGAATCTATGTAGCACCTAGGATATGGAGGGGTTCTGAGAGTATTGTTGGTGCATATATTGAGGAGAATACTAGAGTAGGGTTTGAGATATTTCTAGAGGATTTTGGATATATTATAGAGTCTGATCCTCTCTACCTAAGAAACTTTTCGATTCTAGATGAAGCTTTTCAGCATAGGATAAGAAGATATGGTGTTGTGAAGAGTAGAGTTGATGTTAATGAGGAGGGATATATAGTATTATCAAGCTATATAGAGAATGAAGATAGTCTACCTAATGTGATAAAACAGATTGTTTACGACTATTTGAGGGTTGTCAATGAATTGATCAATATATTTGATTAGATTTTAAGCGATATCTATTCATAATCTCTATAGCCATGTCAATAACTATGACTGCTATAACTATTGGTATTGCTATAGGTAGATAAGGTCTCAAGATATTTATCATCTGTATTGTCTCTGATAGTGTTGTCAATATATATACTGTTAATAGTGATAGAGCTAGAACTATAAAGAATCTCACTATATATCTAGCTACTATCCCTATGCCGCTATATAGCTTATCTATCTTATCTGATAGCTGTTTATAGTATCTATACAGGGCATAGACTGATATAGGTATAGAGGCTAGGGCTATATAGCTTAGAAATGTCGTTACTATGGCTATAGCTATCAATATCCCTACAATCTTTATAGAGGTATACACTATATCTGACAGAATTCTATATAAATCATCTATCCTTGTAAATACTTTTCTAACTTTTATATATCTACCAATAGTATCTGCAATACCACTAGATCTAGATGCTATTATAGGTGCTATAGCTATTGTTGCTATAGGCATTAATACAAGTGCTACTGCAATGTCATGCGATGTTATACCTCCTCCAACTGCTGTTAGAGCTACTAGAGGTGCTAATTCACTTATAGATGTCATTCTAAGGCTTATAATGGTAGCTTCTCTTGCATCACCAAGTATTATTAGTGATGTTAGGAATACTGCTATAGCTCTAATAGCTATAGAGATAAGCGATAGAATTATGACGAGTATAAATATGTGGAGCCTAAATATGTTTATATATGGAAATACCATACCTATTGAAAGCATATATAGCAATACTGCTATCGATGTAAAGCTCTCTGAGGAATTGATACTGCCAATATTTCTCTGGATAATATAGCCAGCAACAAATGCTCCTAGATAGGGTGATGCAAAGGATTCTGCTACTCCCGCATATGCCAATGCTATAGCTATGGATAATATATATGGGTATCTACTTACATAGAATATCCTGCTAAGGTATCTAAATATAATGCTTCCGATTAGCGCCATTAGAACTGTAAGTGTTAGTGTTATCAACGGATTACTGCCCCTACCCCTAACAAGGCTTAGCATAGTTAGTAGAGCAATATCCTCTAGAAGAGTTATGGATAGAGCAATACTTCTTGTAGAGCTAGAAACATCTCTTGTCAGTACATATACAGTTGTGCTACTAGAGGATAGAAGGGCTATACCAACAGATATAGCTTCATCTAAAGCTAATCCAAAAGCTCTTAGTATAGATATTGAAAGAATCATTATTAGAGTAGTTTCAAGAGCTATAAATGATACAACCTTAGGATCAAATCCTGTAGAACCTATCTCTCTACCCATCTCAAAAGCTATAAGAATACTGCTAATAACAAGGAGGTAGTATCCAAATCCATATACATCAAAACTCATAAAAAGATTTGGAGCGATATACAATGAAATCATCTTGACTATAAAACCCGCTAAAAGAAAACCTGCAGATGGAAGAAACCTAAGCTTTTCAAAGATAGATGCAACTATAACTGCTATAACCAATGTAAGTGAGAGGCCATAGAGAAAACTCATTAAGACCACTAGAAATAGATTAATGGGGGATCAGAGATAAAAGCATTAATATAAAATCAATAAAATAGTATCATCTGGATTGTGCTTTCAATATTCTTGAAAACTATGAGTATAGCTTAATAAAAAGAAATGAAAAATATTATAATTAGTTTATTCTCCTAAGAGAAGCTTTGGATCTACACCTAGTTGTACACATAGATTTCTATAGTCATCAATAGATGTTACCTTTACCTTTTCACCTGTAGGAGCTGTAAACTCAAATGTTCTTGTAGATACAAGGTCTACACCAGTATCATAGATCTTATTATTTGGATAACCCGGTATGAAGTTCTTTAGTGCTTGCTCTACACCCATCTTAGTCATATTGTAGAGTAGTTTAACTCCATAGTAGCCCATGAAGTATTGTCTTTGTCCTACAGTAGCATATGCATATCCACTTTTAACAGGTGGTATGTTGTCTGGAGTTACATCGAATTCTATTAGACATATCTTACCCGGTGGTATCCCTGCACCCTCCATAGCCTTTGTCCATGCAGGTCCATCATAGGCATATACACCAAATGCTGCATGGAGATCTGGATGTGAAGCTAGGACAGATGATGCTAGGCTTAATGCTTTGGCAGCATCTTCTTCATCGTTATAAGGTCCAAGCCATACAATATTTATATTACCACCTATATCTGGATCCTTTTTACTAGCATTTCCAATAGCATGCTGAAATCCAGCTATTCTCTCTAGGGAGTTTGCAGCTGTTAGAGAACCTGTCAATATAGCTACCTTAACTGTTGCTCCTGGTTTTGCATATCCTTTCTCCTTTAGGCATTGCCATGCAAGTAGACCTGCTAGCCAACCCGCTCTATAGTTACCTGTACCAAGATATGCAAGTCTATTACTTTGAGCAGCATCTGTATCAATTGTTATAACGGGTATACCTTTTTCAAGAGCTTTATTGATATAGGGGGTAGCTGCACTAGGATCGGATGGTGCAATAGCTATACCTGCTACATTCTGAGCTATATATGTATCCATTGTACTTAGCTGTGCAGGTACATCCTCCTTTGATGGTACCCAGAAGATTGCTTCAACTCCAAGCTCTTGACCAGCCTTCTTAACACCTGCTTCAACAACACTCCAATAAGGATGAACAGATTTTCCTATAACAACAAATACCATTTTCTTAGGTGGTGTAGCAAAGTAGTATCTCCATACTAAGAAGCCTGCTACTGCTGCTATTACTACAACAGCTATTATCACTATAGCTAAAGTTGTTCTAGATATACCCCTCATATATGATCTCCGAAAGATAAATCTCTGGCCGGGGTTAAAAAAGTTTATTCTTTCTTTACTATATACTGATTTATTTCAAAAAATAGATTTAGAGAATAGCAGCTCTAGCAATTTTCTCTTCTGATGCTTCATCTCTACTAAACTCAGCTACAATAGTCCCTTCACGCATTACCAAAATCCTATCACTCATATTTATAACCTCTGGCAGTTCTGATGATATCAATATAACTGCCTTTCCCTCCTTAGCAATATCACACATAAGCTTTCTAATTTCAACTTTAGCACCAACATCAATACCATGAGTGGGTTCATCAAGTATAAGTATCTTTGATCGAGAAGCAAGAAGTTTTGCTATTGCAACTTTCTGCTTATTTCCACCACTAAGATATAACGTCCTTCTCTTAATGTCTGGTGGCACTACTCTAAGTTTATTGACATAGTCTCGAGATATTTTTGACTCTGATGAGAAATCTATAGGTGATAATCCACCTAGGTTTATAACTCTTAAGCTATTTATTATCGGTAACGATATATTTTCACTTATAGACATAATTAGAACTAGGGATAGCCTCCAATCCTCTGGTAGATAACCTATTCCATGGTTAATAGCATCCCTAGGTCTACGGATCTCAACGGTTTTTCCATCAATAACTATAGTACCTGATTTCTTTGGTCTAAAACCTATTAGTGTAAGTGCCATCTCTGTTCTTCCAGAACCTGCAATTCCATATATACCCAGAATTTCGCCACGTCTAACATAGAAATTAACATTTTTAACAAATCCAACAGTATCTGAAAGGTTTTTAACCTCCATGATAATATTACCTATTTCTACCTTCTCCTTGGGGAAGAACTCTTTTACTTCACGTGCAACCATATCTCTAACAATTCTATGTAAATCAAATTGTTCTCTACTATACTCAGAAACTAGTGTGCCATCTCTTAACACATAGATTCTATCAGCAACATTCATAACCTCTTCAATTTTATGACTAACAAATATTATTGATACCCCCATATCCCTCAATCTCGTCATTATATTAAGGAGTTTCTCTGTTTCTATAACACCTAAGCCTGATGTAGGTTCATCAAACATTATTAGTTTTGATTTAAAGTATATAGCTCTAGCAATAAGTGTTAGTTGTGCTATTGAGAATCCCACCTCTCTACCCTTAATAATAGGATCTATATCTATACCAAGCTCTTTGAAAACCTTTCTACTTGCTTCTATCTCACGTCTACTATCCCTTGGTAGAAATAGAGATTTGTTTTCTCTACCAATAAACACATTCTCATATAGAGATAGATTGCCAAGGATATTTACATCTTGAGGCACATATGCAACACCATTCTCTAGAGCTTCATGAGGAGATCTAAACTCTACCTCTCTACTCATCCAATATATCTTTCCAGAATCCTTCCTTAGAATTCCACCTATAATCTTTAGAAATGTTGATTTACCTGCACCATTTTCTCCAACAAGACCTACAATCTCATTCTCATAAACCTTTATAGAGACTCCCTTTAGAGCAATAACGCCTGGAAATCTCTTCCATATGTCTACAGTCTCAAGGATTGGAGCTCTATGCATTTAAGATCTCCTATCAAAAGTTCTATGTATACAGCTAGTATTCTTGGTGTAATAAAAGCTTATATATTTGATGCCAATAATCCTTATCGGGATAAGGCTATGTCAATGCTAAGAAGAATTGTAGTTGAACCTGTCTTCGGTATCTCTTTAGCTATAGCTGTTATAGCCTTTGTAACAGGTGCTGTTAATCCTAATTTTTGGACTGTAGAGAATTGGGAGGCTATACTAAGGTGGATTATAGCTCTAAGCGTTATGGCTATGGGAGAATCCTTTGTCTTGATTAGTGGTGGTATAGATCTATCAGTAGGTTCTATAGCTGCTGCCTCTGGCATGGTATTAGCATATCTAATTCACTGTATTGGGATTCCCATACCCATATCAATATTTCTAACACTACTATTCGGTCTCTCTATAGGTCTTTTCCATGGTGCATTTGTAAGTATACTTTCACCACCATTCCCACAGATAATGCCAGCATTCCTCATAACGCTTGTGAGTAAGATATTTTTTGGAGGATTTGCACAAGCAATAACGCTTGGATGGCCTATAGTTCTACATCAATATAGAGCATTAGCACTCGTATCAACAACGCCTATACTAGTTACAATACTCCTTATCACAGCTATTCTAAGTATATACATACAGAGGTTTAGTATTCTTGGTAGATATGTATATGCAGTTGGTGGTAATATAGATGTTGCTAGGATAAGTGGTGTTCCTATAAATAAAGTTAGACTATTTGTATATGGGTATAGCGGTGTTTGTGCAGCTCTAGCTGGTGTCATAAATACCTCTCTTATGATGACAGCGTATCCAGGTACAGGTCTGGGTATGGAACTCTTTGCAATAGCGTCTAATGCCGTGGGTGGTGTTAGTCTTGCTGGTGGTGAGGGAATGGCTCTTGGAGCAATTATAGGCTCATTTCTAATAGGATTAATAAGAAATTCATTGGTATTGACTGGGGTATCACCATATTGGATAGAATCTGTAACAGGTATTATCCTAGCTGTAGCTGTTGTTACGGATCTATATAGGAGGTTAAGGATAAGATAGATCTATAGAGTAGCTATTGGATCAAATCTAATATCTTCTCATTTCTATCATTGACACTATAAGCTGTGGAATGTGTTGTGGCCCTGCTGCAATAACATCTATACCCATATGTTTTAAGCTATTTGCAAATTCTATCTCTCTCTTCATAGCCTCATATGTTTTTATCCTAAATATTGCCTGCCCCCATTCAGGTAGACCCTTGATCTCATATATAGTTGTTATTGGTATAACTATGTATATCTCGTGCATCATCTCTCTAAGGATATTCACATATTTTGCTAGAATTTCTCTATATGTTTTCCCTCCAGATGTTGTAAATATGAATATTATGCTTCTCTCTCTTGGCAACATAGATATTGTTTTTCTAAACAATCCCTCTATCCTTAGAGCTCTAACACTATCATCTGTATCATCTGTATCAAAATCTATATTCTTTATATAGTTAATAACATTTTTATAGCCCTTCATACCCCTTTCAAACCTTGGCGAAACCTCTATATATTTCCTTGTAAATATTGCTATACCCATGAGATCACCTCTATGTGCTAGATATCTAGCTATACTTGCTATAGTCCTTGAACAGTGTTCAAATGGTGTATATCCATAGGGACCTATGAACATAGGGGGTGTTGCATCTAGGATAAACAATATGTTTTGCATAGTCTCCCTCTCTGTATCCTTGACAACAAGTTTTCGTTTAGATGCATAGTATTTCCACAGAATTCTCCTGACATCGTCATAGGGTGTATACTCTCTTATGCTATGGATCTCCACACCACTGCCCCTCTGCCTAGTTCTCACAATACCTGTAGATCTTGTGAAGACGAGAAGTTTCCTAACAACTGTTTCTGAAACCCTTGGATATATCTCTAGATAAGACTTTCTACCAATCATAATCTCACTAGATCTATAGAGCCCGAGGGGATCCCTGACAACAGTTTTTATAGGTCCAACAACATGTCTCCCTAGCCTAGCATTGAAGACAAGCTTAACAACAGCTTTACCCCTTGGGGGAATTAGGAGAAGAGCTGATTTTGTTCCACCAACAAGTTTTAGAAATGGTGAATAGTTTATAGATATCTCAAGAAATGCTATGGGTATATAGGTAGGGTTCTCTATAGATATCTCAACAACCTTCTCCTCACCCTCATAACCTATATAGCTAGGTATAGAAACCCTCAAATTGGATACAATATGTATACAAAGCTTTGTGTACCCCCTCATAATAGCTGTTAAAACAATTAATGCTATAGCTATAGTTAGAAGACCTCTATTCACAATAGCACCAAAGCCGATTAGGATAGATATTAGTATTACAACAAGTTTGAATCTATATGTAGCACTTATCTCACTTATCGTGATACTCATAACCTTCACTTTAGGAATATATATTCTACTCCCTTCTCCCTAGTTAGTGTATACCCCATTGCATTTAGAATAGACTCACTCTCTCTAATCATAGACATTGTATATCTATGCCACGACAATATAAATGGTCTTATACCACCTCTAACAGCTTTCCTATAACCCCTACACATCCTATCTACATACCTCCCAGCCTTCTCAGATCCAACAAGACTAGATATATACTCTAAAGCCCTATTGCTACAGAGCTCAACACCCACAACACTCCTAAAGACATTGTCTATAATCTCAAAGAGGTTAACAAAATCGTGTTTAGTCAATCTATATTTCCCCCTAGCGATAGATTCTCTCAAATCTCTAAATACAAACATCTCTACCTCCCTAACCTCAGGGAGCCTCTGATCAACAACAATATTTTCCCTTCTGAGAAAGACCCTGTATACTATAGCCATAAGAATAACGGCAATAGCTGTTGATAACAGGAAACTTGTTGTTATGGAGACAAAGAATCTGTTTATATATTCAACTAGTGGTGGTAGCCATGTAGATGGATGTATAAATCTCAGCATGACTGAGAGAGCTATTGTGAAGACATCTTGGTATATGGCTAGAGAAGCTATGTCACTTGGTCTGAAGCTGGAAGAGCTAGAGAATATGTTTAGAGGGTCTATAGCCTGGTAATGACTTCCATCAAAGATAACCTTGCATTTATTGTCATAGCCACATAAAATATTTGTTAAAGACATGGCAAGATCTCTATAGATAGTTGTATTTGATCTCATAACCTGGTTTAGAAATATAGAGCCATCGCCTATAGCTATAATCTCTATAGACCTATTCAACATGTGTAGACTTCTATAGACAGCTACGGTATAACCATCAACAGTTCTTCCAATAACTATTGCAGATTCCTTGACATTTATGGGTGATGCAATATCTAGAACAATGCTGTACACCTTTGCATCTCCTTCCCTAGCAATATCTCTAAGGTCTATGTATGTAGGTGGATAGAAGCCATATACATTGCTATATATTATCCTTCCATCTATGCTTATGTCGCTATCTAGAGACGTTAGAATATTGTTTGATGTGGTGTTCTCATCTGCTATAAGAAACGATAATGTGTTGCATCTAGATATAAGTGTGTTGGCTATATATCTAGCCTCCTCTACACTATATGGGATCTCAGGAGATACAACTATATATAGACATCTATCAGCCTTGGAGATACTGTTAAGTTCATGTAGAGACGATATAGATATTGTGTCTGGATATCTAGATCTAACCATATTCATAAAATCCATTGTCCCTATAACACCGTCGTTAAATGGCGATGCACCTCTAAATACATATAGCTTTGGAGGTTGTGTCTCCGCTAATGCTATAAGCCCTATAGCTATGAGTATAAGTGTTGATAATGTTGATAAAACTCTTATATCTCTAAATCTCTTCACCCTTAGACCCCTTCTCAAGCGCATATACATATGCAGATAATCTCAATACATATAGAGATGATGACAGCAGTGTAAATCCTATGAATGTACATAGAAGCGATGTTCCAACCATAGCCCTCTCCATATATCCTATAGACCATATCAGCATAAGTATAGCTATAGCTATCAACACAATTCCTATGGATAGATATACATATGGAGGTATCCTATAATACCATTTCCTTGAGCTCATGGAACAGCACCAAAAAGTTTTGGTATAATCTCTATAAACTCTATGAATAGTATATAGTAGTTATGGTATATAGATGAAGCATACTGTGTAACCATAGATATATCTGGGTGGAGGAAAGAGTAGATGGGATCTCTATAAACTGCATATGAACCATATACAGCAGCTCCATATATAAGCAGCAGTATTGCTATAGATGTTAAAAATATTGTCTTTGGATTGTAGCTCAATCCCTTTTCAATCCTATTGAAGATAAGTCCAATAGATATAAATATTATGATAGCTACAAATACTCTAATGACTAGAAGAAGAATTTGGTTTGCAATATACTGAGAAGCTATTCTATCCAGTATAGAGCTATATATAGCTGCATAGAGTAGAGGAGCTATGATGCTTGCAATAACAAAGCTTTTTATTGTTGATAACGGTGGCACTAGGTTTATATCTATGTCATCTCTATTTAGGAGAGTTTTTAGAGCTATTTGTCTAGATGGATAGATATATGTTATAGCTATATCGAATAGGCTTGTCGTTACCATGTATAGAATGATGGATATAGCTGTAGCTATTGCAAGTAGATAGAGTGGATTTGTTGTTATAGCAAAGGCAAGCCTAGATGATGTTGCTGGTATGGGTGTTGTTAGTGTGGCTATATATCTAGCTGAGAGATATGCGATAAACATAGACACTCCGACAATGACTATTGTATATATAGCTCCAAGCACCATCTTCTTCATATCTATTCTAATTCCCTTCTCCTGACCATCCCTATAGAGATTCTTTATAGTGTCTAGGGACAATACAATTGGGAGGTATACCAAAGCTATATAGATTGGTGTAGAGCCTGCAAGCCCCTCAGCTATAGAGCCTATGACAATGGTTGCTATAAATAGTGTTATGTTTGCTGTTATGAGTGATACTAATGCGAATACAGATGCCAGCGACATGAGGATGAATCTAGCTTTAGACTCTATATCCATATGCATAAACATGTATATGTCAAAGCCTGTTAGAAGGTTGTAGAGCTTTGCTATATATTCCCATAGAACAAAAGCTATAGTTATCCTTATAGCTATCTCCAAAACAATTCTAAGCCTCATAGCTTTTCAAACCTCTTCACAATTCTATCAACATCATCTCTATATCTAGAATCATCTTCACCACCATATCTAACAACCTCATATATCTTTGTAAGTCTGCTGAAGTCCTCTCCCAAGATACCTAGATATTCCTTCACCTCATGTTCGTATTCCCTATGGGTCTGCCAATCATATCTACGTCTACTAGTTCTATACTCAACAACTCTAACAACTCTCCAATAATCTTCAACAACCTTTGGATATAGAGATAGCTTTGTCCCAAAGCTCTTTGGGGATATAGGGCTTCTCCAAATTTTAGGGATAGCAATTCTTCCAATCCTCCTATATATAGCGATTCCAAGGGCTATAGCTATGGCGATACAAACAACAATAGGTATATATCTTATGGTCTCCCCTGCAACACTTGGGGGAGAAGCTGGTATAGCTGGTATTGATGGTGCCGAGAAAGCTGGTAAAGCAAATTGGGAGCTGGGCTGGATTGGGAGAGAACCTATGTTTGGTGGATTGATTGAGCTAGCAATGTTGTTTATATTGCTCAACATGTTCATGATGCTGTTTACTTCGTTTAGTGTTGATGAACCTGCACTTCTATCTATAGCCATAGAGATATCTCTATATCCCTCGGAAGACGCTATGGTTCTCAATATGCTTAAAGCTTTTAGATAGTCATCTACACTTATCTCTCTATTGCTATAGAGGTTATTTATAGTGTTAAGAAGATTTTCAATTGTTGTTCTATCAACATTTCTCCCACTAACATAGCTAGAGACAGTATCTCCCAGTAATTGCCTAAGTATTGAGTTGTTTATAGATCTATAGATGTTTTCTATAGATGATCTGTCTATGTATCCCCTACTAGCATTGGTATAGATATCAACAGCTCTTGCAATATTTCTCGCCTCTGGATATAGACTAGTTATATTCTCTAGAAATTCTCTCGATTTCTCCATACCCTCGAGAGGATTCTGTGTAAATGTTGTATTGAGTATTTTTAGCAGTTGTGATATATCTATATTTGTTATGTTTATTGGAAAACCTATTGTGTGTCTCATAGAGATTATATCTGGTTCTTGTGCATATACATTGATAACCACAAAAAGTATTGTTGCTATAAAGAGAATAGCTGTTTTTCTCATGGCTTTGGCACCGAAACACTCTTGAGGATATCGTCTATGACTCTCTGTGGAGATGTTCCTTCAACTTCGTATTCAGGTCTAATAATAATTCTGTGGTTTAGAACAGGTAGAGCAACTGTTTTTACATCGTCTGGAATAACATAGTTTCTACCCTCTAGATATGCCCATGCCTTAGAAAGTCTGAGAATAGCTATACCAGCTCTAGGAGAAGCACCGAGCCTAACTGCTGGGTGTTTCCTTGTTGCTTCAACTATAGCAACTATATAGTCATATATAGAGTCGTCAACCCTTATACTCTCAACAGCTTTTATAGCCTCTAGAACATCTTCCTTTGTAGCCATAGGCTTTATAGCCTCTATACCCCTCTCAATCTCGTCAATCTTCTTTAGAAGCTCTTTAAATCCTTTGGTAGAGGGATAACCTGTGAATATCCTTACAAGAAATCTATCTAGCTGTGCCTCTGGAAGTGGAAATACACCCTCCATCTCAATAGGGTTCTGTGTAGCTATAACGATGAAAGGTTCGTCGAGTTTATATGTAACTCCCTCTACAGTAACCTGTCTCTCCTGCATAGCCTCTAGAAGAGCTGATTGTGTTCTTGGAGAAGCTCTGTTTATCTCATCAACAAGAAGAATATTTGTAAATATGGGACCCTTCCTAAACCTGAATTCACCTGTAGAAGAATCATATACATAGAAACCTATTATATCCATTGGAAGAAGATCAGGTGTCATTTGTATACGCTTAAACTCAAGACCAAAAGCCTTAGCAATAGCCTTAGCCATAGAGGTCTTAGCAACACCTGGAACACCCTCTAGAAGAACATGGCCACGAGCAAGAAGTGAAGATACAATAAGTTTAAGTTCATACTCCTTCTCAATAAGAAGACCATTGCTAATAAGATTCTCAACAACACCCCTAACCATAGATATCACAGCTTTTAGTATTTTACAGAGGATACTTCTTGTTGTGAGTATATAAATCTATTATTAGCTATAGAGATAATATTTAATTATATATAATGATAGCTATATAATGGTTTAAAGAAGCTAGGTAATATCTAAACTTATTATTCTTAGTATATCACTGATTTAGGAGGTGTTCTAGCTAGTGAGCAAGAAGCCAAAGAAGTCCACTAAGAAAAAAGTTAAAAGTAGAGAGAAAATATATTGGGATAGAAGGGAGGGAACCCAAAGGAGAGACACAAAGAAGATAGCCAGGATACTACTTGTGGTAGCTGTAATAGCCATGTTTATAGCTATTATTGTTTATTACAATATGTATTATATAGAGAAGAATATTGTCATAAATGATCTAAGATGGTTCGCCTTACACAGTCTACCAAAGCTATTAAGCAATCTAAACCTAACACTCTATCTTATTAATAGTAATACAAGTGCTGATGTTGTGAGGGAAGTGCTAAATCAAATTTCGGATAACTCCTATACCCTAGCAACAATATACAGTTTATCATATAAATATACAAGAGATGCTAAGTACATAAAGCTCAACTTAATGTTTACCAATCTCTATACATTTGCAACAGATGTAAGTAACGATGATCCAGAGATCATGTTGACACGATTAAATCAAAGCTATGAAACTTTAGAGGAGTTATACAATATGTTGAGAAGGCTTAGTATCGAATATAATTATGATCTCTATAAAGCGCCTATAGGCGACATAGATGATATATTATCTTTAACCTATAAGCTGAATCAAACTCCTATCCCAATATAGTTATTGTTTAAAAGGGTAGCTTATTTGAAGGTTTTAAGAGAATTTGATCCCTGGAAATCCCCCCTTTGTACATGTCCATTTAAATATAGTCTACATCCATATACAGGCTGTAGTCATTTCTGTCTCTATTGCTATGCAACATCCTATATAGGTAGAAAGCCTAGTGTACCAAAGAAGAACTTTATTGAGAATCTAGAGAAGGATCTTAGACAGATTGTAAAGGGGGCTGTTGTAGAGCTTAGTAGTAGTAGTGATCCATATCCACCAATAGAGATGCAGCTAGAACTCACACGAAAAACCCTTGAGGTTCTTGGTAGAAATGGTTTTAGGATTTTAATAACAACAAAATCCGATATTGTTGCTAGGGATATAGATATTTTGTTGAGATATCCCTCAGCTGTTATGATAACTATAACAACTCTTGATCAAGGAGTTGCAAAGGTTTTAGAGCCAGGAGCACCTCCACCAGATAGGAGGATGGAGGCTGTTAGAAAGCTTAGTAGAGCTGGTATACCTGTAGGTATTAGAATAGATCCTGTAATACCTATGATAAACGATGATCCTGAGAAACTTAGGGAACTCGTTAACATTGCTAGAGATGTAGGTGCTCTACAGATAACAACATCTACATATAAAGCAAGAGGAGATAGCTTGAAGAGACTCCAAGAGGCATTTCCAGATATTGCTGAAAAGCTTAGGAGGATGTATGTTTATGAGGGTGAGAAGATACATGGATATATGTATCTAAAGAAAGAAGCTAGAGAGAAGCTACTCAAACCAGTTATAGAGGAGGCATTAAGGCTAGGTCTATATATAGCTACATGTAGAGAAGGTCCAGGGGTAACAATAATCAATGCACCTACATGCGATGGCTCAGGGTTAGTATCAAGACATAGAACTCTTAACAGGTAGGATTATTGGAGAAGCTGGGACTGGGCATTATATAAAGTATATAAAGTACTTTAATATGGTTATCATAGTCTATCCATAGATAGAGGATATGAAATTGGATAGGAACAATATTTTCCAAAGATGATATGTTTTTATTCTGTGAGTGATTTGTTTGGAACGAATATATATATAGATATGATTGATATGGATAGTAGGGATAGACCATATATAACGAATGCTATGTGTTGCATATACACATCTACATTGATTATGATTAGTAGTAGTATTAGAGCTATAGCTGTGATTAGTCCAAGCATTGCTATTACGAAGTTAATTAATGCATATTTAAATCTAGATGCTATGTTTTTCCAAAAAAACTGTTTCACTCCATTCGCATGGTTCTTTTGGTAGTGCTCTTATTGTAATTATTGAGTGAATTATTGAGAATGCTATTGTTATAATCATAGCAGTGAGTCCAAAGGCTGTAGCACTCAATATAGAATCTGTGATTAGGAATGTTATTATTCCTGTGATGAGAGCTGTTAGTGGAGAGGCTATTGCTGAGGATGCTAGTGCTTTACTTAGCATTACCATTCTTCTACTAATAGGTAAATAATATAGCAGTACTGATCCTCTACCTTCAGAGAAATAGAAATGGTCTATACCCATACTACCCATAAAGCCTATTGCAATAGAGAGTATCGATGATAGTATGATAGATCCTTCAAATGGTATTTCACCAATTTCAAATACTCTTGATATAGCTGATGGTATAACCATAACTAGCGGTATGAGTATTGTTATTAGTGCTGCTGATAATAGCCTTGGCTCTCTTCCAATAAGCTTTAAATCCTTAACTATTGCTGCTATGAGTATAGGTTTTATACCTAGTTCAAATCTCTCTATAGCTGGCTTCCTATGTATTGCTTTAATTGGTTCGGAGTATATCAGTCTATTCATATTTTGAATAGCTATTCCTATAGATATCAACACTATTGTCACTGTAATTATCAGTGATACTATAGTCCTTTCTACAGTATTTGAATACAGTATCCCTACAATAGGTAATAGGTATCCCCATGAATATGCTATCGATTCTATTGCTCTAATTGTAATCAACATATTGTAGAATAGGTAGTATATCGATGAGAATGCTATTGCAGTTACAATCCATAGCGATGTAGATAGAGCTCTTATAGAGACCCTATACCTACCACGATGACTATATGCACCAAGACCTATTCCTAGACAGTAGGATGTTCCTAGAACTAGTATTGCTATGAGAATAGTGAGCAACATTATCTCTACCGAGAGAATTCCACTGTATATAGCTATAAGCTCACCAACTATAAATGGTATATAGATAAATATTGCTGATAACCCACCCCAGTATAGTATGAGTGCTACAAGATAAATTTTAAGGATATCGATATCTCTTAGAGGTAATGTTTTTAAAATATCTATAATATTTTCACGCATTATAGTCGATGTAAATGTTGCTGACGATAAGAGTACCAATAGAACTGCAAACCCTGTGATAAGTGTTAGGAAGAGTTTAAAGGCATTGGATGGATCAAAACCTGTTTCAATAAGACGAAATACATTTATGGTTATTACTATGGATAGTATTGATAGTAGTACTGCTCCAACAATATTTGATGCTAAGATTGATACCCTAGGTATTCCACCACCTCTATTAGCTGTAGATAGAGGTGTTTTAAAACGAAAGCTTCTATACATAGCTTCTCTAGCTAGAATCTCTGCAAATCTCCTTAACTCTATATCCATATACTCTACCTATGGCCTAGAGCCCTTATAATCTCTTCATATTCACTTCTATAGCCTGTTAACCTAAGGTATATATCTTCAAGATTTCGTGATTTAAAGAAGTCTTTTAGTTCATTTGGTTTTGCAGATACAACAATCTCTCCATTATTTATAACAACTATTCTATCAGCAACAGCCTCTGCTATTGGTAGTACATGTGTTGAGAAAATTATTGCTGCTCCCCTAGACCTCTTCTCCTCTAGCCATGAACGTATAATCTTTACACTAGCTACATCGAGTCCAGAGAAAACTTCGTCTAATACAAGAATCTTTGGATCTCTAAGAATTATTGTTGCAATCATAGCTTTTCTCTTATTACCATAGCTAAGCTCACCCATAAACTTACCCATATGCTCCTCAAGACCAAGAGCTCTAACAACACCTCTAACCTCGTCAACACTGGCTTTAACTCCATATACAGAGAGAACAAAACTTAGATATTCTTCAAGAAGAAGAGATTCATAGATAAGAGGCTCTTCAGGAAGATAGCCAACAGCTCTACGAGCTTCAACAGGATTAGAAACAGGATCTATACCACCAACTCTAATAAAACCACTATCAGGTTTAACAACACCTATACTCATCTTAAACAAAGTAGATTTACCAGAGCCATTAGGGCCAAGAAGAGCAACAATCTCACAACTATCAACATCTATATCAACATTCCTTAAAACAGTTACACCACCAAAAGACTTTACAACTCCTCTATACATAATAACACTCATATGCATCGCCAATCAATAAACCTAAAATTTTTAGCGCTCTTTATAACATTTACTAGCTTTTGGTAATACTATTTTCTATAATAGATAATAGTGATAAGATTTGAATAGCTCACTATTTGAAAGAGTTTCTGAGAGACTTGGTATTGAGGAGGAGCTATTAGTTAAGAGGGCACTGGATGCATATATCTCCTCTAAGCTTAGGGAGATAGAACTTGAGGAGGATCATATCATGGAGCGCTATGGTGTATCTAGTTTTGAGGATTTTAAGAAGAGATTTGAACAGGGAGAATTGGAGAATGTTAAGAGGAGTGTTATAGAGGTTGAAGATGATTATTTTAAACTTGGGTCTCTATCCGATAGTGAGGAGATGAGGAATTAGATAAGGAATACAGTGGATAGATCCGTGCTGGAGGAATTAATGTGATAGATAATGTACTTAGGAAAATTATAATTATAGAGATAGTTAGTTTGTATAGAGAAATAGTAGTTGATATAAGAGTTAAAGAGATTAGCAGAGGGAGGATGTGTGGTGCATTAAGAGTAGATCTTTGTTGATGGAAGTTTTATTGATATATGGGTTTCATTAAAATCCAATAGATACTCCATACATTGGGATAGACATCACATTGATGGAACTATATATCGATGGAATAATGCATACCATGAGATACATAGATATATACCAACATTCCCCATCACTTCCACAATGGAAGAGATAATATGGTGAAACCCTATCACTATCCTGGAAGTATTGAGATGATGGTCAATGAAATATTAGAGTATGTAAGAAAAAGATAAAGGTAGTACCGTAGCATTTCATAACAAATATATAGCAGCTTTAAGTCTTGGTGAAGGTGTAGCTACACTAGTACTAGTATGATCTACTAATCTATCTAACGATTCACCTTAGCCTCCTCTAAACCTCGATACAAATTCTTCACTGATCTTCTGTGCTATCCTCTGCACGGTTTCAGGGTCAAATTCGAGGGTATGTTCTTTTGGTATACCTAGCTCTGTTATTGTTACTTCATATGTGGGTTCTATCCCATTTTTACGTAGGACATTTGAAGCACATTTAAGTGCACAGCCATTTATAGCTATAACAGTCTTAGCATCACGAAATATTTTTAGATGGAGCTGTGAACCAGCTGCAACAGCAGATAAACAGCACATTCTTACAAGCTGTGGATAGGTATTGGTCAGAAGTCTGGCAACCTCATTACCTATCTGCCCTGTACTCGAGGCGCCATCACATGTAGCAACTATTATAAGATTAGATGCATATTTACTACAGCTGGGTAGAAGGGTATAGCTCTTTGTACTCATGAACTATTCCACACATAGCTTTCTAATAGCTTCAGAATGCTATTAAATAGATTAAATATATTTCGTATATAATAGCCATGATATAGAGAGCCATATACAGAACATAAAATAGTGCTTAGCAATACCAAGTACTAAAATTCTATCTATAGATTCAATCACTTCAAAAAGAAATTGATATTCTAGCACATGTTGCTGACAACAAATAGTTATTTGGGACAATATACAATGTTTTTAAACTAGGATAACCCAGCTATAGTATAGAGGGGTGTACTCTAGATGGTTGGAGAACAGCTAGCGGCACTAATCGGGTTGTCCATAGGTGCGGTGGCTGGAATATCTATGTCCATTATTGTTACGAGACGTGGAAAATTGGTGATTCCACTGGCTCCCATATTATTCACTTTACTGTTTGCGGATATGGCCATCGAAGGCTTGGTTGAGGGGGATTTAATGAAATTCTCCGTAGGGGTTGCACTAGCATTATGTATTTATCCATTGATAGAGAAGACAAGAAGCATTGTCCTAAGGATTATCTATAGCGTTCTGCTTATAGCAGTATCCGTTCTCTTCATCGTAACATTTGGCATTGGAATGATTTTAAGGCTTATAGGGATACTGGCACTGGTAGGGATGGTAGCAGGAATAGTAAACATAATAATGTTGATAAAACATTAGAAGTTCAGCTCATTCGCTGTATATCATACAAGAGTAGCTTTTTCTCAGCTTCTTCTCTAGAACCAACAAGTTCTGTCATATCTCTTAAAACATCTTCAGGACGAGGATCAGTAAAATATATTGTAGTTGCAAGTAGTGATTTGCTAGATATCTATTTGGAGAAAGAAATAAATATCTTTTATAGCTATGCTAAGCAAAGGTTTTTCTCCATGTTTTTATGCTTTCATATAGGAGGATTGCTAGGGATATTGTTGTTGATAATAGTGCTAGTATTGTCCATGTATCTATACTCCACGTCTTTATAAATATCATTATCTCTCCTATGAGTAGCCCTATGAAGAAGAAGGTGTATATGAGTAGTCTTGGAATTAGTTTGTTGCCTATGTAGATAAATCCCTCTATCTATCTTTCTAACAACTATATATCCACCACCAGCCTCTCTAACTATACCCATATCCTTAAACCTCTTTAGATAGTAGCTCACAGTACTTACAGGTATATTTAGACTTCTTGCAATCTCCCTAGCACTCAAAGGTGTGTTTGACTCAAGCATATAGATATATATCCTCATAGCTGTATCCGTAAGTCTCTGTTCACCCATATAGAAGACTTGTACATGTATATTCTCTAAAGCTGTCTATATATAAACCAAATCTGTGTACAGTCTATGTACAGCTATTTGAACATCCATTGTATAAAGTATAGCGTTATTAGATATCCTAGGAGAATATTGTCTCATAGGCGGTAAAACATGAGGAAACATTTATAGTGTTAATAGTCATCGCATTTGTTATAGGGATACTCACACCAAATATAATATATTATGTATATACAGCCGACAGCATCTACACCCCTGATACCAACACCAATAAGAACAAGCCCCACCTCTGAGATAACCCCAACACAAGCAGTATTTACAACAGTTACACCTACAGCAACAGTTGCACCACTGCTTGTAACATCAATGCCACCACCACCAACAACACTAACAACATCGATATCCACGATAGCTATACCATTGCAGGGGATAGAAACTATGACGATGTCATATCGTTTTGTCTTCAGCGACTGGTTTATAGAGATAGATATTACAGGTGAGGGAAAAGGCACATTAACAATTGGGTATATGGGTAGTGAGCCACTTGTTGTTGAGAATCCTCTTCTACCCCTTATAGCTGGTATAGATATAGAGCTTCTATATAGAGATCCATCTATAAACACAATGATTAGAGAACCAGGTACATACTACAACACCACTATGACTATATCACCAGGTATTAGCGATAGCATATCTTTCGATGCAAGAGATCTCACAATGATTAGAGCTAGGGGTAGGATCCTTGGCAAGATACCTATATATATAGAGATACCGATAGCCACTACACAGACAACCATGGTTGTAACCGTTACACAGATACCCCAGGCCATAACCCAAACCATAACAACTATCTACAGCTGTAGATATGTGAAAGAAGCAGAGTACCCCGAGCCCCCAGCCAAAGATGTTGTTGTGACTGAGACTGGTAATGAAACTATTGCTAGTGATGGTGTTGTAGAGATACACATACCTATGAAAATTAATGAACCTGTAATACCGATAATCATGAAGAATATAGGAGATGTACCTCTTGTTGTTGGAGCTAACTATATTATAAGGTATACAATAATTAATGTAACAGAGGATGGAATACATTACAAAATAATAAATAAGTCTGCAGTAGAAGTTATGCTAATGCCTATAATAGTAGATTTTGTTCCAGAGTTACAGTTATGTATATCTAATAGACCAGTAGATACAGAAGTAATAGACCTCTTCACTACACCCTTTGTATTCGAACCCTCTGAAAGCGATATTATTACAACGCTACATCTATCAAATATAGAAGAACTTAGGGGCTTCAATAAGGGTTGGATCTATATAAAGATGAGAATTAGCTATACGCCAATAAAGGAGATATATAGGATAGAGTCAGGCAATGCATTTGTGAGTGCAGTAAGACTCTATAGCCGGAGAGAGATAGAGTTTGTTTTTAGGGTGTATATAGATTCCTAATCCCTAAACCTATTTTTTATCTAGCAAGCAATGTGTTTTGGTAGTTAGCTATATATAGGGTTGTTGTGGCTTGGAAGACTCTATTCTTGATTGGGTATAGAGGCTGTAGATAGGAGGTGTTTTGGATGGATATGGAGAATCTCGATAGATATAGCTAATTATCTAGATTTATATCTGGAGCCCAATAGAATATTCTGTTCTAGGTATTGGCTATGTTAACACGTGAAGAGGCTCTAGATCTACTTAAGCACTATTTAAGGGATGAGAAGATGGTTAAGCATTGTATAGCTGTTGAAGCTATTATGAGAACTCTTGCTAAGAGGCTTAATGAGGATGTAGAGCTGTGGGGCTTAATAGGGCTTCTACATGATATAGACTATGACTATGTTAATCGTGATCCAAAGATACATGGGTTAAAAGCTATTGAGATTCTTGGGGAGAAGCTTCCTAGGGTTGCTATAGAGGCTATAGCTATGCATAATGAGAACAATGGCTTTGTACCATCTATATCAGAGGCACAGCGTATAGCTATAGCGCTTAGAGCTGCTGACCATATGTCTGGGCTTATAGTAGCTACAGCTCTTGTCATGCCTAGTAAGAAGATTGGTGAGATAGGTATAGATACTCTGAAGAGGAAGTTCAAAGCGAAGGACTTTGCACGTGGTGTAAATAGAGATAGGATTAGAGGTATAGAACAGCTGGGTATATCGCTAGATGAATTCTTTGAGCTCTCACTCAATGCTATGAAGGAGATAGCAAATGAGCTAGGGTTATAGCTGTATCATCTCTAGGAAGCTCCATAGCTTTGAAGAACATTGGAGAAAGGTGTATAGATATCGCTCTCCTCTATCCTCATCCTCCTCATAAGTAGCTGTATATGTCTATTTCTGGTAAACATACGGATTATACTCTCCATAGTTTTTACATCCCTTATCCTAACAGGTCTATAGATACCTGATAAGTATATAGATGCATAGCTTCGAATAGCAGGTATCTCTATCTCCATAAATCTATTCAGATGTTTATCTGATGGAAATAGAGTTATTGGGTATCCAGCATATGTCGGTAGTGGGATAAGTATTGAATAGTATTTCAAAACCCTATTTAGCAAATCTCCAAATACTTTCCCTAGATCTCTAGACTCCATAGCAACTAGACCTATACCACTATCGCTTTTCTCAAGAAATAAAACATTTGCTCTATGCCTCTCACCAATAAATGTCAATGTATTTGCAATACCTCTATCATCTGTTGTAGCTACAAATCTATTGATACAGTTAATCTTAAACCTAGAACACCACTTTGTAAGCTCTCTAAACCTCTGACCCCTCTCAACAAGAATAATGAGATATGTATCCAATGCCATGCCCCGCTAAACATAGATATACCTAGCCATAGAATCTATATAGTAGTAATGGCGATGGCTCTAATCTACCTGTTCTCGGATCTATTCTCAAACCCAGCATCTCAAGTGTTGTTACACCTATAAGAACTCTACCAATAATATCGCTTAACCATATCTCTGTCACTGTCTCCCTCCCAGCAATAGAAACTATAGCTACTCCACGCTCAACCTCTATAAACCCTGCACCAGTCTCAACAGTATCTCTCCTAACAACCTTTATACCAAGCTCATCAGCTAAACTCCTAGGGATAGTGGTAAGCGTAGCACCTGTATCAACAAGCCCTTCAACCTCTATACATCTAGACTTATCAACAGTACATATCCCTACTTTCACATATACATGACCCAAACACTTCACCACTAATATAATATATCAAAAACAAAATATATCTAGCTTACTTAAGAAATATATGCTAATTCTATTGAGCTCTATATCAATGGAAATAAATGGGGTCTTATTAAAATATCTAAATTTAGAGAGATAAATAAGTCCCTTATCTCTCCACACCATATCTATTTTACTTGGTTTCACAAGATATGTGGATAGACTGTATTAGGTAGTTCTATATCCATAAATACTATATAGATGTATTCCTAATACCATAATCCATAAACCTAGGTACCTAACTATTGAAACAAAACAGATGATATTTGTTTTAGATTTCAATGATTTTTAGACTTTTTATCCAATTTCTAATTCTTTCTACTAGATCTTCTCCACCATCTTCGTATACTACTAATGGTTGTAGAATTTTTGCATTTGGACAGAGTTTCCTTAGATCACTTAGCATTCTCTGTATTCCTCCTCCACCATGTGTGAAGAATGGTGCAATAGTTTTGTTTGAGAGATTGTGTAATTCTATAAAAGATACAACAGGTGGAGCAAGTGTTCCCCACCAGTTTGGTGATCCAAGGAATACTATGTCATACTCTTCAATATTCTCAACCCTTGTTTTAATTGGTGGTCTATAGTCTCAACCTGAGGTTCGTTACTTCTCAATATTTTTAAACACCTCTAATCACTTTCCTCTATGACTATAACATTAACTTCTTTTCCGTGGAGCTTCTTAAGCTTTTCCTGATATTCTTTTGGTGGGTATATAAGGTATTTTCCACTTGTTTTAACTACCTTAGCCTTGAATACATATATCGTTGTCATTAGCTTTACCCAATATATTGTCGGAGTAGTTAGGCTTATAAATCTGTACTCTAGTAATATCTTCTAGTGAATACCCGATGAAGGTGTCTATCCACCGTAGTATTCGGTGGATGCCTGAGGGAGCATACCATAGGACTCTAAAAGCTGTAGCAGAGGTTATAGAGGGAGATCTAGAGGATTTGCTATGGGATTTAGTGATATATAGATATGTTCTTCAGAGGGTTATAGATGTGTTATGGGATCTTGATGTAGTTCCAGAGAAGTCTCAAATACATCAAATGTTCTACAATATGCTTAGAGGCTATGGTTTTAGAGCACATGTAGCGAGAAACATATATAGCACAGCTATAGCCTTGGTGGAATCCGCTAAAGATAATAGAGGTTCGAAACCTATTGTTAGAAGACTTTCAGCAAGACTAGATTACCAAGATGCAAGGATAGATCTAAGCAATAGAACTGTTAGAATAATCCTTAGAGATAAATGGTATATCCTCAGAATTAGACATAGAGATGAATATATTGAAAAATTCAAAGGCTTGAAGTGGAAAGAAGTACACGTCAAGTATTACAATGCTAGGCTCTATGTGAGCATAGTGTTTGAGACAAGATATAAACTATATACTCCTAGAGGCGTTGTAGCTCTAGATGTAAATCTAAGACATGTTGTATCATATGATGGTTCTAAGGTTAGGGGGTATAGGACTAGATTTATAGATGCTCTTAGCAAGAAGGCTAGAGCTGAGGATATCCAGAGAAAATATCCTAAGAGGTGGAGATACAACGAGAAGATTCTGAACAGGATCAGGGAACTTCATAGAAAATCTAGAAATATTGTTACAGATTGGTGTAGAAAGTTTGCAAAAGAAATTGTGTTGAAGGCTAGGAGACATGGTTATGCAATTGCTTTAGAGGATCTTGAGAAGCTCAAGGGATCATTCAGTGGCAAGAATAGCAAAATTGTCTGGAAACTCACATTATTTGCCTATAGAAAGCTTCAGGAATCGGTAATAAGCAAAGCTGTAGAGTACAACATCCCTATAATATTCGTAGATCCGAGGAAAACATCTTCAGAGTGCCCAAGATGCAAATCAAAAATTAGATATATTGGAAGACTCGGAGTATGCCATAGATGTGGGTTCATAGCTGATAGAGATAAGATAGGCGCTATAAATATATGGATAAAAGTATTAGAAGCGTATGCAGGGGTGCCTGGGTCACCCCCAAGAGCCCCTGCAATGAAGAGTGAAACCAGACGGAGCAGGGGAACAAAACATGAAGGGATGAAGAAAGTAATTAAGAGTATTTGAGAATAATTATGAGTATCGTTCAGACCCGAACCCCTCTATCATTAGGATCTGGCCCTATAGGGAAATAGACCTTGGTTGCAACAACAGCTTCCTCCCTATCAATCTCCTGGAGAAATTCCCCTAAAATCTCCTCAGACTTACCCATAGAATACACATTTGCAGTATCAAAGAAGTTTATACCTAAATCCCATGCCTTTTTCAAAACCTTTAAAGCCTCTTCCCTCCCAACAATCCAGCCACCTCCACCAAATGATTGTAGTCTAGGATCTCCAAAGCTCATTGTCCCTAAACATATTTTAGACACCTTTAGCCCAGACCATCCAAGACGAACATATTGCATAGATCTTCACCAACTGCAATAAGTATTCAAAATCTTATATATAAGACTTTGTAGAATACTTAGAATACCCATCCAAACTTTTGCTATACAAGATAGAGTTAAAATCTTCTATTCAGATATTCAGAATATCTATCAGTGGTATATTATGCCTTTTACACCTCTCCACCTAGGCCCTGCACTAGTTCTAGGATATGCTCTGAGAAAGAAGATCCACTGGCCTACATTTATAATAGCTAACATTATTGTTGATATAGAAGGATTTCTCTTAATAACAGGATTACTAAGAATAAAAGGCTATCCTCTCCATGGATATCTCCATACATTCCTAGCATCAGTAATAGCAGGTTCAATCCTAGGCTACATAATGTTTCATGCAGATAAATTCCTAGAGAATCTCTTTAAACAGCTATATCTTGTAGATAGTAGGAGAGAGCTATGGAGATATATTCTAGCTGGAATATCTGGATGGGCTCTCCATGTATTACTTGATGCACCACTATACTACGACATTAAACCGCTATATCCATTAAAAATAAATCCATTCCTTATATCAGAAAATTATGTAGGACTCTACTCAGATTTAATGATAATAATGCTAATCCTTGGAATAATTCTCTACGCTATACATGTATATAAATCTTCTTCACAAAAACTACATAGATAAGTATTATTTAATGACATAGCAATAATACCCCGAGCATGGCTAAGAAGAATATAGGAAGTATATAACCCTTAGACATATATTATTCATAAGTATTGCTAGACATTAATAGATTTATTTTACAGATCTTAGCTCTATACTTATGAATAACTATTTGGTATATTTTGTATGGCTCTAGATAAATAGGTTACTATACATATCAGAGTTGTTATGGGTACAGAAATTCTCAGTATTGGGATTAGGAGTGATTTGAAGAAGATGGAGGAGCTTAGAATGGTTATAGAAACTATTGAGAAGATACTAAGTGGTGTTACACCCTCACTAGAATCTGCATGGAAATCTATTAGAGAGTTTAGAGAAGAGGGATAGCTATTGAGATTTATGGTTGATTCATCGATATTTGCAAGCATCATAGTCATGGACGAATATTATGGATATACCAAGAAATTTTGTATAGCAGTAATAAGTATGGAATCAGAATGTGAAGTATCTAGATACTATCAATAGCTAGTGTTAGTATCTTTTTCATTTGCTGGATAACAACTACAATTCTCTCCACAAAATGTATAATATTTCACTCTAGTTCCTACAGGAGTACTACCCCTATATACATCTTTTACAGCACATTAAATCTAATTCAATATCGTTATACTCATCAATTATACCAAAAAGCATTGAACTAGCCTAAGAGGATTCTCCCCATCAAACTTTTTAGATATTGGAAACTTTCCCAAGGCTCCAGTCTATCACAGATATCAAACTCCCTAGTTATACTAGTGAATAAATCTTGATAGATACACCAATACAATGTTTGCTATCAATGTTGCTATAACGCTTATTGTTAGTGTCAATGAGATTTTTGCTACATAGTCCAACCTCTTATCCAGACCATCAATTCTCTTATCAAGGGAATCTATTCTTTTATCGAGAGAATCTATCCTCCTGTCCAGTGCATCTATCCTCTTATCAAAATCATTCATTCTCTCAATAAGCTATGAGACTATTCCCTCCAACTTAGACAACCTCTCCCTAACATCTACAAGATCAGCCCTGATCTTCTCAACATCACTTCTCAAAATATTCATTTCATCCCTCAAAATCTTTACATCCTCCTTAGTTGCATACTCACCTCTAATCTTCTCTATCTCACCCTTCAACATCTTTATATCTTCTTTAGTTGCATATTCTCCTCTAATTCTCTCTATCTCATTCCTCAACATCCCTATATCTTCCTTTGTAGCATATTCACCCCTAATCTTATCAAACTCCCCTCTAATCCTCTCAATATCACTCTTAGTAGCAACATCCCTTAGAACAGCATTAATAATAGCTAACCTGATATCGGGTTCAGAAACAAGGAGTTCTGCAAGCCTCTTCCTAGCTCTAGAATCTCTCTCAAAGAGTTCAACAATAGCTTCAGCAGTTATAGCCACAGCACATCCCTGCTATAGATAGAGATGCATATCTAGATATATAAATGCTACTGTTTACAGAATCTATAGCTTAGGCTTTTATTCAACATTTTAATATCTCTTCGAATTCATTAGGCATACAACTATTATTGAGCTGAAATACAATGACTTTCCAGCACTATATAGTTTTACACTAATCTCTCTCCACAGGTTTGCTAGCTTCTCTAAGCCTCCCCTCTTTAAATAGCCTTACAGCTTCTTCAATATTCATAATCCTATCTACCAAGAATATCTTCACCCCAGCTTCATGAAGTCTATAGAAAGCACCAGAACCTATTTCATAGACTATAACTCCTTCGACTCCATATCTTAGTAGCATATCTATTATTATATGTCCTCTACCTCTGCCATACTCCATAGGTGCTATAGGATTTTTCTCCACTGCTAACATCTTAATACTATCATCATAAATCTCATATATAGCAAAACACTGAGCTCTTCCAAAGTGTGGAGATACATAGAGACCTCCACCAGATTCTGTACAGGGGGATAGCGATACGCATAACATAACACCTAGTCTAGAACTGTGCATATCCACAATTTAAGAATCTATATGTTTCTATCTATACATCAACACAGTGATTTCCTTCTCTAAACCACTATCCTCAATATAGCTACTATCTCAAGGATTCAACATCATCTATCAACTCAATAAAATACAGCTTTATATAAATTACTAGTTTATCAATTATTCATAGCTATAGTCTCAATATTAATATCTAGAGCCTCTTTATTGTAATTTTCATAGGGCAAGAGCTTCACGTCCAATTTCATCTATAAGTCTATCTATACAACTACTTGTTTTACAGAAGACTCCTATATTCCCTACCTTAACTTTTCTTAAACCTTCTTCTCTAAGAGCTTTATATGCTAGAACCATTTCCTCTATAGTAGGTTCTCTATATCCTGACATAAGATATTGTGGGAAGAATGCTAATAGCATTGTTGGTATATCTCGAGAAACATTTGCTATAATCCTTCCCAAGGCTCTTATCTCTTCTATCTCTACAAGATCTGGTATATATAGAAGTACGATTTCTAGGATTATACCCATATCGATAATCTTTGCTGGGAGCTCAAGTATCCAATCATTATGTGTTCCACATAGATATTCATATATATTTCTGCTATATGCCTTCATATCAAGCCATATTGAATCAAGATCAGCTTCATAGAGTAGCTCAAGATTCTTAGGTGTTAGTCCATAGCCATTAGTCTCTATATGTATCAACATATCTGGAGCTTCTCTCTTAATACGTCTAAAGAAATCTATATAGAAAGCAGGTTGACAATAAAGATCACCTCCAGTCATAGAAACTATATTTCTAGCAGGTCCATATCCCTGTGGTGAGAGTAGAACTTGGTCCGAACGTAGTATCCCTGGACAGTAAGGACCTCTCTTCCCATCAATAACACAGGATCCACAATGGCTACAGAGATCAGATGCATGCCACATAGTAGCTCTATTACGATGCTTCCACACAGTTACATACTCCCTATACTCTAGTACAATCCTAGTCAAATCTTCTGCTGAATACCATCTACCCTGTGCAATCTGTGCAAAATACCAGCTATGACACTTTAAACAATTGTGATTACATCCACTTTGATATATAGATAGATAGTCTTCTGGTCTCGATAGCACTATATCATAAACCAATCTCTCCAACCTACCACCCCAAACCCTGAGACCAGCTCTACATGGAATCTCCGGACCATTCTCAGTTCTAACAAAACATCTACATGGCTCAAAACCTTGATATCTTATGAAACATATACTACTCCATGGATCACTCAAAGATGTGTTATGCCTCTCTCCTCTATTGATTGTATCAGAAAACACTTATATCCATCACCATATTTCTATACACTCTATTAGAGATAAAGCTAGACATAGAGGTGAAGAATGTTTTAACTAAACCATTTATCCACTAAAGATTTAGAGAACAGAGACACTATTACAATACTAGCCACAGCCTGAAAAATCTATTGCTATACATCTGTATATATCTCTATCCCTAATTTTGCCGCTGCTTCAAAAGCTTTTTCATCTGCGTATGGCGTTATGATTATTAGTCTATCTGGTTCTCTACCCATCTTCTCTTTATATAGCTCTGCTTTTCTCTTAAATATGTATATGTCTGATGCTCTTACATGTGAGGATATTTCAATTAGTATTATCTTTTTATCAACTATAGCTACATCTATCTCAACCTCACTTGGATAGCCAAACACTATACCCTTATCATCGCGAGCCTTCCACCTCTCAACCTTGAAACCAAGCTCCTTCTCAAGTATTCCCCTCAAACCCTCTCTAAAAGCCTCCTCAGACTCAATACCCCATCTAGCACCAAGAGCAGATAAACGTCTCTCAACTCTATCAAATCTCCTATCTATCTCCTCAAATCTCTTCTCAAATAACTGGATAGCTCTATTGAAATCCTCTCTAAGCTTGGCCAACTCTATATCATGTCTTTCGAATCCTTTAACCATATCCTCTCTTAACTTTGCTAATTCCATATCGTGTCTCTCAAAACCCTTTACCATATCCTCCCTCAGTTTTGCAATCTCATTCCATAGCCTAGCTATCTCCTCCCAAACTCTCTTCTGCTCCTCCCTAATTCTAACAAGCTCCTCCTCATGCCTATCAAGCCTCCTAAGAATCTCACCCAAACCTATAAGACCAGCTACAGCATATCTAAACTCTGTATCCTCCTCCAAAAGCTTCAACAACCTTGCCCTAAGCTCAGCTGTCTCTATAGACATTACATTCCAACCTCTACATATTTAGAAGTCTTATAAAGAGTTATATATCTATAGACTAAATCTTGAATAGCAACTGCTATAGACAGTTAGAAGCTTACTTCTATAGCTATGTATCATTTTGTTTATGATAATACTCATACTTTTTAACATAGATATTGTGCTGAGAGTTTGTCCCAGATGAGATATTCCTACTAATGTTTTGTATTAGAGGTAAATCATTTTCTATATGTGGAGAATGATGATTTTTATTCTAATATTCCTAACTAATAGTACAGTATTGTATTGAATATTAAATATCTATATCAGTCGTATCTAAGAGAAAAGTTTATAAATGTTTTACTACGATATTCTATGATATTCTATATAGGTGTGGATTTATGTCTATTGTATGGAGTGATAAGCCATATTTAAAGAAAACTATTGTGAAGTTTCTCATAATTTTCACCATATTTACAATGCTATTTGTATTGCCATTAGCGTTCTTTATACCTATAATTATCTTGTTATGGCTATTGTTTAGCATTATCTATTTCATTTTCTACTACTTCAATAAGGGGCATATACATATTATGTAACAGATAGATCCGTTCGGATAGAGAAATCGTGGATATTTGGAAGCTATGTAAGAGAAATAACATTTGATCAGATTAGAGATATACATATAATGCAGGGAATGCTGGCCAGAGCATTCAAATGCGGATCACTTGTATTTATAACAGCTACAGGTCTTGAAGTTGGTTATGCTGTTGCTGGAGCAGGAGCAGGGAGAACTATTGGAGCTGGTGGAGGCATTGCTATACCAAAGATAGTTAAAAGACCATCAAATATGTTTTTGGGATATACGAGATCCTTATAAAGTAAGAGAAATAGTAGTAAACAAATTAACAGAATGGAGAGAAGTATATCAACAACAGAGAATTGCAACTTCCGTGAGAAAATCGCTGAAAAAATTACAGCTCCAACCATGGTAACCAGGTCTATTGCAGAGGAATTAGAAAAGTTAAAGAAATTACTTGACGAAGGAGTAATAACAAAGGAAGAGTATGAGAAGCTAAAGAAAAAGCTACTTCAAGAACAATGAAATAATTCATTGTGTGTAGACCTCTAGCTCTGTAATCAGCTATTTTGTGAGGATTATGGATGATATATAATCAAATGAGAGATATGCAACACTCATCCAGTAGAGCCCTATGGGATGTTGAGTTTTTGTTGAGAGACAAAGGGTCTGAATATTCAACTCTATTCCGCTTAGCCAAAAACTTTATACAAACTTTACCATAATCTTATGAGGATTTTGCAAACCATGGAAAGATATAAAGCTTAGTACTGTGAGGACTTAGGTATGTTAATAATGAAATAAATGTTTTAGGTTAGAGAATGAGTATATGGAAAGAAGGCTATGGTTAGACTATTAAGAAGTTTCATAGAGTTATTGAGATTTTTTATAAATGGGATAGGGGTAGTATGTATTCAACAATAATTAAAATGTCTTGAACTTTGTTAGTTACCATCTATGTTAATATGAACTAGGTATTTAGCCAGCAGATAGGATCTGAAGCAAATAGATCTCCTTTAATGAAATAGGCTCTCGCTCTACAACCCCCGCATACTATATTCCAGTTACATGACCTACATATCCCTTTAAGCTTATTTAGATCTCTAAGCTCTTGGACAAGTCTATCTTCTATTAATCTTCTCCATATTTTAGCAAGGCTCTTCCTCCTAATATTGCCTAGTGTATATGGGATGAATACACATGGTCTAATACTTCCATCAGCCATTATATTTATTGTTTCACCTATTGAGCAAAGTCTATTTAGGTTACTTTTTCCATTTTCAGAGAGTAGAGCTAAATATATGGGTTCATAGATACAAACCTTACTATCAGCTGAAGTAGTATTCATGGGTATAGCTCTATACTTCATCCATAGATGCTGTAGGAAATCTCTGTATTCAGCTCCCATAGGAATAATATCCAATTTTGCTCTTCCACATGGTACAACAGATATTATATCTACAAAAACCTCTCTCTTTAAACAATAATCTATTACATTATTAACATCTTTAATATTTAACTTAGTTATTGCTATACCAACAGAACATTTTACTCCATATCTCAAACATTTATCTAATACATTAAGTTTTATCGCTAGGGAGGAGCTAACTCCTGTAAATCTTCTATGGATCTCCTCACTAATTGATGGTAGATTTATAGCTATTGATGTATCTACATCTTTAAGTCTCTTTATAATGTCATCATTTAGTAATGTACCATTTGTAGCTAATATAGGTTTTAAACCTATATCTGATGCATATTCTATTAAATCTAAGATATCAGATCTCATCAGAGGTTCGCCACTTGTAAAAATAATAGCTTTTGCACCTAGTTCTGCAATTTCTTGAATAAGCCTCAATGCTTCATCTGTAGAGAGTTGTTCTAATGTTGCACCTCTTCCAGCATTGACATAGCAGTGAATACAACTTAAGTTACACTCATATGTAACATGCAATGTAACATGAATAGGTGTTTTCTCCATAGAATATCTACTGACTATTATTCAAGCATTAAATAATTAAAAACTGATTTGATTGGGATACTCTGTTGTGTGGGCTCAAATGCTGTATATAATTGGTGTTGGACCTGGAGATCCAGAGTTAATAACTATTAAGGGGGTTGAGGTTATAAAGAGATGTCAGATTGTTATTGGCTGGAGTACCGTCGTAGATAGATTCTCTATTTTATTGCAAAACAAAAAGGTTATTAGAATAAACTTTAGGGAGATGGATAGACAATTAGAGGAGATAGCAATATATGCAAAGGATTTTGATGTTGCTTTTCTTATCCATGGAGATGCTGCAGTATCTGATTATCAACTGTTAGAAAAGATTAGGGAGATATGTAGAAAACATAATGTTGCTATACAGATTATCCCTGGTGTCACTTCAATCACAAGAGCACTACATATAATAGGTAAAGACCTTGCACAAATAATATTCATAACATTTCATATAGAGGGTGAGGTTGATTATAATGAAATTGAAAGATCTTTATCAATAGGTAGAGGACTTCTAGTATTTCCAGAACCATATCCAGATGGTGTAAAGAGGATAGCATTAAAATTAAGAGAGATAGGATGTGGTGACATAACTCTTATAATCATGGAAAAACTAACGTATTCCGATGAAACTATATGGAGCTATAAAGTAGATGAAATAATAGATAAGGATCTAAAGTTTAGTGATATGACAATCGTCTATATTCCTCCATGTCCTCACAAAAATGTCTTACAAGCCTCATAACTCTATAACCCCACTCAATGGTCTACTATAAACTTTGTGAAGCATGAGTCTATAGCGATTACCTTTACCCCAATTTCTATTTAACTAATTTGAGTTGTTTAAAGATATGGGAATGGCATTAAGATTAGATTTCATGTATAATCCTTAATGTAAGTCTCATCTTCGGATGCATAGGGGCAGAGTGGATCAGATGCTAACCAATCTCCAGTTAGTTCATATGCTCTAACCCTACAACCTCCACAAATATACTTATATTTACAGACTCCACATTTCCCCCTAAGAGCTTCAGGATTTCTTAAATGTTTTGTCTTTTCTATCATATCTAAATATACTTCATCGAGTGATTCATTAAGCACATTTTTAAATCGTAACGGTGCAAAGAGACAAGGCATTGCATATCCTTCTGAATCTATATTGAAATATAATCCTATTTTACAGACCTTAGAACAGTCATAGTTTGATACTTTCATTTCCTCTACTACTCTTAGGAATAGAGGATCATAGATATATACCTCCTGTCTCCATCTCTTTTCTTTAATTCCTAATGCTATTCTCATCATAAAGTCATTGAATTCTTTAGGTGTTGGTGCAAATAGATTAAATGTTGTTTTACCCCTACCTATAGGTCTAATACCAAATATAACACAACGTTCTAATCCAAGTTCAGAAGCTAGATCTAATACCGATATAATTTCATTTATATTTGGCTTTAATGCAGCAGTTACAAAGCCTTGGAGAATTTCATACTTAAGACAGAGATTTATAGTATTCATAATCCTATCATAGACTTCAGGTAAACCACATATAGCATCTATTGTTGCATGAGTTATACCATCAATAGCTACAGTAACTTTAGCGTCAGCGCGTTTCAATTCCATTGCTAGTTTCTCAGCGTTGTCATCTCCTTTCGCTAACCTTCCACCTTTTGTAACAATATATGGTTTTATTTTTAGCTTTGTACACCACTTTACTAGTTCAAGAATATCATCTCTAAGGAAGGGTTCACCACCTATAAAGACAAAATACTTAACTCCCCACTCTCCTAACTTAGATATTAAAAATTTAGCCTCATCTGTATCTAGTTCTCTTCTATTAATTGGAGGATAACAACAATGTTTACATCCAACATCACATCTCTCAGTAGCATACCACAACACTATATTGGGTATTTTATTGTACATGGTTAAACCTAGCTAGTATAGTAAGAAATATATTTATATATCCTTACATATTTTTCGTAGTAAACCCTAATCAAAAACGTTTTACGCTTAAAATAGCCACTAATATTCTTCTATACTATTTCATAAATAATAATTGTATAGAAGTTGAATGGAAGTTCCTTATCAGTCGTATTACCATAATTGAGATTCATAAACATTTCTCTCTATAAGCTATTTATAGCAATGCAAGACCTAATCACACCATATAAATCTACTCAACAGATCTCAACAGGCTTTATCATCGTTTTATAAATATATTCAATATTTAAATTACATAACCAATAAACCAATATAATAATATTATGTTTATGTTGTAAAACATCATTAACTTATCTTAGTATAGCTTAACTCTATATACTGCTTGTTATGGACTGATGATATCGATTAGCTTGGACTAATGTTCTTACCTATTAGCAATATAGAATGTTTCTCCTCTATAGATCACTTTTGTTAGCTTTCCTTGGCTTAGAAGTTCTTTGACTATGTTCCAATCTACACCGCTTTTCATTAAGAATTCCTCTAGATCTTTCTCTTTTATTGGGTGGATCGAGGCTGTGAAGATGATGCTTTCGATAGGTCTAGAGATATCTCCATATATCTCTCCACTTGGCGCTATAAGTAGTTCAACTCTAGCACTTCCCAGCTCTTCAGTAAATACTGTATAGAATTCTATGATGAGGCTCTCCTCTGGTGGTTCAACCCAGCTTTCTGCTGGAGGTCTTACAGGTATTGCTATGTAGGCTTTGTCTAAATTTCTTAGTTTCTCTAGGAATGATGCTATCTTTTTAGCTTCATCTCTATAGCTATGAAACTTCTCAGCGATAACCATAGTCTCAGGTATGAGAGTTCCGTTGAACCCTTCTGAAAATATCTCTACACCCTCAAGCACTTTACCTGTATCCAACTCTTTATGGGGTCTATTAATAAATCTCCAGAGCCCCTCTGAAACAGCGTCTATCTTTATAGAGACGAGATCTGCTTCCAATAGATCGCTCCTGACGTCTTCCAGCCATAGAAGTGATGCATTTGTGAGTACAGCAACCCTGACACCCAAACCCTTTACAAGCTCTATCTCCCTACCAAGTAAAACATCTAGAGTAGGTTCACCACTAGGAACAAATGTAATATAATTAACCCTAATACCCTCTCCCTAAACAACCCTCAAAAGCTCTTCAACATCATGCAAAATCCTCTGAGGATCATAGAAAACCCTTCTACTAATAGTCAAACTAGTAGTTCTACCCAACTGACAATATATACAGCTATAGCTACAAAACTTAGGATAAACATTATTAACACCAAGACTTATACCAAGCCTCCTAGACCTCACAGGACCAAAAGTAAGTCGAATCTCTCCAACCATAAACAAAACACCATAAACCATCTCTACACAAGATAATAAATCTATTTAGCACTATTATATATCCAAATCTTATATAATGAATTAATCCGGATCACAATGTATCATGATACTATAGTAATTTCATTAAATAGAAGTTTTATGGGATTATCTGTATACAGAGAGATCGATATAATGAAAATATTATTTCTTTTCCTATAGATTAATATCTGTGGTTTCCTTGAGGAGATCATCAATTTCCATTGCTATGGTCATCGTAGTACTAGCACTATTTCTAGCTTGTTTTAGCTATGTTGATGTTTATACATCTCCTTTTATTGGTATTGATGTTTGTGGAGATATATACTATGTTGTTGATGGTGATACCTTTGATGTGTTTCCTGTTGGAAGGGTTAGACTTGCTGATATAGATGCTCCTGAGCTTAATACTACTGAGGGTCAGATAGCAAAGCAGGCTCTTCAGAATCTTGTCTCAATCTACGGCTCTAGGGTCTATCTCGATGTTGATAATACCTATGTTATAGATAAGTATAACAGGGTTGTAGCAGTTGCCTATCTAAGGTATAACTCAACACATGTGCTAAATGTTAATAAATGGCTTGTAGATAAAGGCTGTACTGCTATAAAGGATTATCACAATGAGTTTGATCCATATAGCTGGAATCTATTTGAATACCTCCCCTATGACCCATGCTACACTAAGACAGAGACCATTACCATAACCCTTCCAACAACAATAACCATAACCCCAGCATCGCCTTCGACCATAGCTATTAACACCAGAGGTATTGCATTAGATATAGCTGTGATGGCTATGCTCATATGTATAGGTATAGCTATAGGATATATAATAAGGGGGTTGATAAAGAGATGAAGGGTTAGACATACAGCATTTCTAAATACTATTAACCCTAATGTATTGATCTCATTCAATTGCAAGGCAACCAAACTTATTAGCGCTACCCAAAATTTCTCATCTAAATATCTCTGTCTATTATCACTACATATCTAGATTATTTCAAATTCTATAGGTATCTTTCTCAGTCTTGGACCCTCAGGAGTAGATATTATATCCCATGAATCTATCTCTGGTCTACCAATAATAAGATCAATATCTTTCCTAAGATTTCAGCAACTTCAAAAACAGCTCCTCCAGGGATCTTAACTCCCTGGAAAATAACTGTATCAACTATACATCTACCTACAACCCTAAGCCCACCACTTTCATCAGCAGTCCTAAGCTCATAGGGCTCCTTTAAAGGTATGAAGGATCCAAGCATATCTGCAAGATTTTTAGACATTACACTTTTACTTGCACCAGTATCAATTAGCGCTCTAATCTTGATAACTCTATCACCATTTCTAAGTACAACATTCTATAATTGATTCTCCTTAAAAACATAATCCTTTCAGAACTATTTTTAGCCACATTAATTATAGAAGTAGCTTCATTGGATATTGATACTATTTAGTATAGTCTCCTATTAATAATCTTAGCTCTAGTGATAATGATATTGAGCTATATGGATTAGAATTCTCTATTCTTGTTATATATTGTTATGCTGCATCAATATTCTTTTAATTGCTTCTCTATGTAGAGGTGTTTGCCATGCATAGTACTTACCTATACCAAGCTCAGTGTCTTTCTCAGGTGGTGGAATATCTATCCATCCCCTACTCTCACGCTCCCATACATCCATAATTAGATTCATCTCTATAAGTTTCTTCTCAAGTTGCTGAACCTCAGATTCCCTAAGTCTTTTAAAGATTGTATCAGGATCTTCTATAGCCTCCATAAGAATTCCTCTCTCTTTCTCACTAAGTGATGCAATAAAATGCTCCAGCTTTCTACTCCTAATAAATCCATCTATAACATTTTCCACACTCCAATTATTTCTATATAGCTTTTCAAGTATATCAGGATTACCCCCAGCTATTCTCCAAACATCTTCAAAAGAAGGTTTTGGGTCTGGTAGAACTTCATAGAGTTTTCTAAATCCTTCTCTAGACATATTCCACAGTATATAGAAATCTGCCCATCTATGTCTACCTATCCTCTCCCTAGAAACACCCTCACTACTAGAAACCAAAACAACTATCTTCTCATAGTCTCCAGATGGATACTCTATTAGATTTAGAAGAGTCTTTGTATATATCTCTGCCTTATCCAACTCTATAGCCTGGAATATATCGTCCATTAAGATAGCTATCCTTGATTTCCTAAGTTTTCTCATAACAATACTGGCAATCTTTATAGAAACATCAACAATCCTTGAATATGGATCTAGAAGAGATTTGAATACCTCCTCAACAATATCATGGATAGAAGGTGTATACATCAATATCTCCTTTTCCTCATGTGCCAAAGGATTTGTATATACAACATGATAACTATAATCCTCAAGAATAGCTTTAGCTTGCTTCAAAAATGTTGTCTTACCACAGCCCTCAGGGCCATAAACTACGTAGACAGGATATGTACCTCTCTCAGCTAGCTCCTCAATATATTTCAATGCAACTTCTCTATTTATAAACTCTATCTCTCTACCAGCAAATCTTATTCTAGCTCTCTTCATAGCGAATCAATCTCTAGATAGACTCTTAGCTATTCCCAGATTAAAACTTGTGTCAGGATTAAATTATATTGCAAGGCTAATAAATCATACCTCATATATAGATATCACCGAGGTTTTAATCTACTTTTGATATACTAAGCATTATCACGATATATCTATGAATAGCTAAAGATGTGAAGATAAAGTGGTTTTCTATAGCAATATTGTAAAGGATAAAAATGTTTATCTATTTCAAATATCTTTTATGGCTTTGAAATACTGGTTATAGGCTATCTAGCTACAATCTCTGTTGTGATACCGTATCTCAGTGCGATGTCTAGTGCATAGTCTTGTGGTGGCCATATCAATAGTATTTCTATTGATCTTGGTGTTCTTGGTGTAGGTGTTACTTGTGTTTCTACTCTTCCAAGGATTATGTCTAGAAGTGATGGTTTTGTAGGTTCTATTCTCTTGATAGGTGTTGTTGGGGGTAGTCCTGCGAGTTGTCTTGCTCTATTGATTGCATAGTCTAGATCTCCTATATCGTCTATAAGTCCAAGTTCTTTTGCCTCTCTAGCTGGGTATACCCCTGCTCTTCTAATCTCTGAGATATTCTTTATCTTATTTCCTCGACACTCAATAACCTTTTCAATGAATTCATTTGCAATAGAATCCACAAGACTTTTAATAGTCTCTATATCTGTCTCTGTGGTTTCTCTATACATAGATCCTACATCCTTAAGCTCTCCACTCTTAACAATAGTCACATTTATACCTAGTTTTTGGAGCAGGTTATGTACATTGATAATAGTTGCTATAGCTCCTACAGAACCTATAGTTGCAGATGGATTTGCAATTATTTCCCTAGCTGGAAGAGCTATTAGATATCCTCCAGAGGCAGCTATATTGGTTATATAGACAATAACTATTTTCTCACTAGAGAGCTTCTTCAAAATGCTATAAATCTCAAAAGCAGCCATTGTACCACCAGGACTATTGACAACAACTACAACAGCTTTTGCATATGGATCAGATAGAATCTTGTTAACCAATTCTGAAACTGTTTTAGGTGTTATTGTTGATCCGGAGAAGAGGGGTTGTTCATAGTCTATAGTTCCATGAAGCTCTATCAAAGCTATATATGGTGTAGGTGGTGTAAATATTGATAGAGGACTTGGGATAAGTAGCTGTAGAGCTATTGTTAGAGCTATAGAGGCTATGACTATTATAGCTATAACTATGATCAACATTCTTTTACTCATATATCACTACCACGATATATAGATAGATCTAGGTATATATCTCTATATAGCGAAAACCATATATATCCCATTCTAGCTAGAGATTGTGGGATACAGTATATGGATACATCAATACAGCAGGGAACAGATGTGAAAATCGCTGTTGAGGGTCTAAATAATGTTAGGGGTGCAGCACTTCTATTCATAATAACATCTATACTAGGCTTCATAGCAGAGGCAATAGCTGTAATAGGAGTATTCTCTGTTATTGGTAGTGTTGCAACAGGGAATCTCATGGAAGCATTGGCATCAGTTGGAGGCATCCTTATAGCCGCATTAATTATATTGTTTGTAGGCTTGATACTATCTCTTATAGCAATATTTGCAAAATTTATACCTGGTTTAAGAAAACTTAAGCAGTGGAATCAAGAGTTTTCAACTGCATATACATTAACTAGAATAGGTATGATTATAGGTCTAATCCTCTTACTGGTAGGATTTATAGCTGTGATACCCCTCGCAGCTATTGGGGCAATGAGCGGCAGTCCTACGGTTGCTATGGGCAGTATTTTTGCTGCTCTTGGGTTGATGATCATAGGAGCGATATTTCTCTTCATAGGCTTTATAGGGATTATAGTATCTTGCTTCAATATGAATAGCGTATTTGGAGAGTCTATGTATATGATAGCAGGAATACTACTCATCTTATCGCTAATACTTGGTATCATAGGCATATTTGTGTGGGCTGCATCAACAGTTTCATCAATTCTATATCTCATAGCATGGATACTAATCTATATAACAATACCGAAAACAATAGCAAAGATAGAAGCTCCACAGGTTCCACAGACAGCTACACTTCTATAGCCATTAGATCTATTATACAAATCCTAATCTTATTTTTATACATCATCAAGATGATTCCTATAGCTGTAAAAGTATCACAAATTTGTAGTATTCATAAACTTGGCAATCTATATAGCTTTCAGAGATAGGGCTAGGTAGAGGTTATAGATATGGCTATAGCCATTAGACTTCCTAAAAAGATTGTGGAAAGACTTGAGAATGAAGCTACAAAACTTGGTTTAACCCTTGAGGAATATCTAGTTGAGCTCATCTCTGGGCATCTAGACCCTATATCGAGAGCATATGAATATATAGAAGTTGCTAAGGATCTCCTTGAACAAGCTGGAGAGGAGCTTAGCGAAGGCAACATTAGACAGGCGGCTGAAAAGATATGGGGTTCAGCGACACTTGCTGTAAAGGCATATGCTGATTTTAGTGAGGATAGAAGGCTTAGAAGCCATGGAGAACTCTGGGAATATACAAAAACACTTATGAAGATATTCGGTGACTGGGTCTACGACTCATGGATGGCTGCAAACGGTATGCATACATGTTTCTATGAGGGTTGGTGTACAGCTGAACATGTTGAGGAGGCGCTGAAGAGGGTTAAGAGACTTGTGGAAGAGATTATGAAGATAATTACAAAACAGTGATAGAGGTAGCATCAATAGCTGGTCTCTTCTAGATTCCGCCATGATATACATGTTTAGTTGCAGTAATCTCTAAAAATATTTTAGTCTCTCTAACCCTCTATATCCTAGGTGTAGATTGCTGTGGATATATCTATTGAGGAGAAAGAGGTTAGCCAGCTAAGAGAATCCATGGCATATCTACGAGGCATTGTTGAACAGATGGATAAGAGGTTAAACCATATAGAATCTGAGCTTAGAAGCCTTAGAGAATACATCGAAAATAGCTTTGGCCACCTTGAGAGTAGACTTTGGTGGATTATAGGTATACAAATCTCGACATGGATATCCATAGTTGCAGTACTAATACAGATACTCCTCAAAATGAAATAGAGAATACCATTAACATTTTTATCAAGAAGCTATGTAACATAGTCTTCGTATCATTCTATAAATATTTGAAGCTGAACCAATGTTGGTTTAGCGTAATGGTTAAAGATGTTGTGTTAGAGAGCTATAGCTCTGCAACAACACGAAAGCAAAGCTTGGTGCTGAGCTCTCTACCGGTAAGGCTGTGAAATACCAAGATATCGAGATTCCAGTGGCGAAGAACACCTGCTGATAGCGATGCTGGTCAACGGTTTTAACATAGCCAAGGTAATTAACTGCTCTGGAGGTGCCAAGGATACTTAAGTATGTTGCACTAAATATAGAATCAGAATGATTATTATAAAAAGTATTGTAGTTTTGGTTGGGAAGTATCACCTAGAGCTAATCAGCACTGCAATTGATATCACTGTTGCTGAGATTATCGCCACAAGTCCTGTTGTTAAAGCTGTTGAGATGAGTGGTGAGCAACTAGCAGATTCCCCTTCTAAAAACTTGCTAGCGGTCATCATGGCTAGTGAGAGCGATGCAAGTATGAATGGCACAACTAGTATCAATCTGTGCTGCTTATATAACGAGTATCCTAGGAAACCCGTACATCCAACAACTACAACTGTTCCAATCAAGTAGATCCACGGTATACACTCTAGGCAACTGGACTTAACAATGCTGAGCAGCCACATTAATACGAGAGTTGCTGAAATAATAAATAAAGCCATCAATATGAATCTGTGCAAATAATTCATGTTTGTCTCCCTCTTCTCCTACACTCCCATCATTCATTTAGAACAATACTCAATGGCTCCACCTATCCTCGCGAACAAGTTTAGTACTATCAAATCTAACCCTACGATTTACAGCGCTCTTCTCTATCTCATCCAATAGCTGTAGAGCTTCAAGCTGAGCAACTTTCTTCTCAAGAAATCTACGTATCTCTTCACTCCAATTAATGCTAAATCTAGACATCTTCTCCTTCAACTCTCTAGGGATTCTAACAGTAAGTGTTACACTCATAGACAAACACCTAGTGGTATATAGAGATACAAACTAATATATCTTATTAGCTGTATACACAGTACCAAGTATTTGAGAATCAAAACATCTGTATAAACTTGGATATATGCAATAAGATGTATTGTTAATGCTAATAGTAAGCTGGTTTAAAGATGCTGTTTGTGTATAGCCACAATATTTATTTTATCTACAGCTCCTCAGAGTTTCTATGAATCTCTTTGCCCTCTCTATGTCTACGGGGTTTCCTGCTCTACCATCTATCTTTATGTATGAGCCCACTATAACTCCATGTGCATAGCCTATGAGTTTACATATGTTGTCTGGTGTTGTACCACTTCCTATGACTATTGGTGTTGGTGATATCTCTGAGATTCTCTTGAGTAGCTCTAGAGCTGGTGGTTCTCCTGTTCTACCACCTGTAACAACTATATAGTCTGCACCTCCGCGCTCAACAGCATCCAGTATAATTATCTTCAATGCCTCTTCTGCTCCATGTATAGCCAAAAGATTTGTATATGTTAAACTAGCTCCATGTTTACATAGAATATCTGCAAAGATCTTGATCCCAGGATAATTTAGTTTTACAGCCCTCAAATTATTTGTCTCTGGCTCTATGATTCCCGAATCTGTTAGAAGTGTTTCAACATATGCATTAATCCTTATAAATCTTGCCCTAGTTGCAATAGCTATTGAGTATGCCTCCAATCCAGAGTTCCTCAGTAGATTCACCCCCACTGGGATTGAAACGGATTTTGCTGTCTCATGAATGGCTATAGCCATGGCTGTTAGTGCAAGGGGGTCTGTAACTCTCTTTTGATATGGCTTATCGCCAAAATTCTCAATTAGAATACCATCGAATCCAGCCTCCTCAAGTATTCTAGCATCTCTAACACTATACTCAATGAGTTTCTCTATAGGTGTTTCTCTTGTGTATGTGTATGGCAGTGGTGGTAGATGTATAACACCTATAGCAAATCTATCTCTAAACATATATATCTCCTACCCCATTATAGAGATTCAATCTCTTTGATAAGCCTTGCAACTATATCGAATATCTCTTCACTTCTAAGAGACTTATCCTCAAGCAATGTGCCTAGAACCTTCTTAGCAACCCTCTTAATATTTCCCTCTCTAAGAGACTTAGATATCTCACCCCTTATCTCCACACCCCTAAGCTCCTTCACAACACTTGATATCTTCTCGGATACAGCATCTATATCTCTAGCCCTCTGCAAAACATCTATAAACCTCTGGACCTCTAGTGCAAATCTCTCAACCCTATCCAGAGTATCTCTATCAACAATCCTCTTCAGCTCATCCAAAAAGCCTTCGCATATGAGTATAGCTGTAGACTTAGCGCTATAGAGGTGTTTCACCATCATTGCATCTGGATAGTAGTCAGATTCTAGCTCAGCTATAACAGGATTCTCAGGATCATCGGTATCTATAAAAGCTATATATGATCTTACATCGAGCCTCCTCCTAACCTCTTCATATAGCTCCGAAAGCCTTCTAGACCCTATCCTCCTAGGTCCTTCCAAGCCAAGTAGCTTCTCCGTCTCACTCCAGCTATATAGCTTCCCAGAGCTATCACGAGCAAACAGTGGTATGAGTCTATACAGCTTATAGTCACTACCCATAGGATATGGAGGTCTCGTAATAGCAGGCTCTGGTCCAAGTAGAACAAATGTGAATGTCCACCCCCTATACCTATCGAGGATCTGGTAAAGGTTAAATTCATCTGCAAGTCTATCAGCTACATATATATATGGATTAGCAATACTACTAAAATCCTCTTCAACAAGACGACCCCTCTCAAAATACATATTGTGCAATACATATCTTGTTGCAAAAATCCATCTACCTAGAATAGGATTGTAGTATGCTGTGAGTTGCCAGCCATCTACCCTCTCTGTAACCTCCCTAGGAATCCTATCGCCATACTCCTTCTCAGAAAGACCAGGACTTTTAGCATAGCTTAAAGCCTTTGGCATAGGATACGCCAAAACATCTACAGGTTTATCATCTCTAAATCTAATAATTGTTCCAAATGCATGTAGAGACAATGGAAATAGCTTAAAAGAGTGTCTCTGACTCCATGTATATATACATATCCTCTCATCACCAACACTGCTACACCTCCTCTCAATCTGATACCCAAAAACCTGTCTATATCTATCCAAAAACGCAGACAACTTCCTCGTAGGCTGACCCAACAGAGCTCCATACCCCATCAACTCCTCCTCAGATGGCTGATAACCCTCTCTCGTTATTCTATACACAAAACTCTCAACAACAAAAACCCTATTCATACTAGACACCTAAACAAATATCTCTAGAGCTAGATATTAACCTCTAAAACAATCAACAGATAAAACCCTCTACATAACAAAAGCAACATACATCCTAATGCGAAATACTGTCCTATCTCCATATCCATCTAGCTCTCCACATATCTCTCCACATCTTCCATACTTCTCACAACATAATGATCTATTACATGAAATATAACAGAGATTCCTATTCTTTTTCTGAAACATGGTTATGAACATACATAAATATAAGTCCTAGAATGGTATAGCGTTTGTTTGGGTGAACTGGGTTTGGTTGGTAGATATAAGGTAGTGGGTGTTATGGCTATAGCACTAGCTCTAGTAGCTATAGTGATCTTAGCTAATATAGCTATAAAGAATATTGTGACTATCTATAAGATTATGGAGTCTATTCCAAATAATGATTGATATCTTTACCACATTGAATTCCAGACTCTACCAAGGAAAGTAGCTTATGGCTCTTCTTGGGAGATAGCACATGAGTATCTATACCACAAGGTTTTGGAATATTGGATTCCTTAGATGGCTATGGGATTATATATGGTGTATTTAAAGATAATATTGTATCCTATTTTCGATTTTTAATAAACTATCTATTTAGTAGTTCATCAATTTCCTTGATAATCCTTTCTATCCTTTTCCTAATTAAATCTTTCTTTGAATATCTATTTCTTACTAGAACTATAGCAATAGTTGTGATGCTTATAGCCATTAAAATCATTATAATGACATAGACATGTGGAAAAAGTATTTGCGTAGGTGTTATAATGTATAGTGTCTCTATAGGACTGGTGTAGGTAATGATGGTTATAGTTTTGGGTTCTGTATACCTAGTGGATGACGTAATTGTATTAGCTACAATATTCATTTTATTAGTGATGTTTATATTTGTTAGCTGTAGCCGTGGTATTGAGGTATTGAAAACTATTATTGTTGATAAATTTTCAATATTATTACTCCAAATGTTGAGAATCTCCTTAAGATTTTTAGAAAGCTGACTATAGCTAATATTGGCAATATTAGTGATATTAGTGATTACTTTAATGTCACTAAATATGGGGGTGATTATAGGAATATGTGTAGTGTTAATTAATTTTGTAATTGGCATAGGCTGTAACATTCTAATCGTTGTAGTAGGTGTTAATGTTAGATTTAGTTTTATGGATTCTCCTCTATGTATAGTAATATTACCAACAAAGATATAACTACTTGCTTTTGGAGGCAATACATATATGGAATAGGCAGTATCTGGAGTCGCATATACCTCTAAAACCCCTTGTATAGGTATTTTAGCATATGTTTCACCCGATAACCAAACGAATTTTACATTAGTATCTGGAGTTCCATATATAATCAGTCTCCCAAGCATTTTAAGGAACTCCTCAACGGATGGAGCTGTAATATTTATTCTTCCAATAGATACATTAAGTTTTATCTCAATGGGATTATTAGACAGAAACTCAATGGGGTCTCCAATAACTATATAGTTCTGAGGAATCTCCATCAAATAATATTTAACTATATAGATACCAGGATCTAAATAAAAATCAACACTTCTATTCCTATCAACTATAACTAAGGTAGTGTTAGCTCCATCAGAAACAACAATCTTAGTCCTAGGTAGGGGTACATAAATAGAGAGATGTGTGTAATTTCCTGTGGGGAAGAAATATATAGAGGCATTGGTTCCAAAAGCTGTAGTGTTTCCTAAGGGTAACCATGCAATGCTGGTTATATCATGGTATACAACTCTTAATATACTATATCCTAATATGTAATTGGCTTGTTGCGATATTGTATATGTTTTTGCTAAAACTATTTGGTTATTTGGTAGAACTGTAAACACTATAATACTTATTATTATGAGAAGTAATAGTAGATTTAGTATTTTTTGCTTTTGCATAGATAGGACAGCACCAATATATTTATCCTTCTGTAGTATAAAAACTATTTATATTATGTTATCTATTGTTTTAAGTTTTCTATCAATCCTTTTAGAATTCTTATCCCTCTATCGACTGAATATAGAGTTTTTATTGTCTCGTCGGCACATCCACTCCTTTGGTAAAGATCTATTGCCTGGTTGATTGAATTGGAGATGTTGTTTAGATTTTCTATAAGTCTCTGTGGAATATCGCTATATCTCTTCAATGTATTTGTAAGTTTTTCTAGATGGCCTAAGAGCTGACCTAGATTCTCAAATAGTTCATGACACTTACCATCCTTTCCAGACCTTAAAGCCTCTTTATTTTCTAGAAGTTCGCTAATTCTCTTAATATACATATCTATAGACTTGACATCCTTTGTAAAGTCTGGCTCCTTTTCTCCGATATTCCTGATAACTTCCCTCTCAATAACTATTCTCTCAGAATGCCTTCTACCCACTACAGTAGCAATAACAACAATTGCCACTATAGCTACTATGGCTACTACAACTATCAGTATTGGTAAGTAGTCTGAGGTAATTAGCTGTTGAATCTGCTGAACTATCTGGACTGGAGTAGCCATGGTTGTAACTGTTGTTGGAGTCTCCTTCGTTATAGATGTAGCAACTGGTATAGCTCCGGAATGTGTGGTTTGTTCAGTTGTTGAGATCCCTACAGAGGTGGTCTGTATGGCTTTGGAACTAGTTGTGATCTCTGTTGAAATGGGTTTAACAGTTGTTACAGATTGTGTTGTAGAGCTTGTGGTTTGAGGAGCAACTGTTGTTATGGTTGTAGGCGTTGTAATAGCCATGGTTGTTGAGCTCTGCATAGATGTAGTTGCTATAGTTATAACCGTGGAAACTGAGGTCACAGCTGTTGTGGTAGTTGTCATGGTCTGTGTAGTTGTGAACTGGAGGTTGAGGTCAAGCACTTCACCGGTATTGACTGTGACATTCCCTATAAAAGTGAAGTCTTTGCTTTGCGGCGGCATAGCGTAGACGGAGTAGACAGTGTTGGGCATGAGATACACCTCTATAACTCCCTGCTGGGGAACCCTGTAAGACACGTCGCTGGATCCCCACACAAACCTAACAGCCGTCCCCGGCGGGCCTCGCACAACGAGTTTGCCTAGAACTCTGACTAGGAAATCTTCAACGGGGGGAACAGTTATATTTATGAACTCGGTGTTGGTGGTTAGGGGCATCTCTATAGGGATCTCTGCTAATAGGTCTATCAACTCGATAGGGCTTCCAAGGACTGTGCAGTTCGGTGGGATCTCAGCCAAGTAGAATCTGACTACATAGTTTCCTGGATCGAGGTAGAACTTCGCTCTTCCACCCCGGACAACAACAGCTGAAGAGGTGTTCATACCGTCGGAGACGACAACCCTGGTTTTAGCGTAGGGAGCATTTATGTAGATGAGTGTATAGTTCCCCACGGGGAAGAGATACACATAGTCGCTACCTCCGACAGCTATAGCGTCGCCAGTAGGTGACCAGGCGATACTAATTGGAGAAATGGAGTACCGCCACAGCACTTCGCCACTTACCAACGAAGCTACCACTACATCAAATCCACGTACAACAATTTTTGATCCATCGGGAGACCAATCTATAAGGTACCAGTAATACCAGGAGATTGATGGGGGACTGAAAACACCTTCTCTCCTCCACAGCATTCTGCCATCAGATGTGTTGACCACTGTAACAGATCCATCGCTGAGACCGACAGCGATCCTACTTCCATCGGGTGACCATGCGAGGGCATATATTAGCTTACAGTCTCGAGCACCGTACACTTCTGTGGAGAAGCACTGCTTGTTCTCCCAAACCACTTTGCCCTGAGTCAACGAGAATACCGTAATGTAGTAATTGTCACCAGAAACTAGAGCTACTTCTGTGCCTTTAGGCGATATCGAAGCCCTGTAAACGCCGGACCACTTTATTTTATCGCTGTAGTCTCCAAGGCTCCATATCCAGAGGATGTCTCCGTCTGGGGATATTATCAGTATGGTGCAGCTCGCAGATTTTGTAACAGCTATTATGCGATTTGAAGTCCACGTAACACTCACCACAGAGGGGCTTCCACATGTTGTCTGTTGTGCTAAGCTTATCTGCCACAGGACTTCGCCTCTATCAGCTGAGACCGCAACGATATAGCCGTATCCAGCCCCCACAGCGATTCTGGAGCCGTCGGGGGACCAAGCAATCGCAAGTATATCAGATGTTACAATCTTTTTTGGCCCCCATACAGCCTTTCCATCCGCTGAGAGTACGACTATACTTCCACCACTTCCACCCGCCGCCAACCTACTTCCATCTGGAGACCATGCAATGCTGTAGACATAGTCGAGGTAATCATGTACAAATCTCCACAGAGAAGATATATATGGAGGTCCTGTGTATATCTTGGCTAAGACATGTATGGAGGCTAGATGTATCAATAGGAGTAGAGCTAGAATAGTTATACAGATGTTTAGCAGTCTCTGCATAGTAATCCACCAAGCTTCATTTAATTCTCCAGATATAGTCCTTAATAAATTTTATTATTACTTCAATTACTTTAAGCTTTACACAGGCTTCTTAAAACCCTTATGTTTTTGTTGAGATGTTGTGAAGGTATGTATTATCATAAGTATTTCTTGTGGGTTTTCTAGTATCATGGATGGTGTGGGGGCGAGGAATGGGTGTGGTTAAATGGTTTGTTTATTATCTTGGTCTGGGGTTTAGCTGAGGTTGTGCTGAAGTCTCTTTTGAATCTATCTGTTACTGATGCTCTCTATAGATCTTTCTAAGTACTGAGTCTATGTCTGTGTGTTCTGCTCCCTTCTCACCAGTCTTTATGTTTATTACTGTCCAATCTTCACTTGGTCTTATTCTTGGCATTATGTTTGTTACTATGGTTGGTGCATGGAATATTCTTATTATGTGGTCTGGTGGTGTATCGCTAAATATTGAGAATATCTTGATGTTTGCTTCTATTAGAAGTTTTGTTATTGCATATACCATTCTTATTCTTTCCCAATAGTCGCGTTTATATATTATGACTATTCTTGGTTTGGGTTTTGAGAAGCCTTCTAGTATTTTTCTAGCTGTAGTTTCATCTACATGTTCCTTTAGATATCTTATATCTGGATCCTCGCTTTGTTTCTCCCATACAATTCTTATCTTTGGTACCTCACCTATACCTATGGATGACATTGTATATCTAGTCATCTCACTATCTACAACTTCTAGAGGTAGTCCTTGTCTTAGGAGCTCTATGGGTATCTCGACTATGTGGCTTACAATACTTGTTCTCCCCTTCTCATCCATTTTCTCCTTAGTGAATATCCTTGCGAGATATATCTCATCTATCGAGGTTTTAATGAGAACTCTAGCTTCGTATCCAGGTCTAATTGTGTTTTGTTCAAATGGTGCATACCATTCCTGGAATGCTTGTCTAAAGTTCTCTAGCTTATCTTTTGAAGACCATGCACGTACTCCATAGCCTTTATATGGTATAGTTGCATATATTATATGGTCTAGCTCTATAGAGCTCAATACTATCTCCCAAGACCTACAACATATTTACCTGGTTCTTCATGTGATACCTTTATCTTGTTTGCTATCTTCCCAAAATATTTTATAAACTCTATGTATTCACTTCTTGAGTAGGAGATTTCATAGGATATACCATCTGGTGAATAGACCTTGGGCACAGGAACACCCTCTTCATTTAGTTCTGTTTCAACATAGCTTACAAATGCTCTAGCTTTTTCAAGCTCTACACCATGTAGTGTACCACCAAGTACCAATGCTCTTGTATGTTGGAAGAATCTATATAGAATCTTATCAACTCTATCCTCAATATCATCTCTACTAACACTAGCTACCCAATGAGAATAGCTATCTGGTATCCCAAGAGCTCTACGAATCTTAGGCTCTAGAGTATCAAATTTTGTAACTACAAAGACAGGGAACAACCTGTTTTGTTTACCTCTATATCTTCTTGATCTATATAGAGCAACAGTAGACATTAGCTGTGCCATCACATTATCATACTCTAACATTTCTTTATATGCAGGATCGTTGATATCTGTTGTTATCTTACTAGCATCGATAAGAAATACAAGGACATCACATTCAAGTAGTCTACGGAGATTCTGTGGAAGAATCTCATCAATAGATTCACCATGTTCAGATCTGGCTAGAGCTTGTCTCAGTATATCTACATCCTCTCCAGATATATCATAAAGACTGAACTCTACTATATTAAATAGCTTTGCTCTCTCAAAGTTTAGAATCTCCATAAGCTTATCTATAGGACCCCATGTATCGACAAGCCATCTGGTTAGTATATTGCTATAGCCAAACCAGAATCTATACTCTATAAGACTACCCTTAAGAGTTGCAGGTGGCCACATCTTCATCTTTAGTGAGGTTATGATATCTCCTATAACAGCTGTAAATTTTGGATCAGTATAGTATCTAAAATGAGCTTTCATCTCATTGGTATAGTTTATAGCTGATTGTGCAAGAAGAGCTACGAAAACAGATTTACCTGTTCCTCTTCCACCAACAATACCTACAGTCATAACAACACCTCTAAATAGGTAATTTAGTTAGATATATTAAAATTTTTATCAGGAATACCACTGTTATCAGAACGATCAGTCTTATCAATGTGTTAGAGAATCTATATATGGATAAACGAAATACTTATATATAGGATCCTATATGTAGAATATAGAAGTATGTAGGATGAGGTATGAGCCTTGAGTATACAGTGTCATCTTATTCTCGATCCTATAAAGAGGAAGGTTCTTAATAGGGGTTTAAGAGATCTAAAGGGTTTGTATCATGGAGAACTTCTTGAATACTACAAAGAGCTTGAAGAGATTCGCAAGACTTTACAGACTAGATGTATAAATGAAATTCCTAGTGAGCTATATAGATATTTTGAGGCTTCTATAACTTTAGCATTTCTAAAGGTATGTGTAGCTCTAGAGGAGACTGGATATCCACATGATGAGCTGGGGAAGTTGGGCTACTGTAGATTTACTAGTGATGAAAAGAATGCATTGAGGGGATTAGAAAAGTATTTCATACTTAGAGATGTTAGTATAGATAATATTGTGGAGTATATTGTAGCTGAAAAAGGTACAGTATTTACACTAGTTAAAGAGGCTCTTAGGGAGGGATATATTAATTTTGTAGAGCTAATGGAGGTTTGGAGAAATAATCTAGATATTAGAGAATCTCTTATAATTGCATTCCAAAGTGTTTATAGAGAGATATTTGATAATATTAAAGAAGCATTTATAAAACTTATAGAGAAGAGACCTGCATGGCTTAATAGAGTCTTTAAGGAGTATGAAGATATGCTTCTTGATAGTGCTGAGGTTAGAGAGAAGTTTGAGAAGATTTATCGTGAGGCTTTTCAGAATAGACTTAGGGAGATGGAAGAAAAGTTTGAGTTTCTAGAGAGAGAACGTTCATCGTTGCTAGAGACTATAAGAATGCTTAGTGAGAAGATAGAGAAGGAGGTGTCCAGCAAAGAGATGCTATTAAAGGAGCTTGAAAATATTAGGACTAGATATGAGGATGTTAGAAGAAGATATGAGGAGCTGTTAAGCGAATGGAATAAGAAGGTTGAGGAGGTTAATAAACTTGCTGAAGAGCTGAAGAATAAAGAGGAACAGCTTTCAAAAATAGCTGAGAGAGAAAGAGAGTTATCAGCTGCAAGAGAAGCTCTAGAGGCTGAGGTTGCTAGGCTGAAGAGTTTGAGAGAAGATTATGAGAAGAAGATACGTATTCTTGAGGAGGAACTATCTTTAAAGGCTACAGAGATTAATTCATTAAGGGAGAAGCTTGAGGGTTTACAGAATGCTCTTCAGGGTAGGGTGGAGGGAAACTTTGTTAGCTATGAAGATATTGAGAGTATCTTAGTTATACATGCAGGTAGATTTAGAGATAAAATTGAACAGATTAGAGAGCTTGTAACTCCATGGGGTAGAATAGATGTTGATAAATGGACAGATAGAGCTATTACACCACATATACAGAATGGATATGCTATAAGGATAGGTTTTGCTAGACTTGTTAAGGGAGGGATATTCTCTAGGAGGAGATCTATAGAGATAAATCTAGTTTATTATATACGACACGATAAACTAAAGTCTTTAGGCTATGACAATGAAGCTCTCTCCCTCTCTGAGTTTCTAAATATAATTAGAGAATATGTTGAGGAGGCACTCCATGATGATTCTAAATTCATTGTTATAGGCATAGTATCGCCAACTGGATACTCAGAGAAAGTAGTAAGCTATGTAACTGGTAAAGAAATTGGTAAATCCCTTATACTCTCAAACCTAGTAGTAATATTGGTTGACCCCATCAAAAACACTATATACTATCCAGACACTAGTCGGTATGCCAAGGACTATGTCTGGCTATTCCGATTAGAGGCACCAGAGGAAGAGAAAATCGGGATTGCTAAAGTATTGAAGGAGCTACACGATGAAGCATTGATTAAAACTGGTCAAGGTTATGCACCTCTTACAGAGTTTCATAGTAGGGCAAAGACATATCCCCTTATTGCAAGACTGAGGGTATTGAATAAGCTTATGGAGTGTGGAGATATAGAGATTAAAAAGATTGATAGAAATCCATATATATTGTTTAAGAGGGTTCCCACTCAGTGGTGTATCCATTGAGTGGTAGAGGGAGAAACTCTATGGATAATCTCAACACTGTTACCAAGATTTTATCAGAGATAGGACGTGCAGTATCTTCAGTATTATCCATAGCTCTAGGCATATCTATCCCTGTAGGTTTTGTAGCAGTTGCTATACAGCTAACCTATAAGATGTGGAGGAGGAGCATATTCGATTTATCAATTGATGAACTAAGGAGAGAGAGAATAAGGACGGGTGAGGATCTTAAGAGATTAGAAGAGGAGCTAAAGTATTTAGAGGGACTGAAAGATAGGTGTGGATCTAGTGCTGAATGTGAACATCTTGTAATAAGGATTACAAGCCTAAAAGAGCAGTTGAATACTCTTAGATATAAGCTATATGCAATCGACATTATCGAGTTTGTTAAGGATCATGAGAGACTGTTTAAAGAGCATTTGGGTAATGATGTATGGAGAAAACTCATTGAGAATCCAGATAAATTTGGGGAGGAAGTAGATAAACGGCTTCCAGAGATAAATTTAGAGGCACTACGAGGAATTGCCTCTCAATTAATATCTGAGCTAGGTGTAGAAAGAGAAAAGCCTAGGGAGGCAGAGAAAGAGATAGTGAAAATAGAGAAAGTAGTAGAGGAGAAGCCGTTAGCTAAACCACAGCCAAGTACTATAGTTATAGATCAACGCCTACTCATTGAGGGTAGTGTAGATGAGTGGCTCAATCTACTTAAAGAAGCGCTAAGTAGTGGAGCCAGTATAAAGCTTCCAGATATCTCCCCATCAAAATATATCAAAGCAAGAGGATTTCGAAACCTGCTTATAGCACTACTAAGGTCAGATCTTGGAGAGTATTCAGTATCACAATTATTTAGAGAGGAGAAGCAGATAGGTAAAATAGCTTCACTTATCATAGAGCTGAAGGAGGGTTCAGTAAGAGTGAAACCAACGGATTCTAAGAGAGCAGATATGGATTCAATAATTGAAACTCTAACAGGAGGTGAAATTAGTGAAAAGAGGGAGTATACAGAAGGTGATATGCAGTATATTGTCTATACATATAGATTTAAAGACCACGAAGAAAAAGAACGGTCAATTACAAAGACCATTGTGAAAGATCTCTCAGGTAAAGCAAGGGAGGTTATATATAAACTAATAGATTAAAACATCAAGATACATTCTATTTATTCTTATTTTCAAATTTTTGAAGATAAAATAACTATAGATCTCTGTAAAGTTCAATGTCTAGAACTAGAAAGCTGAGAAGTTTCATCCAGTATTCTTGCTAGCCATAGAGGTGTTTCTTCCTTTGGCTTCATCGCAAGTATATATCTCTTAACATCCTTACCTGTATATCTGCGAAGAGAATCCTCAAACAATCTAATCTGCTCAATTAGACCTTGGTCTTCTTCTTTTACTATATAGACCATATATATGTAGTCTGCCTCCTCTATAACAATCAATGGATACGAATTGAATTGTCCTACAACAACATGTGTTGTAGGTGTTATTCTAGGTATTAAACTGTTCATCAGCTGCATTACTACAGAACCTAGTAGTCCTTCACCATGAATTTCAAGTACCCTATCCTGTTCTGCTAAATGTTGATCAAGTCTTTGTTCAGTTTTATCTATACGTTCATTGAGTCTCTTTTCTGTCTCAACTATTCTACCCTCTAAATATGTTCTTGTAGCATTGATCTGATTATTTAGCTCTATTCTTACATTTTCTATCCTCTGCTCCAGATATACTCTAGTTGCACTTATCTCTTTTTCTAATTCTTTTCTTACATTTTCTATTCTCTTATTTAGTATTTGTAAAGATTTTTCAATCCTTCCAAGTTCTATTACTATATTAGCAACTGTTCTCTCTAAAGACTCAATTCTAGAGTGTATTGTTGATACAGCTGTTGTAACGCTATAGCTTAGACTATCCACCTTATTTGACAGCCTTCTAAGCTCATTATATAAGTAGTTTAAGAATTCACTAAGATCAGATGACATTTTATTCACCTAATAAGCTCATCAACAACCTATACAAAATCTTGTGATAGATTATTACAAGTGATAGAGGTTCTACAAAGCTTGTTCCCTCTCCTAATTGTAGTGATTGTATTACGTCTCTAAATCTTTCTAGTTCTTTCTCAATGAAGATCCATGATGGATCAGCTAGTGTTAGGTATATCAAATATCTTCTACTATCCTTTGCCAATTTGGTTGCTATATCGCTATCATAATTGAATAGATTTCCTCTTATAAGAGCGTATGTAAGCATTATTGGAGTCAGTAGGGTGTAGCCTGAACTAGCTACAATATCCCTCAATCTGTTCACAGAGTTTTCATCATTTTCTATCAATGCTTTCAAGAAATATTCATAGAAGATGTTATTAATGTAATACCATTTGTTGTGGGTAAACATCAATATGCTAGGTCTAATGTTCTTGATAGCCTCTGTATCCTCCCCAGATATCAGCTTAATCAACACATATTTCCATATCAATGCTGGCACTATAACAGATTCCTCAACCTTTTCATCTATCTTCTCAACAATCTTTTGGACAACCTCATGTAAATTCTTCACATTTCTACCTGTAACCAAACCAAAGAGAGCTCCATAGACTTCACTCCACAAAGGATCAAGACCACCTATCTCTTCCAACTTTCCTCGCAGACTCCTAACAACTTCTAAAAGTAGCTTTGAATATTCTGTCAGAGATCCACATACTGTTGGATCCTGATGTATCGGCATGTAGACTCTGATGTAATCCTCTTGTTCAGCATAGGGATAAGGACATTTTTCATTGAAGCCTGTTCTCACATATTCAACTGTTACAAAATTTTCATGCTCTATGTTATATACTATTTCGCCCTTCAATAATTCTATATTGCCTATACTCGCTATGTACATTAGCTTAGCAATATCATGAGGATAACCTAGATCCACTTCCATTATACATCTAATATCCTCTTCATTACTTGGCTCTAAATGATAAAGAAGATCCTTTTCACACTTAACATGTATGTATCTGTCTATGGTTTCATGAGGCTTCACAACTATATTGATCGCTTCGTGAAGCGTATTGTTCGATATGTTACGTATAATTAGTGAGAAATCTGTTTTCATATATAATTTCTGAATATCGATTTTTGATGAGGGTAAATGATATATATAGGGAAGAACTATTCTATCCTGCTTCTGGATACCTACATCTAATGGTATTTCTAGGACTAGTTCAAAATCTTTTTTAAATTCATTTGATTCAGCTCCATATTCCACAATACTAATTAGAGCTATATTGACCTTACCTGGTGTCAGCCCTCGAATCTTTAATTTTATTTCTTCGCTGCTGTAAGGAGGTATAACGAGTGGTAGATATGATAGTGTTTCTACTATCTCCAGATTATTGGAGTATACAATGTCCTTAATACTTACATTTATAGACTGGTTGAAGGGATTCTTGATTTGAAACCTCACATCATTTACTAGACCTACATAGATCTTTCTTGTCTCTAGCTCAAACTCTGCATAGGGTTTAACAACCTCTACATCGAGATCTCTCCTATCAGTATATACCCCATCTGAGAAGATAATTGCGGGCTTCTCCCCCTCAACCATGATATCCACATCATATTCTGTAACCTCTGGCAATATTATCAACTTATTAAGAATAGGCTTAGCACCATCACCACCTAGATCTATTTCAATGAGTTCACCTGTATGGTTTATTACCCCTATACTCAATGTTAGTGGCTGTCCCCTCAGAACATATTTTCCTTGTAATCCTTTGGTCTTAATGTATGAAATCTTAAATGATGGTAGAACCTCGACCATAATTGAGTATTCATAGCGAGCTATCCTAGTTTTTTCTCTATATGCAGAGAGTATAACAATTATTTTCCCTTCACCTATATTCTTAGGTATAACATCTATCAATAGCCTATTATTTCCATTCTTTTCCACAACTATTGATTGCTGCTTTACCTCTATATCCACATTGACTTTCTCAACTTGCTCTACAACAAGATTTATATCATAATCCTCATCATTAGCACATCTAATGCTTAACTCCTTTCTAGCGGAAGAATACATCTGAATTCTATTCGAATCTAATTCAACAGTTATCCTAGGTTTTAAAGGCTCAGGTAATTTAATGACTTTGCTAATCACAAATTCTCCAGGATATTCTATAATTTCGAGGTTAGCTTCAGAAATTTTTAGAGATTCTATAGAGAGCTGTGGAGTTTCTAATAATACTAAACGTTCTTCATTCGGCTCTAGCTCAATATGTTTCTCAATTCTGTGTTCATATATATTACCCCGAATTATCAGTTTTACACTATTTGACAGACTTCTATTGTATAACTTTAGGTTTAATGAAGCTTTTTCCCCTATCCTTATATCCTTATCTATCTCCTCAGCTATAACCTCTGTGCGTGGAGGTTTCTTGACCAATAGCTCAACTTCTCTTTTTCTACTGTATTGAAGTTTTGAACTATTCAGCTCGATGATAATCTTATTGATGTTTGTTAACGCTGTAAATTCCCCAACTATTTCATAATTTTTATGTTGCTCAGTGCTAAAAGTCTTCTCAATTTTTTCACTACCATACAGGATCTTACAATCTATCTGATCATCGATAAAGCTCTTGAATAGGACTATAACTCTGAATTTATCGGTCTCAAAGATATTTCTATCTGGTTCAATCTTTACATCTTCTATCTGGGGAGGCTCTACAACATCAATTATGAATTTATAGGTGGCATTAGGTATTTCAATTAGTTCACCGGTCTTGGCTATCTTTCTATAGAATCTAAGAATAACTTCATGTCTACCCTCTATCTGAAGACCAGTTAGACCAATTCTGTAGATAGCTTCCACATAACCCTCTCCCTTCCCTCTCTTAACCTCTACATGCAAATTACTGCCTTCTGCTGCTGCACTCAGTTTTCCATCTGGTTTAAAATCCAATTTTTCAATTTCAATATCTGTATGAATATCTTCAGGTTTAACATGGAGTTCAATATCGAAATCCTCTTCACATTTACCAAGAAGTTTTTGGCAATTATATTTAACATCTAATTTAATTCGTCCAATGTGATGAGTCTCTTTACCTTTAGCTACTAGGTAATACTCTTTAAGTTCTAAAGCCTCAGCTATGATTTCTAACTCCTGCCCCAAATCAGACTACCTCCAACAACTTAATAAATTCATCTAATGCAGATGGATCTCTAAGCTCACCAAGAAGTATAGCTCTAATGAAATTGTTAAGCTTCTCAGATAAGCTGGGGATATATTCATATGTCTTGGTTAGATGTGGATTAGATCCAGTTAATAGCTCGTAGAGAAGAACTACAAGCTGATATAAATCAAGGTATCTTCTCAACATTGACTCAGTATTAATATCTGTAGCACTCCTGAGCTCCTGCTCTAAATCTGCAATATAGCGCTCCTCTATCTCATGCTCTAAAGCCCTACGTCCTTCACGTGTTCTACCATAGTCATAGTATCTCTTGAAAAGCCATCTGAAGATCTCATCAGCACCTATATCTATTAGAATTATTCTCCCATCAACTGTTATAATAATGTTATCTGGTCTAATATCATTGTGATAAATATTGTATTTATGTAGACACTTAATAGTTTTTCCTACTTCATGAACTATTCTAAGAGCTTCAGATGGATTAACAGTTTTTCTATCTTCAAGCCATCTCCTTAGTGTTTTTCCTTCTATGTATTTCTCAACTATATAATATGGAGGTTCTATCGATATTTCATATATTGGAACAACATCTCTACATTCTCTACTTGCATCTATATATTCTCGTCTTCTTCGATCTAGCCAATTATATTCTTCTTGATGGAGTGTGGGTATAGTGTAGGTTCCAAGCTTAGTCTCCATCTCTAGCACTATTATGGGAATCTTTATGACCACATCCTCATTTGTCTCTCTAATACGACCTCGTAGCACAACATTATATCGACCTGTAGCGATAAATGATTTCTCAAGATCATCATCTAAATCTATGCTTCTACTTAGACTCCGTTTAACTGTGTCATACAACTTCCGTAGTGCTTGCTTATACGGAGGAATGTTAAGTGGTAGAATTAGTGTGTAGCTAAATGATGTGGATCCATATGAGGGTTCTACTATATAGAAATCGCCTTGAATTGGTAGATCTATATAAGCTTCATTTATTGAGGGGATATTTGATGGTATTCTAGATATAGTTATTTTTACTATCTCACTTGAACGTGGCTTTACTATAAGATCTCTAGTATATGAACCTATTACTATGCTATATACAGATGCATTAATTCTCCTAATTGTTATTGGCAGGCTTCCCCTATTTGTAATTCGTAATACTAGCTCAGACTTTTCTTTGCTAGGATCTATAGGTTCAAGTACTTCTATTTTTATATATCTTTCACTGTAGTTCTCAAGGAGTTTGACTGGATCTGCTATAAGTTCGCGTATTTCGAATAATATGTCTAGGATGTATTTTGAGATATTTGCTTTGTCTACAATTTTCTGAATTGAGGATAGGATCTCAGATACCTTTCTAATGTTTTGACTTATATGTTGCAAGTTGTATATGCATCCACCTATCTCTCTATATCTACCTTCAGTAAAGGGTTTGGATAGACATCTCCAGAGTACTAGATGTCTAAAGCCCTTTACATCTATATATTTACTTAACTGCTTAATTGATTGAATTAGCATATTCTTATGTATGCCACCTAGTAAGCGGAATAGTATTGGGAAGTGTTCTTCTCGTACTGTATAAGATAGAAGACTATATATAGCAGCTTTTCCAATGTCCTTCTCCATGCAGTAACTATCTACAGCTTTTATAGCAAAACCTTCAATTTTCTTCAATTCATCAATATCATTACAACTCAGTGGTTCTCTATGTTCTTCTAAACCAACATAGTCAATGAACATGAGATGTATAGCTGCTTGCTCCTCTAACTTACTACTTACTTCAATTTCCAGCTTCTCTCTAACAATAAATAATGCAAGATCATGTAGAACCCTCTCTATGTATTTCTCTGGATCAGCTTCTTCACTATGAGCTCTAAGTATGTAAACCATGTGCTTCTTCTCAATGTTGAACCAGCTCAAAAGCTCAAATAGAAGCTCTAAAAATGTGAGTACGGTATGATCAATCCTCATAAACTTTGACAATACTAGACCAAGTAGCTCTGGATCCCAATGCTTGGTATAGAGTTCTTTGAGGTTCTGAAGTGATGAATATAATATTCTTTGAATATTTTCAATATCTAGCTTATCCAATTCTTTACTGGATCCAAATAGAATGCCCAACATATTGACTCCATATGACTCTAGCTCGTAGCATATACGATCCAACTCATTCAATATACTGATTAAATTTCCAATTCTTTTAAGCAGATCTCTATAGACTTCTACAAGATTCTTTACATCTATCTTCACGCTAACGATCTTTGACATCTCTTGCCGTATCAACTCCCTAACATGGGTCAGTATCCGTCTTCCGATATACGATCTAGTCTCAAAGCTATTTACAAGCTTTTCCACCTGTAGTAATACTGCAATGGCTTCTCTTTTTGCTAAAATGCTATCAACATCTTCCTTAATGCACTGTGCAAAATTGAATAAATTCTGTTGTCTGCATGGTTTAAGGCTCTCGATAACGATGTAAGTATATATCTGTGATGAGGCATCAGTATATGGAGTAAATGAGATGGATAGTTTACGTAGAGAGTCAGTTATATCTACAACTGCACCTCGAACATTATCTACTTTCTTGCTAAAATCTTTAACAGCATCGACACAGCTGTAGGGGGTCTCACCACATATTCTAATAGTTTCTAGAGCTATCTCTTCAATGAGACTCCAAAAACTCTTTTTCAACCATTCAATCTCACTATCAATTCCAATCCTATTTAGATAGCTTGTAGCACTTTCAATTATTTTTGAAACCTCATTCACCTTAGCAGTAATCCTTGTCAACTCTGTAGCTAAATTACGTATCATATGAGGAATTACATCAACTTTTGTTTTATCGCTATACACCTCGTTAATGATATGACACTTCAATTTATTGCCTAGATCTATTGCAATATTTTTGTCAATACCTATTTTCTCTAGATTAGATACTGTATTCTCTATCAACACCTTTAATGAGATATATACATCTAAAGCACTTTCCAATCCCTTTATCTTATTCTGTGCTTCCTCCAATCTATTCAACTTAATCTTATCTATCACATCATCTATCTCAGCTACTACCATAGGACAGTCACTAACTAGACGCATTCTATCTATACCACTATTGATCCTATTGATCCTATCAATCTCTCCCTGAAGAGATTTCAAGCATTGATCAGCTTCATCACATCGAAGCTCTCTTAAGAAATCTACACACATTTTTACATATGTCTCCAGACTAGGTTTATACCTCAGAGTCTCAATAGCTGTTAACAAATGTCTGAACCTATCTTCGAGTTCCATAGCTCTTTTAACTTTTTCAACTAGAGAAATCAGTTTGTTATAGCTATCATTCAAATTTCTTGTTTCTCCAATATACTTCAAAGGATCTATTTTCACATAATGAGATTTATCAATTAGAGTTCTAAGCTCTTCAAGCTCTTCATGTAACTTACTAAGTTTCTGAACATATGACTCTAACTCTTCTCTGCATATCTTCATCTTCTTTTCATCTAAGGCTAATTCTATAACACATCTATTAACAAAGGATTTTATATCGGTGTAGGTAAGTAGGTTTAACTTCCAATTCTTTTCTACTAACAACAGCTTTTCATGCAAATATTCTAGGAATTTGGATATACTGGTCATAGATCTATGAATGAGCTCTGCATCGCCTTGATAGAGAGCATCTCGAAAGAGAACTTCAAGTCTCTCCACAATATCTCTATCAACAAATTTTTCAAGCTCCTTTAAGAGACTCTTTACTTTATCCTCTACATACTGGATATCAAATCCAAGCGATTTGAGTATAGCATATGCATCATCTTTAGCATATACATATCTAGGTTCTTTGATAATGTAGACTAGTGCTCCACGTATATTCCTAATAGTTGTGGTATCAAACCAAGACCTAAGCAATTCGCCCAAATCAATAAACTCGTTAATGGGTAGAACCCTTATGATATTTCTCATATAATTCTCTAATGTGGTGGATGTATGAATATTATTAATAAAATCTTCTATCCTAGTAAGTGTTGCAGCAAATGAAGCACAGCTATAGTTAATTACATCACCACTTCTTTCTATGATATTGCGAAGCATATACTCATTTTTGTGTAAAGCCTTGAATCCTCCAATAATATTGATAAGCTCTTCTAGGAATAGATCTAAAGCTGTTATGGATTGTTTGTCAAATATTAGTACTTTGAGATGTCTTTCCAGTAAATGTGTTGATAGGAGGTTTAGTCTGGGGTGTTTCAAATTATTGAGCTGGATATGTAGTTGTCCTAGAAGTTCCTCTATTCTACATAGATGTGTATAAGTTGTATCAATTGTAATTTCACTATGATTCTTCAGTTGGGTAATGTAGCTGAGGAATATTGATGGCGATAATGCAAGTACATAATGCTTGGTTATGAGATATAAAGTTGAATTGTTATACTGAATATCGATGACATCATCATGTAGGACTCTATGCATATCAACTTCAAGAGCCTGATCATCATAAAACACAATTATCTTCTCTATTCTATCCATTCGATATAGACTTATTAAAGAATATAAATATGTATTTAGCACTGAGTACCTGTCATAGTCTTTCATTTCAATGGATTTATATATATTGCCAAGAGCGTCTAATATATAGATTTTGTTATCTGCAAAACCTATAATTCCACCACCGAGGGCTAGAAACACATTGTTGAGACTAATAGGTAGCTGATATTTTCCTACATCTTCTCCAGTCAGAATATCGAATAAGAGTAATTCCTTCTTCGTTGTGCTATACAGAATGAGAATATGTAGAGGGAGTAATAGTGCATTACTTATATGGGATGCAAACGGTTTGGGTAGAAGTGTTCCACTTATATAGTCATAGTATAGAACTTGTGAACTCTTATCGCCTCTAATAATGAATAGAACACCACTTGAACATTCATATCCATGCACAGTAGAAGTACTTGAGAGATTCACAACTCTTGATATATCCTTAGATGCAACTAGCATTCCATCAAGGTCGTAGACCCTTATCTGTGGATTTCCCTCCGAAGCATCAAAGACGTAGAAAAGTTTAGATATTTTTGAATATACTATAGATATACCTCTCAAAAAGATCTTTTTGATAACACCATTACCATTTGGATCTAGCCTATATATAGAAGCCTTATATTCAGAACCATCTCTAGATAATATCATAAAGATCCAATCATCTATGGGTTTGAGCTCTACCTCAATATCGTCCTTATCTAGAAGCTGATCCATATGAATAACCTCGACAATATTCTCACCAAGAAGTCTCACTTCACATACTCCTTCACCGACCCTAGAAACTATGATGTAGGGCCACATCACTACAATCTTTGCTCTATCAATACCCTTCAACATGTATACTGAGGGTTCATGTGCTAGATTGAGAATGCGGCTAAGCCTAATCCCAATATCGTTTTCATCTCCTAGAAATAGCAATCTATTTATGAAAATAGTCTTAGCTGTTTCTATACTATTAGAAGGAACATTGTATCTAAGGTTTTCCTCCACTCTAAACAAATCATCTTCAGAGGTTATCTTCAGAGTTTCTACTGATTCATTTCTAATGATTTTCGAATATATTCTTAGATTGCTAAACCCTAGATATCTAGCAAAATCCTTTCCTCCACTTAAAATATTTTCACTAATAAGTTTTGCTTGGAGCTTTGGTTTTCTAGCTATAGCTTCGCCGAAGACTGTTCTCAGAAATTTCTTGTCAGATATAGTTCTCAGAATCTGGATGTTGACTAAATCAGTATTCTCTAGAACTGTTTTTAATGCCTCTCTATATAATTGGGGTCTCTTGGTCTTCTCATTGAATAGTATTCTTGATTCTACATAGATAGGTATGGATGTATTAACATTCAAGATATCGACCTATTATGCAACATGCTCTACATTGCTAGCCTATCATATCTAGTGGTACTCCTAATATAAAAATGTTAATTATCATTAACTACCTGGTTAAATAGTGTGGGAAGAATATTGCTAGATGACGATTTAATTATAATAAATTTAAATTTCTACTGCTCTACTACTGGAATAGTAGTGGTTTTACTATGCTCTATATAGTCTTTGAGCGCCCCCGTAAACCCTACCCCATTGCTGTCAAAGATTATGCCATGATATATAGAACTCATACCGGTGTTGAAGTAGTTTTTGAATATGATGGTTCAGAAACAGTATTGGGAGCTGATCTAACTGTTTCTCGTAGAATTCCTGGTGTGAGAGAGGGTCATGTAAGGATTTTTAGATATGGTGATAAATATTATGTTATGGATCTATGTAGTACAAATGGTACTCTGGTGGATGGATATCTGTTGAAGGGTGTACTCAGAGGTAGTATCTGTGAAGGTGCTAGATATGAGCTTAGAGATGGAAGTCTTATAGTTGTAGGCTACAATACATCGTTTAGAACTATGTTTGCTTCAAATATTGAGACTCTTCCAGTAGGTGCATACATTATTAGAAGTATTGATGAGCTTAGAGGTTATCCATCTGTAAAGATATTTCCACTCGATGAAAAGAATGTAATTGTAAAGCTACCTGATAAACCTGATATATATGGGGATAGGGTCAAGTTAGAGGAATTGAATGAGAATAGAAAATTTACTACAGCACAAACTCTAGTGACAACACTACTCGTCCTAATGGTTGATGTTTCGAAGGAAGATGTAGATGCATATAGTAATCACATCAAATCAGTACTCGATATTCTAGAGTCAGAAGGAGGTGAGCTGGGGATTAATATAGATAGAAGTATTCTAAACCTTTTAAAGTATACCTCATCGGATAGAATTGCTTTTCGAAACTTGAAGAGAGATATAGAGAATGCGATTAAACAAATTCTGAATAGTATACAGATGAAGTATAGAATCCCAATACCCATATAATGTGTTTTACACTATATAACATAATGATAGTTGTAGGATTTGATATATCTAGAGACTGCTATACACCTCAAGAAGTCTTTTCACAGATTCCTCACTTGAGATTCTATTCCATGGCTCTGGATTCAGCATTTCCATCAATATTTCTCTAAGTGCATCTTGTTCTATACTTTTTATATAGCTCTCTATTTTCCCAGGTTTTATAGCTTCTTCACCATCGATAGTATCTCCACTTAATAGATAGAGCAATAGATTACCTAGCTGATATACATCCATACGGGATTCTAATCCTCTTTCACTAGCTTTTCTCATAAGATCAGAATATATTTGTTCAGGTGCACACCAGCCAGGGGTATAGGTATATCTGGAGTGGGAGCTTGTTTTTGCTAATAGCTTTACTAGTGATGAGAAGTCTCCAAGTTTTGCAACTCCCTTTACAAAGAAGATGTTACCAGCTTTAATATCTCCATGTACAAGACCTCTTGAGTGTATATATCTTATAGCATCACCTATCTGTATAGCTATCAATAATGCTTCTCTTAAACTAGGTTTCCAGCCTCTAGCAATCTGCCACTCAAGAGAGCCATAATCTGCATATTCATAGATTAGTAGTGGAGCTGTTGATGATACACCATATAGACGAAGTATATTTGGATGCTTTAACGCCTTTATAGTATTAGCCTCCTCCGTAATTCTCTCCATAAGCTTTCTACTAACAGTAGGAATACTCCCATAATCAATCAGAGACTCAAAACCTCTCGGCACTTTAAATACTATAGATTCACCATTACTTCCTATACATCTATATGCACAACCCCAACCACCACAGCCAAGAAGACAGCACTCCCATTCGCCCTCAAAACCCTCAGGAGCAATATCTCTACGAAGAGATACTCTCCTAGGCTTATACCCCTCAACACAGCTATAACCAGTTAAAAGCCCACTAACACTATTAGCCAATAGCTGCTCTATATCAGCAATAGATATAGAAAATCTTCTCTCCCTAAACCTCTTCTCAGCCTCCCCAACCTCACCTCTAACTACATCCAATATCCTTCTAAGCTCACTAAAAATAGATTCAGCCTCCTCAATAAGACCTCTAGCTAAATACTCTTTCAACTCATTAACAAGATTCCTAGCAGAAACAAGATTAGATGAAGTAATACCATATCCTGCAAATATTCTCTCAAACTCTCCAACCTCTCTCTCAAAAGCCTCAAGTATCTCCATAAACCTCCTCTTCCTCCACTCCCTAACTCTATCCACAAACTCCTTAAGCATATTCTCAGCAGAATCAAGATCACCAGCCCTTAACATATTAACAATATTATCATAAAACCTCTTCAGCTCAACATTATCACCAATCACCTTACGTAGCTCATTAAGAACAGAAACAACTTTCTTCTCCCTCTCAACCCCATTAACAGCCCTCCTAACAAACTCCAAACACCCCAAAAAATCACCACGCATACACAACTCCCTTGCCTCCCTAAGAAGCTTCTTAGCAAAAACAAAACCATACCCCCCAACCATAACCCTCTTAAGCTCTTCAACAACTCTCTCAATCTCACCAAGCACAGACTCCATATAATCACCTATTTAGTAGTTCATCTATGTCTCTAATTATCTTCTCTATCCTTCTTCTTATTCTCTCTTCATCTCTCTTCTTCTTATAGTTAATAACTCCATATGATATAAATGGTATTGCTATAACTGTTATCGGTAATGCTATGAATATTGGGTTGAATATTGGATTCTGTATAAGAGGTGGAGCTAGTTGAGTAGTAGCTATAGTGGTTGTAGGTGTTATTATTGGAGATGTGGTAGTAGTTGGTGATATGGTTGATGTAGTTAATACTGTTATTGATGTAGTAGATGGCTTAACTATCGTATTTGTATTCATAGTTGTAGTTATAGTTTTAGACATCATTAGAGTTGTAGTAGTCGATGTAACTAGTGTTGTTGTAGTTTGAGGCGTAGTGGTAGTTGGGGAAATAGTCGTGGTTGTAGTCTTAGTAGTTGTAACAGTCGTGGTTACTGGTGTAGTTGTTGGTAGTGTTATGTTTACAGGGTTCACCAGCGGGTAGCGGTCATACTGGTAACCATTGTATCCTTCATCGTATATTGGGTACGGTTTGTCGCATATCCCATCACCCTCAGTCTCATTCTGGTATGACCCCCTATATCGATCAGTACAACTATGATCACTCCAATAATTACCGCCCATAGGATAACCAAGATCCCAGGTATTATCAGAGTGGTAGGAGATGACCTGCCTAGAATTAATGAAATTATTACCAGCAATAACATTATTGCTTGAAGCAAGGAGGTAAATGCCCTCCCCCTTGTTGTTTGCTATATTATTGTGTACAATAACATTATTACTTGAATACTCGAGACCGATGCCATAAGCTTTGTTGTTTGCTATGTTATTGTACTCGATAACATTATTACTTGAATAAACGAGAACGAGGCCACCACCATTGTTTGCTATATTATTATATTTTAATACGCTATTGTTTGTGTTCCATAGTTCTATGCCTACAGTGGTACTTGATAGATTTAGGTTTGTCACTGTTATGTTGTAGCAGTTTACGAGCACTACTTGGCCAACATTACCAGAAACAATATGATTACCAACATTCTCAAGATATATGAGTGGCTTACCATTAACGGTATTATCTAGGACAGTATTATTATAGGAGTCGTAAACAAGTAAGCCATCACCAACAAAAACATTACTAACAATAACATTACTACTTGAATCAAGGAGACGAACGCCGTAATAATTGTTTGTTATGTTGTTGTATTTAACAACATTATTACTTGAATAAACGAGATCGATGCCAGCACTATTATCTACTATGTTATTGTATTCAATAATATTATTACTTGAATGCCAGAGATTAATGCCAGCACTATTGTTTGTTATGGTGTTGTTTGTTATTTTTCCGTTTGTTACGTTTTCTAGGTGTATTCCACTCCAGCTTGCCCAGTATATTTTGCAGTTTCTTATTATGAAGTATGCTCTTGTATTCGCAATATATATTCCATCGTCATAGCCTAATGCATTTATCTCCCAGCCCTCAATAATATACGGATCGTCAGCTGTACCAGACCCGCTGACAACACCGTTCTCCTGTGTGAAATTCTTATCGCCGATAATTCTTATTGGTTTTCGCGGTGTTAAACTGCTGGTTTTACTAGGTGGTGTAGTAGTTGGATATATAATCGTAGATGCTGGTTGCTCTACAGCTATTGAATACACAACAATCCTCCAGTTGTTCTCTCCTAGAGCTCTATCGACTCCAGCTACATATATACTCTCTCCATCGAACGATGCCTTACCTGGCCAGAAATACGAGTTTGCATCTATATCTCTACTCAATACATATTCATCAACGAGATTTAGATTGTTGTCTAATGCTGTTAGAACATGTCTACTATAACCATATATATAGGGATCTCTAAAGATGTAAATCTTGTTGCCGATACACAGTATCATTCTAGAGTAATACTTTTTGTTGACTGTAACAAGATTTCCTCTGGGATCAAATTTAGCGACACCATAATTGGCAGCGATATATGCATATCCATTGTTGTCAAAGCATATGCTGATGAGCTCACCCAGATAGTTTTTATGTTCCTCAGGATAGTCTATTAGCTTAACATTGTTGAGGTTATTGTTGAGTATAGCTATTAGTGGATAGCCTATGAATGTTTGATTTATATATGTATAATACCATCCAACAGCCCATATATCACCTGTAACACTATTTACATCTATATCATACAAATATCCCGAGTACCGTGGACCAGGATATATTTCTCTAGAGCTTACTAGATCTAGATCAACAGTTCTCTTCTCAACAAGCCAAACAAATTCATAAATTTCATCACCATCAACATCCTTAAGAATCACGCCACCTATGTATATATAGCTACCGCCATATACTATTGATTCATATACAGAGCTATAGCTATTCATTACTTTATCTACAATATTGAGATTCTCATCAAATACATATATAACCCCTCTAGAATCAGTCGAGCCGACAACATATAGCTTATCTCCAATTGAAATACAATTAGCGAAACCCCCTATTTCTTCGCCAATCCACTCTCTAACAATTTCACCACTATCTCTATCCAGAAGAACTATATATGGATGTGGAGCAATATTACTCGGGGTATAGTTATATTCAATACGTCCAACAACAGCTATATAGTCTCCAAATATACACGTCCCATATGCTCCATCATCTTTGTCTGTTGGGTTTATGTATTTAACCCATTTTATTGGTGCTATACTTGTCTCTGTGTTTATTGTTGTTGTGAGTGGTGTTATAATGTTTATCAATATTATTGTTATTGCTATTATTGTTGTTCTATGCATAGAGTACCCATAGAAATCTATGTATAGTTTCTATATATGTTTTTGTGTCTCTATTCTTGTTTGTTCTAGTTTTTTGTATTATTTCTTGACGTTTTATATAGAGCTTGTTTTTGTTTTGTTATTGGCTATGTTTATTTGGTTTGAATATTTTCTGAGATCCATAAATATTGTGTTGATAAGAATTTTGTTGGCTATGTTGAGGATTTTAGTGTCTATATGTAGATCTAGGTTATTTGAAGGTGAAGGTTGGTTAGCTATAAATAGACTGTGATGTTTCTATACTTTACTTTGGATTTTGGTATAAGCTATACATGAAGAGCTATAAACTTTGAGAGATATGTTGAATGTGGTGAAATGCTTTGGAGGCTTCAAAGGTTTTTGTTGGTTTTATAAGGGATAGGCGGAGGCCTAGGGTTGGTCGTATAAGGACTGTGGGTATTGAGGAGAGGAGATAGGGTTGTTGAGACAGTCGTTCTAGCTAATAGTGGTTATGAAGCTGAAACACCACAGGTATTTGTTCCTAGGGCTGTTGCAGAGATTTTGGGTTTTTGGCCACCTCTACCTGGATCTGAAACTGTTTTTGAGACTACTGGTCCAGGGGGCATGTAGTGCTAAGGTTGTTGCTGGAGAAGCTGAGTTACCTGAGGTTGTGGTGGATCTTGTGATTTCTCCTATTGCAGATGAGGTTCTCTTGAGTGATAAGGCTATTAGTGAGTTTCAGATAGCTCTAGAGGATGTTGGGAGAGGTCTGTGGAGATTTAGATGGGAGCCAAAGGAGGTGTTGCGGAGGAGTGAACCTCCAAGGATTTGGAGATAGAATAGACATGTATGGGCAACAGTATTTTATTGGATAGCAAAACATCTATTCAACTTCTCCATCTTTCTCAAGACCATAGCTATACACCTATTAAGAGATTCTAATCCTAGCTCCTCGAAGCTTCTCAAACTCTGATTCACTTAGAACCACTAGATGTAGGGGATAGTATGGAGGAACTCCATATTCCTCAAGTTTATCCCATATTCTTGAGACTATCTCAGCCTGTTTCTCTAGGTCTAGAGGTTTCTTGAATACTATAGCTATATCAATACTGTAAGCCTACCCTCTGCCGCACCTCCAAATAGATATACTTCTGCCTCTGGATACAGCTCTCCAACAACTCTAGCAACAATCTCAACAACATTTCTCCATCTCCTAAGTAGCTGAAGTTTTGTTTCAACCAAATAACTTCACCTCAATCTCTCTAAACTTCTCAATAACAGACTTGGTAATACTTAAAACGAAGCTTGGCCTCCTTCCTCCTGTAGCCAGCCAATCCGTAGACAACCCTCGTATGTGCCTCACCGAGTTCTGCAAGCTCCTCATATGTCTGTAGCTGTACTCCGCCAACTTTTAAGCCAGATTCCTCAAGCCTCTGCTCAATGAGGGAAGCCGTGAGAATCTCTGTAAGCCCCAACACTGTGCCCACAGATTTACTATAGTTCTACCACAGGTAGCTGTAGCACGTATAGAAGACCCTCAATCAGTTCGACGAATCTGTGGACAGCTCTACTCATAGCTTCCTCAACAATCTTCAAGAGCGAGACGGGGATCTATCGTGGTGCTATTGATGAAACACATCGATGAATACATATTTTCAAATTCTCTCTGCTCTTAGTGTTCATACTTCTATTCATATGCATTTTGTCTACTGTTTTAAGCTCTCTGTTAATCCTCTCAGAATCCTTATCTCTCTGCTGAGTGAGTCTAGAGAAGCCATTATGTAGTCGTCGCATCCGTGCTTCTGGTAATGCTCTATTGTCTTGCTGATTGAGTTGGATATGTTGCTTAAGTTGTCTATGAATCTCTGTGGAATGTCGCTGTACTTCTTCAGTATGTTTACGAGTTTCTCTAGGTGACCTGAGAGCTGGCTCAGATTCTCGAATAGTTCGTGGCATTTCCCATCCTTTTCGAGCTTCAAAGCCTCTCTGTTTTCTAGGAGCTCAACGATCCTCTTAGCGTACATATCTATAGACTTGACATCTTTTGCGAGCTCCGGCTCCTTCTCTCCGATGCTTCTGATGACGTCCTTATCAATGATGATTCTCTCAGTATGCCTCCTGCTTAGCGCGACAGCGATAACTGCGATAATAGCTATTATCGCGACTATTATTATCAATGGGTAGATGTCTGTCGTAATTACGCTGATTATGGGGATTATCTGGGGGACCTGGGATGTTGCTGTAACTGTCTGGGTTACAGGTGCCGAGGAGGTTTCTCTTTCAGTAACCGTGAATGCTTCTCTTACAGTGACTGTCAGGGTTTTAGGCACAGTCACAGTGATGGGGTAGGTCACAGTCTCCCTTTCTGTCACAGCCCTAGTCACAGTCTCGGTGACCGTCTCCGTCTCCCTAACAGTCTCAGTTCTCGCTCTCTCTACAGTAACGGTGTTCCAGAGGAATACAGTGGTGGGTACAGAGATAGTTGAAGTAACAGTCTCAGTCTCGGTTACAGGGAGCAGAGACGTCGATATAACGGTTGATGTGATGGGAATCGTGGTAGTCCTCATAATTGTATGGGTAATCCTCTGGATGAGAGTTGTCGTAACAGTTGCTACAGACGTAACAGTGATTACATTGGCTGGGGTTATACCTTCACCAACAACATTCATTATGAAGACATCGTCTATTGCAAGAAATGAATACCACCCTCCCCTCACTATTATCTTTACCATGTTAGGCATGAAATCTCTAGCTATCGAATACCTGTACCATGCTTTAACCCATCTCTCCTGTCCAAACTGTCTCCACACCTCGAAATAGTAGAAGTGCCTCATTGATGTAGCATCATATGTATGTGTAACCCAGACTTCTATCACTACTCCAATTTCACTACCAAATGTTGGTAGTGATGCATATTGAACTATATTTCCATAGGCATCCACTTCAATGAACATAATCGTTATATCTCCTCCACCATCAAGGATGCTAAATGACAGAACCCTAGTGGCATTACCGGATGCAGGGATGTCGATATGCCCATCGCTGAACATGTAGATCAGCTCTCCGGTATAGTCAAGAGTGTAGTTGAATACTGCACGCCCATTTTTTATCTCCACGTTTCCCTTGGTAATTCTGTAGGGCATCCATCCACTGAAGTCGTCATATATAATATTCTCAGCTGAAGCACTCGGGATGAAATGAGTGTTTAATATGCTTACTGCAGTAAGTAGAAGAACAACTACTGATAGTAGAGCTTTATATGAATTGGTATACATCGACATACTTACACCCAGCCCAAGCACTATCTCTATGTTTTCAATTTTTAAATTTTTATTTCCGTGCTCCACTCTCTTCGAGGAACTTCTTGGTGATTCAGAAATTTGTTGCATCCGTAAACCTTCTAGTCCTGGTCTCAGCTCTACCTTAGCCACTACATAGACCTCCCCCGGGCTTGAAAAAGCTTCAGGAAATGCGTTATAAACACGACTCCCCGCTCCTCTTGGCGGGATCCGCCACCACCTCAAGGAGGCGCGGATATATGTAGTTCTCAGGCTCTTCAACAGCTAAAGTCTGAACCCTGCAGTATGTGCTTCAACACACTGGAGTACTTGGATTAGTGTTGGCGGTCTGAAGGACAGTCCAGCGTTAACTGTGTTTACTGATCGGGTCGTTTCCCGTGCATAGATCTGAGCAGGCAATTCAGTCCTAGGTATTCGATCAGCGATACCGCATTGAACAATCTGTTTTCGAAGTACCTGTTAACGGTGCTGGCGGATCTGGATCTAGTGATCCTCACCGTCCGCGGTGGATAGCCCTAGTTTGCGCAATAGATAGCCTTCAGGGTGCAGCAGGTCGATTAACTCCTCCTCTTCTTCCTCGGGTAGCTCTATGTAGTTCAATCTGAGTAGTCCGTATATCACTTCGTGAATCACCATCTAGGACGTGCCTGACGTCCTTGCTCCTCCTCATGAATACTGCTGTAACCACGTACTCACCGCCGGGTTTGTAAGCCATTAGAACGTAGATCTTTTTGAACAGTTTACTGATGCCTAGAACCTTGATCACCAGATCGTTTATCCTACCACTAATATCGGCGTACAGATTGTCCAATTCGGTGCTCTGCTTCTTTCAGGAAGTCCCCTAGCAGTGCCCACTTATAGAGCTCTACATCGTAGAGCTCCCTGACTATATCGTTGATGGCATCGCTCATAGTGGTGCAGAAGACGTATGTTCGCACCTCCAAATAGCTGAAGATATTTGTGGTATCTCTGCTAACATTTGTTGTGGCATTATTCATCCTATCCAGCTTGTTCATCTCGATCACCATAAATACCTATCGCTACGATTCATCCAGTCTAGAGCTCAACCTCGCTTCAACGGTATTCACATGGAGGTGACACCTACCCCAAACCTAATCTGTGTATTGTATGAGGTGTAGCATTCGCTTAGCACTTGAATCGAAATGTTTAAGAGGCTACTAAGTAGATGTGCCTTGAGTGATCGCAACGGGTCTCATCTATGTAGATGCTATTGTGAAGAATGAGGAGGGGAAGGCTGTAAACGTTAGACTACTTGTTGATTCGGGAGCTACATATACAGTTCTTAGAAGAGATGTGTGGGAGTAGCTCGGGTTAAAACCATTAGGTGAGATGGAGTTCATCCTAGTTGACGGCACCGTGATCCGGAGAGCCGTATCGGAGGCGATAATAGAGCTGCCAGGGTACGGGGAGAGGCATTCACCTGTAGTACTCGGCGAAAGCGAAGATGAGAACCTGCTCGGCGTAGTGACCCTCGAGATCTTCGGCCTAGTGCTCGACCCATTCAGAAGGGTTCTAAGGCCTATCAGAGCTTTAATGAAGTAGAGACTCTTCTCCTCGGCTCCGAGGATAAGTCGTTGTGGAGTGTTGAACAGCTGGTGCCAACTTAGATACTATCGTCTTATTTGCTTTGATTGGATGTGCAAATTCATTTTACTTTCTCCCAGGGCTCTACATCACCCTCGATAACATAGAAGACTGGGTTTGGCTCTACTTCTCTTACATGCTTTAGTTCTTCATATTTTTTGGGGTCACGTCTACGAAGTTTTCTCAGAAGGTGTTGGAATTCATACATGAGTTGACCTCTCGTCACAGGTATTTTCTCGTCGAGCTCAACCGGCGCTATTTTATCCAGGTTGAATTTGTAACCTCTCCTGCTCGCCTCCTTCCAGACTTCGAAAAGGTAAGCGTTGATTGCTTTCAAAGGGTCTCTATGCCTTTTAAAACGCTCTAATTGAGGGTGTTTTCTATAACCTTTGGTTCTACCCTCAAGCACTTTCTTCGCTAGTAATCCTTCCCTCCATAAAGCAACCAACCCTTTAGAATCTAGATACTTAGGATGTAGTGACCAAAGCCTCATTTACTTCCCCATAGACTCATATCTCGCAACCCTTTAAATAAAAACCCGCTGGCCTAAGCAGTTGAAGAGGACTCATTTAAAGCTTTTTAAGGGGGTATGCGTTACCTGAAGTTCAACTCAATCTGTGAAGATTGGGACTATGGTTAGGAAACTACCTGGCATGCTCTACATGCTTGCTTCCTTCACGCCGTGGATTACATACTGGGTTCTATGCTGTGTTGGCTCTGGACTAGGTGTTGCGTTGCCGCTTCTAATCTCCCTGATCCTTGTAGTCCACCAGACTCGTAAGGGGAGTCCAAACCTTATGGATTTAGTCTCCCTCATCTACTTCAGCATAGCTTCTGCAGCTACGTTCATCTTCGACTCGGGCATGTTTATCGAGAAGAGCGGTTTCCTCGGCTACTCCGCTCTATCTATGATGACTGCGGCCTCCTTAGCTATTGGGCAGCCCTACACTCTCCAAGTATCGAAGAGGAAGTACCCGGAGATCTACTGGAGGGATAAGCTGTTTCTAACCGTAAACAACGTGATTACAGTGTTCTGGGCAGCGATATTCGTCGTCAACGCGCTTATTTTCCTAGTGTTCGAGTTTCCTCTGAGTCTAATCATCGCAAATACTCTGATAGCTGTCGGCATAGTGTTTTCAGCAGTCTTCCCCCTACATGAAAGTGCCTGCGTACTACGTTTTAAAGGATTTCAAGAAGTACGACTGGAGCATTGATGTGGATCCTGGAGAGCCTAAGAGCGAAGACAAGTTGGTCGTCCCAACGATTCACAGAGCAGTATACTCGGTGGAGGCCCTGGTATTTACCTAGTACCTCTATCCTCTAGTACATGAATTCCAAGTTTATCTATGAATTCTTCACTAATATATTCTTTTAATTCTTTTAATCCCATATCTCCTCCATCCTTTAAGTCTTATTGATGTGAATTCTACTTCATCAATTATCCTTAGAGTTACTGCTAAATCCTTTATACTTATTATAATCTGCTTTACCCTGGATGCATATGGTTCAACACTATGAAGATAATATACTATGGCATTTGTATCCAATAATATCACTGTATTTCTGCCTCAAGCATAAATTCATCGAGTATATCTTTAGGTGCAGAACCTCTTTTCCCATAGAATTCCTCAACTATTTTCCTTCTCTCCTCTAATCTTTCTATTCTTATAATAACCTCTTCACCCTCATTCAGCTCTACAGGTTCTAAAGGCTTTAGAACACCCTTCTCATAACGTACACGTATAGTCCTAGCCATCTACTTCAACCTTTACATAACTTAGTACCAGAGACTAAATACTCTTAACAACTCTTAGTCGTCTTTCCACCATTGTCATGTTGATTTCCTTTTCTATATAATTTCTTCCACTTATTTCAGCACTCTCTAAAAATGAGTATATTTAGCATTCTCTTAGAATCAGCATAGAGGAGATGAATATAAACATTAAAATTGAAGAAAGTGTATATCAAAGTATTAATGACAATCCCTATATAGATATATTTTCGAGGTTAGATTCTTGCTACATATTTCCAAGGTGTTGTACAGAACACAATAAAGAATGTTGGTATCTAGGAGAATCAAGAGATCCATGCCTCCTCTAAATACCTCTCTAGCTCTTCATCATCAGATCTACCCAATATGCCAATAATATCCTTTAGCTTTTCCCTAAGACTTCTCTCAATTCTTACTCGAACAATCTCACCTTCATCAAGCTCCAAAGAATCTAAAGGCTTCAGTACACCATTCTCATATTCAGCTCTAACAACCTTAGACATATGGTTACATCCAATCACATTTATAGTTTTAAAGAGTTAAAAACATTGTTGTAGAATAAACACTCCCTAGCCTAGTTAGCCTTAGAGTCAAGTTCTTTTGGAATCAATGAATAGAACATTTTAAGGTGCTCCTCAACTACTTCAATATATACATCAATTACTCTGTATCTCCCTCTTCAACTTTTCAAGCTCTTTGAGGTTCAGCTCCATGAATCTGATCTACATATCCAAAGCGTTCAAGGTTTATATACTTAGAGCTAAAATAGAAGGAGTTCAGCAGGCTTCAGGACTCCTTTCACAGGGTCTACTTCAAGCCCAAGTTCTTCGAGGGTTACAGCTCCGAGTATGTAGACTCCTTCATCCCCAAAGACAACTGGTGTATAGGACCATCTATCCCCAATTTGAATGCCTATAACACCTATATCACGTTCAACAATTCTATTGTCTGTAAGTCTAAACCTTCTTCTACCAATTGGTTTGACTCCAAGGCTTTTGAGAAGACTTGAGGGTAAAACCGTATATATAGCTCCAGTATCAGCTAGAAGCTCAACTTCAGTAGCTCTAGACAAATCTTCGACATTCCAAATCCTTGCCTTAATCCTCAGAAATCCCATTGTCTCTAACCCAAATCTTCTTCTCTGGGTTTTGAACCTATATCTCTATATGATCTAGTGGATAGAATGCAATCAATATGCTATGAGCTTTTCCCAGGGATTGCTAGCAATATCTCTATGGATGGCCCTGTCTCTGTGTATATAACTCTAATGTCTTTTACATATCTTAGATAGCTCTCTAATGCTTTGGAATACACATATGTTTTTACTATCCGCTGAATGGATTCAGCTATAACTCTATCCTCTAGATCTAGATGTTTAGCCAGGGTCTCTAGACCTATTACAACTCTGGGTATACCAACTCTAACAGCATTTTCAATCTCTTTCACAGTCTTTTCAAGGAGAGATCTCCATTCGTTGGCTAGACCAGTACCCTTCTCAGCAACTCTACCAATATATCTAACTGTGAGTCTATGTGGTGTTTTTATAACCTCAAATATCTTTGCCTCGCTAAGACCTGTCATCTTTAGCCATGTCTTAGTGGGTAGTAGGGGTAGCCCTGGCTCAACTACATACATCTTATCTCCAAACTCTATACCTGTAGCTATATGTAGGAGAGCAGAGAAGAGGAGAATTCTATTATTTGGATAGAGATTTATGAGAAGAGATAATGTAAGCTTTGAATATTCTCGGCACACCCCCATCCCATATCTAAGTATCTCCTCTACACGCATACCACTTCTACACGACGATACCAAAAAGTTTAGATATGTCTTAGCCATACCAATTAGATTACGATTTAATGCTACAGGTAGTGAGATGTAGTATGCATAGGATAGAAGAGCTATTAGAGTACCCAGTAATGCACCACTATAGAAAAGTATTGTATCTGAAGCACCTCTTACAAAAGCTCCAATAATGACAACCATTATGAAGATAGTTACAATCTTTGCAAGGGTATTGAGCCAGTAAAGAGCTATGTTAAGCCCTAGAGCTGTGGAGATAGCCAATATAAGCACAATAGCTGTGTATATAGGGTCTGGAAAACTGAAGAGATCTCGACATATATATTCATAGAAAAGGAATAGTGTCAGTACACATATAAACCATGTAACCCCCTCTAGAGAGGTACAGAAAATTCTAAAGCTATGGGGAGACACATTCTTTACAAGCCATTCAGATACATTACCAAGGGTCTCAATATCCGATGAACCTCTAAGCCCATTAGCTATAGGTCTAACAAACTCAATCTCATCTAGACTAGGTATAACAGATCTAAGCAGATATCTATAAAACCAATCTATAGCCATAGAGTAGCACCACACAACACTACAAATTCATTGAAGCTTCAACAAAAACTTTATCAGCTCCACACCAAATACCTCCGATCCATCGAAACATAGAGCTAGTCTTATGTTAGAAGCCATTTCAGATAATCTAGATATGTGCCGAAATCCTCTTCAGATAGAAGTCTCGCTATATCTATACGCTCAACATATTTTGCTAAAAGAGATTTATCGTCATAGGGTTTATTCAACAGCTTAGAGAGTTCGTATTTTGGGTTATCTCTACATCTAGATCTATCCCCACCCAGACCTATACACAGCCAAGCTTCATGCATTGGTATAACAACTGCAACTCTAATCAATGCCCTCTCCCCTGGTTCAAAATGCTCTAGGATACGCCTCGAAGCTTCCTCTATACTTAGTCCTTCAGAGTCAATAACAAAGAGCATTCTCCATGAAGAAACTCCGATTATCCTAGCCTTAGTCTTGCGGACAAGAGCCTGGTTACAACCTGTGGTAGGTATTCTAAATATCTTTGGATTACTGGAAACGCTAATGATACTCAATGTCTTTAGCCTCTCGAGAAGCTTTCTATGGAAGTCTACACCATATGAATCCTCAACAAAGACCAGTCTCTCTATACCCAAAACACTCCACCGATCTAGATAGAGGCTAGGACTCTTTATATGTCAGTCTATAGAATACATAGTCACTTAAAGCAATCCCCAAACGCTTAAGTTCTTCATAGAGCTTTTCAGGCTCTTCTATCCTCTCAACATAGGTTCCATGCTCAGAGTCTCTAAACACTATAAGAATTCTATGAGGTTCAAGAAGATCTACAACTATTGGGGAGTGGGTAGCCACTATAACAGGGATGCCAAGGCTATTCAGCCTATCAACAATATATTCAAGCATCTTAGCATGCATACTATTCTCAATCTCATCAATCAAAAGAATCGAAGGCTTCAACTCTACAGCAGTCATAATAGCCAAAAGCTTAATAGCACCATCAGGAATATTCGGCGGAGGTAACTCCAAACCATTCTCCTCAGCCATAAGAGCAACTCTACCCATATGCGAACGAATCCTTATCGAAAGCCCAGGAAACAGCTTAGCTAAAGCATCAGAGATATCCTCAGGCACACCTCCACGCACACCCTGCAAAGCAAGTAGAACCGAAGCCAAATTAGTTGCACGCTCATCAAGACGAAGCTCACCCTGATAAGGCTTAGGCTCAGCCAAAGCACCTATATCAGGATGACGAATGAAGATAACCCTCCTCAGAGCCTCACGAGGCAACTCAAATAGTGTTGGAAATGTCTCTTCATCTTCAACTCTGAAGCCCAAAACAATGGGTTTTTTACCGTACTCTTCGCAGTATCCAGAGACAACCGGGATTAGAGTTGGCTGACGTTGGGAAGGTGTAGGGGCGACTGTTATACATACGACCTCTGGGCGTTCAAATGTGCACATAGTGAATGGCGAGGGAAATAAGTGGAAGAATAGCAGTGGCTCAGAAAACTTGACCTCTGCCTCGTATATATAATGATCTCCGCTCTTCACATATTTTGATTCGAATTCTTTTAGAAGTCCTTGACTCTCTACTTCTATTCCTACTAATAGATTCGTCATTTTTTCGTACAATAATTTCTCGATTACATCTATCATTGTCTCGACTCTGATGCGGTTCAACGATACATCTACAACCGTTATCTCAGGTTCGATCTCTACGCGGTACCTGAATGGTACTAGGGTGTCGAGCTGTGGGCTGTATCTGAAATACGCTTTGAAGTCCACGGTCTGCCTGCATGTAATATATTCCTCTCCCTTAGCGATGTGATAGTGCTCCAGCGTGAGACCCAGCACAATGGTTTTACTTGGATCTCTACTATACATCAAATCCTTGCCCGACCAATACTTGGGTATATGTGGTGCATATGGTATTCTACCAGCGTGGTCTATCAATGCTTTGCGGAGGAAGTCGAGAGCCTCGAGAATATTTGTCTTGCCAGAAGCATTGGGACCCACCAGCACGTTTACTCCAGGGCTCAACTCAAGCTCTAGATGTTTTATACTCTTGAAGTTCTCAATATAGATCCTTCTCACAAAGACTCTATCCTCACTATGTCTCACTTTCTCTGTAGACTCCATTTCGATCCCGAGAAGCTTTCTTCAGCTAGCTTTCCAGTTTAGGAAATTATAAAGCTTTGTAGATCAACTCTTGTAACTAGGGTGATGCTATTCAAGTCTATGATCTATGTGAATTGTATGGCTCTGATCAGCTCTCTTTGAGGATTTCTCTGGCTACTTCGAATAACATCTTCAGGAGCTCAATGGTCTCTTCGATCCCTTTCTCTGTGATTATAACTACTACACGTGGCCTTCCATCTATTATGTGTCTCACTTCTACAAGTCCATCCCTTTCCAGCTTCTCTATATGACTCCACAGATTTCCTGGAGTCATATCTAGATCCTCAACTATGTCTGAGAAGTATGTTCTTCTCTTTGCGAGGAGGTAGATCATTATTGCGAGTCTTACAGAGGATTTGAATCCCCTCTTCTTCAGCACTTCGATGATCTTCTCGAAGACCAAAGCCCTGCTCCCGGATCAGCTTATTCACCTGAATGCCGCTAGAATGTTGTAGAGGGCTAGAAGGAGGTATACAAAGATTATCGCTATCGATGTGAACACCCATTCAACTCCCGGTTTAATTGCTGAGAAGGCTATGTTGATTGGTGCTAGGAGTATTAGGAGTAGTGAGATGTATAAAGCTCCCCGCATAAGTACTCCAGTGAAGCGCCAAAGCAATACATACGTAGATAGGTTACCCACCCCCAGAGCTATAAGAAGCCCTGTGCTAAAGCCTAGATCCCCATAGAGAAGCCCAAGCACACCCATAACTAAGAATGACGTGCTCCAGACAGCCATCTCGGCTCTGGTAAAGCGCTTCCAAACCTCTAGCCTAGTTCTGGTGTATCCCAATGATTGTAGTTCGTGTAGTAGTCTAAGAGTTTGTGAAAGTTTTGATTCGACGAATGTAACCATGAATATAATCGTTATGGCAAAGTATGTGAGGTAAATCCAACGGGGTAGATCGAAGACCTCAACCACGATATCTACGAACCTGAGGCTTGAAACCCAGAGAGCCCATGCAATATATTCAAGAGCACCTCGAACAGCTAAAAGCCTTCCAAGCCTATCGCTGATTCTTTTAAGCACCTCAATCAGCTCTCTAACCTCCTCAACACCTCCAGATTCCTCTGAAGACAAGTATCGACACCGTTATGCTTATACCGTGTAATCTATGTTAAAAAGTTGTCGTCACTTTTGTGTTGCAGAACTCCAAGAATAGTATTAGGGTTCTACTGAATTAATTCTCCTCAAATGCATACCGAGGTATGTTGTGGATGTATGTTGAGGCTTTGGACGTGGTTAAATACTACGGCTCTGTAGAAGTATTGAAGAAAGTTAGTCTGAGGATAGAGAAACCTATGGTGTACTCCCTCCTAGGTCCAAATGGAGCCGGTAAGTCTACCTTTCTAAATATTCTTGCTGGTGTTCAGAAGCCTAGCAGTGGGAGGGTGCTGATTAAGGGGTTTGACGTGTCTTCAGCAGAGGCAAAGCATATCATAGGTTACTGTCCCCAGGATGTAGCACTTTATGAGAGGCTTAGTGGCTGGGATAACATATTCTTCTATGCCTCTCTCTACGGTGTTCCGAGGAGTGAAGCTAAGAGGAGAGCTGGAGAGCTCCTCAAACTACTAAATCTTGAGAGCTATGCCTCTCAGAGAGTTGCAAAGTATAGTGGTGGTATGAAGAAGAAGCTCTCATTGATTGTCACATTGATCCACGATCCAGAGGTGGTGATACTTGATGAGCCTACCGAAGGGCTTGATCCTGAGAGCAGACTCAAAGTGTGGGGGGTAGTGAAGAGGCTGAGAGATGAGGGGAAGGTAGTAATAATTGCAACTCACAATATGGATGAAGCTGATAGGCTCTCAGATAGAGTGGGGATTATTGATAGAGGTAAACTGTTAGTCGAAGACTCTCCAGAGAACTTAAAGAGAATGTATGGTCCTCCAAGTGTTGTTGAAATAGTGCTCAGAGAGAGACCATCTGAGAATCTCATCAAACGCCTCAGAGAAGCTTCAAAGGGTGCCTACAGCGATGAACGTACATTGAAGATACATGTAGAAGAGCCTGATAGAGCTATACCAATGCTGACAGAGCTTATATATGAAGCAGGCTCAAGAATAGATTCTCTGAAGGTTGTTAGACCAACTCTCGAAGATGTATTCTTCAGATTGACTGGGAGGAGGCTTGAGTGATATGGGGCTTAGAGTAGTATTCGCATATGTGTTGAAGGATGTAAAGATGTTCATAGGCGACAGAGCCGCAGTGTTCTGGGTGGTTGTCTGGCCCATAATATGGATTATCCTGGTTGCCTATGTGTTCGTACCCCCTGGAAGTGTAACGCCAGTGAGTATAGATGTAGGCATTGTAAACCTAGATTCATCTCCATCAAAAGGTCTGAACTTCACGAGCTTCGACTTCATCAAAATCCTGAACACAACTACTTACGAGAGCAGTAGATTATTCAAGGTGAAGCTGTATAACAATAGTGAAGCCCTAGTGGAGGACCTGAAAAGTGGAAGGATAGACGTTGGAATAATCATTCCTGAGAACTTCAGCTCTGAGCTCTTGCTGAGTACAGCTAAGCTGAGGGTTTTGATAGGTGGTAGAGACCCATACTCAAGCTCTGTGAGCTATGTAGCAATCAGCTCCTTCTTCAACGAATTCAGTAGAAGAGTAGCACTATCCAAGGTAGATACATCGATTGGATACATAGAGAAGAGTCTCAGCAGTATCACAGATTCTGCAAGGCTTGTAGAGCTTACTGTGAGATTCATGTATGGTATCGCTATACCGCTTAATGTAAGTTTCGAAGAAGTGAAACCGGAGGTCTATTCCTCGAGACCAAACATCCTTGGATGGTATACTCTGGGAGCAGTGGGAATGATGTTTCTATACACAGGATTCCCTTATGGTGCTGCAGTTCTCTATGAGGAGAAGGAGCGTGGAACACTTAAAAGAATTCTAGCATCACCAATGAAGCCATGGGAACTCATTGTAGGTGTGATACTATCAGGAATAGCATCAATGGTTCTATCAGCACTCGTAGCACTCCTCGCTGGATTGTCGCTCGGAGCTCACATAATCTTCAATCCCACTAACCTACTCCACTGGGCTGCTATAATCCTTCTGTTAATTGGGGCGCTGATGAGTATAGGCATAGGTGTAGCACTTTCAATGCTTGCAAAAACTAGTCGAGGAGCCTCAGGGCTGGGTATAGTACTAGGGCTTCTACTATCCTTCTTAGCAGGTATATGGTATCCAAAAATGATGATGCCAAAATGGCTACAGATATTAGCAGACATATTTCCACCAACATGGGTTTTCGACACAGTTAGAAACATCGTTGTATTTAACTTAGGGACAGAGGAGGTATATGTCAGTTTTGCAAAGATACTCATAGCATTAGCTATAATACTATTGCTAGACATTATTATCTATAGATATAGGCTGAGGAGATATATTGAAGAAGCATAATTCTACATCAATAAACAGCAACTAATTTCTTCACACAATATTAAAGTCTCATTATTACCTCGAATTTTATTCTATACAAGATCTAGATAAAGATTTTAAGAATTCTTAAATATGTGGGGTTTTGATGTTGCTATAGTGATACAGCTATGTTGTATCGGTGTTGTATGTGGTTGGTCTAGGCAATGCTCGGTATAGAGGTGTTGGTGTGGTGTATCCATTTCTAGCTTATTTTCTCATAGGTTTGTCTATGCATTTAGCAGGTTCTTACTATTCTGTATATCTATATAGCTATGGTGTTGGCGAGGCTTTGATTGTCTTGAGTTTTTCTATCAATATGGTTGCCCAGTCTATTGCTGTTTATCCAGGTGGTGTTTTTGGTGATAGGTTTGGAAGGCTTAAGGCTGTGTCTATAGGTGTTATACTCTATGGTTTAGGGGTTTCAATGCTGTGGTTAGCACCATGTAGTGTAACAGCTATTGTTACAGCTATTCTATGTGGTTTTGGCACATCTTTTATTATTTCTCTAGAGGCTTGGTTGGCTGATGTGTATAGTGGTGAGCTTGGAAAGGTTTTATCAATGTTTAGAGCTATCTATTTTGCCTCGGGTTTTGTTGGTGGTGTTCTTGCTCTTCTTGTTTCTGGGTTTGGCATTAGATACGTCTTTCTAGTATCAATGCTAACAATTTTAATAGCTATTGCACCGCTTATGATGCTTCCAGATGTAAGAGGTTCTAAGAGTGTTAGAGAGATATTTAGAGTAACTAGAGATCTTTTCAACAGGGTTTTCATCTCTATACTTCTATACAGCTCCCTAATCTCTATCCCACTCATACTGTTCTACTCTCTATGGTCGATAATACTAACTGAGAGAGGTTTTCAGGAGAGTTTCATTGGCCTGGCATACTCAGTACTACTACTATCAGCTACAATAGGTTCTATAGCTACATACAGATTGCTAAAGACGATAAACAGCATTGCTCTACTCTCAATAGCCAGTATCTCACTAGGTCTTCTACTAATAGCATCTAACACTATACAGAGCCTCTCTGCCACACTCACTATATTCCTCCTACTAGAGTTTGTCCTAGGAATACTAACAGCATCTCTAAGCTATGTCAAAAACAGAGTTGTTCCATCAACAATAAGAGCTTCTGCATTATCACTAATAGATCTAGCAAATACATTTACCACATCAATATTTGCACCAATAATAACAAAGCTATATCCAACAACAACACTTATAGTAGCAGGGATAATAGCAATAATATCAACAAGTCTTCTCATCACTACAAAGAAAACTATAATCTGAACCACAAAATATGTACTCTATCAACAATCCTCTAAGCCTCGATACCCAGAATCAGTAATAAAGGAGTATTGTATCAACTAGAATTCTTTTCTTCCCCAAGATACTTCCTCTGTTCCTCAACACTAGTCTCCTCAAGTTCTTCAAGTATAACCCTAGTTATCTTCTCACCCCTTAGCGAAAGGCTTATTGCATCTGGAATAGGCTTCAGCACTATACATCCATCTCTCACCTCTAGCAATAGCCTTGAACCTTCGTCAATTCCTAGAGCTTCAGCTACAGCTTTTGGAATAACAATAGTTCTCTTCCTACCAACACGTATATCCATAGCTAGACCCATATACAAGAGCCAGACATATAATAGGCTTCAAAATATTTAAAATTTACCTATTGAAACATGGCTATCACAATATCTTCTCAACAAACTTTAAACATCTTGAAAAGTATATCTGTCCATACAATAGGATATGAATGAACAATTCTTAGCTAGAACAATATATCTTGTAATATTTTTAAACTATCCAAATAAGGTGGAGAGGTGTAATAAGGCTAATTGGTTTGAAGATGATAGAATAGATGTTCTAGCTAAAGAAATTATTGATGAGTTGTTGAGGAGAGGTATTAATGGGGGAGACCTTAAATTGTTGTCTAATGGATAGAGGGCTTGAGTTCTATAGAAGTGTGGAGTAATGTGGACTATACTCTCTATAGAATTTGCATTAATATTCTTTTAACCGCCTCTTTATGTAGAGGTGTTTGCCAGGCATAGTATTCGCCAATACCGAGCTCAGTGTCTTTCTCTGGTGGTGGAACATCTATCCAGAGTCTTTCATCTCTATCCCAGATCTCTATCAATAGGTTCATCTCTATCAAAAGCTTTTCAAGTTTTTGTATAACTGGATTTCTAAGAGATTTGAAAATTATATCGGGGTTTTCTAGAGATGTCTTTAAAACTTCTATCTCCTCTCTATCTAGAGAGGTGAGAAGAGTTCTAAGTTTGCGCTCCTTTGCAAATCTCTCAATAACTAAATCAATTTGCCATCTATTTCTATAGAGCTCTTGTAGAACCCAGGGATTTCCACCAGCCCATGCCCATAATATATCTAGTGATGGTTTGGGGTCTGGGAGCATGTTGTAGAGTTCTTCAAAACCTTTTCTAGACATATTCCACATTAGATATATGTCTACCCATCTATGTCTACCAACCCTTTCTCTTGTAATACCCTCACTTGATGAAACTAAGACGACAATCTTCTCGTAGTCTCCCGAAGGATATTCGATAAGGTTTAGCAAAGCCTTGGTATATATCTCAGCCTTGTCTATTCCAACAGCTTGGAAAAGATCATCGAGAAGTATAGCAATTCTAGGTTTGCTAAATCTCTTCATAGCCCTTCCAGCAATATTTATAACAACATCTGCAATTCTTGAGTATGGCTCTGGAAAAAGCTTCAACACCTCTCTAACAATCTCACCAAGACTCGATGAATAGCGGAGAAGCTCTTCAACCTCCTTAGATAGAGGGCTAGAGTACACTACATAGTAACCAAAACTCTCTAGAATCTCAAACGCCTGTTTGAAAAATGCTGTCTTACCACAGCCCTCAGGACCATAAACTACATAGACAGGATAGGTACCTCTCTCAGCTATCTCCTCCAGCTGCTTCAAAGCCCTCTCCCTATCAACAAATATAATCTCTCTATCCATAAACCTGAGCTTAGCCCTTCTCCACACTATTACAACCACCCAAAAGATTTACACCAAAACCCAACCTGTCTATAGCATTACAAAACTTATAACTGTAGCGATAGGTTAGAGAATTGCTTTGGTCTTCCTCTATATCTATATTCATGGTCTAGATGTAGAAGAGATCTGAATAGATAGCAAAACTTTGATAGCCTCTATAAACACTTTGAAGCTTTGGAATCTTTCAACAGCATGGCTCAAATCTACAATTTCAGCAAGTCTTTGGTATTCGTCAAAGGTTTTACAATAAATCTACCGAGTTTCTCCACAAGCCTCATCTCTGGTTTATCCTATATCCTTAGCTCTTTCCTCACACAGATCTGCAAGAATCCATGACCTATAGATCTCTCTACAAATACTATTCCCATATGTTTTGCATCTCCAACACCTCTAACAATCTCCTCCTCAAATCTCTTCAAAACTTTGCTTTTCAGTATATCTATATCTTCATATACATTAAATCTATGGACAAGACCCCAAAAAGGTATCTCATCGACTATAGATTCCTCTGGGATAGGGATACCATAGATGAAATGGTTTTTGAACAGCCTTAGAGTTTTAGCGAGATTGCTCTTCTTTCCACTTGCATTAGGATCTATAAACAGATTTATCTTGCTAAACTCTAGTCTCATCCTTAAAACTCAGAAAGTTTTTGAGTCTGAGCCTCTTGAGCATAGCTATACAACCCCATACAAAGTCTTAAAATATATTTTTACAAATCAAAATCTAATTCTATTCAGTTCAATATCTAGATACTTCACATCTACATACCTCTACACATCAACACTATACCAAAACCCTTTTAACAGCTTCTCTATGCAGAGGTGTCTGCCATGCATAGTATTCACCTATACCAAGCTCTAAATCCTTTTCGGGTGGTGGAGTATCTATCCAGAACTTATCCCTCTCCCACACATCAATAATTAGATTTAGCTCAATTAAAAGCTTCTCAAGCTTCTGTGTAGCTGGATTTCTAAGGGATCTGAATATCGTATCTGGATCCTCCAAAGCCTTTCTCAGAATCTCTATCTCTTCACTACTAAGCGAAGCCATGACACCCCTAATATCGCGTTCCTTGATAAACATACTAATCACCATATCTATATTCCAACTAAAGCTATGTAACATTTCGAAGATCCTCGGGTTTCCTCCTGTAAACCTCCATACATCTTCAAATAGAGGTTTAGGATCCGGTACAACATCATACAATAGTTTAAGGCCTTCTCTAGACATATTCCACATAAGATACATAACAGACCATAGGTGTCTCCCAATCCTTGTCCTTGTAACACCTTCGCTACTAGAAACCAAGACAACTATCTTTTCATAGTCTCCAGATGGATACTCTATTAGATTCAATAATATCTTTGTGTATATCTCTGCCTTATCCAACCCAATAGCCTGGAATATATCGTCCATTAAGATAGCTATCCTAGGCTTTCTAAGCTTCCTCATAACCCTACTAGCAATTCTTATAGCTATATCAACAATTCTTGAATATGGATCTGGAAAAGATTTGAAAACCTCCTCAACGATATCACGTATAGATGGTGTATACAATAGAATTTCTCTTTCTTCATGAGCCAAAGGATTTGTATATACAACACTATAATCATATTCCTCAAGAACAACCTTAGCCTGTTTGAAAAATGCTGTCTTACCACAGCCCTCAGGACCATAGACAACAACTGGAAATCTAGTACCCCTCTCAGCAAACTCTTCTACCTGCTTCAATGCAACTTCTCTATCAGCAAATTCTATCTCTCTATCAGCAAATCTCAGCTTTATTCTCCTCACTATAAACACACCCAATATTTAAGATCATTACATCGCTATATCTATGCTAAATATCTTTGCAAGACTAATAAACTCTAGTCTCCCATATACTCATACATCTCATAGGAATTCATTGAAGATTATATTGCAATAACTATATTGCTAGATTATAACCTTTACATCATTGATATTCTAAGAATATTGTCCTTAAACTCATTTATATCAATACTCTCTACAAACATAATCATAGTCGCATCTAGATATTCAAAAACAAAGACTCATGCATTTGCATCACAATGTGCCAAGTTTTGGATAATGTGTGTATCCATACTGAGAGAAGATTTAATGGTGCTAAGACATATATCCTTAGGATGAAACACAATTAGATGTACCTTGAAATTTATTCGTCAGTGCATTTCTGGTTAAGCTATTCTCACAAGTTTTAGTGGGATATCTCAAATAGGGTGAGGAAAAGTTTGGTGATGATTTTATTCGTTTTCACCAAAATATAGGATTAGGTATTCTTAATTCTTGCAGTGGATTCTAAGATGTATAAAAATTACCATACCCAGCTATAGTATGTTCATTACCTATTATTTAAATTATTGGCATCTGCTAAACCAGTACAAGTATATGGTGATCTAATATCTATGGCGATATATCAATCCGGACAATAAAGCCTGTATAGATATATACTCAAAATAATAGGGTAGAGAAGAGAGTTAAATTTAAAAACTATATAGTTAGTGGAGGTTGTTCAATAGTAGGAGCTGGTGTTATATCTGGCTTCCTCCTAGATCTTAGAAGTAAATATATCGGAATAGAGACGGCAATCACTATGACAACAATTATTATAATTACTATAAGCATTAACGACATGTCAAAGCCTGATGTGTAACAAGTTACTATGTTAACATTATCTGATAATATGAATGGAAGAATAATACTTTGTTCTTCACCAGGGTTTAGGACATAAAAATCTATCTTCTGTTGGTTTAAAGAATTATTATCATTATAGGCTTCAAGCTTTATTGATGGTGATGGAGAGGATGAAGTAGAGAGATAGATTATTGCTACATAACCAGTGGCATTTCCTTCATTACGAATAGTTAATGTTTTGCCACCTTTATCACCACTAACAACTATTTTTGAACTAGGTAAACCAGCTGCTAGGATAGTATATTTATCGTGTTTAACATAGCCATATGGAGTCTCCTTGGGTAGATCTGCTTCTAGTGTTTCAAGTTTAATCTGGAGAGAACCACTTCCACTACCTTCCGAGGACTTAACACTTATGTCAATCTTACCTTCGCCATATAGTGTAATTGGAAAACCTACATATACATACTCTCTACCTTTGCCACTACCTTCGAAACTAGTTCCATAATATTCATATTTCATATTAAAGCTAAAACCGAGGTCTGCAACTCTATATCCATTATATGTTTGGAATCCATTGAAATCAATATTAATACTTAAGGAAAGCGGTAATTCAACATATTGCATTAATTCTTCGAGCTGCTGTAAAGATTCTCTAAATGCTTCATCATAAATATCCTCTATAATACTATCTATCTCCCTCTCTCTTTGAGCTAAAAGCTTGTTGCATTCATTACTGGGAATTCTAGTTGAGGTTCTTGTCGAACCATACGAGTAATCTATTGAGGCTTCTAGACATTCAGCTCTTATCTCCCCAATCACACGGTTACCAGTAATAGCAAAGTCATATTCGCGTTGAAGACTCATGGACATAGACATAGAACCGGATTGAGATCCCGAGATGCTCAACGAAAACGTTATATCAATTCTTTGTTTAGCATATAATTTATATTCTTGTTGTTGAGCATAGATATTAATGGACGTCATCAGCATACCAATAAGCAAGATCACCATGAATAGACGGGTATATTTAGCCAATACACCTCACCACTACGATTCACAATAGCATTTTCTCACCACTAGTATTTATACCTATTTGTTCATCAATGCCTTAGCTCGTGAAGGATATGTTGAATTGAAGTATGTTAAAGGCTTAATATGTGCTAAGGCTTTTACGCTGTACGTAGCTGACTTGATATGGCTATCCCCTTTACGTCTCGAGGGTTTACTAGGTGTTTAGGTTTATATCCAATGTAGGTGAGGCTTTTTGATTGGGTATATATGCCTAAGGCGTAGCAAGTCTTTTCCTTGGTAGCAATATATACCTGTATACTGTTCACTACCTTGGATACCCTAATGAAGGTGGTAGAGTTTTAAAGAAAGATCTCAGCTATGTATAGTAGGGAGGGCTTAGATTTAAGGGGCTTGGGGATTGGAAGAGTCTTCTAGAGTACCCTGGGATACCCATAGACTATGTTATTTGGAAAACCTTGATCTAGGTTTAAGGAGAGAGGTAACACAGAGACTAAAATCAATCCCTATAGACATTGTCTTCTCAGCATCATTATGACCTAGTGAGACATGTATAGAGCTCTGCTTAACACTAGACAAGGCTTTCTCTAAAGCTCTAACTCTGCCGTAGCCTTGGGGGACATCTCTAAACACAATAATACTATCTGAAACCCCATAAAACTATATACCTAATATAGACTTAGGTTTCATCACACTATCAGATATAGGGTTTATCACTATAAATCAGATGTATATATAGTGCTATATACATAGTCCTAAGGGTGGGAATAGCTATAAAGAGATGTAGATATGATAAGCCTCAATATAGTCTTATCAGCATAGATTGTAGGGTATTAGCTAATATCTATAACATTTATGCTCTATGGGGGAGTTAGAGAAATATAGATTGTCTAGATATAGATGTAGGAGGTGTTGGATTAAACAAAATAACAAATTATTTATATCTTTGCTAACCTATTGCATAGATTTGGAATACTGTCTATGTTAATAGATTTAACTACTGTTATATCCACCTTAGTAGTTCAAGCACCTCTCATTGCTATAGCTATCCTAGTTCTGATTCTATATATCGAGAGGAGGTTTAGACCGATTGAGGTTAGAATAGCTTCACTCGAAAGTAGAGTGAGTTCACTTGAGAATAGGGTAGGCTCGTTAGAGAACAGAATTAGTTCACTCGAAGGTAGGATGAGCTCTGTTGAGACTAGGCTTACACATATAGAGGCTATCCTAGCTGAATACTCAAAGAGTCTAAACACGTTGATAGACTTCAATGAAGCACTTCTCTCGATACAGGTGTCCAAAGGTATTATAGCGAGTTCAGAGTTCAAAGCACTTTCAGCTCCTCGAAGCTACTCGCCCAATATATAAAAGTAAGTATTATACTAAGGAGGTCTATGAAAAACTTGGTCAGCTACTTAAGAAGGATCCCGATGAGATTACATGGGACGATGTCTTCGAGCTTGAGAAGATCTACGATCTGTTGCTGAAAGAGGCAGTTGAATCCGATAGAGTTGATCTAGCAAGATATGCAGGTAAACTAAAAGCCCTTATAGCCATAGCCAAAGGACTCCTCCTAAAGAAGGGAGTACTGCCCCCACCAAAAAAGAGAGACGAGATCTAGAGCTCTACCTTAGCTCTGCCCCAAAACCCTCAACTTTTCTAAGATCACAATATATCTCCACCACAGCTCTACCCTCTATATATCTTTGGTATAGGAAGATTGAGGTAGAGCTAGAAGTACATAGATTGGGAGGTGTTAGAGACTCTAGTTGTTTTAGAGGTGCTGAATACTCCATGTTGTTATGTATTTTGATTTGTTGTGATGAGATGTCTATCTTTCTAGAGCTCTTCTAACAGCTTCTCTATGTAGTGGTGTCTGCCACGCAAAATGTTTTCCTATACCGAGCTCACTGTCTTTCTCAGGTGGTGGAACATCTATCCAGAGCCATGGATCTCTATCCCATAGCTCAACAATGAGATTTAACTCTATCAGCTTCATCCTCAGTTTCTGGGTCTCAGACTCCCTCAACCTTTCAATAATTACGTCTGGCTCTCTAAGAATATCTTTCAGAATCTCTAGCTCTGTAGAGCTAAGCGAAGATATAAATATTCTGAGGTTCTTTCTCATCGCTATATCGTCTATAGTTCTATCAAATCTCCAGCTATATCTATATAGCTGTTCTAAAGCTGCTGGATTTCCACCTGTTATTCTCCAGATCTCTTCGAATTGGGGTTTCTCCCCGGGTATCTGTTCATAGAGCTGTTTGAATCCTTCTCTAGACATATTCCACATAATTCTAAATGTTGCCCATCTATGTCTCCCAATCCTCTCTCTTGTGATACCTTCACTAGATGAAACCAGTACAACTATTCTCTCATACTCCCCAGGAGGATACTCGATTAGATTTAGCAACATCTTTGTATATACCTCAGCTTTATCCAGACCCACAGCCTGAAATATATCGTCCATGAGGATTGCCAGCCTAGTCCTTTTAAGCCTCCTAAGCACTTCACCAACAATACCTATAGCCACATCAACAATTTTTGAGTAGGGCTCTGAAAAAACCTTGAGGATCTCTACAACGATATCCTTTAGACTAGAGCTATAGCCGATAACCTCCTCGAGTCTTCTGGCAAGAGGATTAACATATACTATATTGTAACCAAACTCCTCCTCAAGAATTGTTTTAGCCTGTTTGAAAAATGCTGTCTTACCACAGCCCTCAGGGCCATAGACAATGTATACAGGATATGTACCTCTCTCAGCTAACTCCATAATCTGTCTAAGGGCTATCTCCCTATCAACAAATTCAATGTTTATATCAGCAAATGAGAGTCTAACTCTCTTCACCTAGGCGGTACACCCCAAATAACTATAGACATTCCCATCTAAGTTTTTGAAGTTGACAAAGTTTAAAATCCTTAATTACTCATCTTACTTCTTGATCTGCTTTAACAATGGCTCTAATCCAGTCGATGAATTCTATAGCAATTCTCTCCACAATCTGTTTTGCAACAGTATAGAGTTTTCCAATATCTATCTCTAGGTAGCGATGTACAAGTATATTTCTGAGCCCGGTAAGCATTACGATTTCCTCAGCTAGTTCTCTAGGCATAATCCCTGCCTGAGCTAGTTTGCGGGGGTATTCACCATAGCTTTCTACAAGTCCGAGGGAGTAGACAGAGACAAGATGTCTACATATATCTAGCATTGCTTCAATTGTTCTATGTAGAGCTCTTTCAAAGGCTAGAATATCTCCATAGTCTAGCTCCTCTGGCTTTCGACTAAGAATTCTACTCCTAATAAAATTTACATTCCTTCGAATCTCTTCAACTCTAGAAGATATGATAACAACATCAGGTTTTGGATCCGGGTCGAGATTGCTCCACATCTTTATCTCCATCAATATGTCTGGATATAGAGAAGCTCTCTCAGCCAGTATCCTCAAAGCTTCTTCTCCACCCTTAAGAAGAATTCCCTCACTAAGAATTCTAAAGAGAAGGATAGGATTAGCCGAGTCAAGATCTACAACATCAACACACTCCTCTCCAACACCAAGAACCTCAGCAATCCTAGAAACAAGAAGACCCAGATCAAACAAACCACCCCCACCAGAAAACTTCACCGCTATATCAATATCATGAGCAAAAGGCTCACCTCTAGCAAACGAACCAAAAAGTATTGCCACCTCAACATAGCTAAGACCTCTAAAGAGTTCCACTAAACGCTCCAAAACAAGATTTCTATAAACAAACTTCACACAACCCATATCTAATCACCATAGCCAAACATTTAAAGCTCTAAAAACACTTATCAATTTTATCACACCAAAATAGATGAACATCAACTTTCCGTCTATTCCTGCTGACTAAAACAAATAGCTCCCTATCTATCAGTTGATGAACCCTTCTCTTTTAGATTTTGTGGAAACCCAGCATTGATCATGGCAGTAAATATAATGGTTGTTATTAGAGGAATAGCCATGCACATTTATTAACTATATGAGGAAATTTCTTTTGAGAGGAAGCTCTAAAGATATGATTGGTGAGCATAATGATAAAATCTGCTAGGCTTAAAGTCAAGAACTTTGGATATGTTGGTGAGGGAAAGATAGAGCTAGCACCGATTACAGTTCTCATAGGGCCCAACAACACTGGTAAGTCCTATACAGCCATGCTCCTATATGCATTGATAAAAAGTTCTCAGAGGATCATCAAAACAGTGAAATTTCCACTGATCGGATCTGTGTTAGTGAAGGATTTGGAGAAATCATCGTTGGGAAGTTTTGTGTATGAGTACCTAGAAAAGCTCCGGAAAATATATCAGAACTCAATTAATAAGTCTAAAAATCGTCAAAAAATTGAAGAATTGAATAAAACTCTAAAGGAATTTACGGAAAGAAGCATTGAGCTTTATAGAATCGAGTTAAATAAGGAATTGAATTCTAAAAACTATAAGGAGCTTGTGATAACCGAGACCGAGAGGGTGTTCTCATCTAGACTCACAGATCTTGTGAGGCGAGAATCAAACGAGATGAATGCAGAGCTCGAACTTGAAGGCGAGTTCTTCAAGCTAAGCTACGACTTGAAGGTATCGATACCGAAACCTGGAGTAGAACAGGATGCCTATGTAGATCTCAATATTACGCTTACTCCAAAGACGGGTATCATATTGAAGAACCTTGAAAAAGATATTGTGATAAGAAGTAGTCGTTTTTATAGATACATCTATTTCTATTTGAGGAGAAGTGCAAAGGAACCGATACTTCGATTCTTATTTGATATTATTTATGAAATTTATGCACTTTTGTATGAAGCTTTAGAAAAAGATTTTATTGATTTTGATATTAGGTATTTTCCAGCTTCTCGAGCAGGGATTTTGCATAGCTATAGAACTGTAGCACATGCATTGATAAAGTCTGTACCTGAGATGCCTATTCGTGGTGCTGAAATTCCTAGGGTTCCTGGTATTTTAGCGGATTTTCTAGCAGAACTTATATCGTTGGAACCAAGGACTGGTGCAGGTGATGAGCTGAAGGAGGTTAGTGGGCTATTGGAAGAGGTGTTGGAGGGAAGCATAGAACTTGTTAGAAGGGGTGATATATCTCTTCCCGAACCTGTGTATAGATCTAAAGAGTTTGAGTTCTCGCTTCCAAATGTATCTTCAATGATTGCTGAGCTTAGTCCTCTCGATTTATATCTTAAGTATGGTTTGATTAGGAAGAATGATATTTTGATTATTGAGGAGCCTGAGGCACATCTACATCCAGATAAACAGGCTAGGCTAGTTGAAGTCTTGGCGCTTCTAGCTAAGAGGCTTGGTGTAAAGGTCATAATTACGACGCATAGTGATGTGATTCTTACTAAGCTTAGCAATTTGGTTATGGCTGGATATACAGATGCATCAGGATTTAGAGTAGTGTTAAAGCCTGAGGATGTGAAGGTCTATAGCTTTAGTAGAGGTGAAGGCTTTTCAATTATAGAAGAAGTGAAGGTGAGCGAAATGGGTATTCCAGATGATGTTTTTAGGAAGATAGTTGAAGAGCTCTATGAGGAGCACATGAACCTCTACTACAGAATCCAGATGATTAAAGCTGAGGGTGAGGCACTTGGAGGCAAAGATAGTGAGGATCAAAAATGTGAAGATAATTCTTCCACCTAATGCTGAACTGCTAAAATGGGGAGATCTAGATGAGGCTCTGGCTCAACCTTTGAAGAGAAGCGATATAGCATTAGTCATCAAATGTAACAAATATGTAATCAACATAGTTATCGAAGATACAGGTGTACCAGAGCCGAAAGATATCCAGAAACTTGAAGCATCTTACAACAAACTCGTAGAGGAAGAGTTCTTCCAAAGTACTAAAGCCATAAAAATGCTTTTGCTACACCATAGAGGTGGTGTACATTGGACGCTTAAGAAACTCGCATCAAGACCCAATGTTGAGGTACTTAGGTGTAACGAGGATATAGATCTCAATACACTTCTAATGAGAAGAGGACTTAAATGTCAATGACTCTAAGTATCAGAGTAGCATACAAAGCACTAGGAATAGAATAACTATTTCTTAATGTAATAGAAATATATAGAGTTATAGCTTCATAGCGATGAGCAGTAGTTCATTGAGTCTATAACACTTTTCTCTAAAAACTATGTCTACATCAGAAGCTTAGGAAAAGCGTGAGGATCATTGTTCTTCCTTAGATGAGTAGTGAAAATTGTGGTTGTCAGCAACCTCCACTACGATAAGCATATCTATAGAGGTATTGACAAGTCCAAGGCCTGGGATAGTTGTTAGGTAGTGTAGATCACTACAGACATGATCTGTTAGCATCTTCGTATAACTGGGTTGAGTCTGAGTTTAGCGAGCTGCTTAAGAGAGTTAGGGTTTGGAGTATCTGTAGCGACCATGACAATCCCGGGTTACTCATAAAGATGTACAATATGTTGGCAGAAAATTTGAACCTATGCTCATGGATGATGGAGGGGCTAGAGAGTTTTGTGAACTGAGGTTTGGAGCCGTTAATGGTATTATAGCTTTGAGGGAGAAGGTTAAGAGGATATTCTACACAAATCACTTGAAAGGTATATCAGAATAGCGAAAAGCTTAGAGATAAGATAGATGTTCTGCTTATGCACAACTCCTCCAAGCTTCCATCAGAGGAATACAGCTTCGTGGCTGACGACGAAGGGTTCAAACAGTAGATATAGCTATCCATGAAGCTAGACCTAGATATGTTCTGTATTTTTGTGAACTGTCTATTCTGATGTATGGTGTTCCGTATTCGTATCTATAGACTGTGTAAAGATTCCGGTATGTGTCCACACAGAACTATTCTAGCAATATATACCAGGTAGTAGCATCAAACTAGAGGTATGGAGGGACAATGAAGTCTTGAGATAGAGAGTTTGTGACTATTGTCAGACTTGATTCGTTGGATGTAGTCAGATAAGATGCTGTATTTGGTTTCCAAGTATCCGCATGAATTCATCCAGCGTGTCACCACTACTTGTAATTAGTGTTAGTTTGCATTTAGAGAGCTGAATGTCTTTGCCTAAGCCTAGTAGAAGTTCCTCAACTCCTTGATATTTCTCAAGAATCTCTGGCGTCAAGTGGATGTGAAGCGCTATCCGATGAATAGACTCTGTAGCAAGACACTTTTCAGTTTTATTCATGAATGTTTCTAGGTATTCTCCTATGTTGGCTAGGCTTCTCAGTCTCTTAACTTCGGCAACAACTTTCAGTCTCCCTTCTACTGGGTCATATATCGCGTAGTCATAAGTATATGAGCCAGGTTCTAATCTTGGCTCAATAAGGAATTGTAACTTGCTTTCTCTGTCAAGGTCTTTGATAGCATAGAACACTGCTGTAACAAACATGTATGAGGATGATGTCTCCTTCAGTATATCCCTACGGTCGGCTTTGGTGGCTCTAGAGATTCTATTGATTGATGAAGATACATCACCTCTAGACTTCTTCGTGCTACTGAGATCGTATTGAGACACCTTCACAAGGTCAACAAAATCTATTAACCCATCATCAAGAGCTTTCAGCAGTTTTTCAACGATTTTTCTAAACCTTTTACTTGGTATTACCTTAACCCCTGGCAGTTCTACTATGTCCCAGTAGATATTCAAGCACTACTCACACTAAGTTCTCCTTCTCAAGGTATTCATCCACACTCACACCGAGATACTTAAGCTTCTTGTCCTGTGTAAGACCGAGGAGCCTCATTGTAATATCCTCGAGCTCGGAGGGTCTAAGCTTCCCAAACTCTTTGAGCACCCACTCAATCTTCTCCTTAACTCTTTCATTAATCTCCACCTTATCTCTGCCACCGAGGAACCTCTGTAGAATGCTTGTCCTCGGCTGGTATATGTAGATGACTTTAGGAGCCTCATCGTCGTCGTAGAGTGGTAGTACTACCCCAGCCTCGTCAACCCTTATACGTGTATCTGCACCAATAACCTCCTCAATGATGTCCTCCCTATTGACTAGAGTCTCCAAATCTTTGTAGACCTCCTCGGAGAATGGACCGTAGAGCCAGATATAGAACTTATACCCGGTTAAACCCGTTGACTTCACTACTCTACGGCTTGACAAATCTAGGTGTTCGACTAGGAAGAGGAGCTTCTGAAGCTTCTTCCTCCCATAGAGCTTTCCATAAAGCTCGTAGTGCCTTGTAATCAGGTAGCGTAATAGACCCAGTCTCTCCATATAGATACACCCAAAGTATGCTTAGTGTATTACCCGGTATATAAGTATATGTATTTAAAGTGTATTAAGGATGATGAAACCTACTATGATGGATAATAGAAGAGCAAGAATAGTGCATACAATCCATCTCTCCATAACGAAAACCACAGACCTTATGACACTATCACTGTTCTTTCTCCATTCTCTTTAGACGCATATATTTAACCCTATCCTTTGCTAGAATAGCCTTTATCTCAGTCTCCCTTATCTTATGATCCCTCCACATCTCTCTAACCCTCTCAAACGCTTCTATCAGCCACCTATCCCTCATCTCAAACCACTTCACACCTAGCCCTCTAACCATCTCAGCTTCCCACCTAGCATACTCTATGATGCTGATCAGGTTCTTCTTCCTCGTCTCTTCAATCTCCTCAAGAATGCTTTTCGTCATATCTCTACACCTCTAAACGCTATATCATCCTCAGATAAGAGTGTCTTCTTCATAAGGCGAATCCTACGGTTCTCCCTATCAAACATCAGAGCAGTACTGAAATCAGACTTGAGGCTTGTTGCACGAATTTCAATCCCTTCAGCACCTTTCTGAACTTCAACCTCATTGTGAAAATCATGAGCACCCAAACTCCTCACCACATTTACATAATATATAGAGAAGTAATCCTATTTGGCCTTGCCCTATAGTATGCCGGGATGTACCCTAGGTACACCATTCTATACGAGGATTCAATTAGATCCCTTATCAGCTTCTTCTCCTCTTCACTCATCCTCATTGCAGCTTCAAGCTCTTTCTTATGAAGCTCCATACGACTTTTCTCTAAATCCTGACTCACTTCATTAGTCAAACCCATGATGTTCACCTTCAACATATATTCCTATATGCAATTCGATATATATGTATATGCACACATATATACATCTTAACTTTCAGTCCTTTCTGGCAGGATTAGCTGTGGAGAATATGAGAAAGTTTTGTTGGGTGTTGAACGAGAAGACCACGCTGTTTATATTTCCATTGTTGGTATTAACCCCTCTACGGCTATTCTTGCTATGTCTGTTTCTTCCCTTATGGTTTCAACCACTACGATGCTAATCCTACATGTGGTCTGTACCTTAGATGTTCTTGAATGTGGATGCAAATACCTTGGCGGTACACTAAATACTCGTATCTTAATCCTCACAGCATCTTCAGTTAGGTTCTCCACCTTTATAGCCAAGTCCAAAGAGCTATAGGAGTGTGGAAATACTGAAGCCTATATTTATTACTATATATATCGTGGTCAGCTCACAGAGGTATAGAACATGTCTAGATGGATCATTATTATGTAGTGTGATTGGATTCTATAGCTAGTCATTGGTGTGTAAAGTTTAAATAGGTCTTGTTATTGGGCAGATGTTTTGGGGGTGAAAGAAGAAGGTATGCATGGACATCACCAACATTTACCATTACTGTGAATGCAGAGAATGTTTCTCTTAGGAGCTTGCAGATAGAGTGGTTAGAGAGCTAGACAAAGTTTTAAGCTAGGGTCTTCTACCTAGCAAGTAGAGGTTTTAAATAGTAGATTTTTGGATTGAAGATCAAAATTATTTCAAGGTTTTCTCTCATACTCTACTTACTAAGTAGAGTTCTCTGTATATACCTAAGATAAAACTTATATATGGCACCTATATTGTTATGGTTAGAGAACAATGAGCTACATAATATCTACATGGATACTCTTTTTACTAATCTTGTATGCTATAAGCGATATTAGACGTGCTGTTGTTTTTATTTGCTATTTTATTATTACCCTCATATTTGCGATCCCTATCTTTATCCTCCTCTTCAGTATTCTTCCACACTACTTACACTATATGGAGCCCATACCCCTAGGAAACACTATCCTTGGAGCAGCTGTCTTCTCACTATGTCCAGCTGCGTTTGCTGCGATGAGACCAGGACCAACAGAGCATAGAATGGTAGACAGATGTAAGAGATTATCTAAACACCTTAGAAATACTTTAAGGTTAGTCAAAGAGGATAGAGAAAGGGATTAATTTTGTCTTCATCATAAATTTATGGAAGAAAACATAACATTGAGAGTATAATGAAAGTTAGCTAAGCTGTTTAGCTGTGCTATCAACACTTCTATGAGTTTCTAGTATTAGCAGAGTATTACTGTGGTTAACATATATTAGGATTTAGGCTATATGCATAATATTTTGTTCAGATGATGCAAGGCAGACATTATTATATAGTTTAGAGCTACTATTACAGGTACTGCTGTACTTAGGTGGCAGGCAATGAAGTTATGGTCAGCAGTGATCTTCATTGCAATGGAAAGGTCTGCAAAGGTGTTGACGAGTCTAAAGCGCAGGGGTGGTTATTGGACATTGTAGATTGTCATAGACCTCATCTGCTGATAAGCTTGGTGGCTGGGGTGGTGTTGCTACAAAATTGTATTAGAGATATGATGTGGCAACGAAGTTTTTGAGGAGATATAAGGATTGCATAGCGAGAGGTCAACAGAGTTTAACCTTCTCTGAATGTTTTACGTTTTTGTCTAGTTGTTCTATAAAAATACAATGAATATGGGAAAGTGTTCAGATTTTATTTTCTCCGCCCCTTACTATTAACATTATTCTCACTGGGATTATCCTAGTGACTAATATTGGTATAAGAAGCATAGCTAGAGATTCTATTTCGTAATTTAACACCTGAGATTTTTGGTTTAGCCTATTATAGCTATTTCTCTGTGAAAACTAAAATTCCATATAGTAAAACTAAAGGAATGTTTCCTTAACTAAGCTAGAGGAATATACCTTTAGTAAAACTAAATATATTTCTAGAATTAATGTCTTCAATTTAGTATAGAACTACTATATTGTTTGCTTTCTTCTCTATGCATTTTGCTAAGCATGAAAAACACTCCTGATAAAACTTCTCCGGCTTTGTTACTGTGGCTACAGTAGCTATGTATATATTAGCTGATGGGCTTCTCTCTGCATATAGTAGTAATACTTCGGCTCTCTTCATATCATCATGGTGTCCGATGCACAGATTTCTACAGTCGTTGCATAGAGCTTCGATAGTGACTGTTGCGTATTCCTCAAACCCTTCTATTGGAATCACATCGTATGGATACTTCAAGCCAAGGATTTGGCATGTCCTACATAGAATATAGTCTTCATAGAGCTTATATAGATTGGTATGTCTCTTGAAGAACTTGATGATGGCTTCGGTTTTTACTAGGTTGTATAGTGCTTCTGCAGTATTGCGATCTATCTCGATGAACTCTGAATAACAGTATCCATGGCTAATCTTATCCTCTGCATCAGCATTTCGAAGAATGAACACAGTGAAGTCAATTATATTTGCTCTTTCATCGCCAACAATTTTTATTAGCTTTTCTAATCTTATACACTTCCTAGAGGTTCTTCCACTGAACACTCCCTTCAATGTATTCAGAAGCTTTTGGAAGCCTTTACCGGGCTTCAGCTCTCTCTGCTGTGTATGGAGAGACGTTATGCTGGTAATGGTTTCGCCGTAGAAGGTCTGTGTAAAGTGTTGTACGAAGTATCGAGGTCCTGAAAAACCTCCATATAAAAGCTTGTAGTTCCGGAGACCGTATTGAGATAGCTTATGCCTGAGGTTGACAACACGTGGAATAGGGGCGTAAAAATAGTAGGAGTCGAGATAGAGTAGTTGCAATCATATTATCCCTCAACTGCTCGAGCCGCAATATCGATAAGCTCCTCATATATTGCTTTCATCCTATGTCTGAGTACTGGTGGTATTGAACTTGCTTTGGTATTCTTGTTCACATACTTACTCAGCTCTTTGAGTAGTTCTACAAATCTCTGTGTCAGATCCTTGGCTTTCTCTGGATTGTGGGAAGATAGATGGGATACAGCTATTGAATAAAGTGCTAGTATATTCCTTGGAAGTACTTCGAGAGCATCTCTATACTCATCATATAACCTACCTATGAGCTCCACCACTGCATCTTCATCACTATTGACCAGCTCTACAAGCTCAATAATCTCTTTGTCCCAGTCAAACTCTATCTTCTCACCCAGACCAATTTTCTCTACACCGTACTCGTCATAGACCCTTTTAAGTAGCTCTCTCAGAGGTGTAAACCCATAGTTATTCACTACCTCATCAACAATCTCCTTTATTTCATGCGGAAGCTTGGGTGGCTCGTCTAGAGCTATATACCTAACCTCAGGACCCGAATCCACAGCTAGACGCCCCTCCCAGACAAGCTCATCAAGCACCTCAAGAACATCACGAGAGAAGGGGCCATAGAACCAGCGACGCCAGTTCACACCAGTAACAGTATAACCAAGCCTTTTCCTAGCCTCAGCATCAACCAAGAAGAGCAGCTTCATAATCCTCGTACGCCCAGCCCCACGTGGAAAAAGCGAAACAAGATAGAGCACAACATCCCTCAACACTATGAATCACCCTCACACACTAGATATGCAAACCCCTATGTATTACACTAATTTATAAAAAGTTTATGAAAACTTATGAAAATCACTATCAGGAATCTGAAAAGCTAGAGCCCCTCTGCACACCACTAGATAAATATTCAACTTCCTCTGGCAGTCTTCAGATATTTGGCTAGATCCTCCATATCAACGTAGTTTCCCCTTGTCCACTATGCGTTTTCCAGACCACGGTATTCTATGATCTGGGTTAGCCCTCAATGCGGATTCATTAGCTTCATCTGCACCTCAGGGGTTTTGTCAAGGTGAACACCATGCATCTCCCCATCTTAGGTTAAGTATCATCCCCAGACCCTTACCACATAGCTGATTACAGGATTGGAGGGATCAATCCATAAACCATATCATCACTTAAGTAGCTAAGAGTTATTCAGAGTATTAAGGCTTTACAGCATTTTAGAAGACGTCTAGAAGTTAACTATTTCTCTCTATCAGTGCTATAGCATCTATTGGCTCAGTAATCCATCCGGTGAGGTAGATAAATCGATATGCTGATCGATCTGTTTTCTCCATCTTGACTTTATAGATAGGCATATAGATTATCTTCACATCAGCTACCTCTATACCATAGAGTTTCTCTATAAGCATTTTAACATGGTTGACACCAATCTTGGCTTCGAGGGCCTTGTCTGGTGTTCCGCTCTCTAGTTTGTTACTACCTAGAAGAACTCTGCTACTCTCCTCAAGCACCTCTACAGAGGGCAACGCTAGTCTATATATTTTTACTGTTTTCTTACCTTCGCTCCTCTCACTCTCTTTAACAAGTCCCTTCTCAACAAGTGCATTCAGAGTGCGTACCAACTTATTCCTACTCCACCCAGTCTTTTCGATTAGCTCATTAAGTGTAACAGCTTCGTAGCTCCATAGCATGTTTATCAAATTTGTTTCGCTATCTGTTAGAGACGGTATAGCTATAGTGCTAATACTGCCTTTTTCATAAAGTACAAGTCCACCGTTTAGAGCACTAACACAGAAACCTACTTTTCGATGTCTCTTCACCTCCTTCTTAAAAATAAGACCTTCCACCTCTATGTAGGTGTAGATAGCTTCAACATAGTAAAGTGGAACATATATCAATTCCACTTCTGTAGGGCTCTCTGTCTTAATGAACAATTTCCTTAAGGCGAACTTGTCAGCAAAAACAATAGCCTCCTGCAATCCGTATGCAGGTCTTAGGTGCTGAGCCTCAACGTTAGCTACTTCCCTTATCCTCTTCACAACTTCAGCCATTTCATTGAGATCCAAAAGCTTTACACCAAGTATACTTGCTGTTTTCACAGCATCTTCAGTGAACCCTTTTGCTGAAACAACGTAGACTTCAGAAGCACCAATATCCTCAGCAATGTGGTGTGCCTTGATGATCCATTCCTTTGGAATAGGCTTACTGTAGTTCTTGGCTTCTACAACCCCTATTGTATCCCCCTTAACAATCAACACATCTATCTCATGCTTAGCGCCAGAATAACCTGTTTTCACAACGTTCCTCTCAACTCTATAGCCTAAGTACTGAAAATACTTCTCCACAACCTCCTCAAACAAATGACCCTTACTATAGCTTTCTACACCTCTCTTCCGAGCCTTCATCCGATAACACCAATACATTACAGAATACTACACTTTGACACTAATTCTATTAGACATAACGATCTGCATGAAATATAATCAGACGTAGATGATTTAAGCATACAACTCGCCTCCGCCTAAATAGTTTAACTCCAAACATATATAAATCTATAAATCCTGAACAGCGAACTGTGCAAGGCTTTGAATTTGAAGAAGTTAAGAATGGTTAATCTAAAAAGAAGTTTTCCTTTCTCTAACTCTTCAGGATGTAAGTGTCTACATGTAATAGTTGCAAACAACTAGGAAAAGATTAGCATTAGTAACAGAGTGTTCCTTGCTACTGAGTTTACATTGGTATGCTCTCCACCAACTCAATAGGCTTTCCATAGATGTATTCAAACTTGTGTAAGTAGAACAATTAGAGGAATCTGTAAGTATGGATATGTTTTGAGGATCGTAGATGTGGAGCTATCGAAGAGTGTAATTGGAGAGGGCATGGGTTAGACGAAAGTTATGCAGATCTGTCTAAGTCTTTTTAGAGAATCTTGTTGAAGTGGGGTAGATGTTTATGGTATTTATTGTTCAGCTAGTTGGACATATATATTCAAGGGTTAGACTTATAGCTCTCTAAAGCTATCTTTGTCTAGGTGTCTAGATGGATATAGGTAGAAAGATATGGGTTTTTGCTCTAATTATAGCTGTGCTCATATCTTCATGGCTCTATATATGGCTATATAGCTCTAGTGCTGAGAAGGCTCAGCCTGCTCCAGCCCCAAGAATAATTCTGAGGGTCTCTCCAATAGATGTGTCTATAGCTAGTGAAGCAGATCTAACTAGGGTTGTACTATATGTTGTAAATAATTTGAATAGAACTTTGAGGATTGTTGATAGTGGTTGGCATATAGATGTATATAACCTGTCGTGGAATCTCATCGGGAGTTGCAATCTATCTGCTTTAGAGATCCGTGAAATCTCTGTTGACCCAGGTAGAAGAGGGTTGCTCAGGTCGTTCGATGTTGTGTATAGAGATAGTGTTCTGTATATAGATGGTGTGATTTGTATCGGTAGGCTGGATCCAGGTAGATATATAGTTAGGTTTAGATTGGATTCAGATCCACAGATATATACAGCTATATCCATGGATATGGGGTCTAGGTACTATGGTGTTTGGAGAAGTGATGATGCAGCAATAGATATTGTTGTTGAGTATGTGGTTGAAACTGATGTTGAAACCATAGAGAGGTATATCAAGGAAACAGAGAGGTATGATCCATTAGCTAGAAATAAAACAATTTCGTTGGAGGACTTTAGGAATCCAGCAATTCTCAGGACAAGGATTAGTGTGATAAATATAGGCAGGTCAATTGTGGTGTTTAGTGGAACTGGATGTGGATGCAGTACATTTGCATCTCTATCAGTTGTAAGTGTTGAGGAGGGTAAATATAGAGGACTCTGCCCTCTAACGATTTGCTTAATACTATGCTATAAACCTCTAACACCAGGGAGTAGCGCTGTAGATGAGACTCGTTATCTGGGGTGTGGTGTACTAATTGTTGATAGACCCTTTAGAGCAACCCTAAGAATAGGAATTGAAGCTCTATACAACTGCTCATGGTGGCACTGGACCCAGTGTACAAATAGTACCTATATAGCCATGGATATCCCCATAAAAATAGACTAGCTATACCTAAACACCATCTATATCCATTTTTTACGGGTAGAAGCCGTAGCACATTCTATATAATTCTCAACATCTGTACAAAGACCCAAGCTCCAATGGCTATCTACATCAGATCTAGCGATACTATACTGATAAATGCTCATACTCTTAGCTAGATACGCAGAGTAGAGAGAATGTCCTCATTCTCTCTGTGGAAAGTCTCTATAAGGGTTAGCAATAGTTGGTGGTCTGAGTATTCAAGGTGTGACTATGAGCGTGATAAGCGGTGTTAAAGGCTTAGGACTCTGGATATCCGATTAGCACTGGTCTGCTTCTTATATCCAGTGATGGCTGGGGAGCTGAACTAGTTTCATATCTTCTCGAATCTTCTTATTGATACTGTGTAGATTGTTGCTGAGAGGGTCAATACGTATGGGGTGAGCCAAGCGTTTGCAGGGTTGACTACTGATATCGGGATTAGTCTTAGTATTAGGGGTGCATCGTTGCTGAGGCTCATAGGTGCTATAGCTGATAGTGCGAGGTATGTGAGTACACTTGCAGTGTTTGTCTTCATCGGATCTCTGAGTATTGAAGCTAGTAGTAGACCTACTGAGGATGTGAATGTATAGCCTGTGTATGAGAGTGGGATTATGAGGGGGTTTCCGAGGATTGTTGCTGCGATCACCGCTGGGATTGTTACGTAGATGAGTACTTGTGTTACTGCTACAGCTATGGGTAGTTTCACAGATCCGTAGACAGAGTATAGGAAGTCCCTCATCAGTGGTTCAGCATAGGATGCTGTTAGTGTTGATACAGATGCTATCGAAGTTACAAGTGAGACTGCGACAAACATAAGGGTGGCCACCTCAATATTGCTACTACCGGTTGCTATCACAGATGAGAATACGAGTAGAGCTACTGTTGCAGGGATCACAATGCTTTGGATGGCAAGAGTCAAAATGTATCCTCTAGAGCCGGAGAGAGCAAACCTCAGAGCAATTACATACCTCCTAAACACCTCAATAAACCCCATCACTATCCACCCATGAGGTTGCTGAGATCCTCCGGTATAGGCTTCCTCACACGTATCTCCACAACTTCGTCTCCACTCAGAGCTCGAAGAGCCTCAAGGGCTTCGCCAAGAGACTTCACAGCAAAGGACTTGAACCCTGCCGCAGTCCATGTCTCAACGAGGAGTCCCTCACCTCCGAACCTAAGGGCGAACTCAGCTGGAGTACCCTCGAACAACACCCTCCCTCTATTGAGGAAATAGAGACGATCACCCAGCTTAACCTCCTCCAAGTCATGAGTCACAATGAGAGTAGATCCCCTGAACCTAGATATCACATCTCTGACTAGCTTCCTCCTAGAGACGTCGAGCATCTCAGTAGGCTCATCGAGTATGAGGAGATCTGGGTCACGTGCCAAGGCTATAGCTAGTGCTACAAGCTTCCTCTCACCACCCGACAAATGAATCCCATATGCATTTGGATTGAGGCCTAGAACAGATATCCACTCCTTCGCCCTTCTCCTGGATTCAGCAGCATCAAACCCTGCCAACCTAAGAGAGTAGTAGATAACATCGAAAACCCTGTGAAAAGGGTAGAAAACCGGGATCTGGGGTCCATAACCTATCGAATCCCTCTCAGCCAAGACCCTCACATAGCCTTCATCAGGCTTTAGAGACCCTATAACAATCCTTATAAGCGTAGTCTTCCCAGCACCATTAGGACCAACCAGAATCACCTTCTCACCCCACCCAACCCTCATACTCACTCCATCAAGCACCTTCAGAGATCCAAACCATTTAGACACCGAGACAACCTCAACAACACTCACAACACTTCACCAAACATCTCTAAATATCCTAGGATAAAAAACTTTGAAATAGTTCTTAGGGCATAACTACATTGCTGTACATCCATGCCTACTACTTCAGAGAGTTGATAGATATATAGATATTTCGTATGGCATATCTATATAGCTTTTATCTCAGTCTATGTATATCTGCCACAGATTTCAACAGCTCTTAGTTGTTTCAACCTATAGTTCAGCTCCATATTGTATTAGGCTATAGCTATAGGGGTTTTTCCTAGAGCTACTGTAGCTATACTTGCTAAGTGGTTGGAGTGGTTTAGACTTGTGTCTACTTATTAAATAATGTATCAATGTGTATATAGATGTATATAGTAGAGCTCCGAGGGTGCCTGCAAAGACTACATGGTCTAGAGGAAGGTAAATTCTAGGCCACTTTGTGTAGGGCGGGAGAATGCTGAAGAAGAGGGTGAAGAGGGGTACAAAGACCATTAGATTTATTACGAGGTCCAGGACAAAGGTCTTAATGGATCTGCGACCCATAGCCCTCTCCACATTAGCTAATCTCATTATCAGCTATTTCAACTAGTGCCAAGCATCCTTAAAAAATTTATTATATATGTAGCAACCACCTACCACATTTGATACATATTCCACCGGACTGCTGTAACACCACTCGTTGTTGCACATTCAGCACAGAGTGAGATATCAACTACTGTCACGATCCTCCCTCACAGACTGCTGTGAAAAGCCCTTGGGAATACTCCAACTAGCCTTATCCAACTCTTCTAAAACCCTCTGAAAATTTTCATACGCCTCCAACTCCCTGATCTTCCCCTCAACGAATCTCCTAGGCTCCTCGTTCCAGTTAGCTCTATCCCTATACATCTCTATCTTCCTATTCATAGCCTAGGAAACACCTCCTCAGGGTTCACTATCATTGTTAGCTATATCTAGTTTTTCAAGTAGAAGTCTAGCAATAGAGTATATAAGCCGTTTAACCTCTTCATCATCAAGGATTCTACTAATAGATGTACAAGCCTTTGAGCTCTTCACCTTCTCAAGCTCTGAGGGGTTTCTACAGATATCGCTATGCCTCCTACAGAGGAGGCCTCTTCTATATTTGGATCAAAGATTACTGCAAATATGTTTCGCCTTTCTCTAGCAGTTCCTAGAAGGATTCCGCTCTCTATCTTCTCCAAATCAAAGTGTTTATCGATATAGATTCTCGAAATCTCCTTCTCATAGTCTATAACTCCTACAACATGGTGTAGTTCTATATAGCTAAGTAGTCTCTTAATGATTTTGTCACGTCCATGGGTATAGCTATGATTTACCTTAGTTTCCACACCTGTTCTAGCCATAATATTCGCAAGTCTTTCAGCAAAACATCTATTAGCATAGCATTTAGTCACCAGCTCCACAGCCCTACTATTCCTTTCTCATTGTGAGCCAATGGATCTTCAGCCTCGTTATCGATGCTAGAGCACTAGCAACACGCTCGATAAACTCCTCGTCAGCAACATATATCACATCATCATCAATTCTAAATTTCTCATACAGCTTCTTACAAATAGTTTAAAATCTAGCTTCCACAGTAAGAACATGTTGTCAGAGGGTCTTGATCTTACTGAGGTTAGTGGCTGATGTTTGGAGATGTGTTGTTGAATAGCGTCTCGGTTGATAGACACCGTATAGAGATTGATAGGCGTGGATGTTGTTTGCTCTATAAGCGTTTTACTGATGAGAAGCTTGAGAAAGAGTTTATAGTTGATGTTGCTATAGAGCTAAGGCTCGTTCCTATATACCCAGTCTTCTATCCGCGGTTCATTACGCAGTACATACTCTGTGAGTTTGATAAGTCTATTGCTGTGGCTTCGGGCAGTAGTATGGTTGTTCACATAGAGATTCCCATAGATGTTGCTGTCTATGCATATAGTAAAAATAGTTTCACAATACTCGATGTACTCCCTCTCCATCTAAAGCCTAAGCTAGTACTCTATGGCCCAATAAATGGTGGTGTGCTAGCTAGATACTGCAAGACCAAGCTTGTCGATCCAGCTACAGTTCCCGAGCTGGGATGGGCTCTATCAAAACTTGTTCTGCGCAACAATACAAATAGTGTTGTTACCGTTAGGAAGGTGCTCCTCGATTCTTCACCTCTGAGACTATACTATGCACCTGGCAAATGGCTTGTTTATACTCAGGAGATTACGCTGAACATAGTCTCATCGAGCTCAGCTATAGTGAGCTATGGCCAGCCATTTATTGAGGGTGTTCAGCCCATTGATGATCCACCTGAGCTAAGGCCTCCGCGAATCCATAATAGAACCGATATGTTCTGGGGATACTGACGGGGTGTGGAACATGGGCTTCACAATACCTCTCCCAAGCATAGAGATGGAAAACATTCTTAGAATCCTAGAGATTGTCTCGATAGTATGTATAGGCATTGTATTTGCGTATCTTCTACGCAAAGCCCTGTTCCGAACCCTAATAAGAGTCCTGCCACAGAGTCTTGCACATAATATAGCTAAAGCTACTTTCTATACAGTAGCCGCAATAACCATATTGATAGCACTTGGCACTATGGGTATAGACCTCACAGCACTTGTTGTTGCTGGTGGCTTTGCCGGTATTGTCGTAGGCTTTGCACTACAGCCAATACTCTCAAATCTCTTCGCAGGAATATACATCATGAGCGAGAAGGCTCTGAGTCCTGGTGAGCTTGTTGAGGTAAACGGAGTTCAGGGCTATGTTCTCGAAGTCTCAGTGATGTCGACCAAGATAAGATCTCTTGATGGAGCTATACTGAGGATACCGAATAATGAGATTCTAAACACTGTTCTAAGGAACTTTAGCCGCACACCTATTAGGAGAATAGAGTTTGTAGTATCGATAGCCTATAGAGAGAATGCCGAACGCGTCTATACAATAATAAACAATGTTCTCGATAACCATCCATTCATTCTCCTAGATCCACCACCCGAGGTATTCGTCTCAAACCTAGGCTCAAGTGGGGTAGATATCACTGTAAGGGTATGGGTCCCATCAGAACTATGGTATGACGTAGCCAGAGACCTACTATGGAAGTTGAAGAAAGCTATAAGTGAAGCAGGTATAGAGATACCATTCACACAGATCGATATATGGTTCAGAACCCCACTAAAGCTCGAAGCACCGTGTAAGAGCTGATTCCACAACATACACAAAGCATGTATGAGAAGCATCATATTCTCTGCACCTCTTCGATTACATCTAGCTACATGTTCCAGGAGCCTATCCACTACATATTATGATCTATACAGATTGAATACAGCTTAGAGTTATTGACACTTCCATACCTGTACCGCCTCTATATCTAAGCGTTCAATGGGTTTCCACACCTCATCTCTACAGTACCTACTCTTCCACTTATTTATAAACGTTTTGCTTATATAGAATGTGTTGATTGATATAGATATCAAGAATTGCTAAAGCTATCACTTAAATAGCTCAACATCCCTACAATGTGTCTCTAGGAGATATGTCATTGTTGTTTTATCCTGGTTTGAGCTTCTTTTAGTAGTTCTTGGGTTATGTATAGACTTGTACTCGGGATTCTCTCTAGAATCTCCAAGGCTTCCTCCTTTGATATAACTCTATGTTTCTTGGCAAATTCTATTAATCCAAGGGTTCCAAACACCTTGATTCCTAGTTTTTCACACTCTTTTCTCGCTTGTTTATCGTCTGTAACTACAATTGTTGTTACATTGTTTTTGCTTAGCTGTTGAGTTAAGGTGTAGGCTAGTGCTATGGCATAGCGCTCTCCTTCGCCAAGTCTTCTAGGGATTTCTATGGGTAGTATATCTATTTCTTCAATTGGCATCTCATCGCTAGATATGCTTAGTTCTATACCTGCCTCAAGAAATTCGTTCTTAACGCTCTGAGGTATCACAACCTTAACATATTGTGTTTCTCGGAGCTTCTCCACTAGATCAAGGCGGTTCAACTCCATTAAAGTTATTAGTATTGTGGCATTGAATACAAGTATATACTTCCCCCTAGAGCTTCCCTGCTTCCTCAATATCGTTTACCTCTGCAGTAAACGGCTTTATACCCCTCTTCTTCAGATACTCAATGAATTTTGGTACAGGTTCTCCAGCTATTTTTGAGGCTAGCTCTATAGATATGAGGCCCTTGAGAAATATATTTGTTGCAATCTCTCTACGCTTCGCCAACAACTCGTTTATCACATCCGATTTCTCGCTATATCCATATACAGTATAGATGTATAGCAGTAGCTCGTCTCTAGACATAGCATTGACGAATCTAGCCACATCTAAGAGTATTTTTCTATATTTCTCGCTAAGCTTATCCCATAGCACTTTAGCTTTAGCAAATCCATACTCAGTCAATACAATCATACCTCGGGATTCGGAGGCAAATCCATTGAGTATAGCATTCTCCAATGCGTCGCTTACCTCCTCACTCCAGGGGCCCATTCTATATGCATCAAACTCTATAATGTTCCTCAACTCATCGATATGCCTAGACAATATGAATAATCCTTTCTGTAGATGTATCCTAGAGGAAACCCTACCGTTAGCGGCATAGAGAAACAGAAGAATCCATTCAAGTGGTTCGAGAAGCCTAAACCCATCTATGCTTCGGCGTAGCTTCTCCATAAGTCTAAATGCATCTATCTTTCTCGATACTTCAGCATGTTTTTCTCTAGTCATTGCTGAGACCTGCCTACGTTGAATTCCTCAAGACTGTATATAAGTGTTCAAAGCTGATATAGTGTTGGGCCCATGCTGTGAGCATAGTAGAGGTTCGTCTAGTCAATGAATACGACGATATTCCAGCACGTGCATTAAGGATAAAGCATGTGAAGGGATCGCTAGAGACCCCTGTCTATGCTGTTAGTGTAACTGATATTGATCAGAAGCTGATAAAGCGGGAGGATCTGAAAGGTGTTGTAGAGGTGTATATACCGCTCAGGTTGGAGAAGTTAGAGGATATGAATAGAGCTCTTGAGCTTGAACAACAGTTTGAGTATAGAGTTAACAGCTATATGAGGAAAGCCCCCTATGATCAGCTCATAGTTGTAGTACCCCTTGTAGAGGGTGTGCAAGGGCGTGAACTTAGTGTGGATGATGCTTCTTCCTATGGCAAATATATTGCTGAACTTGTAGTGAATTCTAGGGCAGATATTGTCTGTACACCGATATTCTACAGAATTGCTGAGAAATACATTGATATTCTTGTGGAGAGGTTTCTAGATACTATGACTGCCTATAGCATTGGGGTAGCACTATCCATACCCTATACCTCGAGAGAAACACGTGAGAAGCTCATAAATATCTATCTCAATACTGTGAATAGAAATAGTAGAGCCTTACTGAACTTTCTATGTGTTGACTATAACAGCTCCAACCCTATATATAGGTATACACTCCATAACTATGTCCTGGGGTATGTGAAAGAGCTCCAGGAAGAGATAGATGAACCTGTAGCGATATATGGCGTCAATGTAAAGTATAATAGAGTTGCTAAGAAGTATGATGAGCTTCCTGCTAGAGATCTTGTAAGCTATTTTGTTCAGCTAGACATATTTGGCGGAAACCATAAGAGGAGGCCGATACCAGGAGAGGTAGCTGAGAGGCTGAGAGCTGGGGAATCGATATGGAAACAGAAGCTACTCAATAGGAATAGATATACATACATAAGTCTAGATAGAATGACTAAAGAGCTAGAGCTAGCAATACCGGAGGCAAAACTAGTAGAGAAACTAATAGCTGAAGGCTTCAACAGATCATATGTAGAGAAAATAGTGAAACACATAAATATAAGGAATATTCTATCCGAGGTAGACATCCTAAGACCGCTATTCAGTGGCCACGGATGGCAACACTTCGAAAATCCAACACAGTACCTCAACAGCAAAGAAATTGTGAAGATAGACAACGCATTGCTCAAAAACTTGAAGAGCTATACAGAAATACTTAAACCAAAGACCAAGAAACTAGACAAGTATCTAAACTAGACCTCCATACCACTGCTAAACTCTTTTGAACTCTATTAAAATTTTAGATATGGTGATACTATATACTATAGTTTTAGCTATTTATGGGGGTTAGACATGGGTATTCCGATGTTTATCCCTCTTGTAGAGCCTTTTTCGAAGCTCTTCTCTCCCACTTCTTACATTTGTTATCGATAGAAGGGGTTCTGAGCCAAGGATTTTCGAAGTAGTGAAGTTATTGGAAGAATTCATTTGGGCTGAACTCATTAAAAGGCTTGGCACTGCTTTTGAGTCTGTGCTGAGGAATGAGGTGGCTATGGCTCTAAGCTCTAAGGATCTTGCGAAAGAGTTTCCAGTACTTGTAGAGAGGTTCTGGTACAGATTGCTTACACCACTAGCTGAGCTTAGCTTTATAGTTCAAAACAGGCTGTCCATAGAAAGGGGGTTGCTAGATAAGGTTGTTAATATGGAGAAGACTCTAGCGAAAGTATTTACAGAGATGCTAAGAGTCTCAGAATATGGATATTCAGAGGACTTGGTATATGCAATGTCTGTTCTAATCGATAGAGATATCTGGATCTTGAAGAAAACGGCTGAGCTAGGCTTTGAAAACCTTGTGAAGAAGCTTATCGAGAGGGATCTGAGATTAGTATTCGAGTTTACAAACTATACAGCTTACCTAACCTTCGCCTGGATATCAGCAACATCAGCAGTACTACATATAGTAGAAGAATATAGGAGGGAGAACCTAGATACCCTTACATCCTGGAGCAAAACATATGCTGAAGAAATAGAGAGCTATCTCGACACCATGGATATACTCCTAGATGATGAGATATATGAAGAGATTCTACGCCTTGAAGCCGTAGAGAGATAGTATTGATTGGGTACAAAGTCAGGTTAGGGTATCTCTCTGAGTTCATTTCTTTAGTATGAGCATTGCAATGATCATTACTGCTACAGCTCCTACTACTATTAATGCTATATATAGCTGTAAACCTGTTGTTTGGGTGCCTTGTGTAGTTGTCTGAGGTGTTGTTGGTAGTGCTGGTGTTGGTGTAGAGATCTGGACTGTGGTTATAGGGCTCTGTATGGTTGGGGTAGTTGATATAGTAGATGGCTGTATTGCTATTGATGTATATGGTGTAGCTATAGATGTGGATGGCTGTATACTAGTGGTTCTCTCTACAGCTGTTGAAGTTGTTGGCGTAGCTGTATAGAGTGTTTGAGTTGTTGTAGTAGTAGTTGTTGTAATCATTGGAGATGAAGTCATAGTTATAGTGATAGGCGATGTAATAATTGTAGCTGTAGTTGCTGGGGTTGACTCAGTAGGTATAGTAGTTGTCATTGTAGTCTGTGTAGTGGTTGTAGCTATGGTTACAGGGGTTGTTGTAGTGGCTATCGTCGTAGTTATAGTTGATGTTTCTACAATGTTTTTTACAGGTGTTGGTGGTTGAAGTGGTTCTATAGCTATTGAATATATAACAATCCTCTTGTTATCCCTTCCTAGAGCTTCATCGACTCCAGCTACATATATGTTCTCTCCATCGAATGAAGCCCTACCCATATCGAAATACGAGTGTGCATCTACATCTCTACTCAATACATATTCATTAACAATATTCAGATCGCTATCCAATACTGTTAGAACATGTCTATCATAGCCATCTATATAGGGATCTCTAAAGACATATATAATGTTATTGATACACAGTATCTTGTGAGAATCCTCTAAATTTTTGTTGACTGTAACAAGATTTCCATATGGATCAAATTTAGCGACACCGTAATCGCCAGCAATATATGCATATCTATTGCTGTCAAAGCATACATCATTGAGATTAGATAAGAAGTTCTCATGGTTCATAGGATAATCTATTAGCTTAACATTGCTGAGATTATTATTGAGTATAGCTATTAGTGAATGGAGTATGGGGGTATGGTTTATATATGCAGCATACAGTCCAACAGCCCATATATCGCCTGCAACAGGATTTACATCTATATCAATCAGTAATCCAAATTTCCATGGACTAAGATATATCTCTCTAGAGCTCACTAGATCTAGATCAATAGTTCTTTTCTCAACTACCCAAATTTCTTCACCATATCCATCACCATCAATATCCCTATAAAGAGTTTGACCACCTATGTATATATAGCTACCGTCATAGATTATCGATGTGTATCCAGTGTAGTTATTCATACTATTTGCTGTTTTAACAATATTTAGATTCTCATCAAATACATATATAGCCCCTCTAGCACTCCAGCCAACAACATATAGCTTATCCCCAATTGAAACACAATTGGCGAAACCCCCTATTTCTTCGCCAACCCACTCCCTAACAATATCACCACTATCTCTATCTAGAAGAACTATATATGGATGTAGAGTAATATTAGCCAGGGACAGAACATATCCAGTATATCCAACAACAGCTATATAGCCTCTGAATATGCATATACCTCGCACATAGTCATCTTTATCTGTTGGATCTATATATCTAACCCACTTTACCGGTGCTTCACCCTCCTCTATACTTACTGTTGTTGTAAGAGGTGCCACAAGTATCAACATTAATATTAATAGTGATGATCTACACATAGATCATCCACAGCACACCTACAACACCACACAGATATATATGCTTTAGCACAGTATTGAAGGCTATAGTGTGTTCCCAGAGATAAAACCGGTTTCAATAGGCTCAACACCTATCATTGCTGGTACCGAGATGTATTATGGGGTTGCATCACCAAAATCTATTCTATATCAAATAATGGCTTTAGACACATCCCATGTCCGTATCTCGTCAACCTAAACACCACTACGATTATCAGCCCTTATAGCAAAGCCTTGGACAGTCTATGAACACTAAACCTTTGGTATCTGGGTAACAGTTCTAGTAAGAGGTTTGGTAGATCTACAAAAGTAGTTGTCTTTGAAAAAATCTTCTCATTGTGGTTTTACGATTCACAGTACTGTGGAGATAATTGCGTATCCTCCACCTATCAGTAGCACTACACCGGCAGCTAGCTGTAAAATGCCTACAGCAATATTTCTACTTCTTAAGCCTGTGCGAATCAGTACAAATCCGCTAACTACTGCACCTATCCCTAGGAGTATTTGGACTATATTCAAGCTCATCCCCTAGAAATTAGCTAGAGCTATAGAGATCTTAAAAATGTGTTGCCATATGAATCATTATGTTGTTATTTAGATAAAGATTTAAATACTGTATTAATTAAGATAGTTGTTTTAGAGATTAGTTTGTGGGGTCGAGATTTTGTATAGTGTTATGGTTAGGGGTGTGAGTGCTGGTTATAGGGATAGGGCTGTTGTTAGGAATATTGATCTAGATGTTGAGGGCCCTGGTATATTCATGGTTATAGGCCCTAACGGCTCCGGCAAATCAACGTTGTTGCGTGTGATAGCCGGTATTGTGAAGCCTTATAGTGGTGAGGTTATCGTCAATGGTGTGCCCATCTATAGGCGTAGTGAGGTTAAGAGGGTTGTTGGGTATATGCCTGCTGATATAGGTCTTCTCCCCAGGCTCACACTATATGATAACCTCAGAGTCTTTGCAGAGCTTTTGGGCTATGACAAGAGATATGTTGATGAGAGGCTTGAGGTTCTTAGAAAGTATATTCAGGTAGATGATATTCTGTATATGAGGTGTGGCGCTATGAGTACTGGTCAGAGGATTCGGGCGGGGCTCATAAGAACTCTTATCCATGATCCACAGATAGTTATTCTAGATGAACCTACTAGAGGTCTAGATGTAGCATTTGCTAGAGATGTAAGGTCTTTGATACAGGGGTTGGCTAGGGATAGACTGGTTATAATGACTACACACCTCGTATATGAGGTTCTTGATATGGGTAGAGATATTGCTGTTCTTCGGAGTGGAGAACTTGTGTTTAGGGGTAGTATAGATGAGTTTAGAAGGGTATTGGCAGACAAACCAGTGACACTATATGTAAAGACTACTACTAGTGTTGATGAGGTTCTCCAGAGTCTAGATATAGAATTTGTTAGGAGGGGCTATGGCGACTATATAGTTAGACTACCAAATATCTACACCTTGTCCAAGCTTCTAAGAGAGCTCTCTATATCTACAAATATTATAGAGTTTAGAGAGGATCTAGATGAACTGGTAAAGACTTTGTATGGAGGGTGATAGGCGTTGTCTATTAGGTATATCGCTAGATGTATTGTTCTCTATATCAGGCGTGGATTTACTGAGGATAAACGCTCTACAGTCTTCTCAATAGCTCTCTCAATAATTTTAACAATAGTTGTAGTGGCTAATATGGCTAGAGAGATATCTGAAATCCCTCCAGAGGGTATTGCCTATGTTGGGAATCTCTATGTGCTAACCCTTGGAGCAACCATAGGATTTCTAGCCTCTGTAACAACCTCTAGCACAGCCTCGGTGTATCACCAGGATAGGGTCTCCCACTTTATAGAGGTTATCCTCTCAACACCTCTAACACCAAAGACATATATAGATTCGATTACAGTAGCATCAATTATAAACAGCATAATATCCTATACAGCGATAGCAGTGGTCTACACAGCTATCTCAACATCTATAGCCAGCACCACAGCCAGACAAATCCTATTCAGCCACTGGATCTATATAGTGGCACTCCTAATGACCATACTAACATCACTACTATCAATAGCCATGAACATAATAGCCACAAGACTCTCCATAGACCCATCAAGACTAGCAATACTGCCATCAACAGCAATATTCCTCACAGCCATACTAATACCAAACATACTAGGAATCAAAACCCTAGCCAATGAACACCTATACACATTCATCACAACACTCGGAGCAACCTGTCTAGCACTAATCATAGCAATAGAGATAATGGCAAAAAGACTAGCAGGAGAATACCTCATAACCTGGTAAAAACAAATCCGCACAATACCCTGTGTTAATTGTTAGATCCTCAAGGCTTTACAACCTTCACAAGTCCATAGGGTCTGTGACCAATATACCAGGGCTCCCTACCTCCATAGCTCATCGGAGGATCTATTATTATCCATATGCCTCCTCCTTCAGCATTGAAATAGGAGATCCCAGCAACTTTCACTCCCAACACCTGCGCATTGGTGTTTGCAGTCCTACAGCTTGTGCAGTGTTCTACTTCTTATTTAACTAGGATTATTTCTATTCGTAGTAATCGCTTTACTTCTTCCTTTACCCTCTCGAAATCCTCTATGTCGTGGGTTAGGAAGAACTTTATTCCATAAATATTGGAGAGTGTGTAGGCATACACTATGTGTAGCAGGTCTTTGACTCTAAGATTAATCTTATACGATAGCTCCAGTGCTTCCCTAAATATTTTCGGTATCCTCATTCCGTCTATATTTACGGGTTCAAACCTATAGAGACTTTCATCATCTATGAACTCTATCCCTAGTCTCTCCATGAGAAAACCTATGATTAGCGATGTTAGGAATCTGCACTTATCCTTGACATCTCTGTACAGATCTACGTACCTCTGCAAGGGGTCTATGAGCTTCGATCCCTCCCTAACGATCCTTCTACAGATGGCGTTACATGCTTCCACAAGGGTGAGAGATGATGCGTAGAGCTTCTGTCCCCTTCCCAGGGCTAGATCCTCTAAGAAGTGTTGGGAAGCAGTATGATAAGGTTCACTAGTTGAAAACACATAGGAGATAAGCACATTGCTATCAACATAGTACACGTGGACCGCCTAGGGAAAGAACATGGGAGAGCTAGAAACCCCACTCCTCTTCAATGATCTTAACTATGTCTATAGGTTTCTCGGTTGCTAGGAATATATTCATCTTTGCAAGTGCTCTACCTATGTAGATACCCATCTCCTCGGGCATAACGTCTGTGCTACCCGTCCACGTAATGAATACAGGTATGTTGTATCCGCGAACATTATCCACAATCTTTAACCAGTACTCTAGTGCTTGACGTGCATCGCAACTAAGTGTGGCTAAAGCGTATAGACCTATGCCCTCACCATAGCGAATCTCTACATCTAGTATTGGAGCACCTAATCCTCTAAGAGAATTCATCACTATCTCCTTTAAAGAAACCTCTTTCGAAACCTCTGTAGTCTTAGGCATCTCTATACGCTTTACCGTCGTCCTAATCCTACCCATGCTCGGGATACTATCTTCACCTCCACCCATAAACAGAGTCTGTGATCCATGTGACTCTCCCAGAAATTTGTATTCAGGTTCTTCACCTATGTAGATAACTCTACCTGTGTACTCCATACCTGTTGTCGTTGTAAGCTCGTTAGATGGTGTTGACATCGGTTTCACCTCTATGCGAGGGCTTCTAAAGCATCGCTAATCCTCTTCAAGACATCTCTAAGAATGTTATCGATATTTCTCAATGTATCTATAAGCCTCTCCTTACTGTCTCTATATACCAGGATCACCTCATAGCGAGTCCTCTCATCTGACCAACTCGTCCACAGAGGTCTTATGTCGAGGCGGAGCCACTGGATTGAGTTTGGATCTTCCTTAGCAGATACAAAGCTTGTCGGTAATGCTAAGAGGTCTTGTCCCAACAGATCACTTGTTTCTATGGTCTTCTTCAACACCCATTTACCGCCGCTAGCCCTAGCCTTAACCTGTAATTCATAGAATAGAACTCCCTTAGCCGGATCACTACCAACAAACTTCAGAACCTCCTCCACCTCGCTGAATACATGGAGAAGCTCATCTACTTTAGAACTCTCAACAGTTATAGAGCGTCTACTGGGATTGTATAGCATGTATGTCGACCCCTTTATCGCTACAACACCAGGCTCTATAAACATTATGTCATAGCCCCCCAAGCTCTTGGGTCTAACTCTTGCTGTAGCATATCCACGGTTCCTAAGCTCTAAGAGTAGCTCTGGCAAACGGGGTTCAAGCATCCATACCGATAGCAGACCAATACTCTCGATACATTCTACTGACAACATTACTTTCACCTCCTACTTTATAGTATCCGTATATCAATATAAAAACCTATCATCAAATCAACAAAACCTATTGATCATTACTGGTGCTTTATATGTGACAAACATTCCTATCCAACCTCACACCCCTCGCCTCCAGCACCTCATCTGGTGGCTGAACATAGTCAAGTCCTCTGGGGTCGCTCACATAGTTTATATTGTCTGCAACCCAGAGTGCTATTGCAACAACTTTATACATATCGTCATTCACAGTATACTTATCGAAGCATACCTCAATATTGTACCCAGAGATAGTTATCAATGCGGAGATTGTGTATGGAAAACTCTGGTAGCAAGTTCTCTAAGCTTCTCAAGTAACTCATCTATACTACTACCTTCGCTCACTTCCTCGCTCCTCCCAATTCCTCTAAGAGTTTCTTCAGCTTCTCCTCACGATCGAGAAGATAGTCGAGGCGGGTAAGATCCTCAAAGACTTCTGTCTCCTCTAGCTCTCTCCGCCTAATCTTCTCGTCAAGTTCTTCAATACTTGATACACCGTATCGAGTCATGATAAGCTTTAACTCTAGCCTAACACGCCTAAGCTCAGATAGAATATACTGGCGCAACGCTTCTCTTTCTAATACATCCTCTTCAACACCAAGTATCTCAGATGCTCTTTTATATAGTAGACTGGCCATTTCCCGACACCACAAGCCACAATTTTACACTTCAGGACTAGAACTCATAATCCTAACGCAAAACTTTAAATCCAACGATACAACTATCTTACCATTCTATACATCACAATCATAGATAAAACCACGGAGGCTTCTGCGATACGCCGGAACCATTTGCCCCACCACGAATCTGATATACCAAATCAGCAGAGACAATATTCTACAAGTATTATCACAGCATTCATTACCTCAAATACCATATGTCGATACATCTACATTGAACATTTATATAACAACCATCGGTTTTGCTGCCTCTCTGCCTCATTCCCTCAACCATTAATAGGTGTTCAATTAAAGATTTTGTCACCTAGAAGCAGTCTCTGGAGGTTTAGGGGAGAGGACAGGGTCTAAAGGGGTGTGTAGAGCTGGAAGGAGGGCTCTAAGCAAAACACTGAAAGCACACCGCCGAAAAGCTTATAGAACGAACTAATCCAGCATTATCTGGATTAGTCATGGATCAGACCCCCTGCTACAGTAATAATCTCCGAGAATTGCTAAGGGGCTTTGAAAATGCGCCGAGAGCATATTGTTCGAAACACATTTAGTAGATTAGAGAAAGCCTGTGGTTTACCCATTTCGAGGAGTTATAATTGAAGCTTGTTTGTAATAGATAATCCTAGGATATTCAACCAATGTAACAACTGTTACATCTTCCTTAATGGGGTTCCCTTGACCTAGCTTTATCGATGGCTACACCCGTATCGAGTATTGTCATTTTAATCTCTCCTTCTCCCTGAGCTCCAGCTCTTCCACATCATATGTCTCAATATCCTCTACAAGATCTTCAGGCTTAACACCGAGTTCCCTTCTAAGCTCATCAACACCAACTCTACCTCCCAGCCTAGCAACAAGCTCTTTAACAATCCTCCTAAACTCTTCCTCGGAAAGCCATGGAGGTAGCTCCACAGTAACAAACCTAGACACTATTCAACCCCACTACAGAAAATGTTCCTACCAAGCTTAAAGTTTTTTGGGCTTTACCGCTATGTTTTCTTTGACTTGGATTCATATGCTATGAGCGTTATTAACGATTTTATGAAGAGTAGTAGGCTTGCTTTCTGTAGAGCCTCAATAGAAGTCTCTAGAGAGTATGCCAAGAGGCTCCTCAGCTCTTATCATGTGAAGGGAAAGCCCATTGAAGAGATTGAGAACATTGTGACAAAGCTATTGAGCACTCCTTACACGACTTCGTCATAGACTTTGAGGAGGCTAGAAGCATAGGGCTAAACATAGAGCTCCTCCCACACGAAGATGAAGACATTGTATGGAAGCTCCAGCAGGAATATAGAAAAGTCCTAGACGACATAGCCCTAATAGTCGAAACCAAGGACCATGGCAGAGGTGAAAAGACCAAAGATAACACTATGGCAAACCCTCCAGATAAACCCATGGACATCCACAGACAAGAGCCCTAAGCATTATTTTGATAATCTATAAACCTTCTGCATCCACCCCACTTGGTAGAGCTGAGCCTTCTGAGAACTACAATCAATTCGTACTAGAACCTCTGTGACAAGCTTTCCATGTAGAGGCTTTATCTTAGCATTGTACAGCTCCAGAAGCTCAGATGCGAGCCTGTTCAGTGATGTAACATGCTCAAGGTACTCCCTCAATGTCGGACATGATATGTTCAGCCATAGATATCACATAGAAATTACTATCTAACGAAATAATACAACTGTTAACAGCTATGTTTTACATTTTATTCAGGAAGACATTAAGAGTCTCAATACCTTGACATAGGATTTACCTAAGTGTAATAACTAGGCTCAACACCTCTAACCAAGGTCAGAGCTCTGAGATCCACATAATTTTTGAATGAATTTCTGATGCTATAAAAATTAAAATGATAACTTGTTATCCGAAACAATAGCAAATATAAGGTTTCTATGCTATAATAGATCCTAGGTTAGACTCTATGAGTAGAGGTCGACCAATACCCAAGGGTGAAGTGAGGATCAGTAGAATAATATTCATACTGGCTGATCTTCAGCAGAGAAAGGGTGGCATTTTGAGATTCAAAGATATACATGAAGAATTTGTTAGAGCAGGGATAGTCTCGAACATCAAGTATAGAGGGAATACGAGGAGGATACTGAAGAAACTAATTGAGATGGGGTACCTAGAGCAACCGAGGAGAGGTGAATATAGGCTAAAGGTGGCACCAAGACCCTTCCAAGTGATTGAGCTTATCAGAGAGGTGCAGGAAAGCTACGGAGATGAAATGATATATGAGTGGAGGGCTGGTGGGCTTTTCTGGACTCTTGCTGAAGGTACAATATTTGGCTTACCTCGAAACATCGATGAGAATCCTGTATACAAGCTCATATTGGAGGTTCTCCTCGTGAGACTTGCAAACATATTTGATGCAATTGTTGAGCTGGGTAAAGCCGCTAAAACGTCGAAGAATGTCAAGACTATGCCTATACCTTATACAGCTGTAAGAGAATTCATTCTAAACATCTTACCCTATGTTATTGGGGAGCTCTCCGGCATTGATGGAGACGGCTTACACGCCGAAGCAATCCTTAAATTGTATAAAAGGCTTCTTGAGCACATCCCAAAGGAGATTAACGGGCAGCCAATACTAGTTGACTTAATAAGGGGATATGTTGACACTAGTGAAAAGCTATTAAAGATTTCTAGGCACAATGAAGAATTGATTGAGAGTCTCGAAGCCGAGAATTCTTGGGGAGCTAGAGCATCAGAGAAAATAGTAGTTGTGATGCATCCACCTCGACATCTAATCGATGAAAGTGAGACTGAAAGAGAGCTTTATGAATCATTGAAGCAGTTAATCAAGAAGGGTGTCAGTGATGCAATGCTACTGGAGCATATGAGAGTTTACGATGAAAGCGTCGTTGAAAAAGTCTTGAAGTACTTAGAATTAGGATTGATGCTAAATAAAGAAAGGAAGAAAAGCCTTATACGGCTATACAAACTGGTAAGAGCCGGAGAAGCACTTGAAGGCATGGTAACACACTATCTATCTCCCAAGGAATATACAATATGGATAGAGTCCGAAAACAGCTCATTTGAGGATACTATAGAGATCAGTAAACATGCCAGCGAAGCTGAGAAAAATGAAGAAGTAGTTTTATCGGAGATTAGAAAAGAGTTCGAAGAAACAATAAGGCGTGGATACACGTTAGAAGACATGGTTAAGGGTATATGGCTAAGCAATTGGCCTGGAATGCCGAGATTTATCCTGTATTACAGCGACTTTTCCGAGAACATAGTTGACTTCGTTAGGAAATCGGTTAGAGAAACTCTTGAAGCTATAGGTATAAACGTTCCACACAATTTCGATATCCTAATAGAGGAGGGATACAGACTAATGAAAAAGCTTGACAAGATGCTGAAACAAGATACCAATAAAATTGTGCATTCATTGAAAGATGCCTTCAACCATGTTGCTAAAGAGGGTGATGTACATGAATGAAGAGGTTATAAATGCCCTAATTTACGGCTTTTTAGGAGCGTTAGGGGTGATGCTTCTATCATCTGCATCTTCTACTAATGATGTGCTGTCAGCACCCTGGATAGGTGCATTCCTGTGTATATATGGTTTTAGTGTTGCAGTGTTTTACGTGTTAGAGCGCATTAGCCCTAGTGATGAGCATCAGGAAGTAATTACAATCATACTGCTCTTAATAGTAGTAGGAATCTCGGTGATGCGCTTCGGTATAGATGTGCCTAGGATTGTGGGAGCAATAGCCTTATCTATAGCGTTGGGGAGAGCATTTGCACTAATAATCAATTTAATAATCGATTTGACTTCACATCTTCTCTAGGGTATCAGCAAAATAACTCCTCTCTCTTAAGCACAGCTACTGCTACCATCTACAAAACCGCTCTCAAGCCTTCAATCGACATACATTTCACAGACTTATCATCATAATACCCATCTCTACTTAGCCCTCTAACAACATCGCACATGGCTTTCTCTTCCGGCACTACGACTACCCTAGCACCCTTCTGATAGGCATAGTATGCCGCCGACAGTATTAGCACGTCGCCCAGCATTCCATATAATGCTTTGCACTGCCCTTCGCAATTCTTATCCCCAGAACCCAACAGGTTGCAGCATTTGAGCAAAGCTTCTCGGAAGGCTTCAACATAATCTCTCTGTTCAATCCTCAAACAGCATTGCAGGACATATCGAAGCGTTGCTTTATGCTTTCTATCCAAATACTTTCTTATAGCTTGGGACAGGAACTCATCAGAGTCTTCATCAACCCAATAACACATATCAAATCTACTCACATCGATGATGCCGGCAATTGGCACTAGCTCAACATTGAATTTCTCGCTTCGGAATTTCGACCTTATTTTCTCCAAATGTTGCATAAATCTAATCTGTATCATCGCTGTGGCTACAGACAAAGGTGTAAAGACTCCGACCTTTTTCAAGACTCTCCTCCACAAGTATCTGTGGAATCCCAATAACAATTCTATTCCTGTACTGCTTTAAACTCTCGATGAATATTCTTCGTTCACTTATCAAAACATTGGCATCAGGAATTATGTAAGTAACGTTCAGCATATCTGCCATATCCAACCCAGTATAGGCTCTGTCCAATAGATTGTATATTGGGGCTCAACCTCATTGCTGTACTCTAACCAGTCTCATAAAGTAGTCTGGCTTGCCTCTGGCCCAGGGAAACGACTTAACGATCTTTACAGCATAACCTGAAGCCCTAAGGCTCTTGTTACAATGCTCATCGATGAAACTCTCAACACTTTCCCTGCTATCCACCTCTATACATACATCAGGAGTTGCTCTAAAACTTCTGCGAAGAGTCTCTAGACATCTAATAATATTTGAAGACAATATAAGCTCAATGGAGACTCTTTTCAGTGATCTGTCTCGGCAAATCTTGACCAAACTCTCGAACCTAATATTATATTCAGCTTATGAAATTTAAATGATTTTTGGCTCTGATTAATGCAGATAAAGATGGTCTCATGTCCGTGATGATGACGGAGCTTCAGCGAGATTTTATCTACAGGGAATGGTGTAGTTGATGTTTGTAGAGAGTGTGAAAAATTGTTTGGATAATTTTGGTGGAGATTAAAAGTGGGGAAATGTTGTGGTGGGCTAGATATAGGACTTTCCAATTTCACATAAACTCTTACGGTCTCCACCAAGTCTACATGTAATAGCATATAGTCTATCTACATCTCGTCACTATACTTATACCCATAGCCATCTCAACTATTACCTAGGAACTAAAACTCGTTACACTTAAGACCCTTGTCATGAACTTTAGAATGTATATGGTGTATCATGTTGATAATATCCGCATTCCTTTCATATTTCATAGGGGTAGAGGATAGGATAAAGCTATGTCTTTAGATAATCTAGTATCTGTGCAACATATCTCCAAAAAGTGTATGTTTTTGCAAGTTCTTTTGTTAGCTGAATACCTTTGTCGAGTTCTGGCCAATCAATGCATTTTCTAAATTCATCATCTATTAGATCTATGCTAAACACCTTGAGTACTAGGTATGTGCGTAACCCATTTATATCATTGAATTTGTGTAGATATTCAAAAAGTGTTTCTGGAATAGGTTCAAGATCTAGCCAGTCTTTGTCTGCTAAGATACGTATACCTACATCAGAGAAATTTGGATGTATGCGATGTACATATTTAGAAAGTTCTACATAATATGAGTTGATATCCCTAAACATTTCATCATCTATTATTTCCCAATCCTTCAGCTGACGCAGATATTTTATGAATGAAGCCTCAGGGTTAAACTCCTGTATTTTCTCATTGATTATATCAAAAATCTCTGCAGAGACCTCAGCTCTATTCTCACCTAACTCTTCATTAAGAGTCTTAAGCAGTTTGTCGAATCCTAAAGCTTTGCTGAACCCCCTAATCTCTTGTAGTATTTTAGCATTATTTCTATACTTGGGAATTGCTAACAAATCATATATCGCCCCTAAAACAATGGCTTCCATCGCACTGCGCAGTTCTGTAAATGCAACACCATAATAACTTGTAAATGCTGAGAATAGAGAATACCTAAGTAGTATTAATGCTTCATACTCATAGGATATTAGAGCGGAATGGCGATACCAAAAAGCATTCAGCTTTTCCTTCCCACACAATTTCTCAGAGGGCAATATCTTTGTTATAAGTTCTCCTGAAGCTATAATAGAATTAAAAGTTTCACTCAGTATAATACTAGAACCTTCTGTTGTAAATACATTCGGAAGAGGACTCAAATTATTGATGATCTGCCCGAGATGTTGATTGAGTAACCTAAACAAAAACAATATGAAATCAATGGTACCAGCCAATGCTTTAATCGTAGATTCAAGATTTCTTATGTCAGAGCTCTTGCCGTTTCTCTCAATGTTCATAGTTTTATCCCAATAACTTCACTAGGGGGTTCTATGAGTGGTATTACCATTACGAATTCTTGTAATGTTATCAATACATCTAAATACGTATATCTCTTCGCTTTTTCGTGCCAAGGCCTCGATATGGTGTGGAGAATCGATATTGCATCTTCTCGATAGTTTTTCCTTAACTATATGGAGGAGTGCATCATTTTCATTATTTCTTGTTCTATAGCAACTATTTTCAATTTTGTCGATGTGTTGATAAATAGTATTGATTATAAATGACCTAATTTTCTCATTGCTTATAAGCTCCGTTAATACAGTGGTTTTCTCAAGGGTTCTAATCAATTCAATAGTTGCATCTATAGAGTAGTGGCAAAGATGAGTAAGTGCTTTCTCATCCAGATTGTAGATAAGAGATAACAGATATGATACAACAGTATCTTTTCTAGGGCTAAACTCTAAAATATATGTATATTCATAGCTAAGATCTTGTTCTATGTCCATATTCAAAGACATTGGTGTAGTAGGGGTGAATTCTAGCTTCTGTGTTTGTTTGACATGAACATTAAGTACTTTTCTCTCTGGTATACGTGGATAAAGTTGCAATATCGTTTTAGTACCATGATCAATAAGGTATTGATAAGCTTTTGAAAGAATTGATGCAAATTCGGCTCTGCATATCTTCGAGCCTTCTAACAATTGATAGATATAGGCCAAAGTCTCGCACATATATGGAGAATTTTCTATTGATACCATGAGACTATTAATTAATTTAAGATCATCGATTTCAATGTCTTTGGTAAACCCTGCCCCTAGAGCACATCTGAGGATATCAAATCTATGCTTGCTATTGATACATGCACCAGGAATAGAAATTACCATATTACCTAACCTAATACCCATTATCACTGGAGTATAAGGTTCAGCAATCATTTTGAACTTTATTGACGTAGGGGAAACAAATATGTATTCCACATTATCTATATTATCAATTGGTTTATATACCTCTAAATCATCATAGCCATCAATAAATCTACCACCAAAAATTAGAAATCCCCTCGATATATGTCAAAACTTGTTACCATAAGGTCTGGCCTGTTAGGCTTTCTTAATTTTTTAATAAACATTATTTACCCCAAAATATCTAATCTTAAGAACTATACGTTGCTACCATAAGCTTTGATATAATATTGTACGTCCATGTCATGATAGTATTTAGTTCATCTTCTGAAGGTTCGTATCCTGCATGAACAATCTTATTTCTTAGTTCCCAGAGAACAGGAGGTAGTTTTTCTTCAAGCTTAACTAGCTCTATGTCCTTATCACGAAGATGTTCCATAATAGCTTTGAATTTTTCCTTAAATCCTGCATTCTCTGGAATTTCAATGTTCTGATTCTCTATAAGTTTGTTTATAATTATTTCCAACGCCTGTAGATAGGCTACTGCAATAAGCCATCTTTCTCCAAAGTTCCAGTGATTTGTGAGTGCAATGAGTTTAGCTAAACTAGATAGTGTATCAGCCCCAACAATATGTAAAACATGTTCTACAAAAGCCTTGATTTTAGGTATTAATTCATAGAGCTTTTCACGATAATACTCATCTCCAAGTTTATCAGAAGCATGTGCAAAGAGTGTAAGTAGCATATCTATGTGAAAACAAAGATTTTCAATATCGTCAGTAGGTATTTTAGGAACTTTAAAGATTTTCATCAGTTCTTCTAACTGCTGTGTAGATGATACGGCTTGAGACTTTGTATTCAAACTCAATAGTTTTGCAAAGGCATCTACCTTAATATCATCATCATATTTTTTGAGCAATAGCTTTAGTGTACCAATTGAGTTTCTAATTTCAAATAGTATGTTATGTACAGATTGCTTATCAAGTTTCTCTTTATTTAATACGATACTGAGTTCTTTGAATAATGTTTCGATGTAATGCAACCTATACGCTATTTCTGTAGATAAAGAATTCTTATATCTAATAATTGATACCTTCATTTTCATAACCTAAGATAACAATTTATATCATTACCCTGATACTGATTCGCATTCTGTTTTCTATACATGTTTCTATACATGCTTTCTGTAATAACCCTTGAGACTTCTTCCACAAGGGCCTCGGTTACGGATCCTATGATCAATCCTAGCGTTCCGCCAACTAACATTCCTAGAAATGCTCCGGCAAAGCCGTTCTTCGAATATCCAATTACAGCTCCCAGCCCTGCACCCATCGCCGTAAATCCAAATATTATTGGATTTCTGCCGCTATATCTTATTTCTACTTTATTTATTTGTTCTCACCTCATGGTTCGTATTCTACATAGAACTATAGGAGATGTAAGCTTATAAACTTTTCGGATATTAGTTCTATATTAGATGTGAATTTGGGATATTTTAACCAAATTCATATGGATTATGTGGTGAGACCTTATGTCTATTACAACAGCAATTGAACAGCTCTTTGAAATGGGCTATAAACCTTCCGATATAGTGAAGATGGGATATGCAAAGAGCACTGTATATACAATCTATAAGCGATGGCTAAAGAAGAGAGTCGGCGAAAATGCCATCTATATTGCATATGATATAGATTATTCAATTCTTGACAGATTTGTACACCAATTAAGACTTTTAGGCTATAATGTTATAGTTGGAGATTCTCATTTAGATACATTAGAGTTGATAGATCTATCAACAATTGTAGTTGCAATCATTGGTAGAATATCTGGATATAGAAGACAACTACTATATGATGAACTTAGAGAGGCTAACAGCCATCAAAAACCAATTATAGCTTTAATTGAAGAAGGCGCTTCAGTACCCACAGATATACTCAAGAATAGCATAGTGATATACTTTAGCCGTGATGATATCCCTAAAACTTTAAACAATATAGTAAGAATCTTCAAAAATAAATCACAAGAACCCTTAGCACCCATACTTACAGCTATAGTTATCGGAATGCTGACGGCATTTGGTATAGTTGCTATTATGGAAATACTTAGGTTATTACTGGAATCGAGAAAATAATTACAAAATATATGGCAAACTTTGAGATAGGATCTTCATCATCCAGAAATATTTTTATTTACACAGTTTGGTTCTCGAGACATCGCATAAACCCCTTCTCATAGTCGGCACTAGGTCTAAAACCTCTCTACTAATTTTGGGCGCTACACAAGAGGTCTTATCAAAATTGATATTAATGTTAATCCTTTGTTCCAATAATATGCCATAGATTATTCATGATTCACATTAAAATTAATTTATCAACTTAATAATTAGGTTATCTTAAGTTTTCTATAATCGTCTTCGCATCTTCTTCTGGTATAGGTCTTCTGAGGTTTGCAGGTGTTCCTACTAGGTATGCATTTGCCTTCTCTTTATTGCTTATAAACTTTAGTTTTGGTACAAGTTCTTTGAAGTCTGCTACACCTATTTTTATTGGCTCTATCCTTATTCTCCAAGGATATTTCACAATACCCTCCCTAACCTCATCGGGCCAGAGAGGCTTGTCTTCGCGGAACCATGTGGAGACAGCTCTATATACACCAACAAATTTTCCTCCGAGGCTCTTCGAATTTCTTTTACTTACATAGAATATAATGATATCTCCAGGTTCGATAAGCTGGTAGACAGGTTTTCCAACACCTCTTGGCTCTGGAGCTCCATAGATATTCATGGACTTGACTATATGCCAATTCTCTTCGGAGATAGTAATGATCCAGTATCTAGGCAAAATCTCTGCACCGAGACGATATAATGGTTATATAGCTTTATAAATCTTTGGGGTGGTTGTATTATGTGAGAGAGTCTGGCGAAAGTGATGATAGGTGTTTTTGTATGGATAGCGATCAACAAGGTTTATCGTTTATAGAATCAACAAATTTCCCTGTAAATGAGGTTAATGATGCTTCTGCTAGGGAGAAGCTCGGTGGTGGTAGACCTGATTTCTGGGAAATGGTTTTCTGGTGGACTCGTAAGCCTTTGGCTAGTGCAAGAGCTGTTATAGCAGGTGCTCTACTTCCAAGCAGTATATCTCCACACGAATTTAAGTATAATCTGCGGTTATCTGGGGGAGAGGTTGCTCATCGCAGAAATCCTAATGTTCCACAGAGCTGGAGAGAAATATTTGCTAGAACAAAGCTTCTAGATCCATTTGCAGGCTTCGGGAGTATTCCTCTAGAAGCTATAAGACTTGGTATAAATGAGGTTGTTGCTGTAGAGCTTCTACCAACTGCATACATATTTCTAAAAGCTGTTTTGGAGTATCCTAAATGGGCTGTTGAGAAGGGTCATGGACAAAAACTAGTCAAAGATGTTGAACACTGGGGTAGCTGGATAGCTAACCAACTAAAGAGTGATCCAGATATAAGAGAGCTATATGATAAGGATACAGCTGTCTATATAGGTACATGGGAAATAAAATGTCCACACTGTGGAAAATGGACACCTCTAGTAGGTAATTGGTGGCTTGCAAGAGTAGCTGGAGGAGCATCAGAGGAAGAAGAGGAGGAAGGCGAAGAAGAAGAGACAAGAAGTGGAGCATTCCGCCGCCTAGCATGGATGGAGCCAATAAAATCTGGAGACACTATAGCAATCAGGATACGAGACCTAAACAAAGAACTAGGAAGAACAACCATAGACGCAAAGATAAACACAAGACAAGGCAAGGTAACAGTAAACAGCAATACATATAGCATTCCACAGAAAAACATAGACGCAAGAAGAGAAACAGCAACATGCCTCCACTGCAACAACCAGATAAGAAAAGGAGTAAAAGAATGGTACGTAAAAGAAGCTCTACAAGACTGGAACCAAAAAATAGAACAATACCTATCAGGACAAATAGACCTCCAAACACTTAAACAAACACTAAAGGCAAGACCAAGACTCCTAGTCAAAGTCAAAGTAGCTGGAAAAGACCTAGAATTCGAACCAGCGATACAGGAAGACAACGAGAAGCTCTGGAAAGCGTTGGAGAAGCTCAGACAGATATGGGGAGACCCAGACATACCAACAGAACAAACTGAACCTTATTGTTCCTCTACATATCATACTATTGTATGGGGCTTTGACAAGTTCTACAAGCTCTTCAACCCACGCCAACTCCTAACCCTGGTCAAGCTCGTCAAGCTGATACGCGAAGCCGGCAAGAGAGTTGAGGAGGAGAAGCTGAGGGAGGGCTGGAGCAAAGAGGAGGCATTCAGATACGCAGAAGCAGTAACAACATACTTGGCTATGTCGTTGTGTAAACATGTAAATTACAATAGTATTGTGACGTCTACTGAGCCCACCCAGAAATTCATACGCGAAACTTTGGCGTTCAGAGGTATCGCTATGACTTGGAACTGGATTGAAGAGTTCCCTGTAGCTGACATCTTAGGATCATTTACGAGGTCTCTTCAATCAATAGCTGAAGGTCTCTCCTATCTTGTTTCTGCTGTTTCTGGTAGTCCTAGCAAGGTCAGGGTTCTGCTCGATGATGCTACCGTGCTCAGCAGGCTCGGCGGCGAGAGGTTTGATTTGATTGTTACTGATCCGCCGTATAGGGATGATGTGCCCTATGCTGAGCTTAGTGATTTCTATTATGTTTGGCTTAAGAGGGCTTTGAGTGATGTTGTTGATGTTGGTGGTTTGTTTGTTAGGCAGCCTAGGTTTTTGTCTGAGGCTTTCTTTAGTGATGGTGTTGAGGTTGAGACTCAGTGGAGGTTTTTTGCTGATAAGGAGGTTAGTGAGGCTGAGGGGCGTTCCAAGTTTTTTGGTGGGAATGTAGGAGATTTTGATTATTTTAAGCAGCTTTTAGCGAGGTCTTTCAAGGCTATGGCTGATAGGCTGTCTGATGGAGGTGTTGTTGTTACTTATTATGCTCATACTAGTCCTGATGCTTGGGAGGCTTTGTTGGAGGCTGGTTGGAGGGGTGCTGGGCTTAGGATTACTGCTACACATGCTGTTGTTACTGAGTCTGCTCAGAGGGTTACTGCTCGTGGTAAAGCTGGTTTGGATATAAGTATTGTTGCTGTTTGGAGGAAGGGTGTTTCTGGCCAGGCTCTTGCTGATGAGGTTTATGCTAATGCTGTTGATATGTGTATGGACTATGCTGTAAAGCTACATAGAAATGGTTTTGATGGGGTCAATCTATTTGTTGGTGTTCTTGGCTGTACACTATCTGTTTTCACAAGATATGAGAGGATTATAGGTGTTAAGGATTTGAAGAACCTAGTGGAGAGATATGTATATCCAGCAACAGCGGAGGCTATTGCACGTGCTCTTGGCGGTAAGGAATTTGCTGGTAAGCTGAGTAATGTATCGCTTTTCTATCTATTGGGTAAAGTGCTTATTGCTAGAAGACCTAGACAGACTAGAAGGACTATGGATAGAAGCACAATGACTATTCTAGCTATAGGCACACGCAACGATTTAAATACATTGAGAACGCTTAGAATAGTTGAGCAGGAGGGTGAGAGATTTAGATTGTTGGAACCTGCTACAGGTAGGGGAGATCTTGTGGATATAGCGAGAAGTGTTCTTGAAGATAGAGGTATTAATCCTAGGAATCCCATTCCTCGTACAGCTATAGATATGCTACATCTCTTAGAATTCTATGCAACATCTCTGCCCAGGGATGAGTTTACTAGACGTTGTGAAGAGCTTCGCAATAGATATCTAGCCCTATACGACGAAGCTATAGCATTGGCATCTATACTAGCACAGGTTCTACCCGATAACGATCCTGAGCAAAGACTTGTCCAACAAGTAGTAAGAATCCTTGTCCCCAAGACCCCTACAGGTCTTGAGAAATGGACACAGGGTGGTAGGTAATGGGGTTTCTAAACCATGTTAAGATATGGAGCGATGTACTTAACTCTACACTAGATGAGAAAGCAGCTCCACATCTATGGTCTGTACACCTCGGTACAGAGGATAGAATATATACTGATCCTGTTGAATTCTTTAGAAGAACAATTATAACTGGGCCAATGATAGAAGCTCTTGAGAATATAGCCAATGTGTTTACTGGTAAGGGTGGTAGCAAGGTATTGATGCTACAATCGCTTTTTGGTGGTGGTAAAACACACACCCTACTCACAATATACCATGCCCTGCGCAAACCTACTGCATTGCTAGAGGCAAAGACAGAGGATATAGAGTCTAGGAAACGCATAGAAAAACTTGTTGATATACTTACAAATATTGGCTCTATACAGATAGTTGTGCTGGATCCTGGAAGTACTGCACTTGCACCTACACCTGTAAACCCATTGGATGTCCCAGGAGGCTACAGAGTACAGACGCTATGGGGTTCTCTAGCACATCAGCTAGGTCGTTTTGGTGAAGTTAAGCTAAATGATGAATCCCTATTACCACCTCCACCAGACATAATAGTTAAGCTTCTTGGAGATAAACCAACACTTATCTTAGCAGATGAAATAGCTGACTATATATCAAGGCTAAAGAGATCTGGAGACCCTAGGCTTCAAAACTATGGTGATCAAGTAGTAGCTTTCATGGAATATCTAGCCAAGGCTATTGAACTATCTAGATACAGCATTCTAGTGATATCCATACCCATCGAGGAGAAGCCGGGTAGTGGAATTATAGTTGAGGAACGCTATAAATCCTCTCAAGACATAATACTCAGCCTATATAGATCCATATCCAGGGTTGCTGGCAAGAGAATAGTACCTGTAGCACCATCAGATATTCCAAGTATTTTAAAGGTAAGAATATTTGAGGAGATAGACCCTGTTCCAGCTAAAAGCATTGCAGCAACACTTACAAAAATATATGGAGCTGAAGAAAATAAAGAAATCTTTGGACAGGGTGCCGATAGAAAAGCATATCAAATCGAGAAAACATATCCATTCCACCCATCATATATAGAGACACTTATAAACATCGTAGATAAGCATGAAGGATTACAAAAAACTAGAGATCTCATAAAACTCACTAGAAAAATCATAAGGAAAATCGCTAATGAAAATACTGATGTAGAGCTGATCATGCCTTTCCATATAGATGTTGAGGATCGTGAAATAAGATCTATGTTACTCTCACATGAGCTATATAGGCAATACGATACTGTGGTTAATGAGGATATAATTGAGAAGACCAAGGAGTATGAAAAACCTGTTCTCGCTAAGATTATAGCAAAGACAATCTTTGTAAAATCATTTGTCTATGCAGGTCTGCTTGAGTATCGCCAAATATATCCAGATAAATATGATATAGCAGTATCGTCTTATGAACCATCGACAGCAAGGAGATTAGCGATACAGCCAAAAGACTATATAGATGCATTACAGTGGCTATCAAACAATCTCACCTATCTACTCACGGATACAAGTGGTATTCATTATTGGTTTACACAAATAGCATCACCTATACGAAGAGTAGAAATGGTCGCTAGAACCATAGATGATGGTGAAGCTTTGAAAGTTGTTAAGGACTATGCAATGAAGCTTATGGCTAGACCCATAAGTGAAGTAATATCTAGCTCTCGAAGACATAGCCGTGGCGCACCGATTGTGACACCATTTAAAGTAGAATCTAGTATGGTGTTAACAGAACCTAGATCTATAGACTATGACTCTAGGGGATATGTTGTGGTAGCGATACTCTCACATCTTAGGGATAACGATATAGAGAAGATGATCTATGAAACTTCTAGTGGTGGACATAGGAGATATGCCAATACAGTATATCTAATATATCCAAGTGATAACAACTATACCTCGGTAATGCTTGGTCATGCAAAGAGGAAGATAGCTTGTGATATTGTTAGTGAAGAGCTTGGTACACTATATAGAGATGAGGATATACGTGAGGTTATGGAGAAAAAGCTACGAGGCTATTGTACAGGTGAAGGAGGTGTTATAAGTCTTCTTGCACAATCAATTCTTCAGGGACTCAACACTGTTGCTTATCCTAGTTTTGATGAGCAAAACCATAGAAATACCTTTAGAATCACTGAAACCTCTACGGGTGCTGAATCTATAGTGGAGAATGTTACGAGAACTCTAAAGAGCATTAAACCACAGAAATATTATGAAGAACTCGATTTCGAGACTCTTGAATATCTGCTTTCTCAGGTGGGTATCGATATATCTGAAGGTGATATGTCGAGAAGTGTTTCTGATATTATAGACTATTTCTATTCTAATCCAAGACTACCAATAGTTAGAGAAACAACTGTAAAAGACGCTCTGATTGATGGTGTGAAGAAGCTTAAGATAGGTATAAAGAAGGAGGGCAAGATATATTATAAAAAGGTGTATGAGTGTCAATCTAGATATGAATGTAGATTGCCTTCATATGAAGAGGGAGAGGTTCCAAGTGATATAGGGTTAAATGATGTTGTTTTGCCGTGGAGAACTGCTCTTAGGGAGCAGATCGAGGGTTTGAAGGGTGTTAAGGAGGAGAAGGTTTCTGGTGGTATTAGGAGGATATGGTATGCATTCTATATCAGTGGAAATCCGATACCTGTTGATGAAGCTCTAGAGAAATTTGATATAGGTGTTCTACGTGAGAGTCCTCTTGTTAGAGTTGTAGAGTTTTTGCAGGAGGGTGTGGATATAAAGCTAGATAGATATGAAGCTATAGCTACTCCCGGCGAGGATCTCTCTATAAATATTGTTGTTGAGCGTATCGGCTCATTTAAAGGCGATGTAACTCTAGTTGCATCAAATGGTAGTCTTAGTCTTGATAAAATTGTTCTTGGTGATGATAGACCGTCAGCTATAGTAGAATGGAGATTGAGAGCACCAGATAAACCTGGGGAGTATAGCTATGATATAAAGGTTCTCAATAGCCTTGGCGAGACTCTTAGATCTGCTAAAATCAATATTATCGTTAAGCCAAAGGGAATCAGACCTATCCAGGGGGTGCCACCAAAAGGATCAAAGATTTCTATGCTAGAGATCGAGATGGGAATGCCAAATCTTGGACCTATAAGAATATTTAGTACTAGACTTGGTTCTGAGTGTGATGTTGAGGAAGCTGTTCTTGAGGTAGAGGCCGAGATACAGGATAGGAGATCAAAAATAGCTTTGAGACTTAACAATGTTACACTCGATGATGTTAAATCAATGTTTTCAGCTATTGTTACAAGATATGGTGGTCTCTTCGTAAAACATATTAGCTATAGAGTTAGATTGAAGCCAAGGAAAGGAGACTATGTGATTGTTCCAGAGTTTAGTGAGGCTGATATAAAGGAGCTTGAGAACTGTAAATGCATTACATATTATCCATATGAGGAGTAGTTCTATGGGGGAGACAGAAAAGATATTTACAATACGTTTCTTCACTAGAAGTAGAAAGCATAGAAATCCTATTGAAGTTGTGTATTTCTATGATAATATTGGTAGTAGAGTGTTTAGCGCTTATTGTGAATATGATGTTGTTTCTAGTTTTCTTGAGAGATTTGATGCTTCTGTAAAGAGGAGTAGATCGGGAAAGACTATATATCTTGAGGGGCCACAGGCAGAGGATATTTTTAGGAGACTTGTAATCTTTACAGGTTTTAGACAATGTGTAAAGAGTTCTTCAAAGGCTTTACAGCTTGGCGATGCTATTGTGGGTATAGGGGAGTTTGAAGCTATATTCTGGTATAGTAAGATAGTAAATGCTTATGAGAATGAAGGGTTCTGGGGTGTGTGTAGAATTGCTAAGGCCTTCAGAATCTTACACAGAATTGACTAGGGAACAAGCACTACAGCTTTTCTCCAAGGTTATTAGAGGTTTTGATTACCACCCATTTTTCTTTATATTGAATTGTAAAGCAGATCCACCAGCATTACCATTTGCACACCAAGTAGAGTTATTATTTAAGCTAGCTTTTCGTAGACCTATAAGGATATTGATTGGTGATGAGATAGGGCTTGGTAAAACCATTGAGGCAATACTAATTGCTAAAATGCTTGAGAAGAGAGATGGAGCTAGAAAAATACTGATCCTTGTACCTAGAATCCTTGTAGAGCAGTGGAGATCAGAACTTAAGCGTTTTGGAGTTCTAGCTAAAGTCATAGAGAGAAAGGTTATTGATGCATATCATCGCCAGGGTTTTCCCGATGGATGGTATCTAGCATCGATAGATCTTGTGAAGAGAGAACCACATAAATCGAAGATACTTGGTGTTGATTGGGATATTGTTATAGTTGATGAAGCACATAGAGTTGGAAAAACAAGATCTGGTCAAAGGAGTGCTACACAGAGATATGAACTTGTAGAGGAGTTGGCTAAGGTTGCTAATCGTAATGTAATTTTATTGTCAGCTACACCACATAGGGGGTATGTAGCAGACTATATATCTAGGCTAAGGCTTGTGGATCCATATCTTATTGGGGGTGAGAAGGAGTTAGATAATGAGTCTTTCTATAGCCTTACACGTGATGCTATTGTTGTACGTAGAACTAAGATGGATATAAATGATGTGTATGAACATAGACTCATATTTAAAAATGCAAGATTTATTGCAAGAGTTGTAAAAGCCACTCCAGAGGAGGAGAAATTTAATGAACTTCTATTCGAATTTCTTAGAGACAAACTTTTAGAGTATCATGAATATGTTGGTGAAGAGCCAAAAGCATTACCACTTCTACTTGCACTCATAGCAAAAAGAGCTTCTTCAAGTCCATATGCAGCAATGAAAACTCTTGAGAGGATAATAAGCAAAAGAGCTATGGTAGTTAAAGGCAGAGCACCTTCATTAGATGTTGCTAAACTTGATGAAGAGGCTAGGAGTATAGCTGATGCTCTTCTAGGACTCGGATTTGAGGATTATAGTGATATTTATGATGAAGAGGAGAAGAATCCTGATGAGATTATCAATAGATTTGCTGAAGAATGTGCCCCTCTAATCAATGATAGAGATGTTGAGATAATTAGGACTCTTGTAAGCTATGCCAATAGTATTGTTGGACGTGGTGATAGTAGGCTTAGAACAGTGTTTAGAGTTATTGAGGAACATGTTTTGAGGGGGGAGAAAGTTGTTGTGTTTACTGAGTATAGAGATACTGCTGAGTATATCTATAGACAGCTCTCTATAGAGATGCCAGATATTGCAAAGGAGGCAGCTCTCATTACTGGTGAAAGGATAGAGATTCCTGGGTGGAGAGAAAGGAGAAATCCTGATATAGAGGATTTAAAGAAATATTTGGGTCAAGGCCGTATCAAGGTTGTTATTTCTACAGATGTTGCTTCTGAGGGTCTAAATCTACAGGTAGCAAATATTATAATAAACTATGAACCTACTTGGAGCCCTATCAAAATAGAGCAGAGACTTGGAAGAGTCTGGAGACTTGGGCAGGAGAGAGATGTTACCAGCTATACAATATTCCTAGATATAAGGAGTGATAAAGATGTTCTAGATATTCTATACAAGAAGCTGTTAGCACTTGGACGCTCACTACAAGAATCTAAGGTGCCTATAGGAGAGGAGGTAGTGATAGATATGATGACAGAGGAAGGACATATCACTATTCCAATTGATACTGAGAAGGGAGTTCCAAAATATAGTGAATACAAGGCTTTGCTAACATATATACGCGAGGGTCGTATAGGTCTAGAGAGCTATATCAAAAGTATCATAAGTGCTTTAGAATCTTTGAAGAAGAGTCTTGAGAGAATTGGATTAGCTAGAAAAGGACTTACAATAAGAATTGAGAGAATACTTCGTGATATTCTTGGTGATTTTCGTGGAAATGAAGTTGAGAGAGTGTTTAAGGATCTATTCATAGTTATTGTAAGTTTAAGAAAGCTTAATGTTAAAATTGATGGAAATAGAATATATGTAGATACATCAAAACTGGACAACATATACGATATTTATGATAATATCAATTCGCTTCTTCCAAATACTGACAATAAACCTGTATACCTATTATCTTCAGCACAGTTAGAAGGTTTAAAGGAGCTTCACCTATTTAGGGTTATGGTATTCTTTAGAGATAGACCCATATATTCAGAGGTTATTGGTGTTGGTGTAAAGAATAATGATAGGGAGTTTATCAGGGGGAGGAAACTATTTGAAATAATTACTGTAGCTTCTTCTCAAAATAATATTGTATCTGCTATACAGGAATACTCTATTCCAAATGAATTCCTAGAGTCTCTTAAAATAAGTGCGTCAAAGATTGTTCTAAGGAGTGTTGTGTCTGAGGCTCTGAAGGAGTTTAGAGAATATATATCTAGGGTTGAGGGACTTGGTTTTAGTGCTTATCATCAATACTGGGAGCCTAGACCAAATAATCTTGATCTCTATAGCGATAAGATGGAGTATCTAGGTGCAATAATCTTTACCACCCCCTCTGAAGCTGCTCAGGGTGCTATACCTACACCGGTTATGGTTAAGGAGATAGAGGAGAAGGCTATGAAGATAGCTATGGAGTATGAGATTAAATCTGGAAGAATTCCAGAGGATGTTAGCATGAGGGAGCATTTCGATATTTTTAGTAGAGATCCTAGAACTGGTGAGATAAGGTTTATAGAGGTTAAGGGGAAATCGGGACTGGATCTAGAGGTAGAGCTTACTGAAGCAGAGTTTAATGTTGCTAGAGAGAAGGGTGATAAGTATTGGCTCTATATAGTCTATGGAATTGGTACAAAGAGTCCTAGAATATTAGCAATTCAAGACCCTGTAAATAATATGAGGTGGAGAGAGGTTAGTGTTAAGAGATATAGATTTAGACCTGAGGGTACAGGTGGATGAAGCCTCAGCTAACAATATCTGAAGACTCTCTAACTTTAGAGATCTATGGTGGTTATGGGGAGATTGGTGGTAACTGTGTACTGGTTAAAGATAGAGATAGAAAGATTGTTTTTGATAATGGTATTAGATTCCAGGTTCTTAGAAAATATTATCGTGGGAGAATCCAGCCTCTTGGTATAAATGAGCTGAGGAGTATTGGTGCTATACCACCGCTAAACATATTTGAGGATATAGATGCTATCTATATCTCTCACTTCCATTTAGATCATCTTGGATTACTTGGAGCACTTCCACCAGGGGTAAAAGTATATGTCCCATCTATAGATATTCTAGAGGTTATTGAGGATTGGTATAGAAGATCATCTACATGGCTTGCTGAGATACCCCATAGACTAAATATAAAGATTGAGGAGTTTAGTGCTTATCATATGGATGAACATGGTGTTATTCCTATACCTGTAAGCCATAGTGCTTATCCATCATATGCTTTTCTATATGAGGGATACAGCAAAACATTGTTTTATAGTGGGGATCTCAGGGTTGATAGCCCGCTGAGATCTAGGATTGATACATTGTCGAATATAGAGAGAGCTATAGATTCGATGAATCTGGATATAGCTTTGTTAGAGGCTACAAATATTGGTGGAATAGAGACTCCTATAGGTTCTGAAGAGTTTAGAAATATAATGAATAGAATTCTTATGGAGAATATATTGGTAATTATATCGATAGATCCTCTAGACTATGAACTATTTACAGCGATATCTGAGCTAGCACTACTTAGTGGAAGAACCATCACCATTGCATCACCTAGAATCATCGATGTTCTGCCCAAGTGGCTCAAAACAAGCAATACAAACAACATAGATTTATCTAGAATAGCAATTGCAATCGAGCTAGAGAAACCCACTACAGTACCACTACAGTATGTAGGTCTAAAACAAGATGTTTTTAGAACACCAGAAAACTTTCTATTGATACAAGAACCTGTGAGTTTTCTGGAGATGCTTAGGCAGATGAGACTCTGGGGAGAGGAGCTGCCGAGGAACGCTATAGCAATTCTAACAACACCAGAACCTCTAGAAACAGAACTTGAGGTTGAGGAGAAGACCCTTATAACATGGCTATATACATTAGGGATACAGATATATAGAGCAAGATTCTCAGGACACTACTATCCACATGAGCTGAGAAACATAGTAGATATATTGAAGCCAAAGAAACTTATACCAATACACACAAAACATCCGAGACTGGTATACACAGTGGTTCAGCAGATGTTGGAGCAAAGCAGATAAAGCTAGACTAGGAACTATAATAGGGGTAGATATAGTGGCTAGATGCTGGATATTTGCATCTTATCTCTAAGGTAGTGTGAAAATATTCATGGTAAGAAGTAAAGAGATGTGAAATAGTAGACAAGAAGATAAAAATATTAAGAGGGGTATCTATAACGTAGCTTAAGTGTAGAGCTATGAAAAAACCGAAGATTCCTAAACCTAGGGGCGTTGACTTTCTAATCAATTGGTCCATGGGTTCGTGGTCTGAAGATAGAGTTCTTGAAGCCATCAATGATACAGGGAGATATGTTGCAGTAAGGTATGGTGTTTCGAGAGCTGGTTCTTTCAGCTTCGAGGAGTATGCTAGGTATTACCAGAGACTTCAGAGAATGTACCTCCACGGAAAAAGACCCGACCTCTTAGTCTTCGACTCCAATACCTATCAGGAGTTGAAGCAGAGATGGGGTAGTATAATGGATAACCTGATGGATGTCCCTAATAGTGAAGCTGATAAAGTGGTGGAGGAAGCACTTTTTGGTGTGGAGGTAGAGGTGAGCAAATGGCATGTAGGTAAAATGCTGGAGTACCAAGGAAAGAAGCGTAGAAAGACCTCTATACTGGGTCCTACGTTTACTATTAAAGAGGAGGATCTTGAACCTCTAATTAAATGGGTAACATACTTCAATAAGGAAATAGTAATTGTACAAACATTTTACGATAGAGCATATGCAACAACATTTAGTGCTGTTCGCAACCTTATAGAGCGTAAAAGGATCGGAGAGTCTATAGAAGGAGTGAAGGCTAAAGTTGATAGAAAGACGAAAAAGATGACATACTACATCTCATGCTTGAAGTATGGTGTACTATTTGGAGAATTTAACCCCCTTCCAGATATACGAGGAAGGGTTCTAATTGACGAGATGGGGCAGCTGTGGCCCATGGCGGAATTTGTTAATGGAAATCTCAGAATAACTGATGAAGGATTGAAGCTCCTAGATAAAGCTTCTAGAGGACATTAACTAGTGAAGCTGTTCCCACCCTCATATTTTTCATATAATCCACCAGAGTTCTCTTTGGTTGTACTGCGCTGTACCTCCTTAAAATGGAGAGGATGGCATTGTCAATTTTTGACTTTAATTCCTCATCACCTCTAGTAGCATATTTGAGCTCGTCGAATAATCGAGCTAAGTGCTCCGCTTCTTCGCGGCTCAGCTTTCTTACATCTAGTACAGGTAACTCGTCAAGTTCTCTAGGCTCTAGCTTCAATGTGCTACCTCCATACCTCCTTCCAACTATTTTAAGTAGCTCTAAAGCTATGTTTGAGTTCAGATAGGCCAGTAATGCTCTGAGGAGTACTTCGTCCTTTGAGATTTCTGGTAGCGGATAAATGCATAGAAATGTGTTGAGTGGTAGAGCACCGACTTCATTATGTATAAACCTTGGTCTTCCTCGGGAGAGGTACGTGAAGACTATTGGCGGTGGTTCCCGTTTTTCAACTTGATACCAGATCCTCCTTAAGCGGATCAAGCTTCTGTTAGGTAATCCCAATCTCTCCCCATAGCTTACATATTTGTATGCATTTTTCCCCTTCAGCAGTGCAGGGGGTACTTGACAGTAGAAGAGCCAACACTTCTCATTCGCATTCCTCAATCTGTTAAATGCTTCTCTATCATAAACATAGTTCAGAACCCACCTTGTTTTTACTAGTGCTGGTCTGAGGAACTCCTCCTCGATTCCCCATCGCTTCACCTCTTCATCGTTAAGCAAGAAGAAATCGTTGGCTCCTGTAGCTATTCCGCGCATTATTCTTGCAATGTGCTTGAAGGAGACAACAAGGGGATGGTGTATCACCTCCTCAATGATGGGGATAGCCCTTTTAACATAGTACAGACTCCAATTGCTCGTATTCAGAAGTTCAGAGATATCTACAATCTTAGTAGAGCACCATCCAAAGTCTCCCTCTTCTACAGCTTCCAGAAGTTTCTCTAAGGAGCTTGCCTCAATGGTTTTAACTCTCACAAAGTACACTTTTGTAGGCGAATCTTTGTGCAAGAAAATTACGGTAGCAGCGTTCTCTGCGTATGGAAAGATGAACGAATCCTCGTCGAATACAATCACTCTTTCAAGTAGATTGTGTTCAGCTACATACCTCTTTACAACATCGCTATAATTTGCTTCAAATATTTCTAGGGGGCATATATACGACACATATCCACCCTTCTTTAATAGGGATGAGAGGTAGAGCAGAGCATATGCGAAGAAACTTGAGTACCTTGATAGCGTCACATCACTAGCAGCCTTAACTTTCTCCTGTAACTTCCTCTTATAGTCGGGCTCTAATTCGTGGTGCCTACTGTAGGGAGGGTTGCATATTATGGCATCGCTCTCCTTTATAGCATCATCGAGGTCGAACATGTCTCCCACTATAAGCTCTAAACGCTTAAGGTCGGAGACATAGGATATGTTTGTAGCGGTGAGCAATATCATTAGGGGGCTTACGTCTATACCCGTAATTCTGTAGTCCTTAGAGATCCCACTCTTCAGCATCAACCTAAGTATAAATCTGCCGGTTCCAACAGCTGGATCAACTATCCTCCCCCTCTCCACATTCCTACGTATGTATTCGACCATTAGATCCGCTATTGGTATAGGTGTGAAGAACTGGCCTAGCTTTCGACGCTCAGCGTTGGGTATGAGTTCTTCGAATGCTTTACCCAGTTCATCATTTACAGCGTCTGCATAGCTATACCTCTTAGCTATGGTGGTCACCCTTCGGAAAATCTCATCTCTAATTGAGTCCTCTAGAATTTCGTCGGATATCTCATCTAGCACATAAGGCTTAAGTGCAGAACTTTGAAGCACATCTTTCTCAGAATCTGCAATATCTAGGAGCGTTAAGCTGTTCCTCAATTCCCCTACATGCCTCTCATAGATTAGCAGCCTAGCAAAAACATTGAATGCTAGATGTACGCTTAGCACATATTTTGGATCCGTAGCCCGCCCCAATCCCTGCACTTCGATCCATTTATTAACCTTTTCAGCATTTACACGGGCAACTCTGCTCTGAAGCAAAGATATGACAGGTTTTAATTGTAAGCTAAGCCAAGACATTTCCTTACCTCTAGTGTCTAGTCGACAAAACTCGATTTTAAGTAGCGACACTTTAGCGTAAGTTAGCATTACAAAAAAGTACTAATTCCCTTTCATTCTTCTGATGAAGTTCAGCCACCTCTCATCCAGTCTATACCTTACATCTTAGTGGGACTCTCTAGAAAAGCTAATTGCAGTGATATATTTGGAACCCTAGATAGCTCTTGTAGAAGTTAAGGTGTGCAGAGACTCCTTTTAGAGGTATGTAGCCTGTAGAGGTTTCTGATAGCTGTACCCAACTAGCATCTGCGATCATCGGATATAGCGAAGAAGCCTGTTCACCTGCTATAGATATTTATAGTGTTGTTAGATCAGTTTCAGACAACATCTCCGTGGCTATAATATTTGAGAACGAGAGTATTGCTATGGAGATAGGTTCGTATATTATTGGAGGGGTGAAATCTGTTGACTTCTATGTTGCGAGGGATGTGGATAGGGCTTTAGGGAGATATGGTATTCAAAGATTTGTAGCACGAGAATATTTGCGAGGGGAGATGAAGAAAATCAATGCTAGACAAGATAGATTTTTACACCGTAGATATCTAGACAACATATTTGCTGTAGGTACCTATCAACAGCAGAAGAGAGGGGTATACCTACCTCTACCCGATGACGTTACACCTATAGTGTCAGACGTTAAAGATGTGGATAGAAAATGTATAGAGGTAGCATCAATGCTAATATCAAAGCTATTCAATATTTATGAAGAGTTGAAGAATGTTGAAGCATTGACTTATGTGCCATGTCACGAACAAAATCTACGCATAGATCCCAAGACAAATGAATGTATGTGCATAGCTGAAGAACTAGCAAAACGTGTAGGTAAGTATGTTAATAAACCTGTAGTAAAGCTAGTTGAAAAGGTTAAACATGTAGATCTAAAGAACATGTCTGTTGAAGAAAGATGGCTCACGGTGCAACAGCTCTATAAACCTTTAGAACAAGTTCATGTTGATGTGGATATAGAATCTATGGCTATAATAGATGATGTTATTACGTCGGGTGCTACACTAAGCTATATAGCCAAGATACTAAAAGAGTATTTCAATGTGAAGAAAGTTTATGGTGTTGCAATAGCCATAACAAAGTGATTTTTTCAACATACACAAATAAACCTATTATATCTCTAGTTATCTACATTGAGATTCTTCATAAAATGATTTTAAAATTGTTAGTTTCGCTGGTGTCTCGTCTTATAGCTGAGAAACATGATAGAAATTGATTAGAAGAACTATGGTAAGAAGATTTGGATATGACATATGGTATGGTATAAGAAGAGCTGTCTTAGGGTTTATCTCAGGGCTTGTAACAGATTTGTTGATACAGGTATTTGAGAAGAGTCTTGCTGTTTTAGGAGTTCCTAGTAATCTAATTGTATCGATTAGAATGTTGATTGGTCTTATAATAATAATGTCTTTGATAGACTTCTTGACAGGAATTGAGAGGATGAAATATTGAGGTACAGCATATCTTTTTGGATTTGTAATAGGGTTGATCTTGAAATCTGCAATAGGTTCGCTAGATCTATTCGATATGGTGCTGATTTGGTATGGCGTTATGGTGTTAGTTATCAGGGTGTCTAGATATTCATAGTGAAGAAATCCCAAAACAGTAGGTAGCTACTAATAAAGAATACTGTTCAGCTACAATTGTTGTGCTTCTGATTTAAATCTAAGATTGATGATCTATAGCCTAGAGCATTAGGTGAAGCTCTATTGCTGTTACATGGTCTTTAGTATACATATACCACTGTTATTGTTACGCTTACGCCGAAGAGTAGTGATGGATTGTATATCTTTATATATGTTGTTCCTGGGAGTACAGGTACTATGAATCTTCCTGAATCGGTATATGTGTTGCAGTTTGTAGGGTGTCTAACCCAGTAGTCTCCGTTGCTCACATAGAAATATACATTTCTGGTAGCCTGAAATGTTATCTCTATATAGCCTGCATATTCTAGGCTGTATACAAGGGTTGTATAGCTATTTGCAGGTATTTGAATAGGCTTATCTTTCTCAAGAGTTGTCCTCTTCTCAAGTCTAATAATAGCTATGTAGAGCAAAACAAAAATAAATTTTCTGATAAACAAAATGTTTAGGAGGTGTAATATTTTGAGGATTCTTGCCTTTTCTGATGTCCGTAGGTGGGAGGGTTATGAGGAGATATTGGATATGGTGAAGCCTGATGTTGTTTGTTTAGCAGGTGATTTGACCTCTGATGGTGGTGCTGCTTTCTGGAGTAAGGCTCTAACACAGATACCTGCCTATAGGCAGGAGGTTATAGAAAAACTTAGGGAGCTTGGTGTGGAGTTTGTATGGGAGGAACATGTTCCATACCCCTCTATAATGATCAGTCCTCTCGATCCTAGGCGTCTTATGGTTATGAAGGAGATTCTATCTATAGAGGAGAAGTATAGAAAAAGTAGAGAGTTTCACGAAATTGTGAAGAGAATTCATGTTGAGAAGTTCTATCATTTTCTAGAGTATGCTGGTAGGAGATCTAGAGTGTTGGTGGTCAGGGGTGATCATGATTATGATTTTGAGGGAGACTATGATGTCAATAGAATTAATGGTATACCAGGGTGTTCAGAGATCTCTGGGAGGTTTGTAGAAATTGGAGGTATGCGTTTCCTTGGGCTAGGTTTTGAAGAAACACATTATCGGCAGAAGCTCAGAGAGATAGTGGCGATGTATAGGGGTAGAGTAGATGTTGTAGTAGCTCACAGCGAACTGAGCAGAATACCCATAATAGCTGAGTTGAAGCCTAAACTCATAATCGGGGGACACTTTCTTTCAGGGAAATACCTTGTTAACAACATTCCAGCTGCATTTACAGCTGGAATAAAATATGCTGTCATAGACATAGACCAAGATGCTCCACCCAAAATCACACTATATGATTATAGAGGTAATATTGTAAAGCCTGAGGCTGAACAAAGATTTCGGAGACGTCTATATGAAAGATATGAGTGGCTTAAGCCTTACCCAGAGGATATATAAATTCTTCGCATCACAGAGTTTGTACATGTTGCTGAGGACTCTATATTGATGTGCATGGCTACAACCCTTTATACATGGAGCTATGTAAAAACTTCATAGGCATTCTCCCAAATGATATTGCTAACTAAGTTTGGCTATGTGATAGCCTATCGATGTATGTGTCCATTACCAACTTGATTATGTATGATGCTAACCCTATTAGAGACTCTACCTGGTGCAACGCCAATGCTGGTCTTGGTGCTATATGTGGTTGTGTAGGCTCTGGACCTACTGTTGCAATACGCTTAACCTTGGTGTAGATCGTCACCACAACATCAGCAAGCTCTTTAATGCCCTGGAATAACTCTACGAGTCGTTCATAATCAATCTCGCAACCTCCATCCCTACTCACCGCTAGATCTAGGGACTTCAAAGCTTCGCAGAACTGATTTAGAGCATTCCTTAGAGCTGTTAGCGAAGAACCCACATTGAGTGTTTCATGCAGAATCTCCTTAGTCTGCCTCAACAATTCTATAGTGTTGATGAAGTACTGTAGAGCTTTGTCTGGAATTGATGGAGCTCTAGGCAACGGAATTTCGAGTAATACATAATTCCCTAACCCTAGCACTGGAAGGAAATCTCTAATCCATTGAGGACCATCAATCACAATATTCGTTTCCAGCTCTTCATATACCTGAGGCTCTACGTATAGTAGAGGTTTTCCCGACTTCAGCACTATTGCACCACTTGGAAGTGAAGAGAAATATTGCCCCCTAGCTCCATATATATAATCGTAGTGATAAACTGTGCTATGAAGGGCCAAGAACCTCAGTCTGAGCTTCAACATAACTCTATGGTATTTATTTGACCTCCTCCTCTCCTCGATGTAGCTAACAGATTTTGTATCTAGAAATGCTCTACATCTAAGATCTAGAGTGTGGGTAAGTCCAGCTATGCTACTATAAGCCTCGAGATAGTTCACTATTATAGATGGAGCAGCTATAGATCCCGCAGGACCAAAAAAGGCATCGTCTATGATTACCTGGGATAGGAGCTTACCATCATCTGAGTACAGCATTCCGCCAACAGGTATGTAGACGCTTCCACCAGTCTCAATCCCCTCAACACGGATCTTGAGGAATAGGCAAGGTGCTACAGTATCTTCACATATCCTAACCTCGGTGGAGACTATCCTGGGAGACTCCATACACATCACCACAGTTCATGACTCAGATACCCTCACCATCCTCTTCATCTCCATTCTCTAACATCTTTCCATATTCTTCAAACTTTTTCTCAAGAACATGCTTAGACTCCTCAGTAGCTTCACGAAACTCTTTATTTTCTCTATGCTCACCTTTAGAAGATGAGAACTCCTCTTTTGTGTTACTCCACCTCAATCTCTTCTCTAACTCCTCAATAAACCTCTTGAGAAGCAAAGCTTCTGTAGATGTAGATCCAACCTTACTCTCGGCAAGCATTTTCAGAATTCTTACAAGCTCCTCATCAGATATATAAACATCTATATATTGTACAACGTCCCTGCCAACCTCAGCTCTAGCCCTCTCATTTAAATACATGAGTCTATCCCAAGCAGATTCATTTAAAAGAATAAAGCCAAATGGGGTCTCAACAGCATGTTTTTTCAATAAATAATAAATCATTCTACGGCTACTCGAACGAGTATCAGGATGAGATACCGCAACAAATCTAACCTTAAATAGTATGCTCATATCGATCCACTTCTGTGAAAATAAATATATGAAAAGACAACTTAAAAACTTTTTGTAGAATTCTATTCATAACAACTATTTCTATGCCACGTAATAAATTTATTATATTATGTTTGGAACATATTTGTGAATAGCTATTTCAGGCCGTGTTATCTAGCCATGGCAACGTGTTCCAAAGGTTTGAGAACATAAGAATTACAAAACTGTTGTAGCTTTAAGACCAATATTATATCCTAAGTAGAATCCTCTATTTAGAATTGTTTTTCTTGGCTCGCATTATGGTCTAAATACAATAGGTCTAGAGAGGTGATGCGTCTTCTTTTATACAAATTTATTTGATACAATTGCACCATTCTGGGAATGATATCTGATTCAAAATATCCAAAAACTTTTATGGTATAGAACAACAGGAGGTTATTAATAGGGTTGTATACCTCTTAATTCATTGAATCTAATAGGCTTGGTATGCTCTAATACATCATTAGGTAGTTCTATTCTATATTTTTCAACTATCTCTTTGGGTAGCTCACATATATTGATAACCCTGATTTGTGGATCTTTGGCGACATTTTCTACAATGATTATGAGGCATTTCTCGTTTTTATCACACTTTTCTCTACAATCAATAAATTCCTTTGCATCGCATCTCAGTGCTATAGATCCGCGATACTCTTTGTCAGTAGTACCCTTAACCTCAACCCTAGCTATGCTAGATTCTGATTTATGCATCGCTGTTATGTCCCAGCCACTCTTTGCAGATCCAGAGGACACAAAGTATCCTGATTTTGCTAACCACACTCTAGCAATTTCTACAGAGAGAACTTCACTAATCCTCTTCTTAAACTCGATAAACCTTTGTTCGGAATCTCTAAATTCGGCACCTAAATCCAATAAGAATTGTTTCAATAATTCTATGTTAACACCTTGGTAGAATTCTAAATCTACAAACTTGATTTCAGACCTAAGTTTTTCATAATCTGTACTAGGATGAAAACCTGTGTTAACTAATTTATTTTGCTCTTGATCAATAGTTTCCAAAACATTTTTAAGTGAATGCCAATCACTTTCCGGAAGCATGACCCTTGACACTTCGATAAATCCGTCATCCAACACCTTAACTTTAACCTTATCTTTTAGAACCTCACGCAGTTTATCTTTTCTAGTTTTGAGAATAGGATAATATACTTCAACTAACCTCTTCATAACATCACGTATTTGCAATTCATCATTTTGTTCTATCGCCTTTTCTAGTTGAGCTATTTTCTCTTCTAGTACATGCTTTAGTACCTCGAATAGTTTTTCACTGACAAAATTCTGCAAGAATCGTTCATCAGCAAAGGCTTCAACAATTAAGTACCTTGTGGTGTCTAACCAACAATGGGCACGGCCCATTGAGTCGCATAGCTTAACTATATAGCCTATCAAATCCTCTTCTATTATGGGAATATCCTGTAGTAACTCTCTTAATTTAGATTCATCTATGCTAAGAACCTTAGCTAGATATGCAACAAGCTTTGATGTTGGGACAATAGAAACATCTTTAAGTTTCTTAACCTCCCCTTTAATGGATAAGACCATCAAATTGCTCAACATTTTGTTAATAGAATAAACTGTAGCAGCGTTTTTCTCCAAATAGTCATTCATTATGAATTCTATCATGTTCTTTATAAAGTCTTTACTTTTGCTATACTGCCACAGGATCTGGTATATGCTTTTAACACCTTTATATGTATCATCATCTCCGATTTCAATAATTTTACGAAGTCCTAGATACATGTAGCTTATGTATGAGCTTAGCAATACATTTCTAGCATTTTGCGGAAGTAGATTTAGCATTTCTACAATATAGTCATATACCCTTCTATGAGCAATACTCTTAACATAGGGATCCTTTGGCAATGAACAAAGCTGCTCGTCTGTTAAGACTTGGTATACTATTTTAGGAAGCAGAGTAGTTGTAGTAACTCTTTTGAAACCATCATATGTCATTACAAGATCTTTCTCCTTAATATTTTTCATAATTTCACTATAGAGCTTGTAGATAAATGGATCGGTGGGAGATGTATGAGGTATGAGTATCATTGTCTGATATTTCAATATATCGTCATGTTTAAACTCCTCCAATACATCATCTACAAGGAACTTAACCAACTCGTTTCGAAGCCACTCATTCCAAGCAATATTCTCGATTATTCCTCCACGTCCTGGATCTGTAAGGAAATCGGCATGTAACAAATAATTAAAACCTGATTCTATTTCTCTTATAGGCATATAGCTAAAGATACTGAATTTGACAACACCCTTAGTAGGTATAAGTTTGTCATTCTCAGTTTTAAAGGCTATACCAACAAGTCTCCTAACAACATTTTCACGTTTAAATATAGCTGTTATAGGGTCTCTTCTAATGTTTTCCGGTACTTCCACCTCCTTTAATATGATAAGCCAGTCTTCAGTTTCTTCTCTATCACTTAATATCTCTCTTAGCTTTACAACAACTTTTCTAAGATGAGGTATACCACTTTGTATCTCCTTTTCATGAAACTTTTCTATTCTTCTCAAACATTTTTCAACACCATTTTTGAAGATGCATATCTCAACCTTGATATTATGGACAGGTATGAATAGTAATGTTCTAGCGTCGAGAAAATATTCATAGTTATAATCCAGAAGTGTACGATGAATGATCTCGAGGGTTTCCTTATCCTTTGTCAGATTCTCTAATACAAATACCGTTCTGAAACTTGCTGTGTTCATCAAATATCTACAGCTACTGCTATAACATTCATCCTTTGTTCGTGGAACTATCATCCATAGATATTTTAGATTGTAGTTCTTTGATAATTCCTCTGGAATGTTAGATTCTTCGAAAGTTACATGATACTCTCCTGAATGAAGTTCGAGTTTCCTTGCAATAGCAAAAGCCGATTTCGCTCCTATGCCTATATATCCAATGAGCATTTTGTTGGGATCTTTTCTCGATCTAGCTATTTTACAAAAACTTTCAAAGTCATCGTGATTGAATTCTGTACCATCGTTATAAACAAGAATTCTAACATTATCATAATCGAGAACTATTTTCACATTCTTTGAACCAGCATCAATAGCATTTTGAAGATACTCCAATATGAATTGTCTTTCGGGTGCACCACTACGCAAGAAATTCATTAATGTTTCATTTAAAGCACCATCTAATGATTCTAAGGTTCTTATATCAGATCTTAAGTAACCCTCTAAAATCTCTTTAACATGTACTGCTCCAGACATAGCATAACCCTTTTGGCACCTGGAATACATATCACATATTCGATTTTAGATCTTCTCCTTTATTACCTTTCATCGTTCTATATATGACCATACTAAACTTCTTTATGTAGTCTTCTAGAGATATCAGTTCCCTCTGGGTTAGGTTTATTGTAAATACCTTCACTTTATCTCCATATTCCTCTTTCAATATCTTGTACAGCTTCAAAAGATCTCCGATGAAGAGTGATAGCTGAAGAGGTGGAATTACAAGCCATACCTCATTAACGCTAAGACTATGGTACTTCTCTATAGTCTCATATAACTTGTTCCAGGGGGTGACACCTGTACCATAGAGAGTTTCGATCTCTATTGCAATACGGCTGGACTCCACCCAGATATCGGGCTTCACTCCACCAAGATCATATTCTGTCTTCACATATCTTGGATCTAGCTTCAGCTTATTAACAAGGTAGCTATATACAAAGACCTTTAGCTGGTAATGCAATTCTGATTCGTTTTCAACATGCCTAACCTTGGCATAACTTGGGTTTGTCGAAAGCTTTTCAAGTTCATCATAGAAGGTTTTCTCACCAGCAGCAAAACAACCATCGAGAGATTTGTCGAAACATCTAAATTTGGTGAAGCCCCATATTATCTCTATAAGCTTCTTAACAACCTTTAGAGATAACCTACGAGGACATATAACAACAAGCTTGGATCTGCCAAGATCGCTCCGTAGCATTTTCAAATACTTCAATAGCTGAGTAACTTTACTTTCATTGATATGGAACACTAGGAATGAAAAGTCCGAGTTTGTATGTTCTAACAACCTACTCCTAAGCCTATCCAGATCTACCTTGTCAAAGTCTTCAACTCTCCTTATCCCAAAGAAATTGAGGAAATCAGCTTCAGAATCATCGATAAATTTTATGATGCCGCTCTCCATGAGGTAGCTTTGAACAATATCGGTTTCACCTCTCGCTGTAGCAGCGATGGTTTGTGGAAACCTCTTCTTTATGCGGAAGAGCTCTCTAAGAATTGTGAGAAGTGTTGCTCTATACTTCAGCTCAGGTCCTGCTGACTTTATCGCAACAACAATTACAGGTCTTTCTGGCGAAACCTCGAGCAATCCTTTAACATTGAACTTTTTAAGCGATTTGAACAACAGCTTTAGAAGTGATGGTGGTACATGTATAGTGAGAGAAGTTAGCATTACACCCTCAGCTTCTTTAGATGTCTTAATTTTTCTTTCCTGTGTAGAGTCAATAGTCTTTACTTTCGTTTGAACTGATTGAGCCGTAGACGTTATTTTCAAGGTGTATGTTTTGTCTAGTTGAGGTATTGAGAATTTTGTATATATTTCTGGAGGTCTAACTATGGTTTGCAGTTTCATGGCTTGGCTTATATTAACTATGGAACGCTCCAAGGGCTGTAGATGTATAGTGGGCATGGATATGTGTGGAACTTTGGGTATGGACATGTTAACAGATGCACTAAGAGGGTTTCTGAAAATGTTCTTGTCTAGGTTTAGAATCCTTATCTGTTCAGAAGGTCTAAATCTTGTGATTGATATCGGTGAAACTAGCAATAGAGTTGGTTTCTGCATTGGGGATACAAGCATTTCTTTGTTTAAGACCGGCTTACTTACTTTCTTCAGATATGCTAGCTGTGAAGGTTTTGGTACCACAATTAAGACATTTTCTAGAGTTGTAAATGGAGAGGTTTGGGTCCTGCTGGATTGGGGAGATATAATCTGGATGAAACTTTCTACATGTTGAGACTTCATTACCTCGGTTTTCTTATCTTCAGCAACCTCCTCACTTTTCTTTTGGGTTCGCTTTAAACTCTCCTGTTCCTGCTTAGCCATATAGTCCATAGCCAAGGTTCAGTACCTCATTCTCGCGAAGATTAGAAGGGCATTATCGTATTTAGTCTTATCCAGTATATCCCTTGTAATGTGTTCTGATTCCCTAATGATTGCATATTGAAGTATTATGTCAACTAAGCCCAGAAATATTGCTGGCATTAGATCTCTGAGTAGCTCTGAGAGAGCGAAGTATCTGGGGATTCTTGAGGTTGATCTGTAGATGCCATGAGTTCTGCTCTCATTGAAGTGGATTAACTCATGCTCAACGTAGTGTTCTACTTGTTGAACTATGAAGGTTTCATCATACTTCAGTGCCCAGTAACCGTCTACTGCATTAATTCCGTTAATTATATCATACATCGATATGATGGGAATAACAGTTGATGGCTTCCTGTCCATTCCTCCACCTGTGTACATAAGGATGTGAGTAACTGCTTCGAACTTGAGATACTCGGGAAGCCTCCATTCTACTGCCTCGAGACTCTTTCTCGCTTCATTAAAATACTCATCAATAGCTTTGACGGTCTCTGGGAACCATCTGCGTATATTATTTAGATTCTCAAAAGCCATCATAATGGTAGTGTTAAGGCTACAGATAGCACCTCCCAATGTCTCAGGCTTGATACTCTCAACATTGAGAAACATCTTTTCTAAAGTATCTCCAGAAGCAGAGGACTGTTCCTGTTTATAAAGTGGCATACCATTGATTACCGGTCTGAGTATATATGTGTATCTGTTCCCACTATACCATTTACTTCTTTCAATTAGAACTAATTTAGTGAAATAGTCTTTGAAACCCCATAGCCCAATGTTGTCCATCTTCAATAACTCAGAAAACCCCAGGAACTCCAGCAATTCGTTAGGAACATCACCATAAGTTGCTCTTAGATATTCTGATGTTATCTTCCTAATACTAAACACAAATGTTGTAACCCTGTTGATACCTATCATAAGTTCGAATGCTTTCTCAATGATATTTGTCACAAGTTCATCTACATCTATCACATCTTCTGATGATATTACAACCTCTGAGGAAGGCAGTATCCCAGTGCTATGTGCTTTATTCAGCATAAACTCAGATAACTTGTTCAAGTAATGGATAAATCTAATAAAGTTAAAGTGCTCTGGCTTTTCATCTAAGACTACTCTAACATCAGGCTCCCTCCCCATTCTAACCAAAGTAACATAGCGCTGAACATCCTCAAGCCTAAGACCAAGAAAGTCATAGACAAACCTTGCATAAGCATTCTCACCAAAGGTTCCGTCAGACCTAAGTCCTCCTAGAACCATAACCTTTGCATCATCCTGAACTTCTGTAATAAGTTTTCCATGTAGAGACCTTATCTTGGTGTTATAGAGCTCTAGGAATTTCGATGTGAGTTTGTTAAGTACCCAAATCTGTTTGAAGTAATCCCTTAGATCGTTAAACGTGATTAACTTAGACAAAACCTATACCCAGAGGATTGGAAGTTTACCAGGAATAAAATTCCTATATGAAAATCTATTGGAATCAATAGGATTTTTGTGATGAGATAATCTCTTGGTTTTGTATAAGAATTGCCAATGTTTATACAAACCTTATATAGTTGTTATGCCATATATTCTTAGCTATGACAGCCCATATAAATATTGAAACTTTATGTAAATCTCCTAGTCATGCTATAGCTCTTCTCCTTAAAGCACATATGGATAACAGATACCATACTGAGTTTTATGTGCGTAACCTTGAGCTATATGTGGTTGAGGATAGTGTTGTCCGAGAAATAGATACTGCAACAGCTAAGTTAGATCTGGGATACTTTAAACGATTTGAGAGATTTTCTCCAAGAAGTGCTCACTAAATGTGTTGAGAAGTTCTATTCTGTGCTTGAAGGGATTGACAACGAATTTGGCAAATAAGGTGATATAAATAGTAACGCTGGACTCACTACATAAATATATAGCGTTGTATAGAAGATAGTTAAGGAAATCATGAAATAAAGTGCATGAGGTGTATAACATATGGTATTTCCATATGAAAGCCTCACATTAAATGGTATACGCTCTGAGGAGACGATAGAGTTGGATTCGTTTGAATGCTTTGAGGCTACCCTGAAGTGTGATTATAGTGAGTGTAAGCGTAGGCTTCACGGACTTTTCATAGATATGCTTCTAGACGGGAAGCCTACTACATACGAACTTGTAAAGCTTACTGATGGATGCCTTGCTAAATTATACGTAAAGGATGTAGATACACTTAACAATGTAAAAGAACGCTTAAAGGACATTCTAAAAGGAGAACTTAAGCGCGTTGAGGGTGAGAAGCCTTCATATTTTGCTATTGAAACCTTCTTCGATTTGCTTGTTGATGCAGCTCTTAGAGAAGCAGGTTTCAAATATCTAGGACAAGGAAAATTTCTTGATCCGAACGATCCCAGTAAGTATCTAAAGAAAAGAACAATAATAGAGATAGTAGAGACATCTGGGACGCCCAATGAAAAGTATCACGGCATACTATTCATCGATTATGGTATTGTGAATCAGCGCACCTTAGCCGATGAATTGCTTGAAAAATTAGGAATAGATGATTTTCACCTCCTTAGAGACGATGAGGCGCTTAGAAAAAAGTGCTTGGAGCTAGCTCACTCATATGAAGGATCATCAGTCTTAACGCTGATGGGGACAGACGTAAAATATGTGTATGGAGAGATCACAGGTGTGGAACCCTCGTTCTCCCGCGATATAGTTTTGCCCAATGGTCAGACAATTTACAATCTCTGGATTGAGAGATTTCGCAAGAATGAGGTTGTTAAGAGGTTTGTTGGAACTGAACCTAGTGAATGGGAGTACCCTCTCTTCAAAGTGAGAATCTTCGGTCGTGATGCAGAGTTCACCTATCCCCCATCATTACTACGGATCTTTGGAGTACCACAAAGGCCTGATCCCTCGACGAGATGGGATAACATAGTCAAATTGGTTAGAATTGTTGAAGAAAACATTAAGAGAATCTATGAGAATTTAACTGGCAAAAGTATTCATTTCAAATATATTAAGTATAAGCTTTCTGACACAGATGCTGTAGGCATAAAGCTAAACTTCTATACAGGATCCAACTACGAGAAGGTGCTCAAAAATCAAGTTGTGAAATTGAGATACAAGGACAAAAATGGTAACGAAAAACCTGACTATGCTTCACCGATCGTTGCCTTCAGCAGTAGAGGACTTATGCCGTATGCAGGCAAAATTAAACTAATTTTAACTGTGATATACCCATCATCACTGAAAATCGGAGAACTAAAGGAATTCGTACAAAGTCTGCAATCATATTTCAGCAACTTTAATCTCGGTGATATAGAGGTATATGACCATGAATGCCATAGTTACAGCTACGATCCTGCGAACCTCTCCGAAAGCTTGACCTCACTTGAGAGAACAATACAGAAAACTCTCGAGGTGCGTGATCCGCATAGATACTTTCCATTAATAATAATACCTGACAACGAAAAGTTCTATAAAGCTTCGAAAGAAGTAGCTAGCATGAAGGGCTTTCATAGTCAATTAGTTAATTTGGATACATTCAACAAAACTTTTGAATATATAAAGAAAATTAAAGAACTTGAAAAACGTAATCCAAAAGCTAAAGAAAGGAAGACTTTAGAAAACGCTTTAGGATCTTTGCTTAGTGAGATCTGTGGAGGAATCTACGCTGAGTTTCTGATTCAGAAGAGCAAAAATGAAGGATCTTTGTCCGGTCCTCTTACTTGGATCTTGGACAAGCCTGCAGATCAGGAAGGAAAGAGCATGTATGTAGGACTAGATGTTTCAACCAAAAAGGGTGTAGCAGGTGCAGCATTCATTCTATTGGATCCTTATGGAAAACTAATAGATGCCAAGATCATTTCCTTGAGGACAGAGACTCTCAGCTATGATGATTACTACGAGATCCTAAGATACATGGTTTCAATGGCCCGGGATAGAGGTTTAACTAGAATAGTGATATTAAGAGATGGAGTACCGAAAAGCCCCGACGAAATTAAGGGTTGTTTAGACGCATTCAATGTTATTACTAGAGAACTAAGATACAATGCTTCTCTGGATTATGTAGCAGTCATTAAAGACAGTAATGTGAGGATTTTTGCCGGTGATAAGGGGTTTAAAACTAATCCTATCCAAGGCACATATGTATATCTATATAGAATGAAACACCTCGGTTACTATGCTCACGAAGTTTTAGTGGTGGCTTCTAGGCCTGAGGAGAGTGAAGAGGAATCTCCAGGGACAGTAAGACCAATAATTCTGAGAATTTACGAAATGCAAAGAAAATACTCTAAGGACGATGTGAAGAAGATTGCGGAGGAGTACCTATCGCTTACCAGACTGAATTTCTGGAACCTAAGAACCGGTACCCATAAGTTGGCTCTACCAATAAAGATGGCCCACATACTAGCCTATATGCTGTCAATGGGAATACCTGTAAAGGTAACGTAGCGTTGTATTATTGTCTAACATGTGATAATGTTTGATCTGATAACGTACATCAAGGAAGTAGAGGTCTTCTAACTATGCTTTGTACATTATCTGTAGAAGGCTATGGATATTCCATGTAAAAACATTCACTGTTGAAGGCAAGACTGCAAGATGTTGCAAACCTCGTTCTGTGCCTCTTCAATTATTTTTCTTGTACATTCTGACACTACATTGATATACTTTGATGTTACATCTCACAAACTTTCATGTATTATCTTGTTTCTCGTTTCATAAAATTCGCTAAAACCCTCCCCTCTCTAGTTTGCTGAAGGCTTCTTGACATAAGCTTTCAACTGCTTTATTGAGACATTTCTTATGTTGTATCCACTTACTCCTCTGATTATGGTCGTCCTGCGGTATATATCATTGTCATCGTCTTTGTATGCTTTGTACAGCTTCCATTTTTGAGTATCATTAGGTAATTCACGAGCCAGTCATACTCGCTTTTTCTCGTTTTGTGCATAGAAGTACCATTTGTACATCCTCCTTAGCAAGTCTAACATTTCTTTATTCTTTTCAGATTTGTAAGCCGACTTCACCAAACATACAAACCTCTTTGCAATATCATCAAGGTTATTTGGCTTGAGCACTCTCTATTGCTAAAATGCATGTGGCAGACATCTGTAAGGCATCTTTGAGGATGAGGAGTTTGTGTTTATAATAATCAATACATATTTGTAACGACCTAGTATCAGCTAATATGAGAGGTGAAAAACCGAGTTCAAGCCCACGCAGGATTACAAAAGTAGCTACCTCTTTAAGCGCTTTGATGAGCTTGCTACTAAGATTATCAACGTCATTCAAAGCTGCAACTAGAGCTTCAAATACTTCGGCTTCATCTTCGAAGTGCACAATTAGCTTTCTTCACTGTTTATCTGATTGAAGGCGTATCTTTGCTATTCTAATTCGAAAGCCAGGATCTATCACCAGCTCTAAAGTTAATAGCTTCGATTCCATATCGTTAATACTGATTTCAATATTGGATGGAGGAACATAAACAGCTTCGATCACTAATCTAAGTGTAGCCAAGCTTTCACCTGATACTGATGTTAATTGGTACCTAGAAGCTTAATTCACTTCTGCTACAGTATTTTGGGCCACGTCTTCGACTATTCTGTTTGTTATTTTCAGCTAGTAAACACATAAAAACCTAATATATTGAAGCCCCAATACTTGTATACTATGCTCGTAAAGAAGCTCAGGTATCTTATGACCAAGTTATATTTGTTGCTCAAGCTATATCTGAAACTAAGCTTAAGTGACCCAGGATATCTTAAACCGCTATTAGTGCTAGTATTAGCTATAGTGACGCTCATAGTCTTCTATTTTCTAATTGTATTGCCAGATTTTTACATAGCTTTACTGTATATACCGATATTAGTCTTCATACTTCCTGGTCCACTACATTCTCTACTTATGTACCCTCTCTTGAGAAGCATATACTCATCAGGGTTCGACACAAACATGGAGTACTATGTAAAGTTGGACATCTATATACAGAAGTGTTTTTGGAAAGGGGTTGTATTTAATAAATTTAATGTAATTGCCTTAGTGCTTTTAATAAGTTTGTTTATCTTCTCACAGTTTTTCATTACAATTTGGTCGATAAAGGCGTTAACAATAATATTCAACTTGCTCTTCATTGTTTTTGGTTTGCAATTTGGATATATACGTGCAAAAATCTATAAGAGCATGTTGCTTGATAGAAGGGATTGCCGAGAATCCTCTGAGTTACCCAAAGATGTGAAAGACGCTATAAACATTCTTGGTTTGTCTAACGATCCTCGCAAGTTCTTCTCTGATACTAAAGCGTCGATAGGGCTCTCCACCCTTATAGCCATAGTTCTAGGGTATGTAGCAATATTTTTAGCACATGGACTGAAAGGATTTAGTTTTGGATCATTTGAGGGATTTCTTCAAAAATCCATAGAGTTGAGCTTTCTAAGTAACAATAACAATGAGGCTTTAAAGCAATACGGACTAGAACTCTTGTTTATATCGCTATTCTACATCTTCCCCTTTACATTAACAATTGACTACTATGTATTTGTCGTACAGACTTTAAGGTACCTAAGAAGGTGGAATATATCTTCTCAGCTAGATATTCGTCTATCGCAATTAAAGCGATCACTGCTTGTTGAAATCTCCTATGATGTGGCCATCCCGTTTGTCTCAATATTTCTTAAAAGCATGTGGAGAGGGGGAATACCAAGCGAGTTTACGAACTTGTACACATTTATACCAGCAATATTAATGACTTTCTCAATGGGGCCTATCACATACTTCCTCAAGTTGGTCGTAGAGTTACTTCTTCAACATCTTTCCAGAGATCATTCCCCACATTAGCTTAGTGCCTAATCCGTGACAGAGTATGAAGATCGCTTTGTCTATGACGGCACATTCTCTCTAATCACATCAAAATCAGTCTATACAAAGATTATAGCAGAATATTCAACATATACAGTTGTCACATCATATACAACTACATATGAACCTGAAGTAGTTCTACACTCATTGGGATTCCTAGCAATTCCTGGAATAATATTGATTATGATAGGTATAGGTCTAATTGTAGGAGGTAAAGCTAGTAAGCCAAAGACAACAATATAACGATGTAGCAAATCAATAGTTTTCATAACCAAAAACATTTCTCGTCATTTTACACCCTTCTCATAGCCTCTTACAAACAAATCATCTAGAGATCCTAATAACCAGATCCCTAGGCAAGTCTAGTGCTATGCTCTTTGGTATGCACCATGTCTAAAAATATTCATTTGTACGAGGATAGAATGCTACACAAATTCAATATGAGGGTTGGTGAGATATTGAAAATGGTTAAGGAGCTAGGTTTTACTGCTGAGGTCTCGCTATGTATGTTTTGCAATAGATCTTCTCTAGGATATTGTTGGAATAGCTAATAGTACATTGGACGAATTTGTAGATCTGAGGTTTATAGTACTTTGTGTTGGGGGCTTTGTCTCAAGGCTTCAGGTAGTTTGAATATCATTGTTTAAAAACATAAATTATCTTGGGTTGATGGAATTTGATGAAGGATTATAAATACTGTTGGGTGCTTTGGTATGTAGGTGTTGTGTTTGTTCTCTGTTGAGGAGATTCTTTTGGATGCTTCGATGATGGAGCTGATGGAGTCTAAGAGGAGTGGGGATATGATGAGGCTGAGGGATGTTGCTGAGAAGGCGTGGCTAGCGGTTAGCAGGGCTGTGGAAGCGCTTCTTGTGGCTCTGGGTGTAGAGGTTAGGAGCTACAGGGAGAAGAGGGACTGGCTTAGGAAGCTTGGCTATGAAGCTCTGAGGGACGGGTTTGCTGCCAGAGAAAAGTTTCTACACATCGACTGTTTCTACGACGGTATATGCGATGCTGAGTTTGTAGAGTATGAGATCTCAAAGGTTGAAGAGATCTTGAGATTCGTCGATGAAGAGACCAAAAAGCTTAGAACTAGAGAACAGCCTTCGAAACTCTGATATGCTCTGCTTAGCAAAGATGTTCAGGTTTTGAAGTCTGTATCTAGGTAGGGCGATGTAGGTATTGTGTGGAGAAATGTTTTAATGTTTGTCTTATACCATATATCTAATTGGGTTGTGGGTTGATATGGCTTGGTTAGGGTTATAGCCATAGGTTTTACAGGTAACTATGTTGATTATTCTGTTGTTAGAGAGTATTATGCGAGAGTGGTGCAGAGGATAGGTGTTGTAACATTCTTTCATCCCCTTAGGCTGGTGGCAGAAGGTTTTTCGAGGGAGTATATGTCTGTAGACGATATTGTCTTAGAGTCTTTGGATAGAGGGATTATCTATAGCGATACCCTGAAAATGGTTAGGCGATTCGATGAGCTTGTCAAGACTCTTTCCAGAGTAGCCCATGCTGTAGGTGTTAGGGTGGTTTTCCATACAGAGTATGGCTTACCTCTATGGTGTAATGAGTTGTTTAGAGATAGATATCTTGATGTAATACCTAAGCTTATCAATGATCTTAGCGAGAAGCTGAGGGTCTATGGATTGAGTGGAGAGTTTGTGGTGGAGACTCATCCAGGTTTCACTAATCTTGGGACATGTCGCTATAGGAGGGATAGACTTTACTGCAAAGATATTGAGAGAGATTTGGAGAGGCTTGGGAGATGCATAGATCTGTTTAGATATGAACTTCAGGAGAGAGCTGGGACAAACATGATATTTGTTGTTGAGCCTAGGGCTGGAAGCAAGATCTACGAACCACAGAGTCTAGATACCCATGAGAAAGCATATCAATTTGCTAAGAGCCATGGACTCAAACTAGTTCTAGACCCCGGTCAATCAATATTGAAACAGAGGAGCTTTGAAGAAGTATGGAACGAGATATTCGATATAGCTGATAGAGATCCCAACATAGTAGAAGAAATACATGTACACTCACCAAAAGCCAGAGGAGGAAGAGGGCACGGCATCCCCTCCCCAGACGAGCTAACAAAGATGAAAAACCTCATTAAACACCTACTCGAGAAAAGAACCAACGGCACACCCCTAGGAATAGTGCTAGAAATCCTAAACACATCCCCAAATAAACTACTAAAGATAGCAGATGAAATAATCAATATAATCTAATGCAAATTAAGGGTATCTCTATATCCCTTTATTATTTCTATCCTACGATCAATTATTTTGATTGGGTATTGGTGAAGTAGCTGATATAGCTTTGGTTGTGATCTAGCTATATAGCATTGGATTCAGCTCTAAATAACCACCATCAGTATTTCTTAATAGCATAACAGATATAAACCTAGCCAAATTGTCAGGATTAAATCTCTTCCAATAATAACTTTCCGACGAAGATTGGTATATCTTCAGCCATACTATCAATTCTCTTTTTAGCTTCATCAACACTGGGATCTTTAAAGTATTGAGTTTTGTTATTGTAATTCTATATTCAATAAAATTTAATTTCTCTACAAAGTATTTCTTATGTATAGGCTACACCAAGAACTAGGTTAAGGTGGAGAGATATATGTTGTTGCCTTTAAGACCTAATGAGCTGTTGGTTAAAGGCTCGAAAAAGGCTCGTAGGGGTGTTCTTGTTTTGAGGGGTTATGAGGAATGGATTAAATTCTTAGGTGTTTTGGGTTGGATTCTTCCGAAAATCTCGGCTAGAGGGAGGCTAACGCTTATAGAGTTGGCCGACCTAATGGAGAGGGAGCTTACTGATGAAGCAAAAGCTATGTTGATGGAGCTTGATTTATATCCAAAGCGCCAAGGCAGGAAGAGGGTGTGGAATTGGCGTTCATTCCTTATGGTCCTCAGGGCTATGCAAGTCTTCAGAGTTTTGGAGCTAGATGTCAAGGGATTGGCACTACGTGCCGATAAAATAGTTGTTAATGTGATTTATCCCGAAAGGCTCTCTGTTCGAGATTTCAATTCAGGTATTCTAACTGGTGCATCTCTTCAATGGTCTCTATTCCTAGAAGATGGGCTTGCCAGAAGGATTTTACTGGCATTGATGAAGACGAAGCCTGGTGAGGATCAAGTTCTAGTGGATTTGAGTAACCTCAGTCTAAATATATATGACAGGATAATACTTGATGAACTTAGATACTCGGTGCAGAGGTGGAACACTAAAGAGAATACACTAGGATTTACAGTCAACGGAATAGAAATAATCACATCATTGAGACCCCTAAACGATGCCTCAACATTATTAATGTTGGCATGTGTTGCAGGTATGATAATTCCTATGCGTAGTATAACCCATACAGTTAGTGAAGTAAATAAAGATTTTCCAGCAAGAGGTAGCAAATATCACAAAGAGTATAGAAAAGCCCTTGGTGTATGGCTTAACTTTACAGAAGCTCTGAAGTATGTTACTGAAATGAGAGTACCAGAATCTGCACCTAAGTGGCAACAAGTAGCAATCGAAATGGTGATTTCTAGGCTGAGAAGATGAATAGTACAACACTTCGCATTCAGACCGAAGACTTCTCAGTTGATGAGATTTTGAACTACTATCCAGTGGGAGACCCGCCAAGGAGGTTTTTCGGACTTTTCGATACAGAGCTGGATAACGTTCGGAGCCGTATGAGGATTGGTGAGAGCTATGTCAAGGCAGTGATAGTGGAAGGATTTTATGGGATGGGTAAGACGCTTCTAGTCAGACGAGCACTACTCTACGCCTTTAGGAACCATCCAGACGTGATGCCAATATACATCCCCTTCAGGAAGCTTGCACTAACTCGTGAGGAAGAGTTGCTGAATCTCGCTAAATCTCTCAATGTAAAGATCTCGGGACGCAACATTCTACCATATGCTCTTCTGAAGTGGTTTGAGTTACACAAAGAGTTTCTAGGTAGCTATGGCTGGTCGGAAGGCAAGACTGTTACCGAAGTGCTGAAGAGTAGAGAAGAGGTGTTAAAGACCATTATTCAAACCGCTCCAACAACCTTTAAGAACCTCATTAAGACTGTAAATGACCTTGGATTTGTACCTGTAGTAGTGCTCGATGAGTTTGAAGCCTTTCTGTTGAGAGGTACACGCAGATACGTTCTTACAGCCTTCGAAGATGCTCCAAGTGTAATGGTAGATGATGTAATTGTTCGGCTCTACGAGTGGTTCGCAAATCCTCCTAATATATATGGAGTATTAGTGATATTAACAGCTATAAAGATGGATGAATCGTGGGTTAAAGAGACGCTCAAGGAGTTGGCAACCTATCCTGAAGATGGAACACTTATAACATTGTTACATCATTTGCGTGTTGAAGAAAAGGACTATAGAAGAGTTACTGAAGGTCGAACAATAGATGAGAGGCTGAGGGAAGCTGAAATTCTAAGCAAGTCCTATGCTGGAAGATTTGTATTGTCAGATCCTGCGGTCAGGCAGAGGATTATGAATTATGCTGTTGAGCTGAAATACAAAGCTGGTGACTATAAGGAGCTGGCGAAACAGGTTAGCATCGAACCTGTTGTTGAAGAGATCTTTAACTACTTCGAAGTTATGAGCCTTTCAATGAGGACGTACGTGAACATACTCAACCAGCTGAGGAGTGCTGGAGTAAAGCGGTTCGATTATGAAGCACTTTCTAAGGTATTCAGTAGTGGAATAGATAAATGTTACGAGTTGGACACAAAGCTAAAGAATGAAAAGAGAATTCCGAGCCATGCCAAATGGCTGAAACGTACATGTGGACTTTTAGAACACGGTCTGATTGCTCTTCCAGTAGATGTATTGCCTAGACCAACAATTCCTCCTGGCGATGAGCTGAAGAACTTCTACGATGTCGTTGTCAAATCCTTATGCACTATTTTCGAGATACATCCCAACAAGTGTCAGCCTTGGAACCCCGACGCCATAAACAAGATTAGGGAAAGACTAAACAGCATCAGACTTCAATGGCAGGTCGTAAAAATGATAACCACTAGAAAGGGTTCTAGCATTTATGTTGTCGATGAGGCCTTTATTAGGTGGCTTCTCAAGGATCCCTATGATTTGATAGGAAATGAAATCAATATAGAGGAATACGTGATTCAGAACATTAAGAAGGAAAAGAAAGAATAAAACGAATCAGAGGCTATGAAAAATGTCGGATAGGAATTCCGTAACAGAGGAGATCAAGCTATGTGACAATATTATCAAAACATTATTGTTATTTGGTATAGTTAAGCCAGAAGACTTAAATCTAGTACGACTATTGGGACATGCTGTTGTAGAAGGAGGTATCATTGTTACAGAAGACACCTCCAACAGAATCGGGATGGACATTCGGTTCATATCTAAGATTCTCCCTGACAGAGCAGAGTTATTTAGCAAAATAGTTTCAAATATTAGAACACAGGAGCTATGGTTGTGGGGAGAAAGTGATAGGGTATGGTTATCGGCTACACCTCCCTGTACAGACTTATATGAAATTTTGAGTAAACTATGGAATGTCTCTGACGAATCAAAGTATAGCCTGTATGCATTATACGACCTAGATTTCGTTTACAAGGGCTCTATCCCGGTAGAGGAAACGCTGATAGAGAGTTTGCGTAAGGATGCAATGAACTTTACAATGAAGATGAAAGAGGGGTTAGAAGGTGCAGGAGTCCTCTGTATTCCTGAGTTCAAAACATACAATACAATAAGAGTTCCTCTGACTGAAGAGGTTATGGAACGGTTTCGCAACTGCGTGTCGGCTTCGGTCATGTCACTCGAAAGAGGTTCGTTAGCATTCATTGAAAGTATAGGCGATTGTTTGATGCAAGAAAGCAGAATCCGTGTCGAGAGCTTCATAAGGCTTACTGCTAGAGACCTGTCAATGGAGCGTAGCTCTGCATTGTTGTACTACTTCTTATCCCGGCTTTCGAAGTCGAATGAGAGAATACACTTAGAGAGTACTAAATACATCTTCGACAAAATAGTTTTGCAGCATGTTCCCGGAGGACAAGAGCTAGAAGGTATACGGGACAAGATCTGGGAAAATATTTCAGCGATTATAGGTACAGAGGGAACACAAGATAGAATACGTAGAGTCCTTCGGCTACTGGAAGACCTTGGTCAAGATGAGAGTTGGCTCAGTAATCTAAATTCGTATTTAGTGAGGGAACAGATTCCAGAAGGGCCCCTAGTGAGTGACCTTAGATACTTGGTTGGATACTCTCTACAGATACTAGCTGTTCTATCCGTTTTATCAGCCCTTTTTGAAAGAGTTGCACCACTTGATAGCAGAATGCGGGAACTTATTGAAAGGTATAACACAATTATTACAAAACTTACCATTAAACCTCTAAAGCTGGATGTAGAGCCTTCGCAGGGCTTAGCTACTTATGTAGCAGAGCTAGTTAAGTTCATTCTCAATATTGAAAGAGACGGCATAAAGCTTCCTAAAACAGCAAGGTTTACAAAGACCAGATCGTCCGATGTTTTGATATTCGATGGAGACGGCGTAATCCTTTCAAGAGACTTCATCGTTGTTAAGAGACCTGTAGGTAAAGGGAAAGAATACTACTTAGCGGTTCGTGCAACCTCTACATATAGCCATGTAGTAAAATATACCTATAGTTTGATTAAAGAATTGAAGGACCTCGAAGGAAGTACTGAACCAATACAAAGGAGGATAGGCATCAACAGAATGAGGAGAAGTATCGAAGAGCTTCACCAAACAATTCTACGAGATATACTTGTCTCAAAGGATGGCAAGTATCAAATTGATGTGTGTCCAGTAGAAAGCGAGAAAATCGTTATATGCAAAGTATCTGCTTCAGACTAAATCATTCCAATTCCTCCTTCTGCAAATCCAAAATAAAACCACATCCAATTTTTAGTGTATAGATTCAAGCTCTTCTAATGGCTTCACACATAGGTTGGTCACACCTTTGAGAGTTATGAAAAACATTTGTATCCTTGTTCAAGAGCATAAGCCTTAGACACAAAATATCATGCGGATATGGCTCCTACCTAGTCATGCAGGAGCTGGAGGGTCCTCGAAATGCTTAAAGGGGTTCTCATAGACATTAAAAGAAGTCAAACCAATTAGATTTAGAAGAAAAGCATTACAGCTTTGATGAAAATATTGTTTAGGGCTTTGGAATTAGTTTGATGTTTATATAGAATGTGTTATTCTTTGTATTTGAATATATTTGTCTCTAGCGATGTTTTTATTGTTAGTGGGTTTTCTTTTAGTATTTCTATGGTTTTTCCAGCGATGTTTATCTCTAGCCATATCTCTATTGATATATCTGATCTTTCTCTATTCTTTATATGTTTGTACCATGCTAGTGGGATTTTTGTGTTTTCTAACGATATTGTAAATGGTATGGAATCTATTTCTCCAGGTGCTATAGAGGTTGCTGTTTCTTGTCTGCCTTCAGCGATAGCAATATCATTTATTTTTACTCTAAATGCTATCCAGTTGATATATAGTGGTATAGCTTTCAATCTATTCTCAATAGCTAGATGAGCTCTAAGCCCTGTCTCTGTTAGCGATATGTTCTCTAGCTCTATTCTAATACTTTTTATAATGATCTTTCCCAGAACCCCTAGATCTACCTCCCTATCCAGTTCCTCCTCAATTGGGAATATGTGTGTCGAAACATTTCTTCCAAAATCTATAGGAATCTCTATATCGCCTATAGGAGTCTTAAATCCTATACCACCCCTCAAAACAGCTACAGAAGACTCATTATTCTTTAGATGTCTATACCAAACATCATCGATAAGATCATTGCTTAATACAAAGTCTATAACAAGTCTATTCACACCCCTACCAATCTTTGTACTCGGTATAGATATATCACCAGTCCTAAGACCATTTACATATAAATCCATTCTACCTCCAGATACATCAACATCTATAGGAAAGCCATTAGATATATCTATATAGATCTCTATAGGAGTTATATCCTCAGAAACCCTATCACAATCAACATATAATTCAATACTAGTTATGTTGACAAACCCCTTCACACCTACACCACCCCTAAAGAAAAACATATACACAGAAACACCTATAGCAATCAACACAACCACAGCTACAATACCTATAACTACAGTACGTCTACCCACAACAAACACCTAAACACTATAGCAATCCACAGATACATAAAGCTTATGTAGAGATGATTCATAATAAGACATAGGACTCTAATAGACCTAGCTATAAACATCTAGAAATATTTATAGATAGTGTAATGATGTAAATTCTTCTAGAGTTCTACAAAGCCTAGATATTGTGAGTGTTATCAACCACCTAGGTGAAGATTGATCTCTCCAGCTCTGTGATCAGCTGTGCTGTGAGGTTCTTGGGCACTACTCTCCATTGTGGTTTGTTTAGTATCTCATGGTGAAATTCGGGTGGGGTGTTATAATATGTTGAATGACTCGAAGCTGTCGAGGGCAGTGGTCTAAAGGATCCTGGAGAGGCACCGAGAGTCGGGGGTATGATGTTTTCCCTCTACATCCCCCTGTGGCCATGGCGTATGTGCAGAGCTGTTCATAGCTTCAGATCGCAGTGCCTCAATGGAGCTTCTGCTTTACGATAGTAAAGCTTATTAACAGGCTGACCAGATGTAGATAGGTTGGAGGTGGTGTCTGGCTGTGACGAGACTAAAATACATTGTGTTGATAGTGCTGGTCATCGCAATCGTGACTACAGTAATTGTAGCGGTAGTCTTACCTAGCCTCGCGTTACCAGTTGCCCAACCAAAGATCTCCCCAAGTGTTACCAGGCTTAATATTACAGCTGTGGTTCTGGGCTTTGGGGACTTTGCTGACAGAGTTGTTGAGGAGCTAAGCGGTAGGGTTGATAAGGTGATTGTGTACAGCAACTTTACTCCAGAGATTCTGCGGTATGCAGGTAGATCCACGGTAGTTGTTTTGAGTAGTGAGTGGCTTGAATTGAATGCAGATAGAGAGGAGGTTAAGGAGATGATAAGAGCGTTTGCTGATAGCGGCTCAATGATATATGTGAACGGGACTAGAGCTGGGGTGCTCCAGAAGATGATATATGAGATGTGGTATGAGGAAGGCAAAGCATCGGGTATGTCTCCAGAAGCACTACAGGAGTTACGTGAACGCATGGAGAGCATACCCAAAGAGAGTCGCACAGGTATGGGCTACATGAAGGTCTCGGAGAAACACGAAGTATTTGTGTCCGGTAGCCTAGAAGATGCACTAAAAACTCTCGCAGAGTATAGAGGGAGTCTACTCACCAAGTAGATTATATACAGAGACCCCGATAGGAGGAGAAGTAGTACTATTGGTAGTAGGTATAGCAATAGGATATATAATCAAGAGGAAATAGATATAGTGACTCAGAGCTATGAATCATAGAGACAATAAAAATCTACATATTTTTATAGGTTTATTGAACTTCATCTACATGTAAAGGAATAGAAATGCGTTTATGGATATCCAAAGTGTTTTTATATAGTTGTTATCTCCTTAGATGTTCTATTACATCTATGAGTTTTTGCCTCATATCCTCGATTCTGCTTAGTATGAATTTGATAATCATGTCTCTTTCTTCGCTCTCAAGCATCCAGTTTATAGATGCCATATTCTTTATTCTACTGCCTAGAAAGATTGCTCCATTGTAATGCCGTAGCATCTTATCTATTACATCTCTTTCAACCTCTACTCTATTTCCAAGGATCTTGGTAGCTATATCCATAAATACGGTATATTCCTCTTCAAAGAGTTGATATGTATCCAGCTCCCCAAGCTTCCTCAAAGCCTCAACTATACCCTCCATCAACACTACCTTTCTAACACTATACAAAGTCGAGATAAGGCCATTATAAATCTTTATATCCATGCCAATACACTAAATTGTTTCGATATACTATCTAGCTAATCAATCCATAGATTGATATACCCCCTCTAGAAATACTCTGCAACACAGCAGTGTAGCAACACTTATATACTCATTGAACATATATACTCTCAGGGATGTGCTGTGGCTATAACTGCTGAAGCTATTGTTGAACTCTTTGAGAAGGATGTAAGGGCTAGAAAGAGGTTGGCTGAGCTCCTTGTTTCTGAGCCTGATATAAGATTAGCTATTATTAATGCTGTTCTTAGGGATGTTGCTACTAAGAGTGATATTGAGAGAATTAGAGGTGAGTTCGATAAGATTAGGAGTGAGTATGCAACTAAAGAAGATATAAAGATATTGGGGAGTGAGATAGAGAAGATTAGAGGGGAGTATGCGACTAAGGAGGATGTAAAGATTTTGAGGGATGAGATTGAGAAGATCAGAGCTGATCTTGTAGATGTTAGGGAGAGGTTGTCTAAGTTAGAGGGAATAGTCTCACAGCTTGTTGAGAGAATGAATGATTTTGATAAGAGAATAGATGCACTAGATAAGAGGATTGATTCACTGGATAAGAGACTTGACTATGTGGCAAAGATCTCCTGGACACTTACAGCAGGAGTGATAGCAACACTCATAGTAAACATAGTTATATTGGTTATTACACATTGGATATTGAGGTAAAGCTACATCGAAACACTACCTCTAGCCACTTCCCCCATCCCATACTCTAACTCCCAATTCCTAAATCCTATAGAGTTATCCTGCACCTCACAGAACCTTCACTACATAATTAAGATGTCTATCAATTAGAAATCTATTCTGTTACAGATCAATAACCTAAGTTATACAATCATGATTAGCTTCTAGTCAAGCGAATAGCAACACAATACAAGTTAGTTCCTCATTTCAATTGTTGTTGTAGAAGGGGCTGTATAGGACATAAAGATTTATTTGTGCTCTAAATGAGGAATCTAATTGGTATTTGGTGAACTCTATGGAGAGACTCTATGTCTTGTTTATAGTATTGCTTATGTTGTTACTAACATTGGGCTTCACCCCCTCTACACCATCTATAGATACACAGATTGGGTATAGACTTGTTAGAGTTCCCATCGATGTCTATTCAATGCAACCTGTACTGGTCTTTGCCTATGTTCCTAGTGGTAGAGTTGTTGAGCTTGAGATCTATATACATATTGGGATTAGGACAAGTGGTATAGGGCTGTCACCACCGTTTATATCTGGTGTGGTGCAGAGGATACCTATGGTTCCTATTCCATGGGCTTCTAAATGGTATATGGCTTATATACCTGGTTTACCTGCGGAGAGCCTGAGTTTTAGCACAAGGTTTCTATCTAGGGAAAATGTTGTATGGGTTAATATAAGTAGTAAGGTTATATATAGCCTTATTGTTGATGGGGATACAGTAGCTTCTGATAGCTATATCGTTAAAGAGGGAGGAGTATCTAGATATACAACTCCACTTGTCTATGCATTTATATATGATGCTCTCATCGATCCAAGCATTATGGAGGAGACCTTTGGCTTAGGTCCACATGGCTGGGTTATTGGTGGTGGAGAGAGTGTTAGGGTAATGATTATAGCTATAGACGATAGCTCTAAGCCTATGCTAAGATTCGAGTATAGAGTGGGTGATGGTTCCTGGACCCCAGCTCCAATAAGCGATAGTCTGGCTATGGAGAAACTATATAATTTGACTATCAGCATTAACAGCAATATAAAGTCTATAGAGGATTGGATTAGACAGTACTATAGCATAGAAATCCCAAGATCTATACCAACTATTAGAATAGCAGAAGCCGTTATACCTCCCCAGAACCCGGGTACATATGTCATGTTTAGAGCTATTGCTACAGATGTTGATGGAAACACCATGGTTTCGCCAATAGGAATGTACTATGTTGTCAACAAATCTAGTGATACAAGAATCCTAGTTATAGATCCACATATATTGCTATGGCTATCTATAGAAAATTTAAGGTCTATAACCAACATTTCAAAGAGTGTTTATAGCTATGGTATTCCAGACGATATCTCTAGACCCATAGCATATATCAAAAGTATTTCAGGATCTGTAGAGAGATACGGAATTGTTTCTTTCCATCACTGGGAATATCTAGGTAAATACTACAACATATATATAGCGTGGCCCAAGAGCGATGTTGCTAATCTTCTCAATACCTTTAAGCCTAGTGTCATCATATTGAGTAGTCTGGGTCTCGGGCTCCAGGGTGGAGGTATCTGGAACTGGGATCTCAGGGATATCCATGCTGATGGGAGAAGCCTGCTTGACACCTTAGCATCATATATCAAGACTAGTCATGCAGGTCTCATAGCTACACATGCTACTTTGAGCGACTGGATTGTGTGGACAAGCTGTGGGGAGAGGGTTAAGATAGGTGCGCGTGGCCATATAGGCTACAATCTATCGGATATGGACATACTAAATGAGAGGACTGTGGCAGCTCTCCTCGGAATGCCTGAGCTAGCACTATGGGAGTATGTAAGGGATGCTATAGCTATGGCTATCTGTATAGAGCAGCCAGAGATTGGAATGCTTATCGGTTCAATACCTCTCCAGGTACCTCACATCCCCTGGAATGGTGTTCTGAGACTTACACCAGAGGCAAAGGATCTGGGATGGGATCTGCCACAAGAATTCACAGTAGAGATGTCCACTCTACTCAAGGAGTATGGATTCAGAGCCTATACAGAGGTCGGGTGGCAGTTTGCCTTGCCGAGGGCTCTAGCTTACGTTGCATGGAATTCATCCTATGAGGCGAGGGAGCATTTTGCTGTGCTTAGAGATAGACTTTCAATGCTCATTGGAAACATTACTGGTGGAGTAGTCGACGAAGCGAAGCTGAAATCCCATCTCGACAGAGGTCTTGAAGGGGGTTTAAGAGACTTCTATAGGTCTTTGAATGCAGCTAGAATCAGGGGTTCAACCTTCAACATATCTATACCTATTGGGGTTGGCAGATCTATGAACATATCTATTGATGTTGGTAAAGAGGCTCTGCTAAACATTCTCCAGAGGATGCCTGTTAAAATAGTTGCCCTATCTCCCAATGGTCTAGCTGGTATTGTTGTTCATGACAAGTTCTGGGATCTGAATGGCTATAGAGCTGTATACTTCAGTTTTGAGGTTGAGGCTGTCTCTGGAGATATAGCTGAGAAGCTTTTGGTCAATGCTGTTGAGTGGGTTAGAAAGTGGCAGTTTAGAGATGTTACAGAGCTTCTCGGAGGAGTCCTAAGGGTTCCAAAAGATGTTGCAACTAGGTTCAGAGATGTTGTAGCAACCTTACAAGGTAAGGAGGTGTTCTCAGATGGACTTATACTCAATGAGGAGGGTGGAGCTGAGATAAAGCTGAGCCTATCCACAGGAAGACTCTACATAGCTATAGCTCATCCAACAAGCAATGTATATATAGATATAGCCAAGGGAGATGCAAAGATAGTGAATATAACTAGGATTAGCGATACAGTGACTAAGATAGTTGTAGATGTTGAGAAGAGTGGAGACGTCGTACTCCTACTTAAAGCAGGATCAGAAGCATCTCTAAATAGTATCTATGTAACCATTAAGTTTGAAGCCTATGCAACAACTACATCTCCAACAACTACTACTACACCAGTAACCACAACTACCACAACCATTACAACAACTGCTATAACTACCACTATGTTTCCAACTACTACTCCCCTAACAACCACTATTACCTCTCCAACAGCTACTACACCACCTAGCCCAACAACCACTCCAGTCAGTAAAACAACAGTCACATCTACAACAACACCAACAACAGCTACAACATCAATATCAACATATTTACCTAGCTCATCACCCACACCAACCACCCAGACAACACCTAGTATACAGCTGGGCACAGTTCTAGTGGTGGTAGGAGTTATAGCTGTAGTGATAGCGATAGCTGTGATACTGATGCACAGGAAGCGGTAACCCAGTTTGCTCCTCCAAAACAAGTTTTTTACAGCATTAGATCCCTCCCATAGATTTACTACAACTTTAGTTTTGAATTCCCCTACCTTAAAACTTCCTGCTGAAAGCAGGTATATGAGATCTCTAAACCCTTTTTTACGTAGCTCTAGAGCCTCTATATATCCTCTTGTTGTTGGTGTAAACCATTTTGAATCTCGATCTAATTGCTTTAAGTCCAATCTCTACCCTTCTCCTATCGTAATCTAACCTAGACAGCTTACCTATGATTTCAAGTATACTGAATTGCGTATAGAATATCTCCACAGATTTGGATCTATACAGCTTTTCGAGTATTGAAAGAGTCTCCTCAACACCACTAACATTTATGCCAACAATTGGAAGTATATATGTTGTGCCCAAAGTATTCTACTCTTTGAATAGCTCACTCTGCATCTCCTCAGACTCTCTCTCAAACTCCTCAAATGTTGTTTCAGCAAACTTCGATCCTCTTAAGGCGAGATCAAATGGATTTGGAATAACCTCTATCACTATCTTGCCATTCTTAACAGATATCGTAACTATGTCCCCCTCCCTAAGCCCTACAGCTTCAGCTATAGCCTTAGGTATATAGATAGTGTTCTTCCTACCTACACGAGTCTTAATGGTAAGACTCATTAATATGCTCCTAGATCTCACTAGTTGTTTTGGAAGTTAAAAAGGTTTCTGCATGGATAATAACACTGCTTAAAGCAATAGATTCGATATTTCTATTTCTTCATTTCTCTATAGGTTAGATATGAGATTGTTATGAGGATTACTGCTATCGTTATCGATATAGCTATGAACCACTCTGTTGATTCTATTGCTTGTTGTATTAGCGATAACCTGCCTATGTATTTTGTTAGCATGTTGTATATGGGTTGTGGTAACATGGATAGATACTTCCCTAGGGATTCAAGTCCATAGGTAGAGAGGAGCCATGCTATTGCTCCACCTAGTATCTGGAGTGTGAAGATTGAGACTACAGAGGTTTTGAATCCACTGGGTCTGTCTATAGCGATGTAATAAAGTGTAGAGGGTATGATGATAATAGATAGAATCTCTATAGCTATATACAGATAGTTTCCTATTTGAACCATTCTCAGAGCTCTGATGATTTCATCAATATCTGGTATCCTCATAAATATACTTTTAGCTATACTATTTGCTTGTTCTAGCACTGAGATAGCAGAGTTTATAGCATTATCACAATCCCCAAGAACTCTCACATCTGTTGAGAGAGCTACAATAAGTAAAAACATATAGAGGATCCAGAGGATAAGAGCAGCAATGCCAAAAGCTCGAGACGATAGAGGCTTTCCCCCATATATAGACGGTTTATGTATTCTTGCATCAACACCCTCTACACCCCCACTCATCATATCTGTAGCCATCTCAACAATAGGCAGAGAAGAGCCACAGTAGGGGCAATAGCTTATACTCCTCTCACCCCACTACCCATAACCAAACACCAAACACAAATATTTCAAACCCAACCTAAAAACATATTACATCATCAAAACAAACATAGCCTCAACAACATGGCATCATTGCCAAAACACAATATGGAGATCAAACCCATCTACATAGATACCCTCAACATAGTAACCCTTCATCACAGTCTATTAGAATGCTATGTGAATACCACATATAGACTAACTCCATAGATTAGTTACTTTGAATAGATGGAGAAACAAAAATACTCTAGAGCCATTCTATCTATGCAGACCTCCTCAATTCAATGGTTGAAGACCAGAGTCTAACCTATAGATATATAACTCTTTATAGGGTTTTCTAGATATATAGGGTTGGAGTATAATGTCTATGGATATTGCTGAGCTTAAAGCGAGGTTGTTGAAGCTTTTGGAGGAGGATACAGAGTTTAGATATGCTGTAGCTGGTCTTATAGGTTTGGGTGAGATTCTTAGGAGGCTTGATAGGCATGAGGAGGAGCTTAAGAAGATCTGGGAGGAGATCGCAAGATTAAGGGAGGATATGAATAGAGGATTTGAGAGATATGATCAGCAGATTGCAAAATTATGGAATGAAATTGCAAAACTTAGGGAGGATATGGTAAAGGGTTTTGAGAGACACGATATGGAATTAGCAAAGTTAAGAGAGGATATGGTTAAAGGATTCGAAAGACATGATATAGAGTTGGCTAAGCTTAGGGAGGATTTCAATAGAGCTATCCAGTTATTTGAGAAGAGATTTGAGGAGATAGATAGAAGATTTGATGAGGTTAACAAGAGGTTTGAGGCTATAGATAAAAGGTTTGAGATTATTGTGAATAGACTTGATAGGCATGAGGAGGAGATTAAGAGGCTTAGAGAGGATATGGTAAAGGGTTTTGAGAGGATTGATAGACGTATATCTGCTCTTGGTGCTAGATGGGGTATTGAGTCTGAGGAGGCTTTTAGAGAGGGTTTGAGGGGAATACTTGAGAAGGAGCTTGGTTTCAAGGTTGAGAGGTGGAAGGCTCGCGATGATAAGGGTATAGTGTTTGGCTATCCAAGTGAGGTTGAGATAGATGTAGCTATAGTTGATAAAAAGATAATACTAATTGAAATATCCTCACATGTAAGAGCATCAGATGTATATACATTTAAGAGGAAGGCTGAGCTATACAAGGAGAAGACTGGTAGAGAACCAGATAGACTAATAATAGTAACACCATATGCAGATGAAAATGCTCTTGAAGCAGCGGCAAAACTAGGGATAGAGATATATACAAGGGTATAGCATACTATCCAAATTGTTTCAAAGTATTTTCGTTCTTTTTTGATGTAGCTTTATGTCTATAGAGCTTCTTCTGAAGACCTGTATAGAGGGTTGTAAAGCTTAGGTATGTCTATATATCTATTTGCTTAGTATTGTTGGTGAGATGCTTTATGGGGTGGCGGCAATGGGTTTGAGGATATAGACCTTGTATGTGCTAAGCAAGGTCTGTAATATGTCGATATTGGAGCTACTCTATGTTGAGCTATAGAGACTTCTATGAGGATAGGGTTATAAGCTTGTCTAGGATTTGAATTGTCTAGGAGTTAGAGATAGTGATTCGAATGGCTTATAGCAGAGTTAAGCTGAGGTTTGCTAGAGGTGTGGAGGTTACCTTTGCCAATAGGGATAAGGCGCTTAAACAGATTGAGAAGCTGGCTGAGGAGGGGATATATGAACCTATAGTTATCTATGGCCCTGAGGGCTGTGGAAAGACTGCTCTATTCAAACAGACCTATGAAATCCTTGAATCTATGGGCTATACAGTAATATATGTAAATCCTATTGAAGATGAAGAAGAGGAGTGGAGAATTAGAGTTTCACCAGATTCGAGGAGTATTGTTGAAGATGTTCTTAGAGTTGCTGTAGGTGAGAAGGGTGCTACACTAGTTGATCTAGCTATAAAGATATTTGGTATACTGTCTAAGCGTAGAAAACTAGTAGCACTTCTAGCTGACGATATATTTCAGGCTGTAGGCTTGGATAGAGCTGAGATCTATGTCAAGAGACTTCTAAACTTTGTTGAGTATCCTCCTGAGGAGTTGGAGAAGGCATTTATATTTGTTGGATCGAGTGAAGGTATTACAAAGACGAGGGTTGGTAGACATAGGTGGGCTGGTATCAGAATTATGTGGAACATGTCTAGGGATGGTTTCAGAGAACTCTATGAGCAGATACCTGGGGAGAAGCCCCAGTTTGAAGAGATCTGGAGGCTAACTGGTGGAAACCCTGGGATGCTTAAGAAACTCTATATGTATAGCTGGAGTGCTGATTCAGTTATAGATGGAATCATTGCGGCTAGAGGGCTTAAAAGGTTTATAGATAGACTTTCAGATACTCAGCGCAGGGTATTGTTGGAGAGTATAGAGGATCCCGATGCACTGGTGTTTAGACTTAGAGAAGCGAGGACAAGGCAAGAGAAGGATGAGATTATAACACTTATAGACAGTCTCATAGAGCTAAACCTAATTGTAGACGATGTAAGCATTAGAAGCGAACATATATGGATAGACGAACCCCCAACAACAGATAGAGACATAGGGATTGGAGATGAAACAGCATGGCAATCACCCCTACACAGAGAAGCCATAAGAAAAACCCTCAAAACCCATCAACATAGCGACAACACCAGACCTCCAACTTCTTAAAACGACTACAGAACACCTTAGAAAGCCCATCTAGATTAAGGGTTTCAATTCCCGAGCTTACCCAGTATATATTGGTGACAGAAAAGAATATTGCTAAAAAGTACAAAAATCACACAAGTTATGTATAACGCTATATGTATCTGAGGATATAACACTACTGAAAATATGTGGGAGAATTCATTGAAGTTCATTGCGTCAAGCAAACATTGCTATGCTGTATGTCAATACTATGTCTTGCCCAGCAAACAATCCCTCATATGACAATGCATAGCAGTTTTGTATGGTTATGAGAAGACTATTTTCGCTAGATCTGGTTTGTAGTAGTCTTCTGTTGCTTTCAATACCCATATGTTGTGTTTCTCTGCTTTTTCTACTAGTTCTGGTAGTGCTAGGCTTGTGTATATGACTAGAATTGTTTTTGGCTTTAATTTCTCTGGATATTTTTTCTTCAGATCTTTTACTTTGTCTAGAAGTTCATCGAGGAGATTTGCACTTGCCCTAACACTTGCTTCTCCAACAATGCATATATCGTCTCTACATCCATAGATATTAATCTCCATATCAGGTAGATGGAGAGATTTCAACTCTATATCTATACCAAGCTCATTCCTAAGCCTATACCTAATAATAGATCTTGCCTCCTCCTCAATATCCAAGGTGAGCTTCTCCAAAGTCCTCTCAACCCTACCCAACCTAACATTCATATTATCTAGCCTCTCCTCAACCCTATCAATCCTCTCAACCATCTTCAAAAAATCTTCCCTAAGCTTTGCCAATTCTATATCATGTCTTTCGAATCCTTTAATCATATCCTCTCTAAGTTTATTCATATCCTCCCTTAGTCTTGCAATCTCCTCCCAAATCCTCTTCTGCTCCTCCCTAATTCTAACAAGTTCCTCCTCATGCCTATCAAGCCTCCTAAGAATCTCATTCAGACCTATGAGACCTGCTATAGCATATCGAAACTCTATATCTATTTCAAGTGTCTTTAGTATCCTCTCCTTCTCCTCCTTAGTAAGTAGCTCTGAACCCATATATCTCCTCACCATAGAGTAGCTAGAGGGTTAAAAAGTGTTTTGTTAGAGGTGTTTTACCTCCTAATCTAATGGATGCTATACCTGTTTCTATGGTGGTTGAGGCTTCTCTTCAGCTTTTTTGATTAGTTCT